>JAZSEF010000022.1:0-62049 GCA_045531555.1 Roseburia sp. | reverse complement strand
TGGTTTCTTTGTTCACTACAAAGGACTGTAGATATTCATGATTTACCATCTGCACAGCATCCCCGACTTTTGCAAACATCTTTTCTTCCCATTTGCCTACGGATTTTCTCCAGACAAAAGTATATTTGTTTGCACAGGCTTCCAGTTTGGTACCGTCAATAAACACGGTTTCCTTTGACAGTTCACCCATTGCTGCCAAACGACGAACCATCTGATAAAACAGGTTCTCACAGGCATCGGCAAGGAAACCGGTTCTGAAACGTGCAATCGTACTATGATCAGGTGCTTTCTGACCGGCAAGCAGCCACATGAAGTTAATGTCCCTGAGACAGGCAGTTTCTATTTTTCTGGAAGAATAAATATTTTGCGAATAAGCATAGGTCAGAATCTTGAACATGGTCTTTGGGTCAACTGCCGGATTTCTGCCTTTGGCAGAGTAAGCCTGATACAACAACGTATAATCTAATTCCTCCAGTTCGTGGCTCAGCAGTCTGACAGAATCATTATCAGGAATCAAACCTTCCAAACAAAGTGGTAAAACTAGTTGATAAGTTTCGCCAAGTTCGGTATAATTTTTATGGTGTAATAAATTATTTGTCATAATTAATTATACCATGAAAAGCAGGTTCTTCGGAGCCTGCTTTTCTATTTTTAGACATAAAAAGGGAGCTGTTGCTCCATAGATTAATCATCTATTTTGCAACAGCCCCGTCTGTTTTTGTTTAGATGCGAATATCAATATTGCCACCAAGATGAGGATTAACAGATTGCTCCATCATTTTCATCATCTGTGCATTCAATTGTTCGTTTAGTTCCATTGTCATGTCAAGCATAGCAACGCTCACAACTTCCGGTAATGATACAGAACCTGTAGAGGTGCCGATGTTATAAGACGATACAGCACTCAATGCAGAACTTACATTAGCAATATCCATATAATCACCCTCCTTTTATAAAGCAAAATGCGATTGCTTTTGCTTGTGTTAATCGTATATTTTCGTATATTTATTATGCCATCTTTTGAGAATAAATGCAATGAAATATTTTTCTTTGTGGAATAAGTAGGAAGTGTTATAATTTAGAATATAGATTTTCTGTATAGAGAAAAGAGGGAATTATAATTGAAGGAAAAGGTTTATATAGAGACGACCTCGATGTCGTTACATATTATGGCGATGGCGTTTATGTTGTGTGACCATCTATGGGCAACGGTGATACCGGGAAATGACTGGCTGACCTGTGTGGGGCGCGTGGCGTTTCCGATTTTTGCGTTTATGATTGTAGAGGGATATTTTCATACGCATAACCTGAAAAAATATGTGATGCGCTTACTGATGTGGGCGGTGATTTCGGAGATACCGTTTAATCTGGTGATGGGCAGCAGGATGTTCTATCCGATTCATCAGAATGTATTATGGACTTTTTTGATAGGTATTTTGTGCATATATATAAACGAGCGGGCGAAGGTGAAAGGTGGCATAGTACGGCGTGTACTCTTAGGTGGAGTATCGGTTGTACTTGCTTTTGTTCTGGGCTTGGTAGGTTTTGTGGATTACAATTATGCAGGTGTGCTGACGATACTTGTGTTCTATTTTTTCAGAGGGCGTAAGTGGTGGCATTTCCTCGGGCAGGCGTTGCTATTATGGTATATTAATGTCGAAATGTTGAGTGGCTATGCTTATGAAGTGCAATTGTTTGGAGAGACACACTTTATTGTGCGACAAGGATTTGCACTGTTGGCATTGCTTCCAATTTGGCTGTATAGAGGTAAACAGGGAGAACACAGCAAGGCGTTGCAGTATTTTTATTATGCATTTTATCCGGCGCATTTGTTGGTGTTGGCATTGATGCGGATGTTATAGAGGGAGGAAAATTTTATGAACGCAATTTTTAGTAGAGTGAGTATTCGAAAATATGAGGACAAGCCGGTAGAGAAAGAAAAAATCGTGCTGATGCTTAGAGCTGCTATGGCAGCACCGTCTGCCTGTAATCAGCAGCCTTGGGAATATTATGTAGTGACCAATAAGGAAAAGATTCAGGAACTGGCACTGACTTCACCATATGCATCGTTTTCAAAGGACGCACCACTGATTTTTGTGGCATGTTCCAGAAAAGCGGAAGGGATTATTGCGGCTTCCTATGTGGATATTGATATGAGTGCTTCTGTGGAGAACTTGCTTTTGGAAGCAAGCGAGCTGAGACTTGGCGCAGTTTGGATGGGTATTGCACCGGATAAGGAGCGAATGGCAGCAGTACGTAGTGCCATTAATTTACCAGAGGATTTGGATGCGTTTGCGCTGATTTCCTGTGGCTATCCTGCAGAGACCAGAGCGCAGCAGGACAGGTATGAGGAGAGCCGAGTACATTATTTGGAGTAGAAGAGAATTATGGCAAAGGTGAAATTAACGATTACGGAAAGTAATTGCAGAAGTGGTTATTTTAAAAGTGGTCAGGAATTTATTGTAGAGGATTTGTGCCCACCGTTGTGTCATGAGCTTTGGAACCAGATTTATCCGTATGTGTTTGCCTTGCAGAATGGCGCGAATTTGGATTATGGGAATGGAAAAGCGAAGCAGTTTGATGCAAAGTGCCCGGATGGTGGACGGGTTAGTGTGCATGGTGAGATTGTGGGGGAGTAAAAGGATGGAGTATATAGAAAATAATTTAACATATGAGGACTATATTGCATTACGTGCATCAGTTGACTGGAACATTTTTGATGAAGGACAGACGAGAAAATGCGTAAGTAATAGCTTATATACGGTTACTGCTGTTGAAAATGGTCAGACAATTGGCATGGCTAGAATGATTGGTGATGGCATGTATTTTTTTATTGCTGACGTTGTCGTGAGACCAGAATACCAAGGGCAGGGAATTGGCAGTCAGATAATGGATAGGATGATAGCATATGTGGAGGCGCAGACACCTGAAGGTGGACGTTCTAGTGTGACGTTACTTTCGGTAAGTGGAAAAGAAGAGTTTTATATGAAAAAAGGTTTCAAATTACTTCCGCATGAATTCTGTGGACCAGGAATGAGAAAGGTGATTAGAAAATGAACAATGTAAATAAAACGCTATACATTCCACTTTACGGCAAAGCATACGTGAGCAAAAAGGGAATTATTTTAACAGATAAAAAAGCAGAAGAAATCTGGACGGCAGAGGGATTCGCATTGAAAGGAAAATCAAAGTCCAAGTGGCTTGCTTATTATATGGGAATGCGTTCGGCAGTTTTTGATAACTGGTTGAGCGAGCAGATGGCTAGTGACGAGAGAGCCGTTATTATTCACATTGGTTGTGGCATGGATAGCCGTGTGCTTCGCGTAGGTACAAAAGGGCATGCATGGTATGATGTGGATTTTCCGGAAGTGATAGAAGAACGCAGACGTTTTTATCAGGCAAATAAAGATTATCATATGATTGCAAGTGATGCGAGGAAGACGGAGTGGCTAGAGGCGTTGCCGGAAAATGTAAATGTCATTGTGGTGATGGAAGGTGTGAGCATGTATATGCAGTTGGAGGAATTGCAGACATTACTGAAAGATTTGTGTGGACATTTTAAGCAGACAAAAATGTTAATGGATTGCTACACCACGTTTGCAGCCAAGGCATCGAAATATAAAAACCCGATTAATGATGTGGGCGTTACTACAGTGTATGGACTTGATGAACCACGTCTCTTAGAGGAAGGGACAGGTCTGTGTTTTGTGAAAGAACATGAAATGACACCGGATGTTTTGGTGAATGAATTGGCGGGCATGGAAAAGGCTATCTTTAAACGTGTTTTTGGTGGAGCAGTTTCTAAGAAAATGTACCGATTATATGAGTATGTGTGTAAGTAAGAATGCTTAAAATTACAGTAGATAAAGTGTGGAAGAAACGATATATTAATAGGCAGCAGGGGATTTAATAACGCTGGATTAGGATGAAAAGTGGAGGATTGGTATGATTCGTATTGTGATTGCAAATGTGATTGATTTTATTGCATCTATGGTGCAGATTTATTCAGGAACAGTAAAAGATAAGGGGAGGATTTTACTGTTGCAGATTTTGCAGCTTGGGATGCAGACAGTGAGTATGGTGTTGCTTGGTGCGATACCAGGGGCAATCAGTAACGTGTTGTCCTGTATCAGAAATTATTTATGTTATAAAAACATTTTTACCTGGCCGATTAAGATTATTTTGATTGTGCTGTCATTTGTATTGACGGTGGCGTTTAATAATCAAGGGTGGTTAGGATATCTGCCATTTGTGGTTTGTACGGTTTATGTGCTGTTAATGGATATGAAGGATCCGGTGAAGTTCAAGCTTTTGGTGACATTGACTTTTGTGCCGTGGGTATTCTATTTCTTGATTATTAAATCCTATACGGGGGCATTCTTTGCGGCGATGTCGGTGGTGACGAGCCTTTGGACTTGGTTTAAGATGAGACGCGGTGCGGAGGAAGCAGCATGAAGCTGGTTATTAGTTTTTCAGCACGGGAAAATGGCAATTGTGACCGGATTGCGGAGTATGTAGCAGATGGTAATGATAAAATTATTTATCTGCGAGAAACGAATATACATTCATGTATGAACTGTAAGTATGAGTGCTTTAAGGACAAGTGTGTTTACCGAGATGACGACATTTATCGTATTTATGATGAGATGTGTAATTACGATAAGGTAATTTTTATTGTGCCGATGTATTGCGGAAATCCTTCGTCACTGTATTTTATTTTTAATGAACGGTGTCAGGATTATTTCATGCACAGTGAGAATTATGCAGACATCGTGAAAAGGTTGTACATTATCGGAGTCTATGGAGATAAGGAGAAGTCGCCGGATTTTATTCCTTGCTTTGAGAAGTGGTTTGATTGCTCTGGTGCCAGCGGACGTGTGATGGGAATTGAACGGCATCCATATAATCAGAAAATAGGTGACTCGATTTTAGACGTGGAAGAAGTGCGGGAGAAAATCAGGAGATTTGTGGCATGCTGAAAAAATTTTGGTGGATTATATCAGTACTGGGGATTTTGATTTTTCTTTGGGGTAGTGGAAGTATTGTATTTGCAGTCAGAAATTACCAAATGGTTTTAAATGATACTACGTATGCAGTAGAGACAGGCAGGATGGTTTTGGAAAGTTGCATGCTGTTATTCCGAAAAGGTTCTTTGCGCGCAGTAATAGGTATGGTGCTGGCAGTTGTGGCAGGATTTATGAGGAAACGTTAAGAGAAAGAATATGATAAATTTTTATTACGTAGGAGAGGGAGAGCAGTATGGAAGCAAGAATATTTTTGGATGTGCTTAGTGTAGCAGAACGTTTAAAGGATGCTATAAGGCATTGTTATACGTCAGGCGGCAGGCATGAAAGCGTGGCAGAGCATAGCTGGCGTGCTGCATTGATGGCGTATTTTTTGCGGGATGAATTTCCGGAAGCAGACATGGATAAGGTTATCAAAATGTGCCTAATTCATGATTTGGGAGAATGCTTTACAGGGGATATTCCAACGTTTGAAAAGACGAAAGCAGATGAGGTCACGGAAGAAAAATTATTGGATGACTGGGTAGGCAGTCTGCCAGAACCGTATGCTTCAGAGATGGCGGAGTTGTATCAGGAGATGGCAGAACGTCAGACATTAGAAGGTAAAATATATAAGGCAATTGACAGTTTAGAAGCAGTAATTCAGCATAATGAGTCTGACCTTAGTACCTGGACGCCGAATGAGTATGAGTTGAACCGGACTTATGCATTTGACAGGGTGACTTTTTCAGATTATATGTTGAAGTTGCGAGAACTGATTCGTGAGGACACGGAGAAGAAGTTAGAAGAGAATTCGTAAGGGATTAAAGGAATATTTGCAGAAGGAAGAATGTTTTTGAAAGGATAGAATATGAAGATTGATTTTCCAGTGGAAAAGACTATACGCAGAAGAAAAAGTGTACGTTCTTATGATGGAACACCATTAACAGCAGAAGAAGAGAAACAAATTGATGACTATATAGAGTTATTAACGCAAGAAGAAGTTCCTTTTCCGGCGAGAGTAACGATTAGGAGAATAAAAGCAGGGAATGGAGTAGATGCAGAACGTCTTGGAACTTACGGCATTATAAAAGGAACACGCCAATTTGTGGGGGTTACAGTAGAAAATGTGCCAGGTGCTATGGAGGCAGTAGGATATGTATTTGAACGTTTCGTGCTTTGTATGGAGTATCTCGGATTAGGTACTTGCTGGATGGCGGGCACATTTAATCGTAATGATTTTGAAAATGCCATGGAAATAAATGAGAATGAATTATTTGCAATTATTTCGCCAATCGGACATCCGGCGGATAAGAGAAGAATGTTTGACAAAGTAATGCGCAAGGCAATAAGTGCGGATAAAAGAAAAGAGTGGAAGGAGTTATTCTTTTTAAATGATTTTCAGACACCGGTATCAAAAGAGGATGCTGGAGCCTATGCTTATCCTTTGGAGATGGTGAGACTTGCGCCATCTGCGGTAAATGGACAGCCGTGGCGAATCGTAAAAGTGAATGGGGCATTGCATTTTTACAAAGCTGGGTCGGCGCAGGCAGATAAGGTATATGATGTTCAGAAAATGGATTTGGGAATTGCAGCGGCGCATTTTGAACTTGCTGCCATGGATAAATCCATCGCCGGTCGATTTGAAAAGTTAGACGCTGTTCAAGTGGATGGAGCAGAGAAGTACGAATATGTATTTTCTTGGGTAGAAGAATAAAAGTTGTTTGACTATTTTTACCAGAACTTTTATAATATAACCAGATTTTAAGAGAGAGGTGACAGAATGAGCAGATAATCGATTTTGGAGAACATGAAACTGTAGTTTTAGGTATGGTTCCGCGGGCGGAGCGATACTAGTTGATCATGTTGCCAAAATGGATTATTTGCTCATAATCCCTCTCTTTTTGTGTGCAAAAAATTAGGGGATTGGGAGCATTCCAGGCTTTGGCGACGGCGCAAGGAGGAATGTATATGCTACAAATTAAGAATTTAACGATTACCCATTTGAAAGACAATCGGGTGCTTTTAGATAATTTCAGTCTGACCATCAATCCGGGGGATAAGGCGGCGATTATCGGAGAGGAAGGGAATGGAAAGTCCACCCTTCTGAAACTGATTTATGATGAAACTATGGTGGAAGACTACATCGAATATTCCGGCGAGATTATTCGAAATAATTTGCAAATCGGATATTTGGCGCAGGAATTGCCTGAATGTGAAAAAGCATTAAGCGTTTACGAGTTCATGTGCGAGATGCCGTTATTTTTTGAAGTGACACCGAAGGAACTGGCGGAAGTAGCACGATTTTTGCAGATTCCCGCCGAGACTTTTTACGAGGAACAGAAAATGGGGCAACTCTCAGGTGGTGAGAAAATCAAGGTGCAGTTGGCGCGGATGATTTTGAATAAGCCGGATATTTTGCTTTTGGATGAGCCGTCCAACGATTTGGATATTTCCACGATTAACTGGCTGGAAAGGTTCATCAGGGAGAGTGAGCTGCCGATTCTCTATATTTCGCATGATGAGGTGCTGTTGGAGAACACGGCAAATATGATTGTGCATTTGGAGCAGATTAAACGAAAAATGGATTCGAGAGCTACAGTTATCAAGTCCTCCTATCGGGATTATGTGAACAATCGTGCAGCAGGCTTAGTAAGGCAGGAACAGTTGGCACGTAAGGAGCGTAGTGAGTATCAGAAACAGCAGGAACGATTTCGTCAGATTTATCAAAGAGTGGAGCATGAGCAGAATGTGATAAGTAGAGGTGCACCAGGGGAAGCAGCAGCCTTGAAAAAGCACATGCATAGGATGAAAGCATATGAAGCTCGTTTTGAGAAAGAGTATGAAAATATGACCGAGATGCCGGAGACAGAGGACGCTATTTTTGTGAAGTTCGGTGAGAAAGCTTCCATTCCGGCAGGAAAAGTAGTGTTGGAATATGCACTTCCAAAGTTAATGGTTGGCGAACGTGTGCTGGCGGAAAATGTGGAGTTGAATGTGCGTGGTCCGGAAAAGGTATGCGTCATTGGTAAGAATGGATGTGGGAAAACGACGCTGTTGCGTAAGATTGCAGAAGAGATGTTGGAACGTACAGACATCAAGGTATCCTACATGCCACAGAACTATGAGGAACTGTTGGATATGGAGCAGACACCGGTAGACTTCTTGTGCGAAGTCGGTGATAAGGATGAGGTATCGAAGGTTCGCACGTATCTTGGCAGTATGAAGTATACCGCGGATGAAATGGGGCATAAGATTGGTGACTTGTCCGGCGGGCAGAAAGCGAAGCTATTGCTTTTAAAGATGAGTATGTCCGGTAGTAATGTGTTGATTTTAGACGAGCCGACCAGAAACTTTTCTCCGTTATCAAATCCGGTGATTCGAAATATGTTGGCCAACTTTGGTGGCGCGATTATTACGGTTTCTCATGATAGAAAATATATCGAGGAAGTGGCGACGAAGGTCTATGAATTGACAGCGCAGGGACTTGTGATGCGGGAAGAAACGGTTTGATATGTACAGGGTGTAGAAGATATAAATTGTGCGTTGTGACACAAATACGGAAAAGATTGCGCGATTCGCAGAGTGCGGTTTGGGGCAGAGTGAGATATAATTTAGTTAAAGCAGATTTTCCGGAAATTCATGCTTTTTATTCTTTAGATAGTTACAGAGGAGAAAGAGCATGGGAAGCAGTACTATTTTTGATGATGTGCTACGGACGATTCAGGAACGGCGTCCGAAGTTACTGATACCATTGGTAAATGAGGTGTTCCATGAAGGTTATCCGGCAGATGCAGTAGTTACGCGTTTGCCGGAGGCGTATCAAAAAGTCATTTCTAGAGTAGTGGCAGACAGTTGTAATAAGTTGGATGATAAGATTTATCATTTTGAATGCCAAAGCAGAAAAGATGGGAATATGATACTTCGCATGGTGGAGTATGATTTTATGATTGCGCTGGTGGATAGTCGCAGGCGTGATGATACGGAGCGTATTAAGTTTCCGCGGTCATGTGTGATATATTTGAGGACAACAGCAACTATGCCCGATGAAGAACGGCTGGAAATTGAAATGCCGGATGGACAGGTGATAATATATCGAGTTCCAGTTTTGAAACTGAAAGATTATACGATTGATGAAATTTTTGAAAAGAACTTGCTGATTTTATTGCCGTATTATATCATTAATTATGAGAAGAACATTTCAAAAATTACCGCAGATGAGGCTAGAAGCAGAGCACTGATACAGGAGTATAAAGAAATTGTAGAGCGCTTAGCGAAAGCTACCCGAAATGATGAAGCAGGAATTTTTCAGGATATAGTGCAGATGATGCGGGAACTCATACGCTATTTGTTACGTAAACAACCGGAATTGCAGGAAAGGATGGGAGATGCTATGGGAGGAAAAGTATTGCCATTGCCATCGGACAAACTGAGAGAGGAACGAGAAGCTGGATTGCAGCAGGGAATAAGTCAAGGAATAAGTCAGGGTATAAGTAAGAGTATCTTTGCGGTTATTGAAACGTGCCAAGAATATCATGCGACAAAGGAAGAAGCTACTTTGAAATTAGTTGAAAAATTTTCGCTGGCAAAAGAAGAAGCTCTTGCATTAGTCGAAGAACATTGGCGCTAAAAATGTTATTGACAGAATATTTGTATGGTGCTAATATCATATTCAAATAATTTTTAAGGAGAAAAGCGATGAACCACAATTTTATTTTTAATCGAGTGAATGGGATTTGTAGACGTATTTACTTATAGCTAATGTGCTAGGCACAGCTATAAGTCGATAGGTCTTATATGTCTGTGCACCGATTGAAGTAAGTGGGATTCGTGTAGAATAATATACTTGTATTCAGAGAGGCAACAGACATATAGGTTTGTTGCTTCTTTTTCTATTTGAAAGGTAGGAGGAGTATATTATGAGAGAAATCAAAGTTGTAAAAGCGGTACCGGAAGATGCAGAAAAAATTCTTGCTTATTCGAAGATAATTGGCGGTGAGACAGATAATCTGACGTATGGACCAGAAGGAATTGGCGTAGAAGTTGAACAAGAAAAAGAGATGATAAGCAAACGTGTGATCTCCGACAGACAGGTTTTCTTTGTGGCAAAGTGCGGGAATGAAATTGTTGGTCTTGCGGATTTCTCGAGTGTAGAGCATCCACGAATTGGACACCGTGGTAGTATGGGAATCTCTGTAAAAAAGGATATGTGGGGCAAAGGAGTTGGAAGTGCGTTGATGGAGAATATTATCGACTTTGCGAAAAATGTGGCAAAGGTTGATATTATTGCATTACAAGTGAGAAGTGATAATGAGCGAGCAATTCACTTGTATGAAAAGTTTGGATTTGAGAAGTTTGGTACGTTTAAAGGATATGTGAAAATTCGTGGTGAACACATTGATTTTGATTTTATGAATTTGTATTTTTAGGAGATGCGTTATGAAGGATTTAGGTACAAAAACACTAGAGACAGGACGGTTGATTTTAAGGAAATTCACATTAGATGATGTAGACGGAATGTACAATGGCTGGGCAACAGATGAGAATGTAACCAGATTTGTTAGTTGGAATGTACATCCGAACAAGGAATTTACTAAAGAATTAATTACAAAATGGATAGAAGCATATGATGAAAATTCGTATGACTGGGTTGTCGAATTAAAAGATACTCACGAACTTATCGGAAATATTAGTGCAGTTCATATGAGTAAGAAAAATCATTATTGCGAACTAGGCTACTGCTATGGTTCGAAATATTGGAATAAAGGATATGCTACAGAAGCATTAAAAGCGGTAATTGATTATTTGTTGGATGAATGTGAATTACATGTAGTAGAGGCAAAACATTATAGCTCGAATCCTGCCAGTGGCAGAGTTATGCAAAAAGCAGGGATGACGCAGGAGGCAATTATGGTAGAGCGTCATTATGAAGAAAATACGAAATCCTATAGTGACTTAATATGTTATTATATTAAAAGATAAAAGGAGGAAAACGAAATGTTATACTTAAAAGCAGTAAACTGGGAAGACATAGAACAAGAATACTTATTTACGACCGAACAGCCGGCAGATGAAAATGGTTTCACAAATAAGTATGAAGGTGTTTCGCGAGAAGAATTTGAAAAAGTAGTTTTACCAAGGCTAATTAATAACTCCAAAGGCATTGATTTGCCGGAAGGTCATGTTCCGGGAACAGAATTTTTCCTCTGGGAAGATGACAAAATCGTAGGCCTGTTTCGTATCCGCCACGAATTAAATGATTTCTTGCGTGAGGGAGCAGGCCACATCGGCTACGGCATTAAAAAAGAATACCGCGGTAAAGGTTACGCTACTAAGGGACTTGCACTTACCATTGAAAAAGCCAGAGAAATTATCAAGGAAGATGAAATTTATATGTCTGTCCACAAGGACAATCCGGCATCCTTACAAGTGCAGTTAAAAAATGGTGCCTACATTCATCATGAAGATGACAAAGAATATTATACCAGAATTAAATTGTAAACTAGGACAAAAGTTCTAGAAGTGCTTTACATTTAGAAAGAAATTCTGTTATAATTTATGTAATAGCCTGCACAGGCGAAAACAAGGAGGAGAGACTATGGCAGTAAAAGCAAGTGATAACTTTAAGGTTTACGAGAATCCGAACGGACCAAAGGTAAGTACCGTAACCCGTAAAATTATCGAAAAAGATGGATTATATTTCAAAGATATCGATGGCACAGGGGAAGTGTCAACGGTAAATGACTGGAGACTTCCGGCAGCAGAACGTGCAAAAGCATATGCTGAAATGATGACAGTAGAGGAGAAAGTTGGACAGCTTTTCATTTCTGACTGGCGTATGGGTAAATATCCTACACCACTTAGAATGGGCTCTACAGAGATTCCAGAGTACACCTTGGATGAATCTGGCATATTAGATGAAGCAGAGCATATAATGACCAATATTTTTGGTGATCAGTATATTCCTGGTACTTCAAAATTATTAAAAGAGTGGTGGGCACGTCACATTATTTTACGTGCAAATGCAAAACCGGATGATTTGGCAGATTACTTAAATCAGTTGCAGGCAGTAGCAGAAGAGTGTGAACGTTTCGTTCCTGTTATGGCAGCTTCAAACTCTCGTAACGAGTATGCAGAGCCAGTTTTTGGTATGAATGATGCATCAGGTGTGTTCCCAACATGGCCTGGAACAATGGGTATTGCAGCAGCAGTGAAAGGTACGAATGATTTGACTATCGTAGATGAATTTTCAGACTGTATCCGTCGTTCATGGAACGCATCTAACCTTCGTAAAGGTTACATGTACATGGTTGACGTTATGACAGACCCAAGATGGCAGCGTTCTTATGGTACATTTGGTGAAGATACAGATTTAATCTGCAAAATTGCAGAGCATATGATTCCACGTGTACAGGGTAGCGAAGACGGCGTTACTACAGATGGTGTTGCTTTGACTATGAAGCATTTCCCAGGCGGCGGTGCACGTGAAAATGGTTATGACCCACACTACAAAGCAGGCCAGTGGAATGTTTATACTACACCGGGTAGCTTAGAAAAATATCATTTGCCGGGCTTTAGAGTATCTGTCGCAAAGAATGCAGCAGCAATCATGCCATATTATTCAAAACCATCGAAGGAAAAGAGTTCTGCACAGGTTGTAAATGGTAGAGAAATCGAAATGCAGCCATATGGTTTTGCTTATAATAAACCACTTATTGATGGTCTTCTTCGTAATGAAATGGGCTTCAAGGGTTATATCAACTCTGACTCAGGTATTGTTCACAATATGTGCTGGGGTGTTGAGATGTTAGATAAACCGGAGCGTGTTGGCTTTGCAATTAACAATGCAGGTGTAGACGTAATCAGTGGCGGTTTCGACCATGTATTTGGTTTAGAAGCATATGCACGTAATACAAATGATTACTACGATACACATGAAGTACCGGAAGGATTTACAAAAGAGCAGTTAGTACTTACAGATGAAACATTAAACCGTGCAGTTTCACGTACTTTACAGGGTATGTTTGAACTTGGTTTATTCGAAGATACTTACCGTGACCCGAAGGTGGCAGTAGAAGTGGCAGCTACACAGTCTGACTGGGATAAGGCCATGGATGCACACCTTAAGAGTGTAACACTTCTTAAGAATGATGGTACATTACCACTTACAGCAGATAAATTAGACGGTAAGAAGGTATATGCAGAAGCATTCCATCAGACAGCGGAAAAAGCAGTAGAGCTTACAAAGGGCTTGAAAGATATGTTAGGAGATGTAACATTAGTGGATAATCCGGCAGAAGCCGATTACGCAATTCTGATGCTGAATCCAAAATCAGGTGCATATTTCACTCCTACAAAAGGATATTTGGAATTAAATATCTGCGAAGGCAGAATGGTTCCGGATGTTGACGAATTCTGTCGTCCAATGGCCGAAATGCATGAAGAGACTACACTTACAGGTGCAAACCGCATTCCTGAAATCGCAGCAGCAGTTCATGCAAATGGCGGTAAAGTAATCGCTAATGTAAATGTAGTATTAGCATGGTTACTTGGCGGTGTAGAGCCATATGTAGATGTACTCACATTGGGTTATGATACTTATCCATCAGCAATCTTAGATGTTGTATTCGGAAGATTTGCTCCGGTTGGTAAACTTCCAATCACAATGCCAAAGAATGATGAAGTTCTCGCAGTAAATGCAGATGGCGTATGTGTAAGCCCTAACGATGTACCTGGTTATGATAAAGACCTGTATATGCCTGAAGAACTGAAAGACGAAAACGGAAAAGCTTATGCTTACCGTGATGCAGCAGGCAACTACTATGAAATGAACTTTGGTTTGACATATTAATATGTTTAAATGCGCACCTATGAGAAATCGTAGGTGCGTTTTTCTGCCTTGTTTTAAGAGAAAAATTATGTTAATATCATTTTTAATGAAGGATATTGTTCTAAAATTCTAAACATCTAAACATCTTTATCTCCGGGGAGTTCTATTGATAAATCCAATGAAAATAAATATAATAGAGGAGATGAGTACATGCCGCTTATTTCAGCGTTTTATGGTATACTAATAAAAATGTACTTTAATGATGATGAGCAACATCATACCCCACACCTTCATGCATTTTATGGGGAATTTTCTGCATCTATCGATTTTGATGGAAATGTCTTGGTTGGCACATTGCCGATATCTAAGTTGAAACTTGTAATTGCGTGGATAGAGATTCACAGAGAAGAATTAGAAGCATTGTGGAAATTAATGCAAACAGAAGCAACATATTTTAAAATAAAGGGGCTAGAATAAGATGAAACAATATCCTTCATTGATAAAAGCATATGCACGTGAAAATTATAAAATCGAGCTGCAATATGAGAATGGTGAAAAAAAATTATATGATTTTTTGCCAGAATTGCAACATCCTTTTTATAAGGAGTTACAAGATGAAAAATATTTTATTCAAATGAGTGTGCAAAATGGAGAATTAGTATGGATGACGGGACAGGATTTTTGCCCGAACACACTTTATGAAAAAAGCGTATTATTATAAAGATGAGGTATAATATGATAACAGTAGAGAATTTGACCTTTTCGTATACAGATAAGGATTTATATACAGATATAGCATTTTCGTTAGAGGATGGACAGCATTGTGCGTTTATCGGAAGCAATGGTACAGGGAAAACTACGCTTATTGATATGCTGATGAATACAGACGAATATATTTATAAGGGGAAGATTATTAAGGAAGAAAATCTTCGTATCGGTTATGTCAGTCAGGTATCAAAGTCGAATAAAGATCAGCAGATTACGGTATTTGATTTTTTGAGCGAGGAATTCGTGCGTAATCAGGAGGAGAATGCCAGACTTTGCGAGGAGATGGCAACTGCGGAGGATTTGGAAACTATTTATGAGGAATATCAGAAGGTTCTGGATGAATTTGCGGCGATGGATGGAGACCATTATGAGTCGAATATTCGCAAACAGTTAAAAATCGCCGGTTTAGAAAAACTGGAGAATTTAGAAATTGCAAAATTAAGCGGTGGGGAATTTAAACTGGTACAAATCATTAAACAAATGATTTTACAACCGAGTCTTTTGATTATGGACGAACCGGATGTATTTTTAGATTTTCATAATCTGAACGGCTTGCGTGATTTGATTAATGCCCATAGTGGAACGCTTTTAGTGGTGACACATAACCGTTATTTACTGAATCATTGCTTCAATAAAATTTTGCATTTGGAAAATGCAGATATTCAGGAATTTGATGGCAATTATATGGACTACAATCTGGCATTATTGCTCAAAAAGATTGAGTTACAGGAACTGGCGGCGAAAGATTTGGAAGAAATCGAGCGTACACGCAAAATGGTAGAGCGTTTGCGAAAAGAAGCCACGATGATTGATAGTGCACAAAAAGGACGTTCTTTAAAGGCGAAAGCGACACAGTTGGCGCGTTTAGAAGCCAGAAGAATTAAGGAACCGTTTGTAAATATCCGCCAGCCAAAGATTAAATTGCCGGAGTTAATGTTGGAACCATGTGAAACGGACGTTGTAAATATGGATGCGGAAATAACACAGATAGAAACTTCTGGGAATGTAGAAGCCGCAGAGATTACGCAAACAGATAAAAAAGTGTTACTGTCAGTAGATAATTATAGTCTTAGTTTTGATGAGTTGCTGTTAGAAGCAGTTTCGTTTGAACTTCACGAGGGAGAGAAAATTGCTATCGTAGGACCAAATGGTACGGGTAAGACGACATTACTTCGAGAGATTTTTGCAAATAATAATCCGACTATTTGTGTATCAGAAGATGCAAAAATAGGATTTTTGTCGCAGATTCATGGTGAAACCTTAAACGAGTCTAATACCATTTATAAAGAAATGGAAGAATTGGGCTTTGATACCAAAACTCAGATTGAGGAGTATCTGGCAGACTATTGTTTTGAGGAAGACCAGTTAAACCGTAAAGTGGATATTTTATCCGGAGGTGAAAAGAACTTACTTCAGTTAGCGAAAATCAGTTGCGGAAGTGCCAATCTTCTATTACTGGATGAACCGACCAGTCATTTAGACACCTATTCGCAGATGGCGTTGGAAAAAGCACTGGCAGAATACAAAGGTGCGGTACTTATGGTGTCCCACGATTTTTACAGCATTGCAAACTGTGTAGATTATGTGCTTTTTGTAGAGGGAAAAACGGTGCGTAAGATGCGTATCCGTTCGTTTAGAAAAATGATTTATGAAAATCATTTTGACAAAGATTATCTGGAGATGGAGCAGCAGAAGAAACAGTTAGAGACCAGAATCGAAGGATTGCTGAAAGCATCTGATTACGAGAGTGCGAAAGCAGTCAGTGAAGAACTGGAAGAAGTAGTTGCGAAGATGAGAAGACATAGTTAGTTTTTATTGTTTTTATGGAAAATACACTTGCTTTTTGGAAAAGGTTACGTTATACTAAGCAAGTGTCACGCGGGTGTGGTGGAATTGGCAGACACGATAGATTTAGGTTCTATTGGGAGACCGTGCAGGTTCAAGTCCTGTCACCCGTACTTATTTTGTAGGAGAAACCTTGAAAATCAGGGTTTCTCTTATTTTTTGTCGAAAAGTTTTGGTGTGATTTGTGTCATAAGTACTAGGAATAAATTGCAAACCAGGAAAATCTGGAGTATAATAATATGAGATGCGTGGTAATGGCGCTAATTATCTGAATTTGTAGTTTATTTAAACGAGAAACTAAGGAAATAGGATAGTAGAATGAGATACGTAAGTTTAGAAAATATTACAGATGACATGGTTTTGGCACAGAACATTAAAGATGAATTTGGGAGAGTATTGCTTACAAAAGGATCAAAACTCTCTCCGTTGAAGCGTGATAAGTTAAGGAATTTTGATGTTTATGGTGTATATATTGATGATGCATGGTCTGCGGATATTTTTATTGAACCGGTAGTGGATGAGACGCTTGCTAAGAATACCGTGAATGCGTTAAAGGAAATGAATCTGGATGCAGTAAGCGATTGTGCAGCAGAGATTGTTGATAAGCTTATGAGTGCAGACGATTACATTCATGATGTAGAGACGATTAAGGAATATGATGAGAATACATTTGAGCACTGTATGAATGTGGCGGTAACGGCAGTAACGCTCGGAATTGGTTTGGGATATAACTATTATCGTTTGAAAAATCTGGCAGTTGGCTCTCTTTTACATGATATTGGCAAACAATTAGTCCCGATTGATATTATTACCAAAAAAGGCAGGTTGACAGATGCTGAGATGGCGGTTGTAAGAGAACATCCGACTTATGGATATAATATGTTGACAAAGGAGATTAATGCATTTTCTTCAACGAGAGAAATTGTACATCAGCATCACGAAAACTGGGATGGCAGTGGATATCCGCGTGGTTTAAAAGGAGACGATATCTATGAATTAGCTATGCTTACACATGTTTGTGATGTGTTTGATGCATTGATTTCAAAGCGCTCTTATAAAGAGGCATTTTCTTATCATACAGCAATCGAAATTTTAAAAGATGGTTCGGAAACGATGTTCCGCCCGGAAATGGTAGAGGCATTCTTTAAATATGTGCCGGTATATCACAAAGGAAGTCAGGTGAAACTGACGAATGGTGAAGAGGCATTGGTGTATAAAAATAATAGGGGCGATATGTTAGAGCCGATTATAAAATTGCGTAATGGAACCATTCTGGACTTGAGACATTCGTCGCTTGAGATTATAAGTTAAGATAGAGAAGTGAATAGTAAATAAAAAATGACGGTAACCGGTAATGTAATTCTTTTTAAAGGAGA
The DNA here is from genome assembly GCA_045531555.1 of Roseburia sp. GTDB lineage: Bacteria > Bacillota > Clostridia > Lachnospirales > Lachnospiraceae > Roseburia. The sequence goes on along the minus strand of JAZSEF010000022.1, from coordinate 44,227 downwards.
TTGTTTGACGGTTATCGTCATCTTTATTTTTGGGCATTAGTGCCAGTTTCCATGTGCAGTCCATTGTGCATTCAGCCAGTCTACTGCCTGTTGTTTTCCTTCGGCGGAAAAGTCGAAGGTGGCCATAACTTTTTGCTCATCAGGAGTTGTGGCAAAGTTATAGGGACCCGGCCAGGCGTAACAGCGAAAGATTGTTTTTTCTTCTTCGGCGTCTTTTTTTAACAAATAACGCATTCCTTTATAACTTCCGGTAAATTTTTCTTTTTTATAAAAATTCATATTTAGTACATCTTCTGTAGTAATCATTGCATAAACTCCCATTCAAAACGATATATTCTATTATATAAAAACAAAACATGCATTATAAGACATATGAATTGCCATCATAACCGACAATTATTATAGCAGACAAAAAGTAAAAAAAACAGACCCAAAAGGGTGGAAATTGTATGTTTGTATACACTTATGCATTGACATAAAAAGACGAAAAGATATAATGGTATAATATAAAAATTAGCTATATTGCACAAGAACAGTTGGTAAATTTTGGATATTCTGGAAATGGAAAAACCCCGTATAGATATTGACAAAATCGTATTTCTGTGTATAATAGAAAAAGTGTTGTTCGCAACACACGTACAACTGTATTTGTAAAGTGCAATAGGTAATTGCCTATGAGCACTTTTTTGTTTATTTAGGGTTATTTTAGCGTAGTAACGTGATAACCCGATAATGTTTGGTAAAGGGGGATGTCGTGATAGGATAGCACGATGAGACCTTTATATAGAAATTATTTTTATAAATAGGTAGCATACAAAGTGTTACCAAAAGGAGGAAAATATGAAAAAGATTTCTAAGAGAGCACTCGCTCTTGCACTTGCAATGTCAACCATGTTGACTGCTTGTGGCGGAAATGGCGGCTCAAACACAGACGCTGGTACAGAAACACCATCTGTTAACACAGAAGTTTCTAGCAACGGCGCAGAATTAGCAGCAGATGTAATCACAGTTGATATGGCAACATATGATGCAAAATCTGCAGAAGTTTACAATGCGGCTCTTGGTGAGTTCATCACAGCTTACGAAGCAGCTAAAGCAACAGACAACATTTCTGAAAGATATGCTTTAATGGCTATCGCAGAAGCAAAATTAATGGAATCAGCAGTTATGCTTCCATTAACAACACAGGGTGGTAGATATGCTATTTCCAGAGTAGCTCCATACACAGTTCCATATTCTCTTTGGGGAAATGACCCAGATCGTTTCTACACAACAATCGTTGCTACAGAACCTATCACAAAAGAACACAGAGATACCATGAAAGCTAAATGGTCTGAGTTAAAAGGTACTGGCACATACGAAGAATGGACAAAATCATTCTTAACAGAAAACGGTTACACATTAAAAGATACTTACTCATATCCATACACAGGCGATCCTGAAACCTGGGATGCACTTGCTACATCAAAAGCAGTTGACTCTGAAATGATCGTTCAGACATACGATGGTTTAGCTGAGTACGATATGGAAGGTACATTACAGCCTGCATTGGCAGAAAGCTGGAGCGTATCTGAAGATGGCTTAACATACACATTCAAAATCCGTCAGGGTGTTAAATGGGTAGATTCACAGGGCCGTGAACTTGGCACAGTTACAGCAGATGACTTCGTAGCTGGTATGCAGCATATGTTAGACGCTATGGGCGGTCTTGAGTACTTAGTACAGGGCGTTATCACAGGCGTTAACGAATACATCGCTGGTGAAATCACAGATTTCGCTCAGGTTGGTGTTACAGCAGTTGATGAATATACATTAACATACACATTAGAAGCTCCAACTTCTTACTTCTTAACAATGTTAGGTTACAATGTATTTGCTCCAATGAACCGTGATTACTATGTATCTCAGGGCGGTAAATTTGGTGCAGAATATGACCCAACAGCAGCAGATTACTTATATGGTACAACAAAAGACAATATTGCATACTGTGGCCCATTCCTTTGTACAAACGCTACAGCAAGCAATACAATCGCGTTCGAAGCTAACCCAACATACTGGAACAAAGATGCTATGAACGTAACAAAGCTTATCGCATTATACGATGATGGTACAGAAGCTACAAAAGCTTACAAAGATACTATGGCAGGTACAATCGACGGTGCTAGTCTTAACTCTTCTTCTTTAGAACTTGCTAAGACAGATGGCGTATTCGATACATTAGGTTACGTCTCATCTACAAATGCTACATCGTACATGGGATTCTATAACTTAAACCGTTCAGCATTTGCTAACACAAATGACCCAACAACAGTAGTTTCTACACAGACAGTAGAAGATGCTGCTAGAACAAACGCAGCTATGAACAACGTTCACTTCCGTCGTGCTATCTCTTTCGCAGTTGACAGAGCAGCTTACAACGCACAGAAGAACGGTGAAGACCTTAAATTAAACTCATTAAGAAACTCATACACACCTGGACACTTCGTATTCCTTGAGGAAGAAGTAACAGTTGATATCAACGGAACAGCTACAACATTCCCAGCACAGACACCTTATGGTGCAATCATGCAGGCACAGATCGACGCTGATGGCGTTACAATGACTGTATACAAAGAAGGTGCTGAAAATGGTTCTGACGGTTTCGATGGTTGGTTCAACCCAGAAGCAGCTGTAGCTGAATTAGAATTAGCAATCGCTGATCTTGCAGCAGCTGGTGTAGAAGTTTCTGCAGAAAACCCAATCGTAATCGATTACCCATACGCTTCAAACAGCGAAACATACACAAACGTAGCTAACGTTTACAAACAGTCAGTTGAATCAGTACTTGGTGGTAAAGTAGTAATCAACCTTACAACATGTGTTGACTACAATGAATGGTACTACACAGGATACTATACATCTTACGGTTACGAAGCTAACTACGATATGTATGACTTATCAGGATGGGGTCCTGACTACGGTGATCCACAGACATACTTAGACACATTCCTTCCAGATTACGCTGGATACATGGCTAAATGCTGTGGTATTTACTAAGATACGTTATTTAATGTAGATGATTAAGTTGTGAGAGAACGGGCAGCGGTCCGTTCTCTTGCAATGTTTTAGTGAGAGACAAATTATGGCAAAATATTTATTAAAACGTTTGGCATTCGGTTTATTTTCAGCAGTAGCAGTTGTGGCAATTGTAATGGTTATGATATATTCACTGATGGATCGTAATCTTATTTTTGCGCAGGATTCAACCTATTCTCATATGAGTAATAACGCTAAGGTTACTTACAAGTATCAGAAGTGGGAAGAGTATGGCTATTTAGACTATATTACTTATGCTGATTATATCAATATGCTTGTTGCAAATGGTGAATTGTCTGAGGAAGAAAAATCTTCTGTAATTACAATTGGTAAAACAGAAGAACACGATTCTACAGTTGCAAAAGTATATATCGAAAAATTTAAAGAGTATTATAAAGCGCAGGGATACAAGAGTGAACGATTAGCAGCAGTTACCCTTGGCAAAAAATATGCCGATGGTGGACAGCCACAGTTATTCGTATATAAAGATATCCCATTAGGAAAGCGTTTATTAAACTACTTTGGTAGTTTGATTCGTATTGATAACATTAACTATGCAAAAGGTGAAGTAGGGGAGAGAGGCATTTCCTTTACATTATATGATCCTGTTTATGGCGGCGAGAAATTCTCACCAGCGATTATTGGTAACGGTACACAGCACAAATATCTGTTGTACATGAATTCGAAATTTCCATATATTCATCAAAATATTGTTACAATAAATCTGGGAACATCTTACTCTGTGAATAAGGGTATCGATGTATTTACAACTATGACTCAGACCCAGGGGTCTTATGTAAAATCAACTATTACTTATCCAACCGGATTGACAGAAGAAAGTGCAGACGATTTGCATACAGCAGTTTATGCACCGGGTTCTTTGGAAAGCAGTCCTGTAAATGCAGCCCGATTTGATGATGACTATACAAACGTAGCAACTGTAAAAGCAGGATATTCAAAAATGGGATATTCGTTTGTCATCGGTATCATTGCTACTACAGCAGCATACCTGTTAGGACTTCCGCTCGGTGTCTTGATGGCTAGAAAGAAAGATAAAGCAATTGATAAGATTTTGACAGGATACATTGTATTTATTTCTGCTGTTCCGTCATTAGCTTATATCTTCTTATTTAAAGCGATTGGTGGAAGTTTGTTCAGATTGCCAACTACTTTTGAAATGCAGAATGTAACTACGTTGATGTATGTACTTCCAATTGTGTCATTAGCATTACCATCAATTGGTAATTTGATGAAATGGATGCGTAGATATATGATTGACCAGATGAACTCAGACTATGTTAAGTTTGCGCGTTCTGGTGGTCTTACAGAGACTGAAATTTTCACAAAGCATATTATGAAGAATGCTGCGATTCCGATTATCCATGGTATTCCTGGTAGTGTATTATTCGCTATGACAGGTGCATTTATTACAGAGCGTGTATATGTAGTTCCTGGTACAGGTGGTTTGTTGATTAACGCAATCGGACAGTACGATAATGGTGTTATCGTAGGTGTAACTTTATTCTATGCACTTTTATCAGTAGTAGCGATTATTGCAGGAGATATCCTGATGTCATTGGTAGATCCGAGAATTTCATTCTCAACGAAAGACAGGTAGGTATAGTATATGAATTATGATTTAGAAAAATTGGGTATGACGGAAGAAGAGTTATTCTCAGTAGTAGACCACAGTGCAGTGGAATCTGAGAAAATCGCTGCTCCAAAGTATTCTTACTGGCAGTCAGTATTCCGCGTATTCTTTAAGAAGAAAATTAATATCGTGATTTTAGTGCTTTTGGCAGTTGTAATTGCTTTCGCATATATCTATCCTGCATTTGTTGAATACGATAAATTCGGCAATTTGATGGATTCCACAGCGAAGCATTTAGGACCGGCTGCTGCAATGGAGAAGTTTGGGCATAACATTCACTGGATTTTAGGAGCCGGTGCTGCCGGTAACTCTACATTCGATGCAGTTTGGAATGGTGCACGTATTTCTATTTCACTAGCATTTGTCTGTGCAGCAATTAACATGACAATCGGTGTTATTGTTGGTGCTATTTGGGGATTTTCGAAGAAAATTGACTCCATTATGATGACTATTTACAATATCATTGGTAATATTCCATACACATTATTAATTGCTGTATTGGTTATGATTTTCTCACCAAGTTTTTGGACAATGGTATTTGCATTAACGATTACACAGTGGTTATTTATTGCGTACTTCTTTAGAACACAGGTTATTATCATCCGTGATAGAGAATATAACCTTGCGTCTAAATGTTTAGGTACTTCAACCGTTAAGATTGCAATGAAGAATATTCTTCCATTTATGACCTCTGTTATTGTTACTCAGTTGGCAGTAGAAGTTCCATCTTACATTTCTTACGAAGTGTTCCTTGCTTATATCGGTATGGGTCTTTCTGAAATGTCTCTTGGTCGTTTGATTTATGAAGCACAGAGTGCGATGGTAACACCAGGTTGGGAATTCGAATTCTGGAGCCCGGTAGCAGTAGCAGCGATTATTACAATTGTCTTATATGTAGTAGGTCAGAATCTTGGTGACGCTTCCGATCCAAGAACACATATGTAAGAGGTGACTAGAATGCAGGAAAAGAAAGTATTATTATCAATTAAAGACTTAAATGTTAAGTTCCGCGTTCGTGGCCGAATTCTTACAGCTATTCGTGGAATTGACCTTGATATTTATGAGAACGAGTCAATCGCTATCGTAGGTGAGTCTGGTTCCGGTAAGTCTGTATTTACAAAGACTTTTGCCGGTATGTTAGAGAGTAATGGTTTTATTGATCAGGGCAGTATTATTTTTAGTGATGATGAATTGTCAGATACTAGTGTAAAACTTACATCTACTGCCCGTAGCATGATTGACAATGCGTTAAAGAGTTTAAACGAATCTTCTAAGTTAGAGCTTGGCGCAGCGACTTACAGACAGATGTTAGAGCTTGAGTCAGAAAAACGTGCAAAAGAGAACTTAACTGCTGAGGAATTAGAAGCAATTGAAGCGGAGAAAAAGGCATTAATTGCAAAGAGAGCAGATGTATACAATCATAAAACTACATTGAACTCCAAAAAGCAGAAAGCTGAAATCAAAGCAGCAGAGGCAGAATTAAAAGAGTTAGATGCAAAAATTAAAGAAATTGAGACACGTGCTGAGCAGCTTACAAAAGAACGCAAGGCTGCGGTAGCAGCAGATGCTGCTTACTTAAAAGCATACGAGACAAAGAAGGCTGAATTAAAAGCAAAACATGAAAAGGAAATTCAGGGTACAGTCTCTGCAGAGACAGTTGCCCGTAATGAAATTCTTGCAAAAGAAGTGTATCTTTCTGTTGGAAGATATGGTATCAAAAAACGTATTCAGTTATTCAATGGTCTTTTAAAAGCATTAAAAGAAGCAATGAGACTTGGTGTAGATTTAAATAACGAGACAGAAAGAAATGCAGTATTTGACGAAGTTGCATTCCGTGTGCGTTATTTAGATGAGACAGAAGAAAAGTTACATGGTACATGTATCTTAAATCTTGCTAAAATTAAGTATGCAGGTGACTGGAGCCAGATTCGTGGTAGCAGAATTGCAACTGTATTCCAGGATCCGATGACATCCTTAAATCCAATCATTACAATTGGTAAGCAGATTACTTCTATCATCTTGAAACATCAGGATTGTTCTGAATTAGAAGCAAGACGCAGAGCAATTGACTTGATGCATAAAGTAGGTATCCCAAATCCGGAAGCTCGTTTCGATGACTATCCATTCCAGTATTCCGGTGGTATGAGACAGCGTATCGTTATTGCGATTGCATTGTCCTGCCAGCCAAAGATATTAATCTGTGATGAGCCTACAACAGCTCTTGACGTTACAATCCAGGCACAGATTTTGAAGCTTATCAAAGACTTACAGAAAGAATTCAATTATACAATTGTTTTCATTACACATGACTTAGGTGTAGTTGCAAACATTGCTGACCGTGTAGCAGTATTATACGCAGGTCAGATTGCAGAACTTGGTACAGTAGAAGAAGTATTCTATGACCCACGTCATCCATATACATGGGCATTGCTTTCTTCTTTACCACAGCTTGCACAGAGAAATACCAAGCTTTATTCTATTACAGGTACACCACCATCACTTTACAACAATATCGTAGGTGATGCATTTGCACCTCGTAATCCATACTGTTTAAAGATTGATACTCTGTTAGAGCCGCCAATGTTTAAGGTTACTGATACTCACTATGCGAAAACATGGTTATTGGATCCGAAGGCTCCTAAGATTGAGAAGCCGGAAGGCATCCAGGATATTCACGAGAAGTTAGTAAAAGCATTTAATATATAGGAGATTTTGACTGTGAGCAATAAAGAAAAAGAAGGACGTAATTCTCTTTTCCCGGAAAAAGGTCCTTTAGATGAAAATGGTAGAGAAATATTGTTGTCTTTACAGAATGTAGACATTACATTTGGTAAAGGCGAAAATGCGGTTAGAGCAGTTAAGAATGCTTCCTTTGATATTTATAAGGGAGAGACATTCTCGCTTGTAGGTGAATCCGGTTCTGGTAAAACTACAATCGGACGTGCTGTAATCCGTGTTAACTCATTAGCTGCTGGTCAGATTTTGTACAAGGGTGTTCCAATTTCAGGAAAAATCTCTCGTGCATTAGACCGTGAGGTTATCCGTAATATCCAGATGGTATTCCAGGATCCTGCAGCTTCCTTAAATGAACGTGCGACAGTAGATTATATCGTATCAGAAGGTTTACACAACTTCCACTTATACGAGAATGAAGCTGACCGTGCACAAAAAGTAGAAAAAATGATTGAACAGGTAGGTTTATTACCGGAGCACTTGACACGTTATCCACATGAGTTCTCAGGTGGTCAGCGTCAGCGTATCGGTATTGCCCGTGCCATGGTTATGGAACCTGAATTGGTAGTTGCCGATGAGCCTATTTCTGCTCTTGACGTATCTATCCGTGCACAGGTATTGAACCTGATGAAAAAATTCCAGGAAGAGAAATCCCTGACATATCTTTTCATCGCACACGACCTTTCAGTTGTACGTTTTATTTCCGATCGTATCGGTGTTATCTACAAAGGTGACATCGTAGAAATTGCAGAGGCAGAAGAGTTATTTGACTTCCCATTGCATCCATATACACATTCTTTGATTTCTGCGATTCCGATTCCGGATCCACAGTTGGAGAAGAATAAAGTATTATTCACATACGATCCAAGCGTACATGATTATAGTGAAGATAAACCGGAATTAGTAGATATCGGACATAATCACTTTGTATTCGGTAATAAGAAAGAGATTGAAGAATACAAAAAGATCCGTGAGAAAAATGTACCATTAAAAACCATTACAATTGTTGATCCTAACACACCGGAAGGTAAAGCTGCATTAGAAGGCGGTTCTCATATGGATACAGAGACTGCAGAAGTGCATACAATTTCAGAAGAGGAATTCTTAATTACTCCGATTCATGATACTGGATCAAAATTGTATACAGTATTGTCATTCTTCCTTGCACCGCTTGGCTTGATTGCAGCGTTGATTTTCAAACACTTCCATCACAAACGTAATGCAAAGGCTTGTATGACAGGTGCGAAGTACGGTTTCATCACATTATTAGCGTTACTTGTTTTATTTGCAATTTTATTAGTATTAGTGGTAGTTTAATATGAGTAGAAGAAGTGGTAATAGAGAATTGCCACAACTGGAACGCATAGAGAAAATTGAATTATTAGACAAGAACATAGGATGGAGACTTGGTTTCTTCATCCTATTTGTTGTAATAGCAGGTTCTGCTTTTGCATCTTGTGTGAATTCTTTTTTTTCAAAGAATCCGGGGTGGTATCAGATTGAAACAAATTCATCCGATGAAGCACATTGTGGAAATGAATTTGTGTTTATGTACAATTTAGGTATGAGTGAGGATGCAACGAAAGAGAACAGGGCATTGACGATTCTTTATACGGAAGCATGTGAAATGGCTCATAAGTTGTTTCATAATAAGGAAACTTTCGAGGGCGTGAATAACGTATGTTACATTAATAAGCATCCAAATGAAATGATTGAAGTAGATGCTGGCTTATATAAGGCATTTTCTGTAATTGATGCTTATGACAACCGTAATATCTATATGGGACCGGTATATAATCAGTATGATGAGATTTTCTACTGTGAAGATGATTCCCAGTTGGTGAACTATGATCCTCGCATGAGTGAAGAAGTGGCGGCAGAGTATGCAGAAATTGCAACTTTTGCTAATAATCCGGAGATGGTGGATATAAAACTTCTTGGAGATAATAAAATTCAGTTGTATGTATCAGAGGAGTATTTAGCATACGCTAAGGAGAATTATATTACAGATTTTATTGACTTTTTCTGGATGAAAAATGCATTTGTTACCGATTATCTGGCAGAGACTATGATAGCGAGAGGTTATACACATGGTACGCTTACAAGTTATGATGGTTTTTCACGTACAATGGATACCTCTGATAATTCATACTCTTTTAATATTTATGACCGTGTGGATGTGACGCTTTATCCGGCAGGGGTGATACAGTACCAGGGGGCTAATAGTCTCGTGTATTTCAGAGACCATATGTTGAGTGATATGGACTGGCAGCATTACTATGCGTTATCGAATGGGGAAGTGAGAAATTCCTATATTGATGTGGCAGATGGAGTGTCAAAAGCTGCAACAGATAGTTACTATGTATATAGCAAAGATTTAAGTTGTGCAGAAGTTTTATTCCAGGCGATTCCAGTGTATGTTGCAGAAGAGTTGTCAGCGGAAGCAGTGGCAAAACTGACAGAAGCAGGGGTATATTCTGTGTTACCGGAAGACGGTGTGATAAAATATAATGAAGCAGATCTGGTAGTAACGGAGTTGTTGGATGAAGAAACAATGAAGTACACAGCAGAGTTAATGAATTAAGTTTACAGAAGTATAATGAGACCGTTTCAGAATGTGTGGTATTTGATAAAATATGTTCTGAAACGGTTTTTCTATTGAAATATTTTTGCACAAATGGAAGAATATGTTATACTGTATAGGTAGCCGTATGATGTAATGTGTGTCAGAAAATAGTTATGTTTTTAGATGAAGTATCTGGCATAGTGTGAAACAAAATAGCCGGGAGAGAACCATGGGAATATTTGGTCAAAGTGCAGAAAAGAAGCGGGAAAAAGAGATACAGCAGGAAGCAAAAGGATTGACAAAAGAATTAGTTGCAGGTGGAATGGATAAACGAACTGCCAAAAACTATATGGAAGTTGTGGAGAGTTTGCTGCTGGAGGCTGTAATACAGCGAGACACTTATATCGAATCGAAGAAGAGGATGGAAGAAGGACAGCGGATTATTGAGATTATTCTGGAAGACATCTCAGAGAGAGAACCTGCAAAGGTACGGGGCGAGCTGGCAAAGCTTGCGGTGAATTTGACGGATATTTTTCATGAATGTACGATTCGAAAAGATGATTTGGATTTTGCATCCACCTATGGATATATTAATCGTGCTGCAGTAAATTACGATGGTACGGAACGCCTGATGCTGCAAAGCGAGTTGGAAAATCTCTTACATATGGTAAGTGAAATTGATGAATGGGAAGAACCGGATTTTTGTGCACTGGCACTTTTTTGTAAGTATGGATCAAGAGAGGATTTGGCAGATATTGAGAATAGTCAGCGGAATGAAATGCTGTTAAAGTATTATAGGGGACAGTTTTGGGATGATTTTGAAAAGGAACTTGCGGCTGTAAAAATGACAGAGCGGGTGGAAAAATGGATAGAAGGAAAGGTAAAACAGGAGGTAATATAGGATGAAAACAGAATGGAATTTGGAAGCGCTTTATAAGGGGTTAGATGATCCGGCTTATGAAGCTGACATGAAAAAGTGTGAGCAGGTGGTTGCAGAATTTGCGGAACTGGTGAATGCGTCAAAAGAGAAAAAGGCAGAGGATGTGGCAGAAGCTATTCTTTTGAAAGAGGAAGAGATGACAGAGTTAGTGATGAAGCTTTTCCTATATTTAGAATTGCGTCAGTCTGTTGAGACAGAAAACGGCGATGTAATGGCTCAGATGAATCGCGTCATGCGTATTTATAATGGTGCCACAGCAGCACAGGCCGCAGAGCAGAAAATTTTGGCAAAGATTGAAGATATTGATGCATTAGGAGCAAAGTCTAAAATCGTTGCTGATTATAGTTTTATGTTGAAAGAAATCAAGGAAAAGGCAAAGTACTTATTAAGTGATGATGTGGAAGCAATGATTTCCGATATGGATATGACTGGTGGTTCTGCATGGGGACAGTTACAGTCTTATCTGACTTCTACTGTAAAAGTAGATTACGATGGAGGGCAGATTACTTTGACAGAAGCCCGTAATCTTGCAAACAGTCCGGATGCGGCAGTCAGAAAAGCAGCATACGAAGCAGAAATTGCAGCTTATGAGAAGATTGAAGATGCACTGGCATTTTCATTAAATAATATCAAAAATCAGGTGACAATGTTATCTGGCAAACGTGGATACGAATCACCGCTTGCAATGACATTGATGCAGGCGAGAATGAAGCGTGAGACTTTAGATGCCATGATGGAAGCCATCAAAGAATATTTACCGGAGTTCCGCAAATATCTTCGTAAAAAAGGCGAGATGTTAGGACATGCTAATGGACTTCCATGGTATGAATTGTTTGCACCAATGGGAAAAGTAGAAAAAACATATACGATTGAAGAGTCAAAAGAGTATTTAGTAAATTGCTTTAAGGACTTTTCAGCTGAAATGTCAGATATGATGGCAGAGGCTTATGATAAAGAATGGATTGATTTTTATCCAAGACAGGGAAAACAGGGTGGAGCATTCTGCGCAGGTGTGCCTTGCTTAAAACAGAGCCGTATTCTGACCAATTTTGACGGTTCATTCAGTGCGATTGGAACTTTGGCACATGAACTTGGTCATGCTTATCACAATCTTCAGATTCAGAATGAACGTATTATGAATCAGGATTATCCAATGCCGGTTGCTGAGACTGCATCCACATTTAACGAGACACATCTTGGACACCATGCAGTAGCACAGGCAGAAGGTGAAGAATTATTGAATTTATTAGAGAATGATTTGAAAGAACAGACACAGTGTATCGTAGATATTTATTCTCGTTACTTGTTTGAGACGGCTGTATTTGAACAGAGCCAGAATAAGTTCTTAATGGCAGCTGATATGAAAGAGCTTATGTTAAATGCGCAGAAGGAAGCGTATGGTGATGGTTTGGATGAAAATTGCATGCATCCATATATGTGGGCATGTAAAGGACATTATTATAGTTCTGGTTTGAGTTTCTATAACTTCCCATATGCATTTGGTAATTTGTTTGCATTGGGACTTTACAGTAAGTTCTTAGAAGAAGGTGAAAGCTTTGTTCCAAAATACAATGCACTTTTGAATGCTACAGTAAAATGCAGTGTAGAAGAAGCTGGAGCTATGGTAGGTATCGACTTGACAAAGAAAGAGTTCTGGAAATCAAGTCTTGCATTAATTGCACAGAACATTGAGAAATTCTGCGAATTATAGGATTAGTCATTTGGAAAATGTATGGAGAAAAATAATCATAGATTGGAGCCAAAATGAAAGAATTAGAGAATTTTAACGGGAAAAAACTGGGAATGGGATGCATGCGTCTTCCTGTATTGGATGGCGATACAGAGAAAATAGATGATGTTACTGTGTGTAAAATGGTAGATTATTTCATGGAACAGGGATTTTCCTATTTTGATACAGCATATCCATATCATAATCAGATGTCAGAAGGGGCAGTAAAACGATGTCTTGTGGAACGTTATGATAGAGATAAGTTCTATTTAGCTGATAAAATGCCGATGTGGTTAGCAAAAGAAACGGCTGATTATGAGAAAATTTTTGAAACACAGTTAGAACGCTGCGGTGTAGACTATTTTGATTTTTATCTGTTACACGCTTTATACAAAGACCGTGTAACAGAAGCGGAAAAGATGGGAGCGTTCGAGTTTATCCGCAAGATGAAAGAAGCGGGCAAAATCAGACATATAGGATTTTCGTTTCATGATTCAGCAATAGTATTAGATGAGATTTTAACAAATCATCCGGAAGTAGAGTTTGTGCAGCTACAGATTAATTATTATGACTGGGATTCTGAAAATGTGCAGTCGAGAAAATGTTATGAAGTAGCAGTGAAACATGGGGTGCCGGTAATCGTTATGGAACCGGTAAAGGGCGGTACATTAGCGAGTCTTGCACCGGAAGCAGCATCTGTATTAGATGCGTTGAATCCAGATGAAAACGGTAAATCAAAGGCATCCTATGCATCGTTTGCGGTTCGTTATGCTGCCTCATTAGAAAATGTATTCATGGTGCTGAGTGGAATGTCAGATTTTGCACAGTTGTCAGATAACGTTTCTTATATGAGGGATTTCAAACCGCTTACAGAGGAAGAGCAGACAGGAATTGCAAAAGTGGTGGAGGAACTGGCAAAATTGCCGACAATTCCATGTACAAAGTGCAGATACTGTGTGGAAGGATGTCCGCAGAAGATTAACATACCTGCATTGTTTCAGGCATATAATAATGTGGTACAGTTTGGTGACAATGAAGTCAGCAGAAGAAGTTATAAGAATGCTGTAGCAGAGCGAGGTTTAGCAAGTTCCTGCGTATCATGCGGTATGTGTGAAGAACAGTGCCCGCAGCACTTAGAAATTCGCGAGTTATTAAAAGATGTAACGAAAATGTTTGAATAAGAAAAAAGAGGAAAGCTATGGATGGATTAATAACCTTAATTATCTGGGGTGTTATTATTTCAAAAATTATTAAAGGCATAAAAGGCGAAGAGAAAAAGAATACATCTAAATCGTCTGTGAAAAAAGGAAGTCAGTATCAACAGTCGCGCCAGACAGTGCAGCAGAGACCGGTACAGAGAACAACACAGGCGCAGCGCGATGCTTATTACTATGGTCAGCAGAAAAATACGAAAGAGCGTTTGCAGCAGAAGTATGGTGTGAAGCAGAATACAACCGTAAAGCAGGATATTCTTTCGAGAGCAAAAGAGAACGTAAAAGAGAATGAGCCAGATGTAATGGAACAGCAGATGCATGCAGAAGTATGCAGGGATTTTAAGGAGCATGCGCATGCGACATCTGATGTGTTAGAGCATAAGGAGCAATCTGCATTTTGTGATACTGGGGAAGAAAGTGATATCATCAAACGTGTGAACGATTTAATCGTTACAGGTTACAGTGGTGATATGGTATTTGACAGGGACTTTATTGCAGAAGGTGTGGATATGTTGAATCGTTTTACTGTTTAAAGGGTAGTACATAGTTAATCGTAAGGAATAAATCGGTAATTTGATGAGTACTTATGATTGGAAAGAGAGGTAGAAACATGCGTATTCCAAAAACAGGAGAGTTTTATAAACATTTTAAAAATAAATTGTATCAGATTGTGGCAGTGGCAGAGCATTCTGAAGATGGGCAGCAACTGGTGATTTATCAGGCGTTGTATGGTGATTTTAAGGTATATGCCAGACCACTTGAAATGTTTATCAGCGAAGTGGACCATGAGAAATATCCGGAAGTGACACAGAAGTATCGTTTTGAACGTGTCGAATTTACATCTGCACAAGAGGATGGAGCCAAGAAGGGTGAACAGGTGGCAAAAGAAACAATATGTGCTATAGATGATGTGGCGCAGTCTGAGGCTGAGGAATCGGGTGTAGAACCGGGATTATTGGAGTTTTTAGACGAAGATGACTGGGATAAAAAATATAATATTTTAGTATCGTTGCGAGATAAGATGACAGATAAACTGGTGGATGATTTCGCGGTGGCATTAGATGTGGTGATTCCGGAAGGTGCGGTGGATAAGCGGTACGAGGAATTGAAGCTCTGTGTGAGAACCAGACAGAAATATGAGAGTTTGCATTTGAGATAAGGTGAAAAAAAGCGGACTGTTGTAAAAGAAAGTATTTATCAGGCATATGAAAATTGTCAGATAGAATGACTTTGTTTTGCAGAGGTCCGCTTTTGGTATTTAGCATGGATTGCTAAGGTTGCTATTGTGGTATTTTGGCGTATTGGTTACATCTTCTCCAAACCATGCAGGTGGAATAAACTGATTGGCATCATCAATACTGCTGAACTCTACTTCTGCAAGCACTAATGGAGCAAGCTGTCCATGGAATACATCCAGTTCAATGGTGTGTTTTTGGTCATAAGGAATGAGGTATCTTGTTTTTTGGATAAAAATGCCATCTGTCTTTGGCTTCATATGTTCAAAAGCTTCTTTGGTTAGAGGCAGTTCGAATTCTTCGCGTACCATAAGTCCCTGCCCCTTGCAGGTTAAGATGTATTTGTCATCGGAACGGCGGATGCGGACAACCGGTTCTCGGTTGATGTAGCCCTGCTCGATTTCTTTGTGTGGGTAAGTATCTAAATTCTCCGGTAAAGTGTGGATTAAAAATTTACGTTCTATTTCCATAAGAACCTCCTTGATACGTGTGTAAAATAGTTATATTAGGAAAATTCGAATTTTCTTAAATCATATCACTTCACTAGGAAAAACACAAATGAGAAAAAGGACTTAAAACGCGACGCGATGGATTGACGGGGAATTTGTAATGAAGTATACTGAATTTTAAGAAATGCTTTTGTTGTAGCGGGTTTACGATTGTAAATTAAGAACAGGAATAGATAGGAGAATAAGACCTCTGCTCATCAGAGGATAAACTCTGCAAGCAGAGCGGCATTTTCCTTCGGAAAATAAAGGAGGTCTAAATGAAAAAAATAGGAATTTTTATGGCAGATGGCTGTGAAATGATTGAAGGTTTGGCAGTAGTAGATGTAGTGCGCAGAACCGGAGAGATGGAAATCATTACGATTGCAATCGGTGATACTAAGGAAGTGACTAGTTCGCATAATGTAACATTTTTAACAGATGCGTTAGCGTCAGAAGTGAATTATGATGAGTTAGATGGTATTGTACTTCCGGGTGGTATGCCGGGCACATTAAATCTTGGGGCGAATGAGACTGTGAATGCGGTAATTAAAAAGTTTGCAGCAGAAGGAAAATTAGTGGCAGCTATTTGTGCGGCACCAAGTGTTTTAGGTGCAGCAGGCATTTTAGAAGGCAGACATGCTACCTGTCATCCGGGCTTTGAAGAGAAATTGACCGGCGCTACCTGTCTGGAGGATGCAGTTGTGATTGACGGACATATTGTTACCAGCCGCGGAATGGGCACAGCAGTAGATTTTGGTCTTGCGATTGTATGGTTGATGCTGGATGACGAAGCAGTGGAAAAAGTGAAAAAAGGTATCGTTTACGATATCCAGTGGGAAGTTGTATCTGAGGAAGAATAGAAATAAAATTTGCTGTGAATGGAATGAGCAGAAGCATAAAAACACCCCCTGCCTTAGCAAAGTAAGGCAAGGGGTATTTTTGTGTTAGGGTTGGCGCTTAGTTGCTGCCACCTTTCATCTGTTCTTCCTGTCTCATGATCATTTTTTTGACCATTTCACCACCAATGCTTCCAGCCTGTGCAGATGTAAGGTCTCCGTTGTAGCCTTCTTTTAAAGGTACACCGATTTCACTTGCAACTTCGTGTTTAAAACGATTCATAGCTTCCTTCGCTTGTGGTACAGCCATTCTGTTGGTGTTAGAACCTGAATTATTTGTTCCGCTCATGGTTTCACCTCCGTATTTACCATTTGTTTTTTGTGATTTAGACATATAAAAGTGTGTTTTCATATGTCCTAATTCTATTATTGACAGAACATATGAAAATATTTATGGAAAATTTTGAGAAATTCTGGTTGACATATAGATTGAGAAGTGATTTAATGAGTTAGTAAGCTAAAATATGAAAGAAAGAGAGGTAATAAAAATGACAATGCTTATTTTAAAAAAACAGTGGAACAATTACACAAAGCATATTATTACCTCGGTTTATTCTGTGAATAGAAGCTGACCCGTGACTTGGCATAGTTTTATGGAGTTTAGCAGAATTAATTGACAGAAGTATATTTTGCAATGCGAACACACGCCCGTGGTAATGAGAGTTACCATGGGCTTTTTATATGCCCTTTAGGGCATATAAAAAGCCAATTATGCGCAGCTCGCGAAATGGTAAATTGCCACAAGTGGCAACGCTCGCGCACGTGAATTTGCAAGCAAATTCAATATTGCGCGAATAAGCAGAGGCAAATATGCAGCCGGGGATAGAAAAGGAGGCTAAATCCTCTCCTCACCAGAGGGTTCGGATTTTGCTTCGCAAAACAAGGAGGATGTTATGAAAAAGTTACATACCTATGTATTACGTTATTGGTATGGATATTTATTTGCAGTTGTATGCATGGTGCTGGCTATTGCATTGGATATGTTATATCCGGTCATCACAGAAAGTATCATTGATGACGTTATTATTGGGGGACAATTTGAGTTATTAACAAAATTGTTAATAGGATTCGCTCTGGTAGGTGTAGGCAGAGCAGTGTTTGGCTACTACAAAGAATTTACGTTTGATAAGTTGTCGTCTAGTGTGGGGTCTGATGTACGAAAAGACTTATTTAACCATATACAGTCATTGTCTATGAATTATTTTGCAGATACAAATACCGGTGAATTAATGGCACGAGTGAAGGATGACGTTGATAAAATATGGGATATTTTTGGCATGGTGGGAATGCTTTTAATGGAAGTGACCATTCATGTAGCATTTATTTTGTATTGTATGTTTTCAAGAAACTGGAAACTGGCATGTCTGCCGCTTATTACGATGATTATCTGCGGAGCCGCTGCGGTCATTATGGAACGTAAGATGGATAAAGTGTACGAAGATATCAGTGAGGAAAATGCTGTACTTACTACCGTTGCGGAGGAAAATCTGGCAGGTGTGCGAACCGTAAAAGCATTTGCAAGAGAAGATTATGAGATTCAGAAATTTTTATCGCACAATAAACGTTATTATGAATTGAACATTACGCAGTCGAAAGTAATGGTAAAATACTATCCGATTTTTCAGTTTGTAGGCAAGGCACTTCCGGTATGTACGGCAGTTTTAGGTGGTATTTCGGTTATGAATGGCGAGATGTCACTGGGAGCATTGGTGGCATTTGTAGAGTATAGTAAGAACTGTACCTGGCCGATGGAGATGATGGGATGGCTGGCGAACGATTTGTCTGCAGGTATTGCATCCATTAAGAAAATTAGAAAAATTGATGGTGAGAAGCCGGAAATCGCAAACAGAGAAGATGCAGTTGTATTAGAAGAAGTGAAGGGTGAGGTTGCCTTTGAAAATGTATCTTTTGAAGTAGAGGGCAAGCAGATTTTAGAAGATGTAAGTTTTACGCTTCCGGAAGGCAAGACATTAGGGATCATGGGAGCTACCGGTTCTGGAAAGTCTACGATTATCAACCTTTTACAGCGTTTTTATGATGTCAGCAATGGTTCGGTAAAATTAGATGGTGTGGATATTCGGAACCTGACATTAAAGCAGCTTAGAAATAGTATTTCAGTAGTATTGCAGGATGTGTTTTTATTCTCAGATACAATTGAGGAAAATATTAAAATGGGTCAGCGTAAGACGATGCAGATGGAGGCAATCAAACAGGCTGCAAGCCGTGCGCAGGCAAGTACATTTATTGAGAAACTTGATGAACAGTATGCTACAGTCATCGGTGAGCGTGGCGTAGGTTTATCTGGCGGTCAGAAACAACGTATCAGCATCGCACGTGCACTTTCCAAAAAGAGCCCGATTTTGGTACTGGATGACTCTACATCAGCGCTTGATATGGAGACAGAACACGAGATACAGAAGACTTTAAATAGTCTTACGGATACTACAAAAATCATTATTGCACACCGTATTTCTGCGGTTCGCCGTGCGGATGAAATCATTTATTTAGAGGATGGAAAGATTGCAGAACGCGGTACGCATGAAGAATTGCTGGCGAAGAAGGGGCTGTATTATCAGACTTATTTATTACAGTGTGGAGGTTATTATGGCAGTTAATTCGTATCGTGAAGACGAGTTTATGGCAAACACCGACAAGGTGAAGATTACCAAGCGGTTGCTTGCCTACTTGTTTAACTATAAAAAAGAAGTTGTAGGCGTACTGCTTAGCATGGGTATCGCCATTGTGATTTCTTTGATAAATCCATTGATTATCGAAGAAGCACTCGACAACTATGTAGCTAACAGCAATTTGCCGGGGTTGCTGAAACTAGGTATTTTTGCGTTGGTAATTAATATTTTATATATCATATTGGTAAAAGTGCGTATGTACATCATGGCACTGATTACAAATAAAATTTTATTAAAAATCCGTCAGGATTTGTACGAACACATTCAGACATTATCGTTTGCATTTTTTGACAGCAGACCGACCGGAAAAATTCTGGCGCGTATCATCGGTGACGTAAACTCGCTGAAAAATGTGTTAAATAATTTTGTGACGACCTTGATACCGGAACTGCTTACTGTTATCGGTGTAGTAGTAATTATGCTGGTAAAAGATGTGAGACTGGCACTAGCGGCACTTAGTACAATTCCATTTTTAGTGGTTTCGGTGGTTTGTATTCAGAGGGTGACGCACAAACGGTGGCAGATTTTCCGTAAAAAATCTTCGAACTTAAATGCTTATGTGCATGAGGACATCGCAGGTATGAGCGTTGTACAGAGCTTTGGTGCAGAAGAGGAGACGAAAGAGATTTTTTCTAATTTGACAGATGAACATCGTATATCGTTTTGGAATGCATGCCGTTTTGCAGACTGGATTGGCCCATTGATTGATTTGTGCTGGGGATTAAGCAGCATGATGCTTTATTTGGTAGGTGTAAAGCTTTTAGGAACAGAACGCGTGTCGGTTGGTTCACTGGCGGCATTTGTTACTTATGTCAGTATGTTTTGGCATCCGATTATGAGTCTGAGTAGTTTTTATAATAACCTGATAACCAATTTGACTGCGGCAGAGCGTATTTTTGATATTTTAGATACTGAGCCGGATATCGTAGACAGTGCAGATGTGGTAGAACTTCCAGATATCGAAGGAAGCGTGGAATTTTCACATGTAAGCTTTACATACGATCGTGGCACTCCGGCAGAGACCAAGGTTTTAGAGAATGTAAGTTTTAAAGTAAAACCGGGCGAGACGATAGCATTGGTAGGACCGACCGGCGCCGGAAAAACAACGATTGTAAACTTAATCAGCCGTTTCTACGACATTGAAGAAGGTGTGATTTCTGTAGATGGTTACGATTTGACAAAGGTTTCTATCCAGAGTCTACGTCGACAGATGGGCGTTATGACACAGGACAATTTTATTTTCCATGGTACTATCCGCGAGAATATCATGTATGGCAAATTAGATGCCACCGAGGAAGAAATGATTCGTGCAGCAAAAGCAGTAAATGCGCATGATTTCATCATGAAGATGGAAAAAGGTTATGATACTGAACTCAAGGAACAAGGCGCAGGATTGTCAATTGGACAGCGTCAGCTTATCGCATTTGCACGTACCATGATTTCTATGCCGAAGATTTTGATTTTGGATGAGGCAACGTCCAGCATCGATACACATACCGAGATTATGGTGCAGAAAGGTATCGAGGCATTACTCGCTGGCAGAACGAGTTTCGTTATTGCACACCGTTTATCGACGATTCAGAATGCAGACCGCATTTTCGTGATTGATAAGGGCGGTATCTTGGAACAGGGCAGCCCTAAGGAATTGATGGAAAAGAAGGGCGCTTATTATAATTTATATATGGCTCAGTTTGCGGAAATACAATGAGCCGTGCCAAGACGTACAGAGAGTTAAAATTTCCATGCTCGCATGAGAAATTGTAACTCTCTGGGCGGAGTGAATAGCGAACGAGGGGCGAAAGCCCGCGAGCGAGAGAGCTGTGCTCTCGAGCTGGCGCATGGCGGGATAAATTGCACGTCTGTGGTGCTGGCGTGGTGCTAGTATGGTGTTGGCACGGAAATGGCATCGTTTTTTGATGTTGGTTGGCTGTTGCTGAGGGCTAGCAAGTTTTGAGATGTTGGTATTGCGTTATGTAAACTAATTGGGCATATACAGAATTTTTACAGAAATACATCCTAAAAAATGTGTTATGTCAACTGAAAAATGATTAAAAATCCAGAAAAATACACTTTATGTAAACTAAAATGCTGATTTTTAGCAATTTTCGAGAGGATTTTAGGATGTAGAAAAGAGATTTTTTTCTATATGTCCAAAAGGAGAATAAAAATGATTGACATAATTTTGAAACATGCATTTGATAGGTAAATAAAAAGAGAAAGTTGAGAGAAGATATAATGGATATTTGGGAAAAACTATACATGGCCGCAAAGGAAGAATATCATCCACAGGATGTGTCACCATTTGTCTACGCACATCATGTGGTATGTGCATTGGAAACGCAGAGTGGTGACATTTTTACAGGATTTTGTATTGAAAGTTGTAGTGGAGTAATGAATTTATGTGCAGAGAGAGTTGCTGCGCTTAACATGTATGTGAATAGTGGTCAGACAGTAGTAAAGCGTCTGATTGCGTTTAGAGATAAAGCACCTTTTGGCGAAGGTAGTGGGATGCCTTGTGGTGCATGTCGCGAGTTTTTTATGCAGCTGGCAGAAGAAAACAGAGATATGGAAATTATGGTAGACTTTGAAAAGCGAGAAACTATTAGGTTGAAAGAATTGATGCCAAAATGGTGGGGAGAAGAGCGATACGAAAAATTGCGTGAAGAGGAAAGAAATGATTAGTTAAAAAGGGTTGAAGAGCAGGGGAGAGAATTTGTGGAGGTTATGACGATGATTGATTGGAAGGCGATACCTAAAATCGACGCCCATATTCATTTAATGCCAGAGGATGTTATTAAAGCAAATAGCGGATGGGATGACCCGTTTGTGGATTATGGAAGTGTTAATGATTATCACAATATTATGGAACTTTATAATATCGAAATGGCTTTTATTATGCCATTTAACGATCCTTATATGCTTTTTATGGATTTTACAGTCCAAACAGTACATTCTAATTTGTGTGATATAGTAGAAAAGGATTCTTTACGCTTGCGTTGTTTTGCTGATATAGATATTAGAAAGAATATTAATGAAACCTTAGAAGAACTAAACAAAGTACTCATTAAGGAGGAATTTATAGGGATTAAACTTCATCCTACAAACACCGGCTATCCAATTGATGCTGATTATTATGACCAGATTTTGAAATATGCAAACGATAATAATATTTTGTTAGAAATACATTCTTATCCAAGAGAACATTTAATGGATGATGCGTGTTCGCCTAGTAGAATTAAGAAAGTACTGAATAAATATCCTAAAGCGAGAATATCAATAGCGCATATGGGGGGATTTCAGTTTGAAGAATTATACGGAATAAATGCATATATTAATATCTCAGCCATTTTACCGGATATTGTTAATAGATTTGGTGTAAAGAAAGCAAATGAGATTTTAAGATTAATTGGTGTTGAACGATTAGTTTTTGCAACAGATTATCCGGATAGCAGATGTTTAACGCCAACTGAAATATATGATAAATATTTTGAAATACTTGGAGAAATGGATTTTACGCAAGAAGAAGCTGAGAAAATATGTAAGAATAATGCTTTGAGAATGATTGGTGGAGCGTAAATAAAAGAATTCATAGTAAATGGTACTCTAAAATTAATTATGGAGGATACAGAATGACACTTGAGGCAGTAATGGCACAATTGCAATTTGAGTCAATTATTGAGGAGGCGGTACAGAAAAAAATCATCAAAAATAGAAGGCTGATTGAGGCAATTGCTGAAAATGCTTATAGTGGTGATGATTTTGATTTTCCATTATGTAAGCGAATGCCTTTCACTCGTTTAGCTGTTGTGACATATCTCTTGGTTCGAAAATATGAAGAATATAAAACGATTGGCGCGACGGATGATATTATTTGGGATACTTTTAGGGATGTTTCGCTTCGAGCAAATTTATACTATAAAACGAACAGTAAAATTGGAATATCCAAAGAGGACGTTATTTGGTTTCGCCATATTATGAATGTACATATATTTAAGATTGGAAGTTTACAATATCAAAAATTTCATATGATTTATTTGGATGAGGAAAACGTCGGGGAATCTTACATGGTATTTACAGAAGAACAAAAAAGGATTTTGCCAAATGGAATTCCGGTAATTAACTGTCACATACAAAGAGGTGCAGATATTAGTGCTGATTCAATTGCAGCATCCTTAAAGCAAGCTAAAGTGTTTTTTCGAGATTGTTTTCCAGATATACAATATAAAGCTTTTCTTTGTTATAGTTGGTTACTATATCCGCCAATGTTACAAAGGCTCTCAGAGAAATCGAATATAAAGCAGTTTGCGGATTTTTTTACTATTATCGGCTTTTGTAACGATTCATCGCAGGCGAGAGAGAATCTGTTCGATAATGGTAATTACAATAGTTCTTGTAAGCTTACCTCGCTACAAAGGATGGCAATAGACAATAAGGAAATTCTTGGTTACGGATGTGGAGTGATTATATGCAAATAACAGAAATGAATATAGCGGATATCGATTTGGTTCTTCCGCTATATATAGAATATTATAATAGATACGAAGATAGTTGTTGGACAGAAATAACAGCAAAAAAGAGAATAAAACAAGTGCTAACCATAGAAGATTCATTTTCTTTAATTATGAAAGACGATAATGATATTGTGTGTGGTTTTGCGATGGGTTATTTTAAGCAATATGATGATATTGTGGGTTATACATTAGAGGAGATCATTATTTCATATCAATATCAAAACAAAGGATTAGGGAGTATGCTTCTTGCTGCACTTGAAACAAAAGTTAAAGAAGCAGGTGCATCTTGTGTGGAACTCCAAGCGGTTAATGATGAAATGCATGAAAGATATTATGGAAAGGCCGGCTATTCTGATGCAAAAAACTTTGTAATGAAAGTAAAATGGTTTGAATGATAAATTTCAATTTGATGAGGTTACAAAAATGATAGAGTTATATAAACCTCAAATAGAGGATTTGTGGTTCCGAGAAAAAATGTTATGTGATGAGCAAACGATGTCCTATAATCATGCTTATGGTGGAACAATTTCGTTTCCAAAAGAGAAATGGGAGAGTTGGTATAACAGATGGGTGTTAGAACCTGAAAATAAGCGGTTTTACAGGTATATCAAGGAGAATGACAATTTTCTGGGAGAAGTCGCTTATCACTATGACGAAGAACGGCGAATCTATATTGCAGACGTAATTATTTATGCTCCGTATCGCGGGAAGGGGTACGGTAGACAGGCATTATTGCAATTGTGTGAAGCTGCTAAATGTAACGGAGTGGATACACTCTATGATGATATCGCAATTGATAACCCATCAGTTACGATATTCCTTAAATGTGGATTTACGGAAGTGCTACGAACAAGTGAATATGTTTTGGTTAAGAAAGAGTTGAAGACATGATTATGAGTATTAATATACAATCAGAAAGACTTTCCGCCAGCGAATACATAGATTTTCTGAAAAGAACCAATCTTGGCTCGCAATATCCGAAGGAAAGATTTGAGCAGCGAATTGAAAAGTTGGTTCAAACGGTTTCAATAAGTCTGGTGGCACGAAATGAAAGTGGTGAAATAGTAGGTGTGCTATTTGCACTTACAGACTTTGCGTATTGGCTTTGGGTGACAGACCTTGGTGTGGTACGGGACTATGAAGGTCAGGGAATAGGTCGTGCGCTGATGAAGAAAGCCCACGAGGAAGCCGGTGGTGAAAAAGATATTGCCATCTACTTGGTGGCAAACGAAAAGGCGGTTCCGTTTTATGAAAAACTTGGCATGAAAAAGTCTGAGGAAGTAATGGAATATAGTCATATTGAGTGGACAAATTTTACGGTGGAGTAAATAAGCTGAGAGGATGGAGCGACATATGAAAAAAGTATTTGCATCAGAAAATATATCATTTGTAAAAGTCAGTAAAGAACTGGTTAATGATTATCTCGAAATGATAAACGATATTGAGAATGTGGCGCAGTACATAGGAAGTCGGCGAGAACCATATTCTTACGGGGAGGAAGTAAAATTCGTTAGAACAAAGTTAGAAGAAAATGCACCAATATTTTCTATGATTGAAAACAAGAGTGGTGAATTTATCGGCAACATCGAGTTCATGGATATAAATGATGGAATAGGCGAATTAGGAATTGCTATTACTGCGAAGAAGCAGAATATGCATTATGGAACGGAAGCAATTAAAAGAATGCTTGCGTATGGATTTGATGAGATGGGATTAAAGCGCATAATTCTGAAAGTTTATCCGAATAACGAGAGAGCCATCCATGTGTATGAGAAGTGTGGTTTTGTGAAATATGATGTTACTGAGAAAGATATTTTTATGGAAGTGATAAAGGGATAATAAAATGCTCAAAAGAAACATGCAAAAACTAATGGTAATCGGATGCCCGGGAAGTGGCAAAAGTACATTTTCAAGAGCGTTGCATGAGATTACAGGATTACCGGTATGCCATCTCGATATGTTGTTTTGGAATGCGGACAGAACGATTGTGGAGCAGGACGTTTTTCACGAACGACTTTCAGAAGTGATTGCAAAGGACGGTTGGATTATAGATGGCAATTACGGTTCCACAATGGAACTTCGCATGCAATCTTGTGATATAGTATTTTTTCTGGATTATCCGCTTGATGTGTGCATGAAAGGGATTACGGAACGTCGTGGAAAAGAACGACCAGATATTCCTTGGATAGAGCCGGTAGATGATGTGGACGAGGAGTTTATTGAATTTGTGAAAAACTATAATTCTGAGAACAGGCCGGCGGTGTTGGCGCTTTTGGAGAAGTATGCGGACAGAGAAAGTTTTATTTTTAAAAGTCGGAATGAGGCAGATGATTTTTTGAAGGAGTTAAGAGATGAAGGTCATTGAGTACGGAAAAGAAAATGAAAAAGTAATCCTTCTGTTACACGGAGGTGGTCTGTCATGGTGGAACTATAAAGAAGTGGCAGAGTGCCTGAAAAATGACTATCATGTGGTGCTTCCGATTTTGGACGGACACGCTGATAGTGACCGGGATTTTACCGATATTGAGGCGAACGCCAGTGAGATAATTTTATATATTGATGAAAACTTTGATGGTAGCGTGACCATGATTGGTGGTCTTTCCTTGGGCGGTCAGATTTTGGTAGAGATACTTTCGCAGAGAGTGGATATATGCCAGACTGCGTTGATTGAGAGTGCATTAATTCTTCCGATGAAGATGACACATCGTTTGGTGGCGCCTATGATGGACATGAGTTATGGTTTGATAAAAAAAGAGTGGTTCGCTAAGTTGCAATTTGCATCGCTGAAAATGAAACCGGAGCTGTATGACGAATATTATCGTGATACATGCAAAATCACAAAGGAAAATATGACTGCGTTCTTGAAAGCAAATTCAGCCTATACAGCAAAAGACAGTATTCGTGAGACCAAGGTGAGAGTACATATTTGCGTGGGACAAAAGGAACAGGGGAATATGATTCGCTCTGCTAGGAAGCTACATGAACTGATACCAAATAGTAGTTTTGAGATTTTACAGAAGCTTTACCATGGCGAGTATTCCATAAATCATGCGGAGGAATATGCGACTAAGGTAAGGGAATTGATTAAAGGAAGTTCCATATGAACAAAAATGACATCATAAATAGATTAGAAGATTTGAATTTTGACAAAAGCGGATATTGGGTACTGGCAGGAAGTGCGATGGTTTTGCATGGGATAAGACCGAAAACACATGACATTGATATGGGCTGTACCAAGGAATTCGCAGATGAACTGGAGACGGAAGGCTATCCTACGGTTGTAATGCCTGATGGAACGAGACGAATTATGTATTCCGAAGATGTGGAGATTTTCGAAGACTGGATTTTTGATAGAGTGGTTTATGTCGATGGGATTCCTGTGATTTCGTTGGAAGGATTGCTTGAAATGAAGCGAAACTTGGGACGCGAGAAAGACATGCGAGATATTCAGATGATAGAAGAATTTCTTGGAAAGTAGGGGGCATATATGAACAGTTTTACAATTACACCAATGGTAACAGCGGAAGAAATGGACGAAAAAGGATGTATCCATTGGCAAACTTGGCATGAAACGTACAAGGACCTTATGTCGGAAAACTATTTGAAAAATGTGACACAGGAAAAATGTGTTGAAATGGCACATCGTTGGCCACAGAACACGTTGTTGCTGAAAGTGGATAATAAAATTGTAGGGTTTTCCTGTTATGGCGAGAATTCTGATGGAGATGGAGAAATAATCGCAATTTATTTGCTTTCCGAGTATCAAAAGAAAAGGTTGGGTTATGAGCTTATGAAAGCAACATTTGACAAATTAGCTGATAAAACTAAGGTGACATTGTGGGTACTTGAAGGGAATGAAAAGGCAGTTAAGTTTTATGAACGTTATGGCTTTCAGTTTGCTGGAATTGAAAAACATAGTTCAGTAGGAACGGAGTTGCAAATGGTGTATAGGAGATAGAACATGGCAAAAAATGCTATATACATTTTTGGGGCATCAGGTTCCGGAACCTCTACGATTGGTAAGAAACTTAGTGAGCAACTAGGTTACAAGTGGATGGACACGGATGATTATTTTTGGATACCAACGAATCCACCATTTTCAATGCAAAGAGAAAAAGCCGAAAGGGTCCGTTTGATGCGAGAAGATATTGAACGATATGAGAATGTAGTAATTTCAGGCTGTGCCGGAAACTGGGGCAATGAATTGTGTCCGCTTTTTACATTAGCAGTCCGTGTGGTAATTGATAGTGAGTTGCGTTTGGCGCGTCTTAGAAAACGTGAGCAGGAACGATTCGGTGAACGAATTGCACCGGGCGGAGATATGTATGAGCATCACTTGGCCTTTATGGAGTGGGCGAGTAAGTATGATACCGCAGGCGTGGAGATGCGGAGTAAGGCAAAGCACGATGAATGGCAGAAGCAGTTAACATGCCCGATTATCGTAGTGGATAGTTCAAGGGAATTAGGTGAATTAGTGAATGCGCTATCAGACGCTTGTTGTCGGATAGTAAAATAATATGATTCAAGAATTAATTAAGAAGGAGCTTGCATGAAAAATATTTTTATTGAAGGAATTCAGGGAACAGGAAAAACGACATTACTGCGCCTCTTAGGGCAGCAGCTTCCGGATTATCATGTGTACTGGGAAGGTGATTACTGCCCGGTGGAACTGGCGTGGTGCACCTATATGACAAAGGCGGAGTATCAGCAGGCACTTATGGATTTCTCAGATTTGATAGAAGAAATTAAAAAACGTACCACCATGGAAGGTGACCACTATATCATCGAGTACACCCGCATTTTGGCGGAACGCAGAGATTTTTACGAATATATGGAGAGGTATGAACTCTACAATGGCAGAAAGCCTTTGGATGAATATAAGCGAATTTTGCTGAACCGTTACACGAACTTTCATGGTACGGGTAATATTTTTGAATGTTCCTTTTTCCAGAATACGATGGAAGAATTGTTACTGTATTATGATATGTCAGAGCAGGATATTGTGGCATTTTACGAGGAACTTTTTGTACCGCTGAAGGACAAAGATTTCGTGATGATTTACCTATACTCAGAGCAGATTGAAGAAAATATTGTGCAGATAAAAAAGGAACGTTCTGATAATGGCGGCAATGAAATGTGGTATCCGTTGATGCTTCGCTATCTGAATGAGACACCATATGGAAAAAAGCATCCGTTTGAAGGTGTGGAGGACATGGCGAAGCATTTCAGACGCCGTATGCAGATGGAATTGAAGGTCATTGAACAGGTGCTTGGTGAGCATGCAATTGTCCTGCCAGCGAAGGAATATGAGATTGAGGAAGTAGTAAAACTACTTTAGAAAGTGGCGAAGAAGTACTTGGCTTTGTGATGGGATATTTTGAGCAGTACGATGACATCAAAGCGTATGACTTGTCGGAAATGGTGATTGCGCATCAATACCAGAATCAGGGAATAGGAACCGAACTTATGCTAGAGGTTGAAAAACGTATAAAAGAAGCAGGCGGTGCGATGATTCAGTTACAGGCAGTAAAGGATGAGATGCACGAGCGGTTGGTGAAGGATTTTTATTATTTGATGCGAGATGAGTATTTGAAGGAGAAATAACCATGGCACTTACAATAGAACTTTTTACCGAGGACAGAATCGAGGATGTCCTCGCATATGAAAGAGAATTACGAGAACAGGAAAAAGACACCTATTTTTGGGATATCGATGAACAGTATATCGCCAATGTAAAAAATAGTTTTAAAGATAACAGATTTGCGGAGAATGCAATCACACTTTTAGCGTACAAAGACGGTCGTGTAATCGGCAGAATAGATGCTTCGCTTATTTGCTCTCGATTTGACGGAACAATCAGTACGGCATACTTAGATTGGATTAGTGTATTGAAAAAGGAACGTCATGCTGGTGTGGCTCAGAGCATGATGGCGGAATTGCGGAAAGTTTTAAAAGAAAAAGGTATGGAGGCATTACTTGCAGTTGTCGCAGGAAATGGAGAAGCGAACAAGTTTTATCATTCGTTAGAAGATACAAAAATTTGGGACGAAGCAGCTTGGATTAATTTGTAGGAGACACGTTGATTATGGGAGATACAGGATATAAGCTGAATAATCATATTTTAACCGATGCAGAGAAACGGGAAATCTGTTCGTGGAAATACTCAGGCGATTATGCAATTTATAATCTGCCGTCCTACGAAGTAATGAAGGAAAAACAAATCGGATTTTTCAATCCTGCTCGTGAGCAAAATTATAGGGCATTTTATGATGAAGGCTGTCTGATTGGTTTTGTAAATATCAAGGAAGAAGAGACAGAAGTTTTCATAGGAATTGGTGTAAAACCGGAACTGTGCAGTAAGGGTTACGGACAGCGCATATTGCAGGAAACGTATGTGATTTCAAAGGAACTGTATCCGAACAAACGGCTTTATCTGGAAGTAAGAACATGGAATGAACGGGCGATACATTGTTATCTGAATGCTGGCTTTAAGATTGTTGGGGAACCGTTTGAACAGAAAACAGGCACCGGGGTTGGGACATTTTATAGGATGGTAAGAGGAGCGGATTAAAAGGAGGAAACGATGAAACAGAAAATGAAGGACATTCTTACGAGAATGCATAAATACAATACGGATAATATGGCGTATTTGAACTTCGGATTGGATGCTGACGTAGTATACGATGCATTGGTTGTGGCACCTGGGTGGAAACCGACTAAAATTATTACAGATCCGAGTTTTTATGTGACAGTTTTGGACGAGCATTCTTATATTTCGGGTTATTTGGTTGAAAAGGATGGATTAAAAATTGCATGGATTCAGATTGCCTCGGGAGCTAGTAACCTGATTGACAATCTGGCAATTTGTGGCGAACTGCAGTTTAAAAAATTAATATTTGTAGGGGCAGTTGGAAGCCTGACGGAAAAATTTGATGTTGGTGATTTATGTACTCCGAGTAGGAGTGTGGCAGGTGTGTTTTCGAATGCATATTTATGTGAAAAGCTAGGCGATTATAAACCTTTTGAAAATGTTTATCCGGATAAAGATTATATGGAGCATATTATTGCATTGGCAAAAGACAATGATTACGAATTGAAAAAAGCGTCTGTTTATTGTACAGATTCTATTGCATTAGAGTATTCACATTTAGATGAAATAAAGGCATTTGACGTGGATCTGATAGAAATGGAGACCAGTTCCTTTTATAAGATGGCAGAGTTACTGGAAGTACCGGCAATTGCATTATTAATCGTTTCAGATAATTCAGCCACCGGTCAGCCTCTGGTGGGGAGAAATGAAGAATTGGAAGAGAAGTATAATTATGGACGCAAGGTAATGATACCGGATTTGATTTACAAGATTGCAAGTGAATAGGAATAAGTAAATATAACCGAAAAAATATTTGACACAATCTAAAAATAAGAATATCATAATTGAGAAATTATTCGTAATTAGGAAAGTACTGAATAATTACAATTATTTTTAGAAGAAGGAGGTTAAATAATTATGCGCAAAAATTTACAGAAAGTAGCGGGAAACCATTTTGGCAAACCAATTTGGCTGATCTCGATGATTAAACCTCCGAAGGTGAACCAGAGCTAGGATAGAGTTACATTTTACATTTTTTAAAGATAAAGGAGACAGATTATGTGGTTGTTTTTTACACTTGTTACTACCTTGTTGTGGGGTGTAGCGGAGTTATTTTATAAAAAAGGTTCACACGAGGATCAAAAATATGATCATTTAAGAGTATGTGTTTTGGTTGGAGCAGTAATGGGAATTCATGCAGTATTTACATTGCTGACATCAGACTTTACATATGACCCAAGGAATTTAATCGCTTATTTACCGGTTTCATTGTGTTATATTGTGTCTATGGCATGTTCCTATTTTGGTATTCGATTTATTGAGGAATCTTTGGCGGATCCAATTGAAAATACTGCCGGAGCAATGTGTTCTCTTATGTGCGTTATTTTCTTAGGAGATACAATTGCACCAGCTGTTTGGGTTGCAATTGGAATCATTCTTGTTGGTATTATTGGTGTAAGTCGTACAGAGCGCAGTGCGGAAGTAAATAGAAGCCAAAAGCTTGGAAAGAGATTAGCTGTTGTGGCATTTGCAATGCCGTTTTGCTATGCAATCATTGATGCATTAGGAAGTTTTTTAGATATTTTCTTCTTGGAAATGGAGACAAGTCCATTAATCGGTATTACAGAAGAGAATATTGAGTTGGTAGCCAACGTTTCATATGAATTGACGTTTGCAATTGTCGGTTTGATTTTATTCATTTTTATGAAATGTAAACGTGTGAAATTCGAACTTCCAAAGCAGAAAGATAAAATGATTGCTGCTATTTGTGAAACAGCAGGACAGTTGACATATGTATATGCAATGAGCGGAAACGGAGCTATTGCAGCACCAATTCTTTCAAGTGTATGTGTTGTATCATTAATCTTATCAAGAATTTTCTTAAAAGAAAAATTGACAAAGAAACAGTACATATTCATTAGCATCATTATCGTGGGTATTTTAATGCTTGCTGTCTTAGAGGGCGAATAAGATAATTTTAGAAAGACAAAATAGGTGGATGAAGGCAGCTACGGCATTGTTGTAGTTGCCTTTTTCCGCGAGTGGCGAGGAGATTATTATTATGACAGCAGAAGAAATGTGGAAAAAATTTGTGGAAGAATGTGATATTATAGAGACGGAGTATGATGCGTGGACATTTGGTGATGATGCGGACGCCTTGGCAGAATTGGTGAGGAGAGGTATTAAAACAGGTACATCATCGGCATATCCGCTTTATGAAATAGAAGGTGAAGCATTACCGAAAGCGAGTGGATATAGTGTGATTCTTGATTCAAAGGATGAAGCGGTCTGTATCATAGAGAATACGAAAGTATATGTGGTACCGTTTTGTGAAGTGACTCCTGACCATGCTTTTAAAGAAGGCGAAGGTGACAGAAGTCTGGCATACTGGAGAAAAGTTCATGAGGCATTTTTTACAGAGTGTATGAAAGAAGCGGGACTTACCTTTGATGAAGATATGAAGGTAGTCTGCGAGGAATTCCGGGTGGTGTATCCTAGTGAATAGTTGGTGAGAGCTCTACATGAAATTAGCAAAATGCAGACAGATATGAATGGATTGGAGAATCAATAAATGTACATAAAAACTGAACGTCTAGAATTAAAACCGTTGTCCGACAGTGACCGCGACAACATGATAGAATTACTGACCAATAGTGAAATTAAAAAGACCTATATGTTGCCGGATTTTGAAAATAAAGAACAGGCTGAGAAATTATTTTTACGTCTCAAAGAGGGTTCGCAGGTAGAAAAAGTGTATCAGGTGGGCATTTTTTTGAAGGGTGAAGTAATCGGTTATGCCAATGAGGTAGAGCGCGATGGTGATGCAATCGAACTTGGTTATATGATTCATCCGAACCATCATAATAAGGGCTATGGGACAGAGATGTTGAAAGCTATGATAGAGGAGATGTTTGAACGAGGCTTTAAAGAAGTGTTGGCGGGAGCTTTTGAGGAAAATCCGGCAAGCATGCGCGTTATGGAGAAAAGTGGCATGACACGCATTGAGAAGACGGATGAGATTGAATACCGTGGTAAGGTGCATAAGTGCGTGTACTATGCGAAGAAGTGTGATTAGTGAGGGCTACATAAGCGAGCTATGCGGGGAGTTGTTATGAAAATAGAACTGAGAGAGCGAACGGAAGAAACGGTTGCAATCTATTTTGCAAAAGCACAGGATGCGGAAATAAAGAAAGTTCTGCCACAGAAAGCGCAGACGTTAGAAGAAGCGTTGGAAGATTACCGCCAGACACTTAAGGCAGATGCTACCAGCTACGGTAGAACAATTTATGTGGATGGTGTGTATGTTGGCGATATTTGGTGCTACTGCATTGATTTGAATGAAGAGCCTAATGCAATGTTGAGCTATTGTATTTTTGAAAAAGAGTACTGGAAACGGGGTGTGGCAAGCCGAGCAGTGAAACTGTTTTTATCAGAAATAATAGAGAAATTTTCTTTGGAAACAGTTGGGGCATTTACTTATTCATCAAATGAGGCGTCGATAAGAGTTCTGGAGAAGAATGGTTTTCAAAAACAGGAAGAATTTGAAGAAGATGGTGTGCTATCGGCGTATTTTCAGCGAAAATGCGTGACAGCGAGAGAAAAAGAAGCAGACAAGTATGTGGATTAGGAGAAGGCATGGAAAAGGGATATACAGAAATTAATTCTAAAACAATTGATAAATGGAGCGAAGAAGGCTGGGAATGGGGAAAGCCAATCAGCCATGAGGAATATGAAAAGGCCACCAAAGGAGTGTGGAATGTGGTGCTGACACCGACAAAGCCGGTACCGAAAGAATGGTTTTGTGAAATGAAAGGTGCCAAGGTGCTCGGTCTTGCATCCGGTGGCGGTCAGCAGATGCCGATTTTTGCAGCACTTGGTGCAGAGTGCACGGTGTTGGATTATTCGGATGCACAACTTGCCAGCGAAAAGATGGTGGCAGAGCGTGAAAGTTACAGCATCAACATCGTGAAGGCAGATATGACAAAACCATTGCCGTTTGTAGATGCGAGTTTCGATTTGATTTTTCACCCAGTATCAAACTGCTATGTGGAAGAGGTGCTTCCGATTTGGAAAGAGTGTTATCGAGTGCTGAAAAAAGATGGTATCTTGCTGGCAGGACTGGATAATGGTGTGAATTACATTTTTGATATTGAGACAGAGTCAGTTTTGACTTATAGATTACCGTTTAATGCGCTTCGGGATTCGGAGATGTACAAACTTTCTATGGAGAATGACTGGGGAATTCAGTTTTCGCATACGATTGAAGAGCAGATTGGTGGACAGTTGGCAGCAGGCTTTACTTTGGAAGGGATTTATGAAGATACCAATGGAGTCGGTAAACTGCACGAGTATAATGTGCCGACTTTCTGGGCGACAAAAGCAGTGAAGCGATAGTCAACGAATTGTAAAAAGGAGAATGTGACATGGAAAATATAGTAGTTCGATACGCGAAAAATAGTGATTACGATAGAGTAGAAGTTCTAATGGCGCAGGTGCAGCAGATGCATGTGGAATGGAGACCGGACATTTACAAAATGGGTGCAATTGTTTTGCCGAAAGATATATACGAAAAGGCTGTAGCAGAGAAAAACTTTTTTGTGGCAGAAGTAGATGGAACGGTAGTCGGACTATTATTTTTCTATGTGTATCATCGTGAGAATGACACGTCGGTTACGAGAGATGTACTTTTTGTAGATTCTATGGCGGTGCACGAGGATTATCGTGGACAAGGGATTGGACATGCGCTTTTTGACTATGTGAAAGCGATGGCAAAAGAGAAACATATAGCGGCCATTGAACTTAGTGTGAATGCGAAGAATACAGATGCTATGGCGATGTACAGAAAGTATGGATTTGGTGAGAAGAATATTACGATGGAGATGGTGTTATGAGTATGAAATTTGTTTTTCCAACATTAGAATATAAAGAAAAAGCAATCGATTACATAAATGAGTTCTACGAGTACAACTCAGAAATTAACGGAAGCGGTAGCTTAGATCGTTTTTTAAGAGAGTCAACTTATGAGGCGTGGTTGCAGAAATTAATCGGAGCAATTGACATTGCCAATATCCCACAGGGTAAGGTGCCGGGACTAACCTATTTTAATTCCTGCGAATTAAAATTGCTCTGCAAGGATGCACACGCAAAAGCAGTAGTAAAATGTCGCTAATGCGACGCTTTTGCGGTGCACGAATGTGTCAAAGACACATTCGTTATTACGTCAGAGAAGAGGACGATAGAATTGTAGGCATGATTAACATTCGTCTGGCTACAAGTGATGCGGTGCAAACGGAAGTCGGACATATGGGCTACAGTATTCGCCCGACGGAACGTAGAAAGCATTACGGAACGCAAATGTTGAAGGAAGCATTAGAGTTTTGTAAACCGCTTAGATTGAATGAAGTGGTACTTACTTGCGACAAGACAAATCCGGCATCAGCTGGCGTGATTAAGAATTGTGGTGGTGTTCTTGAGGCAGAATTCTACAGTGAGATGTTTGACGAGGTTATTCAGAGATACGTGATTAAGAAAGAGTAAATTAGGAGATATTGGGGGAATTATGAAACTATCAGATTTTGTAGAGGTAACAGAGATTCAGAAGGGATGGTCTGCTGACAAGAAATACTGTGTGAAGGATGAGAACGGGAAAAAGTACATGTTCCGCCTGTCTGCAAATGAGCAGTATGACCGTAAAAAAGCGGAATTTGAACGTATGCAGAAAGTACAGTCACTTGGCGTTTCTATGTGTGAGCCAATCGAGTTCGGAACCTGTGAAGATGGTGTCTATATGGTACAAAGCTGGATTGAGGGCGTGGACGCGAGGGAGTTGCTTCCGGCGATGACAGAGATGCAGGCGTATGATTTGGGCGTGGAGGCAGGAGGTATCCTTAAGAAAATCCATACAATTCCTGCACCAGAGGAGATTGAAGACTGGGAGACTTTTTTCAATCGCAAAATGGATAGAAAAATCGAAATGTATAAAAACTGTCCGCTGAAATATGAGAATGGAGAGGTATTTATTGAGCATATCGAGGCAAACCGACACTTGCTGAAAAATCGACCGATGACTTATCAGCATGGAGATTTTCATGATGGAAATTTGATGATTGATACGGATGGACATATTGTGGTGGTTGATTTTGACAGGGAAGATTATGGAGACCCGTGGGAAGAGTTCAATCGTATCGTGTGGTGTGTACAGTCTTCGCCGAAGTTTGCCACAGGGATGGTTGATGGATATTTTGATGGTAATGTTCCTATGGAATTTTGGAAGCTACTGGCGCTTTATATCTCAAGTAATTCTTTATCATCGCTGCCTTGGGCGATACCATTTGGGCAGGAGGAGATTGATGTCATGACAACGCAGGCAGAGGATATTCTGAGTTGGTATGGTAATATGAGAAATGTAGTGCCGAGTTGGTATGAGAAATAGAGTGTAAAGTAGGAGAAGAACGAATGAAAAAGGCATTGATTTGGGATTTAGATGGGACGTTATTAAATTCATATGAAATCATTGTATCTAGTTTAAAAGAAACGATGGAAGAATTAGGCGTTAACATTTCAAAAAGGGAAATATTAAATTATGTAATTACTTATTCAGTAAGTGCGTTCATTCATAAAATGGCTGATGAATTAGGAATCACACCGGAAGAGATTGGTGGTGCTCGTAATATGGAAATAAGGCCTATGCCAAATGCAATAGAAATTCTACAGACAGTTTCGGAAATGAAAGTTGCGAATTATGTTTATACGCACAAAGGGAAATCTACAAAAGGAGTTTTGGAAAATTTGGCAATGGAAGAATTCTTCGAGGAAGTTGTTACAAATCAAAATGGATTTGCGAGAAAACCAAGTCCTGATGCAATTAATTATCTTCTAGAGAAGTACCAACTTTGTAAAGAAAATACTTTTTATGTGGGCGATCGTAGTATTGATGTGGAGTGTGCAGTGAATGCTGGAGTTAAAAGTATTTTATTTTTGGCAGAAGGTTGTTGTGGGAAGCCAACTGGAAAAGAAGATTTTATTGTACATGATTTGATGGAAATAAGAGAGATTATTTGTAACTAGACAGTGCAAGGAGGAATAAAATGGAACTACGGTTTGCCACAGCGACGGAATGCGACATTGAAAAAATTTATGAATCAAATAAAGAATTAATAGATGCATATGAAGATGTTGAAAATATTGATTATGATAAGGTATTGAAATGGGTTTATAAGAAAATTGAAACAAATATTGATGAGTACATAGCGGTTTTTCTTGATGGGAAAAAAGCTGGGTATTATCATTTTTATCCGTCAGAAGGAAAAATGGAACTTGATGATTTATACATTTTCTCAGAGTTTCGAAGTAAGGGTATTGGAAGTGCGGTTATTCAAAAATGCATTGAAGAAAGTGACAGTTCGATTTTTCTATATGTGTTTGCAAAAAATGTACGTGCTATTGCATTGTATGAAAAACTAGGATTTAAGATTGTGAAGAATATTAGAGATACAAGATATATTATGGAGAGAGAAAAGGAACATGATTACATACAAAGAATTTGATACATCCTTGCTGGAAGAAGTAAAAGAGATATATCGTAACGTATATTGGCAGACATATCTGCAAGACGATGAAAAGTTAAAAAGGGCATTTGATAATTCGTTGCATCTCTTGGGTGCTTTTGATGGAGAGACGTTAGTCGGATTTGCCCGTTGTGTTGGTGATGGTGAGCATATTGTCTTAGTGCAGGATTTGGCTGTTAAACCGGAATACCAGAAGAGAAGAATAGGAACGACGTTGTTTCAAATGGTATGGGACAAGTATAAGGATGTTAGAATGTTTCAGGTTGTGACAGATTTGGAAGATGAAGTGGATAATCATTTTTACCAGTCGTTTGGTATGAAGAAATTAGAAGAAGGACATATGGTGTCCTATTTTAGATGAAATAAATTTACCAGAAAAAAGTATTTGCAAAAGATTACTAAATATAGGACATAAGCAGTTCTTAGCACCTAAGAATACCCTACGCGAAACGCGTCATTTGCGTAATTTTATTTTTTTCGTGATATTATGAGCGTGCCCGGGTACGATTATAATTTACGAAAGGAAAATGTATGACAGGATATATAGGAAAAGGGCTTTCTTATGAAGAGGCAACCGGAACGATTGATTATACGTTGACGAATGACTACATGTTCCGTGCAATTTTGCAGTCGAACGAGAAAGTATTAAGAGGGCTTATAGGGTCTCTTTTACATTTAAAACAAGAAGAAATTCAAACGGTGGAAATTAAGAATCCAATTGAATTAGGGAAAGCAGTGAATAATAAAAATTTTATAATGGATATTCGTGTTTTCTTAAATAACAATACAATTATTAATTTGGAAATGCAGGTGAGTAATCATGGGGATTGGACGGACCGCGCATTGAGTTATTTATGTCGTGCGTTCGATAATCTTCAAAAAGGTGAGGAATATGAGCAGGTATTGCCAGCGATTCATATTGGTATACTAGATTTTATTCTTTTTTCGGATGCTCCTGAGTTTTATGCATCCAATAAACTCATGAACGTAAAAAGTCATAAAGTTTTTAATGACAAGTTTGTGCTAAATGTGCTATCTTTAAAGCAGATAGAATTGGCGACAGAAGAGGACAAAGCTTGGGAAATTGATAAGTGGGCGGCTTTTTTTTCTGCGAAGACATGGAGGGATATAAAAATGCTTGCAAAGAACAATGAAGTATTTACATCTGCATCAGAAACTTTATATCAATTCAATTCGGATGACATGATTCGTGAGCAGTGCCAGGCACGTTTGGATTATGAACGTCACGAACGTTATGTGAAAAATAAGCTTGCTGAGCAAGAACAGGCACTCAAAGAGTGCCGCGATACGATTAGTGAACAGGCAGATACGATTAGTGAACAGGCAGATACGATTAGCGAGTTGGAAGCGGAGATTAAAGCGTTGCGAGAACAATTAGCTGAAAAAGATAAGTAATAATTGTATGATGGGGCATGGATGGTGAATTCATTCATGCCCTTTTTAAAGGCACGCGAGTATTTGGGAAATTGTCCTATGGAGCATTGTTTTGAAACGTCAAACCTTTATGTATTGAATGAGGCACTTGTGTCATGGGGACAAAAGTTTGTTTCATAGCGGAATATTTTTTGCCAGATATTGATAAATTAGAAGAGAAACATAAATGGAAGTTATTATATATATAGAAAATGTAAATAGCGCAAAGACAAATGTGTTCTTGCGACGGACAAAATGGTGTGGTATGCTCTATACAGTTGTTACGAAGTCGAGGAATAGTAGCGAAGTTTATGAGAGTGAGGGATTTAAGTTATGTTAACAAAAATTGATGATTTGGTATGGGGAATACCGATGATTGTTCTGATTTTGTCGGTAGGTATTTTATTGACGTTTCGTTTAAAGGGACTTCAGGTTACAAAACTTCCACTGGCAATTAAACATATTTTTGCGAACGAAAAGGACGGCAAAGAGGGTGAGGTTTCCAGTTTTGGCGCTTTGTGCATGGCACTTTCTGCAACGATTGGAACCGGTAATATTGTTGGTGTAGCGACCGCTATTGTAGCGGGTGGTCCAGGCGCGTTGTTCTGGATGTGGGTGGCTGCCTTTTTTGGTACAGCAACGAAATATGCAGAGTGTTTGCTGGCGATTAAATATCGTGTAGTCGCGGCTGATGGTCATGTTGTTGGAGGACCATTTTATTACATAGAAAAAGGTATGGGTAAAAATTGGAAATGGCTCGGCAAAATGTTTGCTATTTTCGGTGCATTAGCCGGTCTTATGGGGATTGGTACTTTTACTCAGATTAATGGTATCACAGGAGCGGTGAACAACTTTTTTGATCCGCAGAATGTAAATACAATTACGTTGTTTGGTGCAGAGTATTCGTGGTCAGTGGTGATTGCTGGGTTGATTGTTACAGCATGTACTGCATTGGTAATCATCGGCGGCGTGAAAAGAATTTCTTCTGTTTCTGAGTTTATAGTGCCATTTATGGCATTGTTATACATCGTAACCGTAGGAATTATTTTGATTACGAATGCGTCTGCTATTCCAGTGGCTTTTGTGGAAATCGTCGAGAGTGCATTTGGAATCAGAGCGGCAGCAGGTGGTGCATTAGGAGCAATCATGGTTGCAATGCAAAAAGGAATTGCTCGTGGTATTTTTTCTAACGAAGCAGGTCTCGGTAGTGCACCGATTGCAGCGGCTTCGGTAAAAACAGATGAGCCGGTGGCACAGGGATTGGTTTCAATGACAGGAACCGTTATTGATACTTTGATTATCTGTACTTTGACAGGGCTTTGTATTGTTATCACAGATTCTTGGAATGTAGGATTAGAAGGTGTAGCGGTTACAACCAGAGCATTCCAGCTTGGTCTGCCATTTTCAGAAACAGTAGCATCCTTTATTTTAATGATTTGTTTGGTATTTTTCGCATTCACCACTATTTTAGGTTGGGATTATTACAGTGAAAAATGTGTAGAATATTTGGTTGGAGATAGGCCTGTAGTTATAAAAGGTTTCCGCTGGCTGTATATCTTAGCGGTATTTATTGGACCATATATGACAGTATCAGCGGTATGGACGATAGCAGATATCTTTAACGGTTTGATGGCATTCCCGAACTTGATTGCATTAGTAGCATTAAGTGGTGTGGTTGTGAACGAGACAAAGAAATATTTTGAGAAACATATGTAATATGAAAAAGCGAGGAAATCAAACCCTCGCTTTTTGTATAGGTTTGTTGCTAGTAGAAAAAAGAGAGTTGTGTTAAAATATGAAAGCAAGAAATTTTAGAAGTACTGAATAATTGTGGGAGAAGTATGCTTGCGAAGGAGTAGTTTTTATGGAACAATGGAATGCATATACGAGAGATGGAAAACTTACGGATAAAATTTTAATAAGAGGCGAGGTGATACCGCAGGGATTATATTTCATGGCATGTGAAATATTAGTCCGCCACGCAGACGGCGATTATTTATGTATGAGACGCTCTGTTAGTAAAGAAAAATTTGGAGGATATCTGGAAGCTACTGCAGGTGGAGCGGCATTACTTGGTGAAGATAAATATCAGTGTGCGAAGCG
This sequence comes from Roseburia sp., assembly GCA_045531555.1. Taxonomy (GTDB): domain Bacteria; phylum Bacillota; class Clostridia; order Lachnospirales; family Lachnospiraceae; genus Roseburia. The sequence goes on along the minus strand of JAZSEF010000022.1, from coordinate 2,808 downwards.
TGAACTAAAAGAAGAAACAGGATTGGACTGTAACGAGTTTCATGAAATTGGTGCTTTTGTAAACGATGAATATCATAGTATTTTTTATTCATTTGAATGTACTGTAGATTGTGCCAAAGACTCTGTACGGTTGCAGGATGGCGAGACGGAAGGATATGTCTGGATGAGTGAAGCAGAATTTATGGATTTTGTGAATTCGGGGAACATGATACCGACACAGTATGAGAGACATGTAGAGTATTTTAAAAAGATGGGATATATCAGATAAGGGTAAAAAGTGAAACATATATGTGGTAGAGACAGAAAAAGTGTCTATGAAGAATGCAATGGACGGACATTGTTGGAAATGCTTGATGTAGATATTTAGAAAAGGTGACAATTGCTATGAAAAAACAAGAAAAAACAAATGTAATGCGTATTTTAGACCAGAAGAAAATACCATATGAGGCGCATTTTTATGACAGCTCGGAAGCAATCAGCGGGATGGAAGTGGCTACAGTTTTAGGACAGAATCCCAAGCAGGTATTTAAGACATTGGTAACAGTAGGAGCCTCAAAGCGTAACTATGTATTTGTAGTGCCGGTTTGGGCAGAATTGAATTTGAAGAAAGCTGCGAAAGCGGTTGGTGAAAAAAGCATCGAAATGATAAAGTCCAAAGAATTGTTGCCACTTACCGGTTATATTCATGGCGGCTGCTCACCAATCGGCATGAAAAAGTTTTTTACAACAACCATTCATAATACTGCAAAAGAGTGGGACACTATTATTTTCAGTGGTGGCAAGATTGGCTGTCAGGTGGAAGTTTCGTTGGAAAACTTAGCAAAAGTGATTACGTTTGGTGTGCAGGATATTTGTGATTAATGTGGCAGATTCGTAGCTCAAAACTTAGCGGATATTAGGAGATGGTGATGTACTTAATATCAATATATTTTGATGAAAAAACGGATAAGCAAATTCGAAAATTAATGGCACAAGTAGTGGAAAAAACAGGAAATACCTTTATGCTTGATAACCATGTGCCGCCTCATATTACTGTGGCTGCAATTGAAACACGGGATGAGAATGCAGCGATTGAGGCGTTGAAGAAATGTGTGCAGAGGTTAGGGCAGGGGAAACTGCGCTTTATCTCAGTAGGAGCCTTTTTTCCACAGGTGATATATCTGGAGCCGGTATTGAACGAATATCTTCACGAACTGGCATGTGCTATAAACAGAGCAGTAAAAGATTTGCCGGATACAATTGTTAGTCCGTACTATCAACCATTTAGCTGGTTGCCACACGTTACGTTGGCAAAACAGTTGTCGGAAGAACAGATGTTGACTGCGTTTGAAACGATGCAGAAACGGTTCACTTCTTTTGAGGGAACGGTAACGCGGATTGGAATTGCCAAAACAAATCCGCATCGTGATTTGCAGGTGTGGGAGTTAAAAGAAGTGTAATACTATGTGATATTTGGAGAAGCGTTTTTGAAAGGTTTCTATGTAGCAACTTTTGATATTGCACATGATAATATGGTTGCAATTACACAGGATGATTCGATAATCAAGGATATTTGTGCTGTTGCAAGTCAATATACAGTCGCTGTTTCTTTTGGATTTATCGAAAAAGCAGGAGAAGTGTTTTACAGCACTCAGATTACGATTGATTCTGATGGAAATATAATAGATATATTCCGAAGGGTATCGCCGGGGTGGAAAGAGACATTTTAAAGAAGAGGATGAGATTGCAAGAGGTGGTTCAGTTCTTTTTTGTAAAGGAAAGATTGAGATGGAAATTCCTTCTGGAAAAGAAGGGGTACTTGTTGTTGAAGTTTAGATATGATTGGCTAGTTTTTGAGGAGAATGCTTATGTTATATATTGCGAGACACGGACAGACTGTATGGAATACCCAAAACAAAGTTTGCGGTATTACGGATATCGAATTAACAGAAAAAGGCAGAGGGCAGGCAAAAGCGTTAGCAAGTGCGGTCGCAGATAAAAATATAAATGTAATCATATCTTCTCCGCTTAAAAGGGCTGTTGAAACCAGTAGAATTGTATCCGACATGTATAATATTCCAATCAAAATAGATGTAAGACTCATAGAACAAAATTATGGCGTATATGAGGGCGTGGATAGAAAAGACGAAGCCTTTTTAAATAACAGAAGGAATTTTGCATATAAGTATCCAAATGGTGAGTCGATGATGCAGGTTGCTTACAGAGTGTATGGATTAATAGACGAAATTAGGAACAGGTATAAGGATAAAAATGTATTATTAATTAGTCATGGTGGTGTGTGCCGTATCATCAATACATATTTTAGAGATATGACAAATGAGGAGTTTTTCAATTACACATTACAAAATGGGGAGTTAGAAGAATATGAAATATAAAGTCATTTTAGGAATAGGTATCTGCCCGTTTATTCTTCCTTTTGTTTTGGGGATTTATAGAATGGGCATTGAATCGTGGACGTTGATGGAGTGGCTGATTATGTATTCGTTTATTTACTGGCCGACTTATATAGTTGGGTTTGTGCTGATTCTGCTTGCGGTAGGCAAGTTGCTTGGAAAGAAAAAGTGAAAAAGATTATAATAATCGGTTGCCTGAGTCCGGGCAAAACAACTATTTGAAAAATTAAAACATCTTTTGCAAAAAGATATGCGCAAATTGGGATTTGTGGATGTAATTTTCGACATAGTGTCCGATTAATTGATAAACATCTAAAAATAGTCGGGTGCAATTTTAATCATCTGCCCGACTAACTGTTGAATAGCTAAATTTAGTCGGGGATAAATATAGGACATACCCCTACTAATTTGAAAA
>JAZSEF010000008.1:0-37690 GCA_045531555.1 Roseburia sp. | reverse complement strand
ACAAAAGAAGGAGCATCGCTCCATAACTAAAATTTAGTTATTTTGCGACACTCCCTTTAATGGTAATAATCAAATTACTGAAGTAATGATAATACACCCTGAGTAGACTGGTTAGCCTGAGCAAGCATAGACTGTCCTGCCTGAGCAAGGATCTGGTTCTTGCTGTACTCAACCATAGCTTCAGCCATATCTGTATCACGAAGACGTGATTCAGCTGCCTGTGTATTTTCCTGAATGTTATCTAAGTTTCTAATTGTGTGCTCTAAACGGTTCTGGATAGCACCTAATTTAGAACGCTGTGTAGATACTGTATTGATAGCATCCTGAATAACTTTCATAGCGCTTGCAGCTACAGCATGAGAAGATACTTTAATGCTAGAAAGTTTCTTTAATGCAGTTGTTCTCATATCGCTGATTGTGATGCTAATTTTCTGTCCCTGTTTTGCACCAACCTGGAAACTCTTATTCTTGAAACTACCATTTAAGATCTTCTGGCTGTTGAACTCAGTTGTAGAAGCAATACGTGTAATTTCTGATTTTAACTGATCGATTTCGGCTTTGATAGCGTTTCTGTCGATAGTTGTATTTGTATCGTTAGCTGCCTGTGTTGCGATTTCGTTCATACGCTGTAAGATAGCGTGTGTTTCGTTTAACGCACCTTCAGCTACCTGAATAAGAGATACACCATCCTGTGCATTGTCAGAAGCTTTTGCAAGACCTCTGATCTGGCTTCTCATTTTTTCAGAAATTGTTAAACCAGCTGCATCATCTGCTGCACGGTTAATTCTGTAACCTGAAGATAATTTCTCAGACTGTTTAGCCTGCTGATTTGTAACGATACCTAAGTTTCTGCTTGAGTTCATCGCTGTAATATTGTGCTGTACTACCATAATTTTCCTCCTTGAATATAATGTAGCGTCCTTGCTACATGTGATAAAATTAGTTGTTTCGTAACTATTGTTCTTCCGGCCGTACGCTCCTTCAGAAACTCTTGTTACCAAGTAACCTTTTGTTTACTTGTTATATATATCGGTTGTTTTTTTTTATACTTTATATTTTCCACAAAAAATCTTGCAGAAAAATATATACAAAAAACAACTTGATATACCAGTACATTTTGGTCACATTTACCTATACAGTAAAAGTTCCATTCTTTGTCAAACGCATGACTTCTTTCCAAGTATCACGCATGGTACGAAGATGTTTTAATACTTCTTCTAAAATCGCTTTATCTTTTCTAAAATTTGCTTCCTGGAGACGTTCCAGCAAATAAGTATATACCTCATTAAAATCTTTTGCTGTTGCGTATTTATAATCTAAAGTAATTTGGAACTCCTGAATAATACGCTCCACTTTCATAATATTTTTATGCGCCTTTTCAACTTCTTTATTCTCTATCGCAACAATCGCAAGATTACAAAACTTAATGGCACCCTCATATAACATCAATACCAAATCTGCAGATGATGCTGTAGAAATTTTATTATTTGCATATGCCGCATATCCCTTATTTTGTAACATTTACGCCTCCCCTTATAACAAGCCCGTGGCATTTCTGCCACAGGCTCTCTTTATCTTTTACCAATCTAATTAACCGAAAAATCCTGACATCGAAGATGTCTGACTATTAAGCTTGGCTAACGCTGATTCCATTGCGCCGAATTTCTCATAATAGTAATCCTGTTGCTCTTCTAAACGTTCTTTCCACTTTCTAATCAACGATGTATAATCACTATACTCAGATGCCATCTCTTTATCATTGTATACGGTGTATACACTGCTTAAAGAAGTAGACTTCATCTTCGCATCAACAGCCGAATATAAATTCTGCGCCAGTTTCTGCATATATTCTACCACACTATCCGGATCACTTGCAAGTGCAGACATTAACTTATCTGCATTACCTGATGTATTCACATCATCTTCGTCACCATCAATATGATACGCATAATGCTCATTCTTTGGTGCGTTTAAGTATCCAAGTGTCTTAATACCAAATGTTGAAAGATATAAAGTTTTTCCATTCACTTCAATGCCTTTCGCCATGGTATTCGTCATAGTATTCATAATGCTTGAAAGCGTATCATCTCTTCTAAGTAAAGAATCTTTAATCTTTGCTTCCCACTTCTCTACTTCAGTCTCTGACATTGCATCACGTTCTTCATCAGTAAGCGGTTCATATCCACTGGAAGAATCCGCATTATAAAGAGATGCCATTTCATTAATCAACGCATTATACTGTGTTAAGAAATCTTTAATCTTATCATAAATGCCCTGTGTATCTGCAGAGACAGTTGCACTTACTCCTCCTGGTGCCTCTATGCCACTTGCTAACGCATTCTGCATAGCTTCTTCTGTTGTGGTAACTGATAATGCATTAATAGTCAATCCGTTGATAGAAAATGAATTCGAATCATTTGTATACTTGGCATTATTTACATAAATGGTAGCATCTGAACCAGTAATACGTGTTGCACCATTACCAGAAGTATCATGTGGATCTACTACTAATCCCAACGCTTCTAACGCTGCATTATCACCATCCAATGTAAAATCATTTTTCACACCTGCATTTTTCGCACTGACATAAATACGACCATTCTTCTCATCAAAATTAGCATTTACACCAGCATCTTTCAAACCGGCAATGACATCAGAAATCTTAGTATCACCTTTTACAGTAATGCTTTTTCCGCCAATTGTAATAGCCCCTTCTCCAGTATATCCTAACTCAGCGAGGGTTGTAGCAGATGTCGCACCTTCTTTTACCGGGTTACCGTCTGTATCCGTTACCACATTGCCATTCTCATCTTTTTTATCCTTGCTAAGCTTAGCACCTGTCAAATAACCTGCTTTTGCTAAACTTGTCACCTGAATACTATATGTCCCATTTACAGCACCTGAGCTGGCAGTTACTGAAACTTTTGTACTATCAGACACACTTGCCGACTTCAAGTTATATGCTTTACTAAAACGCAAGTTACCAACGCTTGTATAAAGGCTATAAATCTTTGTATTCAGTTCCTTCCAGGCATCCTGTTTCCAAGACAATTTGGTCTGTGCTTTTTCATATTTTTGTGTTTTGTAATTATAGCTGGATACCAATGCAGAAATAATGGATTCTGTATCCAAGCCTGAATTAAGTCCTGTTATACGAATAGGCATATACTCACCTTACCTTTCTCTAACGTTTCTCATCAACCATGAGTCCTGCCATCTCCCATACTTTAGCAATCATATCTAAAGTTTTCTCTGGTGGGAACTCTTTGATAACTTCCTTACTCTCTTTATCAACAATCTTAATCGTGATACGATTCGTATCTTCATGAACACCGAAAACTGCTTCTGAGTTATTCGCTTTCTTATTAATCTCTTCTACTGCTCTCTTAAGCTGTTCATTCGTCGGCATCTGCTGGTATCCTGCACTACCATTACCACCACCATCGGCATCTGCACCTTTTGTAGAAATCTCTACTGTCTTATGTGCGATTGCATCTGATGCTACTGCGTTTGAAGCGCTCTCTACTCTTTGTACGCTCTCTGTTCTCATTGCGGATGATGACGCACTTCCCTGAAACGACATCCCTGCTCCTTTAATAGCTTCTATTGCCATCTTCATACACCTCCATGTGTTTTTGTTTGGATTTACCCAAAAGTTATCCTATTGATACTCTTAACGTTTATATCGGAAAGTATTACCAAAATATTTAGTACTTCTTTAATTAAAATCCCTGAAATTTCAATGAACTTTCAAAGAAGTTATTTACAAAAAAACGCTATACAAATGTTTTTCCCATCGGTATAGCGAATTTCACTCTAAATTACAATTGCAAGACAATATCTTCGATCTGCCACCTTACTTACTGTAACAATGACAAAATACCCTGTGAAGCCTGATTAGCCTGCGCTAACATTGATTCTCCAACCTGTGCCAAAATATTATTTTTAGAAAGGTTCACCATTTCTGCTGCCATATCAGTATCGCGAATATTGCTCTCCGCTGCCTGTGTATTCTCAGCCGTATTATCCAGATTCGCAATTACATGCTCTAATCGATTCTGAACTGCACCTAAGTAAGCACGGTATGTCGATGTAATAGTGATTGCATCCTGTATCGTTGTCATGGTCTTTGTCGCATTTTCATGAGACATTACATTTGTATCATATAACTTCAAAGTCTCCGCATTAATCGTTTTGATTGTATACTCTAAGTTCTGACCTTCTGTGGCACCTATCTGGAAATAAATTCCCATCTCTTCTACGAACATGTCATTAGCTTTTACTAATCCCATTCCCGATGAATATGTAGGTCCACCACCAATAGAATACATTACGAGCTGTGTGCCATTTGCTGCAATACCATTCGCGTGACCAATATACATATGACTAGGATCACCAGTTTTATAACCAACAAAAGGATTATTTGGGTCAGTATCATCATTTATGTTCTTAACCAACTCTATAATCTTATTAACTACTCCCTGTCCATCTGTTATATCTGCTTCTTTTACATTAATCGTTACATTCAAATTATCGCCATCTAATTCCGCTTTAGAAGGATTAGCTGCAGTATCTTCCTCATTGATAAAACTAAATGTAAATACCTGATCACAGTTTGCTGAACAAGTTGCCGAAAACTCTTTTCCTGCCAGTTCTTCGAGTTTATCAGCCGTAACATTCTTAAAATCCATTCCTACCCCATAAGGTGCTGCAATACTGCCATCTCGTAACCCAATCGCAATTCTTTCGTTCATCGTAGCCTCTGTATACACATCACCACTAATCTCCACTAACTGCGGAACTCTTAACACCTCACGGTCATTAAACAATGTAGCCTTCGAAATTCTATTGATTTCTCCTCTCAACTGATCCATCTCCTGCTGGATAGCCTGTCTATCAATCGTTGTATTCGTATCATTCGCTGCCTGTGTAGCCAGTTCATTCATACGCTGTAAAACACCATGCACTTCATTCAATGCACCTTCTGCAGTCTGAATCAATGAAATACCTTCCTCAGCATTATTAGATGCTTTTTTAAGACCTCTTATCTGCGCACGCATCTTCTCGGAAATCTGTAATCCGGCTGCATCATCAGCACTTCGGTTAATTCTATAACCAGAACCTAATTTCTCTGCTGATTTTGCTTTTTCCCCTGTTGTAATATTTAACTGTCTGCTCGAAAAATTCGCCAGCATATTATGAGTAATAACTGTCATTACTTAATCCTCCATGATTTCCAAGACATGTCCATATGTCTAATCTTTTTCCAAAAAAATCCTAGATTAAATATCGGCATAGACCGCTAAAATCTTTAGTGCTTTCATAGTCAAAATATTCTCATAAATATTCTCATAAAACTCGTAAATTCTAAGTCAGTATGCGTTTTACTATATCTTATAGAATTCCTCTGTACTCGTTTTATTTTAGGTACTTTCCCCGAAATGATCTCTTATATTTACAATAGATGTGTCTTTACACTATCTTTATATCTTCCTCAAATTGTTCAATGGATTCAGCTTTTGCTGCATATTTATGCCAGATTTTCAATGTTTCGATATCTGTCTCAGCCATGATTCTGTTTCGTAATGTATCCGAAACTTCTCCATATTCTTCAAGTAATTCTATTACAGATTCAGCTTTTCCCAGAAGTCTTCCCTCGCGTTTTCCTTCACGAATTCCTTCGCGTCTGCCTTCCTCTCTGGCCTCTGCACGTTCTTCTTTCAAATATTCTTCAAATAACATGTAGCGTTCCTCCATCTCCCTGCTATTCTTGATATTTTGCACAGATTTTTGAAGTTTCTTAACAAACTCATCATCAAAATCTTTTTCACTCTCTAATACGTCTGCTTCTACAAATTCCAAAAATTTAACAATTTTTTCAGATACTGATTCTCTATCTTTCCCTTTCGTACTTAGAAAAATACTTGTACTTCCATCCTCTTGACTTAATCCTGGAACTTCCTTGCAACAATTTGTAAATGTATAACAATACTTGCCTTTACCAAATGGATCAAAATCACATATAAATATTACATATGCCTTTGGTAATCCTACATAGTCTTCCCCACTTCGTATCAATTCCATATCAATTTGGCTATGATAGTATCTCGCACGTTTTCCGAGTGCTTTTTTATTTGTAGCCTGCATCTCTACATTATAACGAGTATTATTCTCATCTTTTGCATATACATCCAGGCGAACACCCTTATACTCCGGATGATATGCAATACTTTTTTCTTTACTAATTTCCACCCGTTCAATCGGAACTTGAAGAACTCGTTCTAGTAAGCCTTTACAGTTATCTTCATCACACATAACTGCACCAAACATAAAATTATTCTTAATGGTTAATTCTTTTAATGTTTTTTTCATCATTTCTCTCCTCTTGTAACAGAGGAATTCTACATGATTATATTAGCATAATTCAGATACTTCTTCTATCCTTTATCTTACTAATTTTTGCTATGATTAATTAAAATCTTTTTTATATCTCTTCATCCGCTCCGCTTAGCACTTCTTCAATCGCTCCAATCAGTCGTTCTCTCTCAGCCGGTTTCAGGAAGTATCCAGCAGGATTCAATTTCAATACTGCTGCAATATGCTCTTTATCTGCCACACCCGTCAAGAAGATAACCGGAATATTGGAAATCTCTTCGTCTTCACGGATTTTCTCCAAAGTCTCTCTACCATCTAATCCCGGCATTTCGTAATCTAACAAAATCAAATCCGGGCGTCTCTTTTTCAAGCTATGTAATGCCTGTTCACCGGAAGTCGCCACTGCAATCTGATAGTCCTTGTCAAGCATCGCTTTGATACCACGTAAGGTAACAGGACTGTCATCTACTACAAGAATTTTCTTCATTTCCTGTTCCGCATTTACATGATGTTTCGCTGCTGTAGTACCGGCTCCTTCTGTCATCTGATAGCAGCACTGCATCAAAACATCCTGGCTTACCGGACGGTTTAATTCTACGAACTGTTCCTTTTCAAAATATGGTTTATAGCGGTTACAGCTAGCCTGTGTGCCAAATACCAATACTGGAATATCCCCATATGTATTCTCCAACAATCCTAAAACACTGTCGTCAATATCTTCATATTCCATGACATTTAACAACACCATATCCGGGCTGGTAACTTCAATCATACCCTGCACAATTTCCGTCTTTTCAGCAGATACCTGCACCTGAAATCTTCTTGAAAGACGTTCAAATAACTCCCTTGTATTATTATTCAGCTTTCCCACTAATAAAATTCGTTTCATAACCTTTTCTTCTCCTTTATCCTCGTAGTTTTCCTATGATTTTCTCTATCAGTTCTGCCCCGCCATCGCTGTCTAAATTCACAACCGCTGTGTCAAGCGCATCTACCAGTGTCTGTATCTCCTCACCAAATTCATACTTGCGAAGTTCTTCCATATCTGCATCCGAAGCATCGATATCCATATCATCCATTGCTATACGCAAATGCTCTAATAAGTCGACTACCACAGACATATCTGCAATCTCCTGCTTTTCTTCCTGCGGTATACACACTTTTAGTTTTTCTCTATAACTTCGCCAGTCGGTAAGGAACACCAGTGTCACACTTTCAATCACTTCTAGTATACCATCTCTTGCCGCATATTCAAGTAGTCTTGCAACACCACTTAACGGCACTGCACCAATTAATGCCGCTGAACTCTTCATTCCGTGCACTTTGATGCGATACTGACGCAATGCTTCCTCACTGACTTCTATCTGCCCATACCATTTTTCCAAAGCATCCGCTTCTGAATCAATTGTCCGGTAAAAATCAATCACCGTATCCTTCAACAACTGTACATCTTTCAAATGCAACAAGCCATAATTCCAGTCGATTCCCTCGACTGCTGGAAGCAAATCCTCTGTCACTTCCGGCAGCTCCCACTTCTCACGCTGCCTTTCTTTAATACCCGATCGTTCTTCCGTATCACCATTACAATCACCATCTTCCTCCACCTCAAAAACCAGCAGGTCACGTGGCAATAAAAGTAATATCATCTGTTCTAATTTTTCCGGATTAATTGGTTTTGATAAAAATGCATCGAACCCTTCTGCCAGATACATTTCTTTGGCACCGGTAATCGCGTTAGCTGTCAAGGCAATTACTGGAACACCGTCACACATGGAATCCGGCATTTCTTTCATACGATGAAGCGTCTCAATACCATCCAAATCCGGCATCATATGGTCGAGGAAAATCAAATCATACCGTTTCTTTTTGACCATCTCAAGGCACGCCTTACCACCGTCTGCCACATCTACATTCACTTTCGTAGTCTTAAGAAGACTCACAAAAACCTTCAGGTTTGTAGCATTATCATCCACCACGAGGATCTGTGCATCCGGTGCTGTGAATACCTCCATATAAGAATAATCTACTGACTGCTCACGAATACGTTCTTCCAGATTGCCAATCGGTGTAGAATCTACAATCTGTTGCTCTATTGTAAAAGAAAACTTTGAACCCTTTCCATACTCGCTCTCGACCTGAAGCGTACTATTCATTAACGCCAAAAGCCGAACAGTAATATTCATTCCAAGTCCCGTTCCCTCAATATTACGATTTCTCTTTTCTTCAATGCGCTCAAATTCCTTAAAAAGTTTGGAAATATCTTCTTGCTTAATTCCTATTCCGGTATCTGCCACTTCAAAATCAAGCAGAACTTTACCATCCTGTTTCCGCCCCTTAATACTTAAAGATACACTGCCCTGATGGGTATATTTGACTCCGTTATTCAGCAAATTAACCAAAATCTGTCTAATTCGCACGTCATCACCGAATAACTTGGATGGCAGATTTTCATCCAGATGAATAGCAAATTTCAGCTTTTTATCACGTGCCTTTGCTGAAATCATATTCGAAATATCGTGAATCATACTGCTCACATCGTATTCCACACGAATGATTTCTAATTTCCCAGATTCAATCTTAGAAAAATCCAAAATATCATTAATCAGCGACAACAGATTCTGACTGGCATTTTGAATATCAAGGGCATATTCTTTTATCTGCATGTCCTTTGTTTCTCTAAGAATCATCGTATTCATACCAAGCACCGCATTAATCGGTGTCCGAATCTCGTGAGACATATGTGCTAAAAATTTTCCCTTCGCATCGTCTGCTGCAAGTGCCTGTTTTCGCTCTTCTTCCGCCAGTCTGCTTGCTTCTTCCAGCTCTGCGTATTTCTGTTCCAGTTCCTGCAACTGTTGTCTTAATTCTTCAATTTCCCGTTCTTTTCCATTTTTAAAAAGTAACGCTGCCATAGGTCACCCCAACCATTTTATAATATGTAATATGAATTTTTACTTCTATTCTTCGCTACGTAAAGTGCTTTATCCGCACTGCTGTAAAGCTTCTCAAAATCTCTCCCTACCATATCTAAAGTTCTGGTGATACCGATGGATATGGTAGCTACTTCTGCGTATTTACTTCCCGCTGTCTTTGCTTCAAAATCTCCTCTTATTTTATCGGCAATTTTTTCCAATTCCTTTGCATCAAGGACTTCTTTGTAGAACAAACAGAACTCATCACCGCCGATACGGCAGGCAAGCGTATTTTCTCCCTGCTCTAATAAAACCTGTCCAAACTTCACCAACACTTCATCACCAGCCTGATGACCATACCTATCATTTATCGTTTTGAAATTGGTGATGTCCATCATAAATAATGCACCATTTCCTTTTTCGGAAAAATATTCTTCCAACAGATTTTGGAAACAAGTTCTGTTATAAACACCGGTTAGCGCATCCTTATCTGCCATATCTTTGATTTGTTTTAAAATGGCATGATGCTCGGTCACATCAAAGCTCCATAACATATAACCTTGTAAATAGCGTCCCTCCATCAGGGCTTCCACACGCATCTCATACATACGGCCATCCCGTTCAATCGTCTGTACTCTGCCTTCGAAAATATCCTCCAGCAATTTGTTTTTGTACGCATTTTCTTTCAAAGAAATCTGTTCAAACAGCTCTGCCATACGATTGTTATAATAAGTAATCACGTGTTTTGTATTGATAACCATGATGCCTTCTTTTCCATGATTCAATGCATTCTCTCCGGCAAGTGCAATCGAATCAAAATAGCCATAGCGAAGCAGTGCCATAGCAACCAGCACAATCGCACCTGCAATGCCCAGTGCAGGCACCTCATAACCTCCGGTAAGTCCCATCTCCCGAATCAGATTCGGTACCCACGGACACAGCATCGCACATGCCATACATAGAATTCGTTTCCGTTCTGCTCCTGTTCCTTTCACGATTCCAATGATACAAAATACCAGACATGTTCCACAAACTATCACCAAATATATAACAAATAGTAAAAAACCTATTCCTCTATCCAATACAAATCTTGGAAATGGTCCATCGTTACTTACACTCATAGAATTATAAAAAATATGATTTTCTCTAGTAGTAAGTAACATCCACATGAATATCACGCCTAAGGTACCTTCCAATCCATAGATGAATGCCGGCACCTCTCTATGACACATCTCCGCCATAAACATAGTAAATCCTATCATCAAGATGCACTCGCCAAAATACTGCACCAATGTACCCGCATAGAATCCACTAACCTCCACTGACACAATTTCAACCACAAATCCAAAAATATAAGTACATGCTGACATGATAAGAACAATTCCTGCTGTCTGTCCCTTAGAAGGCTTTGCTAAAACCACTCGGATTAAAATCACCATACCGATCAATAACCCGATGATATGTACAGCTATATAAATCTGGTGTATCGTCAAGCCCGCCACAACTGCCTTTATCCCTGCCAGTACGAGGAAATGTGCCGGATAGAAGAAGTAGAAGAAATACTTTCCGATATTCGGTCCTTTTTCTCCATTGTAGTGTTTTAACAAAAGCAATGGCAGCATAAATCCCAACAAATACAATTCTTCATACCACAACCAGTCATACTTTGAAAAATGGTATATCTGATTTAAATTTGTAGCAATCACTAAAAATGCAACTAGTGTAATCGTAATCACACAGACCCATTTTGCCTGTGTTTTAAAATCTTTTCCATAATAAAAAGCAATGATGAATAGAATCGGTACAATAACCCAACCGCCGATTACCGCAGATACTGTAAATAACAATGCCGCCAGGATTACCTTCTGCCATTTTATCAGCTTCTTACTTTCTAATACCATCAGCATAAGAAGGCCAAGCATCAAATCAAAAATAATATTCTGCCTATAATCATATGTTTCATGGAAAAAGACATAAAACGGTATAATCGTAACTGCAGCAAAGAATGCCATACGCCCCAGATATGTCTTTTTATTCGAAGTATGACGAAAACCTTCTGCCACGAAAAAACACATCGTTGGAAGTGTCAGTCTTCCAATAATATGCATAAGTTGTCCCAATGGCGTCATCGCCTCCACAAAGCCCCAGGCAGTGTGGTCTATCACCATTGCAATAATTGCAATCACTTTTAGCTGCGTCCTATTTAACCCCTTCATCTGTTCCACCTTCCTCAAACATTCCCTAATCTTCTGTTCTTATTACATTCGGATATCAAACATTTTGTACCATCCAAACATAAACGAACATGCAATGACTAGATTCTCTCTGATATCTGCCCGATAAAATTCGATACACGCTCTCCGTCCAAATTCACAACCGCTGTACTCAATTCATCAATCAGTTGCTGTACTTCTTCTGCATATTCATACCGACGAATCTCTTCCATGATTTCATCTGATGCGTCAATGTCCATCTCATCCATAGCAACACCCAGTGCATCTAGCAAGTCCATTATCACAGATACATCCTCTACGTTCTTTTTTTCTTCCTTCGGAAGACAAGTGCTTAACTTCTCTTTATAACTTCTCCAATCCTCTAGAAAAACGGACGTCACAGCATGTATCACTTCCATTTTTTTATCATGGGCAGCATATTCCAATAATTTTGCAACACCACTTAACGGTGCTGCACCAATTAATGCCGCTGAACTCTTCATTCCATGCACTTTGATACGATACTGCCTCAATGCTTCCTCACTGACTTCTATCTGCCCATACCATTTTTCCAAAGCATCCGCTTCTGAATCAATCGTCCGGTAAAAATCAATTACCGTATCCTTCAACAACTGTGCATCTTTCAAATGCAACAAGCCATAATTCCAGTCGATTCCCTCAACTGCTGGAAGCAAATCCTCTGACACTTCCGGCAGCTCCCGCTTCTCGCACCGCAATACCTGACTTCCATCCCCGTCACCACCGCAAGCATTAGTAACAGCTTCATCCATTTCAAATACCACCAGATCTTCCGGCAGCATTTCTACCATCATCTGCTCCAACTTTTCCGGCACAATTGGCTTTGCCAAAAACGCATCAAAGCCCTTCGATAAGTACATTTCTTTGGCACCGGTAATTGCGTTAGCCGTCAGTGCAATCACAGGAACTCCCTCACACACAGAATCGCGCATTTCCTTCATTCGCTGCAGCGTCTCAATACCATCCAAGTCCGGCATCATGTGATCTAAGAAAATCAAATCATAATGTTTTTTCTGCACCATTTCCAGACATACATACCCTCCGTCTGCCACATCTACTGCGATTTTCGTCGGTTTCAATAAATTCACCATAACTTTTAAATTGGTCGCATTATCATCCACTACCAACACGGATGCACTTGGAGCAGTAAAAGTCCCCTGATATGTATAATCCTTCGCCTTTGTTCGAATCCGCTCCTCTAAATTACCGATTGGAGCTATATCCACCACTTCCTGTTTTAACACAAACGAAAAAGTAGAACCTTCTCCATATACACTCTCCACCTTAAGCGAACTTCCCATCAATGCCAAAAGCTGCATGGTAATATTCATACCAAGTCCTGTTCCCTCAATGCCTCTATTCCGTTTTTCCTCAATTCTCTCAAACGGCTCGTAAAGTTTTGGAATATCTTCCTCTTTGATTCCAATTCCCGTATCCTGCACCGAAAAAGCAAGTTTTACACAATCTGTTTCTTCACAAGGTAGCAGACAGATATCCAATTCCACACTTCCCTCATGCGTATACTTTACAGCATTATTTAAAATATTCACCAGAATCTGCCTGATACGCACATCATCTCCTAGCAAGCGGTTTGGAATGTTCTCATCAATACTCACTCTAAAATCCAATGATTTTGCTCTAGCTTTAAAAGAAATCATATTCGTCACATCATGCACAATACTTGAAAAATCGTACTCGACCGGAATAATCTCTACTTTACCTGCTTCGATTTTGGTAATATCTAAGATATCATTTATGATACTAAGCAGCGAATTCGCTGCACCTTCTACATCCTTTGCATAACCTCTGATATGTTCTTCTTTTGATTCTCTAAGAATCACTTCATTCATACCTAAAACTGCATTAATCGGTGTTCTGATTTCATGCGACATTTTTGCCAAAAAGTCTGTTTTTGCCTGATTTGCCACGTCTGCACGCTTCGTTTCTTTTGCAAGTAATTCAACCAATACTGCGTCCGGATTCTCCGTCGTCAGATAAATGCCGAGATTCAATAATACAATTGCCATACAGGTAATCAGTGCCGTAGGTATCATAATCTGATAAATCGCCACGCACACTTCACTCAAAATTACGATAAACATTGCGGTACGCTGCTTTACCGGGATATCGCTCCAGTATGTTTTCAAATTCCGAACAATCAATATAATATAGATTGCCACACCAATATAAAGCGTAAACGCCGCTGGTCCATACGAATAATTCCCAAGCGGTGTTTCAATATACACAAGAGGCAAAAAAATCACTCCCAGCGTAGCAAGAATAATCGGGACTTCTGCATATTTCAATTTCACAATCCGGTCTCCTATTTCTTCCTCAATGATTGCTTCCAAATATTTATATGCCAGATAAAACAATAACTGCATAAAGCCCATATAAAAAATATGTACCACTCTATTCAAAATAGGGGACACTGTATCCAAATGATTTACTGTATAAACAGAGCCAATATCAAATATAAGTTGAAAAAAAGACATTACTAAAAGTATCGAAAACCACTTCGATGGTTTCGACAATTTTGTGCCTTTTTTCACTGCCAAAAACTGTAATACCCCAATAAACATGATAATAATAATACAGATAATCTGCCCTTTATACATAAAACTCCCCTCTTTCTGTCATTTTTATTGTACTACTGTTCACTCGTACCTCGTAAACAATAATTATATAATCATACGTTCTTTACACATCCATACTCATATATTCCAAAACTTCTTCATATTTCATATTCCCACCAAATATATCCAGTGCACTTCCAATCGTGACATTCACTCGATTCTGTCCAAGCTTTTTCAACTGCTCCAAATCCGTAAAACTTCCTACACCACCAGCATAGGTTACCGGAATCTCACCCCAGCTTCCCAACAGTTCTACAAGTTCTTTTTCAATGCCGTTTGCTTTACCTTCCACATCTACTGCATGAATTAAAAATTCATCGCAATATCCCATTAATCTATTTAATAAGGAAAGCGTCACCTTTTCCTCTGTGAACTTCTGCCAACGGTCTGTTACAATATAATACACACCATCTTTTTTCCTACAGCTTAAATCCAGTACCAGATGTTCTTTTCCAACAGCCGTCACCAGTTCCTCCAAACGCTCATAATCAATTCTGCCATCGCGAAATACATAAGAGGTCACAATCACATGACTCGCCCCGGCTTCTAAAAATTCCTTTGCATTCGCAGACGTAATACCGCCACCAACCTGCAAACCACCAGGATATGCTGCCAGTGCCGCTAACGCCTGCTCTTTCGTAGCTTTATAATATTCGCTGTCCTTTGCATTCAACAGAATAATATGTCCGCCACGGATGCCTGCTTCCTTATACATATTAGCATAAAACGGAGCATCCTGTTCGGATACAAAATTCTCCTGTGCCACATTTCCTGCGTCTTTTAAACTGCCACCTACAATCTGCTTTACTTTTCCATTGTGTATATCAATACATGGTCGAAATTCCATCTTCTATAAACCTCTCTATCCCAAACATTTCCTTAAATATATATTAAAAATCTGTTCTCTCTCCTTCTTATTTTCACCACACTACATTACTATAATAAAGCATATCATAATTGCTAATTATTGTGAATTCCTTTATTTATTTTCTGTTCAAAGCCAAGGCAATTTTGCGCATATTGCTCTGAATAGTTAAATTTTTCATATTCTTCTCAAATAGGTCATTGACAGAGTCAGATATTTTTGCTATGATACCAAAAATATACATCATGGGTTACTTTATCATCGTGATATTAAGTGCCCGTATTTATAACTAATTACATATACACGAGAAAGAGAGGACAATGAGAAATGGGAAGAATTATTGGTGAAAGCATTACTTTTGACGACGTACTTTTAGTACCACAGTATTCAGAAGTAACTCCAAACATGGTGGATTTAACAACTCACCTTACCAAAAAAATCGTATTAAATATTCCAATGATGAGTGCCGCTATGGATACAGTTACAGAGCATAGAATGGCTATCGCAATGGCTAGACAGGGTGGTATCGGTATCATCCACAAGAATATGTCCATTCAGGAACAGGCTGAAGAGGTAGACAAAGTAATACGTTCTGAAAATGGTGTTATTACAGATCCATTTTTCCTTTCTCCAGATCATACATTACAGGATGCAGAAAACCTGATGCGCAAATTCCGTATCTCAGGTGTGCCAATCTGCGAAAACGACAAATTAGTTGGTATCATCACCAACCGTGACTTAAAATTTGAAACAGATTATACAAAGAAAATCAGCGAAAGCATGACTTCTGAAGGTTTAATCACAGCATTAGAAGGCACTACATTAGAAGAAGCAAAACAGATTCTTGCAAAAGCAAGAAAAGAAAAACTTCCTATCGTTGATAAAGATTTCCACTTAAAAGGATTAATCACTATCAAAGATATCGAAAAACAGATTAAATATCCACTTTCAGCAAAAGATGCACAGGGACGTCTTCTCTGTGGTGCCGGTGTAGGTATTACAGGTAACATGATGGAACGTGTAGATGCACTTGTAAAGGCAAAAGTTGACGTTATCGTTGTTGACTCTGCTCATGGTCACTCACGCAACATCTTAGAAGCTGTAAAACAGATTAAAGCAAAATATCCTGAATTACAGGTTATCGCAGGTAACGTTGCAACAGGTGCAGCAACACGCGACTTAATCGCTGCTGGTGCTGACGCTGTTAAAGTCGGTATCGGACCTGGTTCTATCTGTACAACACGTGTCGTTGCAGGTATTGGTGTTCCACAGATTTCTGCAATCATGGATTGTTATGAAGTTGCAAAAGAAGCTGGTATCCCAATCATCGCTGATGGTGGTATCAAATTCTCTGGTGATATGACAAAAGCTATCGCTGCTGGTGCTAACGTATGTATGATGGGTAGCATGTTCGCAGGTTGTGATGAAGCTCCTGGTCATTTCGAATTATTCCAGGGTAGAAAGTTCAAAGTATACCGCGGTATGGGTTCTATCGCAGCTATGGAGAACGGTAGTAAAGACCGTTACTTCCAGACAGATGCTAAGAAATTAGTTCCAGAAGGTGTAGAAGGCCGTGTTGCTTACAAAGGAACGCTTGAAGATACTGTATTCCAATTAATCGGTGGTATCCGTTCCGGTATGGGTTACTGTGGCTGCCCAACTATTGAAGACTTAAAAGAAAAAGGACAGTTCGTTAAGATTTCAGCAGCTTCCTTAAAAGAAAGCCATCCACATGACATTCATATTACAAAAGAAGCTCCTAACTATACTGTTGAGCAATAATGTACATTCATTCAGAGCCGCGTTTTCTGACATGGCTCTGAATATTTATAAGAAAGATTTTATGAGGTGATTTATTTTTGGATACGAGTGATATAGTTCAGTTTATCATTTTATTTGTATTACTTTTATTATCTGCGTTTTTCTCATCTGCTGAGACAGCGCTTATGACAGTTAATAAAATTCGTTTACGTACTTTGGCAGAATCCGGCGACAAACGTGCAGAACGTGTACTTGCTATTACGGAAGATTCCGGGAAACTCTTAAGTGCCATTTTAATTGGTAACAATATTGTGAATATCTCAGCATCTTCTATCGCTACTGTATTAGCGACAAAGCTTTTAGGTAGTGCAGGTGCAGGTATTGCTACCGGTGTGTTAACTATTTTAATTTTGATTTTTGGCGAAATTTCCCCAAAAACATTGGCAACCATCCACGCCGAAAAACTTGCATTATTATACGCTGGTCCAATTGCTTTTTTAATGAAAATATTGACTCCTGTCATTTTCATTATCAACAAATTAGCAATGGGCTTCCTCTTCTTAATCGGTGTAAAGCCTAGCGACGCTGATACGCAGATGACAGAAGAAGAATTACTGACTATCATAGATGTAAGTAAGGAAGAAGGCGTTATCGAAGACGAAGAGCACGAAATGATTAATAACCTTTTTGACTTTGGCGATTCTCAGGCAAAAGAGGTTATGGTTCCTCGAATCGATATGGTTTTTGCTGATGTAGACAGTACTTACGACGAATTGATTGCTATCTTTAAAGATAACATGTTTACCCGTCTTCCGGTTTACGAAGAGAATACAGATAACGTAATTGGTATTTTGAACATGAAGGATATCCTTCTTTGTACTGACAAAGAACATTTTTCTATCCGTAAGCTCATCCGCGAACCTTATTTCACATATGAACATAAGAACACCGCAGAGTTGTTTATTGAAATGAGAAAATCTTCTATTTCACTGGCTATCGTATTGGATGAATATGGTGCAACTGCCGGTCTCATAACTTTAGAAGATTTATTAGAAGAAATCGTTGGTGAAATTCGAGACGAGTACGATACTGATGAAGAAGACGCGATTGAGCAGTTAAATGAACGTGAATTTATCGTTTTAGGTTCTGCCAATTTAGATGACATCTGTGAAAAACTCGATTTAAACTTTACCTCTGATGATTATGATACCATTGGTGGTTATCTAATTGGTTTATTAGACCACCTGCCGGAAAAGAATGAAATCATCATAACTGACGATGACATTTTACTCCGCGTAGAACAGATGGATAAGAATCGTATTGAAAAGATATATATTAAAAAACCAATTGATAAAACAGAACGAGATGACGCTTAAAGCGCCATCTCGTTTTTAATTATAATATTCTCCTAATCTAAAATCTTACTGCAACTGTATTTCCTTACAGCTTCACATACTACTTCAGCAGTTTTCGCTACCATTTTAATAAACTGGCTTGTTATGGCTGACATAGGCTGGTTACCACGCATTCGTAAATACCTTTCTATTTTCTTTCTGCTACATGCCATCTGATATTCCGGACTATTCGGTATCACGACTAACTCATCCTCTCTGATACGATACTTTTTCTGTAAATGTACCTTATCACATTCCCCATCCTCATAATAATTCCCAATCAGAAACATAATTCTTGAAGACAAATTCCCATAAGCCGAAAAATAATGCTCAAATGCTTCTATTTTCTGCCTCAGATTAACTACCACAAGATTTGCGCTATACATCAGTTCTCTTGCTTCCGTATCTATCCGATTTGCTATATTGATACATACCATATCCATATTATATTCCAGCCATTTTATCAATTCCGGCAACGTTTCTCTCTTTTCTTCCCTCCACTGTTCTATAGAAACGTAATACAACTGCCTTCTTACTAACGTATGAATATAAGGTCTTCTATATGGTTCGTTTATTTTCGAAAAAAAACTCTGTATCCCATATGTTTCCTCAGCCAACTCTAAAATAGCAATCCGATAGCCTTTTTGACAAGCCAGATAACCTGTTAATATCAATACATTAGAGGTAACACTACTTCTTCGCTCACTTCCCCAAAAAACAATTCTCACATTTTCTCCTATCCTCCATCCGGTTACAGACATTTCAGATATAATAAAAGATGGGTTCATCATACACCTCTTTTCAGAAGTTGTGAACCCATCCATTTGCACAAATCCTATGCAAAACGCGTCATTTTATTCCTTATTCCAGAATGCAGTCAAATACTGTTCCACATCCTGTGCTGTACAAACCTCATACGTTTCCCATTCTCTCGGAAAAAGACCTCTATAATCACTCTGTAAAAACCGCTCATCTAACAGCTCGATTACTCCAACATCATCTATGGTACGAATTACACGACCTGCTGCCTGCAGTACTTTATTTATCCCCGGATACCGATATGCATAATCAAATCCCATACCAGTCCTCTTCTCGTAATAATTCATGAGAATTTCACGCTCATTACTAATCTGCGGAAGTCCCGTTCCGACGATAATTGCTCCTATTAATTGTTCCCGCTTCAAATCGATTCCTTCTCCAAAAATGCCTCCCATCACACAAAACGCTGCCAGTGATTTCTCACGTTCTAATGAGAATTCTGCAAGAAAACTTTCTCTCTCCTCTTCCTTCATACCAATTTCCTGCAATAGTACGTCAATTTCATCAGAAAACTGACTTTTAAATACTTCATATACTTGTTGCATCATCTTATAGGACGGAAAAAATACCATATAATTACCACGTTTTGCTCTCGCTGTCTGTGCAATATAAGACGCTATTTTTTCAAATTCATTCTGATTTCTTCTCGTATACTTACTGCTGACATCCCGACCAATCAGCAAAAGCCTCTGTTCCTCAGAAAACGCTGTTTCTGCATATACTGCATAATTATCCCTTTTCGTAGATAACAGACTTTTATAATACTGAATCGGCAGTAACGTTGCCGAGAAAAAGATGGTAGAATTTCCTTTATCTAGACATTCCTGCAAATTAGCAGATGGGTCCACACAATACAATTTCAACATAAACCGGTCATCTTCCACATGTTCCGAATATATCACATAATGAGAATCCACCCTCTCATATATATTTAAAAAATTTCGAATATTTAAATAAAATTCTGTCAACGTCTTTCTTTCCGGAAATTCCGTATGTTTCTGCAAAAATTCATCTACATTTGATGCCAGACGCTGCAGTGCAAATACCAAATTACCGATATTATCGTAAAGCACATACTTTTCGCATGCTCTTTTATATTCAAGCAATATCTTATTACATTTATTGCAATCATTCTCTATTCGGCTGTCATATCGCTTTATCAGCTTTTTTATCTCTAGGAAGTCTTCTTTATAAACTTGTGCACTATACATTTCCCTGCTTCGCTCTACCAGATTATGTGCTTCGTCTACTAGAAAAATATAATCTCCCTTTGTTCCTTCCGCAAAAAAACGTTTCAGATAAACATTCGGATCAAACACATAATTGTAATCACAAATAATATTATCGCACCAGCTTGATAAATCCAGACATAATTCAAATGGACAAACCATATGCTCCTTTGCCTGCTCTAATATTATTTCTCTAAGCAATACATCTTCTTTCTGCAAAAGTTCATACACTGCATCATTCACTCTGTCAAAATGACCTTTTGCATATGAACACTGCACCGGATTACACTCCATTTCTTCACACAGACACATTTTCTCCTTGGCCGTAATCTGTATTATTTTGGCCTGATAACCATCCTTCCGTAGCAATTCAAAAGCTTCTCTCGCTACCGTTCCGGTAATCGTCTTCGCAGTCAGATAGAAAATACGGTCTCCTAACTCTTCTCCTACTGCCTTAACTGCCGGAAATACCGTAGAAATCGTCTTACCAACACCTGTAGGTGCCTGAATAAACAGATTTTTCCGACGGTTAATCGTCCTATATACGCCCGCTGCAAGCTCCTTCTGTCCTTTACGGTACTCATATGGAAACTGTAGCCCCTGAATGGATTCCTGACGACATTTCCACCATTCATACTGAAAATTAGCCCATTTCTTATATTCTTCAATTAAAGCAGTAAACCATTCCTGCAATTCTTCAAACGTAAACTCTTCGGTAAAATAACGGATATCTTCCGTATCCAGATTGCAATACGTCATCTGAATACCAATACGCCCTATATCATGTTGAACAGCATACATATAGGCATAACACATTGCCTGTGCTTTATGCACCATCACAGGACCTGTCATCGTGTCTAATTTGCGATACACACCTTTAATCTCATCAATCGTAACCCGCATAGCTTCGGTTATTTGCATGTGATTAAAATTCATACTATAATCAGCGATACTTTCAGTCTCTGTTTGAAATTCTGTCTCCATTCCTCCATAGTTCTGCACTGGATCAATTTGAATTCCATCTGCTCTGCCTTCCAGTACCAAATCATATTTTTCTTCGCTTAAAACCAATTTTAACGGAACCTCAGCATGGTAATTGCTTCCTTTGCGACGCTGGATTTTCCGGTGAATTCGCGTTCCTTCCTGCATAGCTTCCGCCGATGCACTACGACCAAACCGGTTGTCGATATCACCTTCCCGCAGGATAAATTCTACGAGGTTACGCACGGAAATCTTTATGACACTTCTATTTTCATTTTTCTCTTTCATGCATAGCCTCCTTTTCTTACACTCAAGTCATTTCCCTCAAATAGAAACAAACATCAAATATTTTATATATCTGATGTCTGCTTTGCATAAACTTTTTATATTTTTACTCACATTTTATATTCTATCACCATACGGCAAAGACTTTATAAACATCTCCATAAATCCAAAATCTGGTGTACCATCATCTTTACTAGGCAATTTGATAATACTTTCTTTCATCTTCTCTAATGTCCATTTTCGACCATAACCAAACCTGTATTTATTAGCTTTGATAACCGTTATAATAAATAATGCATTATATTTATTCAAAAGCCACCATTTTTTTGCATATAAAACATTTACATCATCAGATGCCCAAAATGGCTTCTCCTGATAAAATGCTTCTCCTACACTCCCATTATAATTCACGGTAATACAATTAGATTTCCAACATATATCTGTATCAATTTTTTCTCTTACACCGTTATTATCACTAATTGCCCCTAAAAAATTCACATCACCAGGAATCATATCTGCTTTTGTAAGTCTTTTCCCCTTTTCTATATCAAATAAGTCTTTTAAGCAATATTCCTTCCATAATTTAGTATCCAGCACAACTTCCTGTTTCTTATTCATCGTTGATACAGGTTCAACTACTACATCCTGCACCCACTCAGGCATAAAATCCGGTAAAACAATATCTCTTAACGTTTTATTCGCCTGTCGTCCATAGCTATATCTATACGCATTATTCTGAATACACATACAGTAATATAATTTTTCCTTAAGTGTCATTTCTCGCTTAGGTTCTAAAACCATAATATGAAATGCCGTATAAAAAGGTTTTACCTGCACAAATGACGATAACGTACTCCCTCCTAATGCTACTGTGATATATCCGGCTGGAAAAGGACTCTTTGTTTCCTCTATGTCCACTTGTGCAACAACTCCATTATTTTGTGCCGTTCGAGACACAAAATTAATTCCACTATTTTCAGATATATTCATATTATATAATTCTAAACCATTACCTTGATGTAACTCAAACAAATCACTTATTTTCATTTACTTCACCACATTTTACCAAGTATGCTAAATATTCCTTTACTGTACTCTGGAAATCATCTACTGTAAGTTTAGAATAATCTGTCTGCATATACGCTTCACACAACCATTCATCTTTATGGGACACAGCACATCTTGCTGAAAGCCCATCGACAACATCTCTGTTACGATACAACTTTAACCATTGTTTCTCAATCTTTTCCCAATTACCTGCCACATCAATTCTTCCAAGCTTCTTTCTTTTTACAAAACCATCATTTTTACAATAGCCAAAAAAAGTCTCCTGTGTATCATCATGAGGCGTATGCGCTTCCCAAACCATGACACACACATTCGTGCCTGTAGGATAGAAAATATCATCAGGCATAGAAAAGACCGCTTTTAATGTATTTTTCTTCATTAAGCGCTCCCGTACTTCCTTATACTTTGTGCCAATCGCACAACTCATTGGAACAACGACAACGCCTATTCCCCCTACTGTTAAAATATCTAACAAATGCTCCACAAATTCCAACTCAACTACATCCTTCTGCGAATAAGGCGGATTAATTAAACCAATATTAATATGTTTGCTTTTCAGTTCACTCGTAATAGTCTTATTAAAGCAATCCCCTTTATAAATATTCGATTTTCCATCTTTTCTTATAATCATATTAGCAATTGCTAAAGTGTAAAGTCCATCATCAAACTCTACACCATATAATCCATTCTTTCGAATATTTTCTACTTCTTCTGGGTTAGCATCTTTAAACATTTTGCTCATTGCAGTAACCAAAAAAGACCCCGAACCACAACATATATCTACTACTCGACTATTCTTATTAACTCCTGCCAAATCGCACATAAATTCAGTTAAATGTTGAGGTGTTAATACAATACCTAATCCACTACCGTCACCACCTGAATATTTTATAAATTCATGATAAAAAACTCCCAATGCATCAACCGTACTATCTGCGTAATCCATCATTGGTTTAATTTTCATTTCTAATTGTTCAATATACCATGTAATTGACTTCGAATGTCCCAAAGGTATTTCTGCAAACTTAGTATTATCCAAAAGAGTATTAAAAACCTGTTTAATATAATTTATTCTACTACTCTTTATATCACTTTCACGTAACACATTCTCAATAGCATTCTGTATATTTTGCATAACTGCCTTATAAGAAGTTAATACAGAATAACTTTTAGAAAAATCTTCATCGTTCAATGCAATCAGAATTCCCGCGATAAAAATCGGTTTATGAGATTCTGTTACTTTAATCTCTCTTAATGAATTATGCATATCAATAGCAGTATTCCTAATTTCATCAAGAGAATATGCCTTTTTAAGCTTACTACCTTTTACCAATTCTATATAATTCTGAGGTTCTAAAATAATATCCTTTGCTTTTTCCAACTCTGTATATGTATCTTGCCCCTTGATCCAGTAAAACGTATTGACTTTCATATTTTCTACATTCGTTCCACTAACTGCAATAGCAACAACATTATATTCTTGCTTTAAGAATTTAGCGTAATACAAAACTCCATCTACTGCATAACCGCTCGGATGGTTTAACTTTTCACTATTGTGTTTTTTTGCTGTATTTTTACACTCCACAACAATAATTGTATGAATATCATCATTGAAAGTCATAATATACTCTGGTTTAGCTTTTCCATTTCCACCTTGCGAAAAATCTGACATCTCACATTCATTTGGCTTGCCACCTGCTAACCTAAGAAGCTTCTCAATTTTATCAACGCTTGATACATCACCCTGTGGGAATACATAACCAAACTTATTTTCTCCAATTATGCACTTCATCTCTTTTAACGTAAGACATTCTGTATATTGTTCATTTGCCATTATGTATTCCTCCCTTGTCAAAGAACATTTGTTCTACTTTTGATTATATCATTTATTACTATAAAGTCAATGGTCAATCCTAATTTCTAACTATATCTATCTACACAAATTGGGCGCCGCTCTTGCGACGCCCTAAAATTAACTTATAATTCCTTATTGTGTTTGGCTTACACATATTTCTCAAGTGTTTTAGCAACAGCACCTGGTCCAGTGATCATTTCTTCGAAGTACTGGCATACTAAATCTGCCATACCAACTTCGTGAAGGTTAACGCCCCAAATCTTTGTATTGCCAAGAATATCATTTAATGTAGCCTTAACGTCACAAGCTTCGCCAAGTTTCACATCTGCTACTACTGGGCAAACTTCTGGAAGCATTGGGTCTGCACTTAATTCAAATGCATTACCATTGTCATCCACTGCCATTAAGTAACGTAACCATCCAGCGAATACTAATGGGATTAACTTAAGGTCTGCTACGTTTAATTCTGGAGATGCTGCATAAGCTTTGATTGTCTCACCGAAACGGATAGCAAGTTTCTGTGATGTATCTGTTGCGATACGCTGTGGAGCATCTGGCATGAATGGGTTAGGGATACGTACGTTAACTACTGCATCGATGAATTCCTTAGGATCCATGATACCTGGGTTAACTACTACTGGTAAACCTTCTACATAACCAACACCTTCAACTAATTTCTTTAATGAAGGATTCTGCATTTCTTTAGAGATTAAGTCATAACCTAAAATACATCCGAATACAGCAAGTGTTGTATGAAGTGGGTTTAAGCATGTACAAACTTTCATCTTCTCAACTTTATCTACTGTTTCGCGTTCTGTAAAGATAATACCGCCTTTTGTTAATTCTGTTGGGCATCCGTTAGGGAATGCGTTCTCGATTACTAAGTATTCACACTCTTCTGCGTTTACGAATGGAGCTACGAAGCTTCCCATTGTTGTCTTAACTGTTTCTAATCCGTCGATGTTATCTTTTCCTAACATTTCTACGATAGAAGCGTCTGGTCTTGGTGTGATTTTATCGATCATTGACCATGGGAATGCAACTTTATTCTTATCATCGATGTAAGCTTCGAAACCTGCATCTGCTAAGCCTCTCTTGCACCATTCTTTAGAGAATGCAGAGATTGCTGCGTATAATTTATCACCGTTGTGTGAGCAGTTGTCCATAGAAACCATAGAAATTGGTTTTGCACCTGCCTGGTAACGAGCGTAAAGTAATGAAGCAACTTTACCAATGTAGCTGTTTGGTTTTTCCGGGCCAGCTTCCATATCAGCTGCTACTGCTGGAGCATAGCTTCCATCTGGCATCCAAAGGTTGTAACCTTTTTCTGTGATTGTGAAACTACCCATCTGTAAAGAATCTTTTGTAAAGATTTCTTTTAAACGGCTGTAATCAGCTTCGTTAGCTGAGTCTAATGCTAATGATTCTACTACAGAACCAACTACTGTTTTTTCAACAGTTCCATTACCTTTTAATGTAACTAAAATGTGGTAATCATCATGTGGATGATTCATTTTCTGAACGATTTCGTAGTCGAAACCTTCTGCTACTACGATACCTCTGTCCATTAAGCCTTCATTCAAGATGTTCTGCATTACATTTGCCTGGAACGCACGGAAAAGGTTACCACCACCAAAGTGTACCCAGAATGGATTCTCTTTTGTGTTAGCTGTTACCTGTTCACGGTCAAACTGTGGAAGCTTATAGCCTGCTGCTTCCCATGCTGCTCTGTCCTGTAAGCCTGCTTTTGTCAATTGCATTGTTAAAACCCTCCATTTATTTTCTATTTGTTTTGTTTTCTAGTACTTTTTTATTATAACACAATATATCGCAAACACACAATATATTTGTTTTAATTCACTCGTCAGTTCTCTACTCAATCACACATATCCGGTTGCGACCTTCTTTTTTGGCACGATACAGTGCTTCATCAGCCGCTGTAAACATACTTGCATAGTCTCTATAACCTGCCGTAGACACTGCCACTCCTACGCTTGCCTGAATAGCAATGGTAATATTTCTCTCCGATGTCGTTTTTGCAATTTCCTGACGCAGGAATTCCGCCTGCAAAAGCAAAGAAGAGACATCCTCTACGTCCTTTACAAAAACC
This sequence comes from Roseburia sp., assembly GCA_045531555.1. Classification (GTDB taxonomy): domain Bacteria; phylum Bacillota; class Clostridia; order Lachnospirales; family Lachnospiraceae; genus Roseburia. The sequence continues at coordinate 11,148 of JAZSEF010000008.1, read as the reverse complement.
ATAAACTCATCTCCGCCAACACGGCCACACAAAGCATCTCCTTTGAAGAAACGCCGTATTACCGCAGCCGTATCCGTTAAGATAGCATCTCCTGCCAAATGCCCCAACGTGTCATTAATCTGTTTGAAATGATCCATGTCAATGATTAAAAGTGCCGCTGCACTTTCCTCATCCATCTGAGAAAAATATTCATCCACCAAAAATTCAATCGTAAATTTGTTAAACAGCCCCGTCATCGGATCTAACTTACTCTTTTGTTCCATCTTGGCAGATAAATCACGCTCCTGATGCAAAAACTCTATATAATCAAAACTATATAATTTTGCTCTCTGCTGCTCTGCTTCATATTCCGGCATGATTGCCAACAGATTCTGCGTTGCCTGCCACTGCGCTTCTTCATCGCCATAATTTTTGGCATACGTCAATTCGAAATTATGGATATCATATTTCAAATACGCTAATGGAAGCATATCGTAATAACTCTTTATATAATCTAAAAGCGCTCTAACTTCCTTTTGCATGCCTTTCTCAAAAAGGAATGTACATATATCAAAATAATACTCCAGCGTTTCAAAAAAGCCCTCTTCTAATATCGGCAATTCCAATAACCGCTTAAAATATTGTTCAAACACTGGCCTTTTCTCTTTTGCCAGAGCCAACTGCAAATTCAATTCTAATACCGGTATCAGATGTGTATGCTCAGCTGTTTTTCCGGTCAGATTCCCGGTCTTTCTTAAAAATTCTTCTGCCTCTGTAAACTTTCCCTGTTTGGCGCAAATCAAGCCCTGATAAGCCAGACAGAGGGTTTCTATATTAGTCGCAGTCTCCGGCTCAGATTCTTCTAAACTTTTTATCAATGGCAATGCTTTTTCCTGATACGCTAAGGCACCTTGATAATCCCCGAGATTTCTATGAAAGAATGCAAGTGCTATATAGCACTCAATCTGTTCTCGCACATATCCTCCCACCTGACTTAACTGAATCCCTTTTAAGAGATTTTCTTTCGAGAGAATCTCCTGTCCGAGATAGCCATATATCAAGCCGGACAAATAATAGCTTTTTACTTCGGAATACTTTGTATCTACACTTTTCGGTGCTCTGATACAGCGTAATAATAGTTCTAACGCTTCTTTAAATTCCCCTCGCTTAAAACATGCTTCGCCCGCCATACATAAGCCATTCGTCATCTCATCAACATTTAAAATATCTATCTGTTCCTGTTGTATCATTACTGCATAAAACCTCGCAAACCGCTGATTTCTTTCGCTTTCTTAGCTATTTCTACCTGATTCATCTGTAAGTATTTTTCCAACATTACAAGTTCATCTTGTTCAAATCCTACACTTTTGGTGATTTTGCAGTCCGGTATATAACTCTCTGCATAGGCATCTCCTGCACGGAATGTTACAGATATTTTCTTTTTGCCATTTGCTACTACAATTCCGGAATATGTCATTGTCATCTCTTCCTTATTCCCCATACTGCAAACCTCCCTTTTTCCTTATCACTATCACTTGCAAGCTTTGGGTCTTTGGCACAAATTTGTGCACGAAAAACTAGGAACGACCCGGGCAGTAATCTCCCGCATCCATGCTCTTAATATTTTTATAAGCCAATATCGCAGCTACTGTTTTGGCATCCTGCATTCTGCCCTGATATATAAGTTTACAAAGCTCATCTAAATCCCATGCTTCTACTGCAATATCTTCAGCGTCATCTAAATGCTGCTCTGTTTTTACCAGATTTCTTGCAAGATAAACATCTACAAATTCATCACAAAAAGCGACTGTTGTTTTAAGCGAAATCAAAAATCCAATATTGTCACTGCGATAACCTGTTTCTTCTTCTAACTCTCTGGCTGCGGTCACCTTTGTATCTTCTGTTACACTGTCTCTGGCACCTGCCGGAATCTCTAATGTCTCTCGCTCTAACGATGGACGATACTGACGTACCATTAACAATTTGCCGTCATCTCTGACCGCAACCACCGCAGCGGCACCTTTTCTATGAGATACAAAATCCCATTCCTCCGTCTTGCCATTTGGAAGTTCCATTGTATCTTTATAAATATCTAAAATGGTTCCGCTATGTACTAATTCACGTTTAATTCTTGTAATCTGCTCTGCCATTTTGTTTCTCCTTTTACTCCATGAATTCCTTCTGTAATGCACTGTCCATAATCGCCTTTACCACACGCTCACAACAACGTCTGACATTTGCTTCTTCTATCAGACCGTTCTTAACGCCTGCTAAGATTTCTTTCTTGTCATACTTTCCGCCTGGCATGATTAAATCATTGCCTGCTGCCATCGCAAGAGCATTATTGGCACAGCCTTTGCTGGTAGAAAACCAGTCTGTCATAACTACACCGTTAAAGCCCCACTCCTGTCTTAATACTTTCGTACATAAGTCGTAGCTGTTTGGTGTGTATACTCCATTAATCCTGTTATAAGATGTCATGACACTTTTTGCATTTGCTTCACGAACCGGTTTTTCAAAACCACGCAAATAGATTTCGCGGAGTGCACGTTCACTCACGTTACTTGATACGCCTTTACGATTATCTTCCTGATTATTACATGCAAAATGCTTAATTGTTACATAATATCCGTCTTTGCACTGCACACCTTTTGTAATCGCTGTTGCACAGGCACCTGTTAAAAACGGATCTTCTGAATAGTATTCGAAGTTACGTCCACACAACGGATTTCTATGAATATTTAGCGCAGGTGCTAACCAGAAGGTACAACCATACTCTTCCATTTCTTCCTGTACTGCTCGACCTACTTTATATAAAAGTTCTGTATTCCATGTCTGCGCCATCGCCGCTGAAACCGGAAATGCCGTTGTAAACTGATACAATACGGTAGATTTGTCAGGGTCTGCCATTGCAAATTTCTTTATGAACTTTGGCATCATTTCATAAATAGACAATGGAGGGTCAATCATCTTGGTCTTTTTATCATTAATTAACGCCGTACGCTTCTGAATACGCAACCCTGCCGGACCGTCACATAAGGTCGCATTCACTAAGCCCTTATCCCAGAACTTAGAGGTCGTATTTCCCACAGAACCAGGCATGTCGAATTTATTCCCTTTGTTATACATGCCGGCACCAACTACGATATCAACCATATCCTCCAATGATAACTCATCTACAAAATACTGTGCCTCTGTGTATGCAAGGCTGGTCGGTGTATCGTATGGATATACAATCATACCAAAATTATCTTTTTCAATCGTAATACGAGGAACTGCCTTTAATACAGCCGCAGACACAGGTGTCGGTGCCTTTAATTCCTCAAATTTTTTCTGTACTTTACATATATTCTGATGTTTAGAAACAACTACTTCTTCTTCAATTACAAGTACTGCACAAGGCGTTGTATTACGTGAAGAGTTACCCAGCCGCACGATATAATCACCTGCCTCCAATACAAAGCAGGCATCCGACTCTCTATAACTTGCAATACTGCACATATCCACTGCAACCCGCACACGGTCTTTTTGTCCCGGTGCCAAATTTCTGGTTTTAGCAAAACCTGCAAGACTCTGGTACTCCTTATCCATCTTGCCCGCCGGCGCACTGATATATACCTCTGCTACCTCTTTTCCTGCATGAACGGTTCCGATATTCTTCACCTCTACATCGATATATACCGTTGTTCCGTCTACATCAATTTTTTCGATGTTCATTTCAAATTCTGAATAGCCTAATCCATAGCCGAACGGATAACGCGGCTCTACACCGAATGTATCAAAATAGCGATATCCTACATAGATACCTTCCTTATAGTATTCATCCTCGAGATTTCCATTCAGGTAGCTGAATTCATCCGAAAATGGAATGTCAGAATACTTCATTGCCCAGGTAGATGCCAGTTTACCGGATGGTGCAACTTTTCCGGATAAAATATCAGCCACTGCTGTTCCACCTGCAGTTCCTAACTGACAAATAAACATTACCGCATTAATACCTTCTATTTTGTCAAGAAATGATACATCTAACTGTGCTCCTGCATTGATCACTAAAATAAATTTCTTATAATGCTTTGCACAAAATGTAATGTTTGCCTCTTCTGCATCCGTAACAAACATATCACCTTTTTTGGCGCGACGGTCGATACCTTCGCCCGCCTGACGGCTCAAAACGTAAATACAGGTGTCTGTATCGCTTTCTTTTACGTCTTTCTCAGAAATCAATCTTCCTTCAATTCCCGGAAAATTCTCTAATGCTGCCATCGCAGACATTTTTCCTGTAATGATATTTTTTAATTTATTCTTATGATAGCGTTCTTCTTCTCTTATGTATTCTGCTTCAAATTCCTTGAGCCATTTCTCGGATGCAATCGTAAAACCAGCGTCCTTCATGCCTTCATAAATCGTAACGCTGTGACGCTCATTTACCTCACCGGAACCGCCGCCGCCTTTTATCGTTCTCATTGCACCTGCACCGTACAACGCCACTTTTCCAAGCGAAATCGGAAGTGTTCCATCGTTTTCCAATAATACTATACTTTCACAAGCAGCCTCATACGCCACCTGTAAATTACGCGTTTCACGTTCATTTGGTTCTGATTCAAATCTTGCTTTTGTTAAAACTTCCATATCTCTCCCCCTGATACTGTCTATTTATCAATACGAATATCATATCCTGTCTCAAATGTCTGACCACAAGGAAGCTGTTCTGCCCATTCACGTTCTTCAAGACTTCCTTCAAAATCCTCCGCATCACATCTGCCACACCATGGTTCAATGCAGACAAATGGTGCCTGTTTTTTCTCTGGCGACCATACTGCTACCAACGGCATATCAAAGGATACCGTCACATAAGGTCTGCCGTCCGGTCTCACTAATGCAACCTCTTTTATCTGATGATTTTCAAAAATATAGGTACCTCTGTCACCCATATCAAAAAATCCTTCTGTCATCTGACATCTGCCATCCGTTAATTCTAAAGTCTGTTTTTCCCGAATTAATAAACCGCTTGCTAATCTCGCAGAAGAATAAACTGCCTTATCACAATCTAACTGTAAAAAGTAATCGCTCTGTCTGGTTCCTTCTTCTAGCGGACATAAAAACGCCGGATGTGCTCCGATTGAGAAATAAAGTACTTCTTCCGCCGGATTGCTTACCTTCCACAATACTTTTAAGGTATTTTCAACCAGCTTGTATCCCACTTCTAAACGGAAATCATATGGATATTTCTCCCTTGTCTCCTCTGTCGATTCTAATACAAACCATATCTCATCGTCTGCCTGCGACAACAGAGAAAATTCCATATCTCTGGCAAATCCATGCTGTCCCATCGTATATTCTCTGCCTTTACAGCGATATTTTCCGTCTTTTACTTTTCCTACAAAAGGAAATAAAACCGGCGAATGTCTGCCCCAGAATGCACTGTCACCATACCATAAATATTCTTTACCATCTGCATCCTGTAAAGAAATCAACTCTGCTCCAAAACTTTCAAATGTAGCTTTTAAATCCGAATTTTTCAAAATATACTGCATGGTCCTTCTCCTTTTGTATGAATAGTTCTATTTATTTCATTCTCTATATTTCTACTGCTTCTCCCAAACATTTCCTGCTTCATCAATATATGCATTCATCGAAATCTCATTCATATAGTCAATAAGCTCCACTGCCTTATCTTCCTCACAAAGCTGTGTCTTGCCACTTTCTGCAAAAGCCGGAAGAAACTTATAAGAAACATCCCCATTCGGCTGTATCTCTACTTTTACCAGCGCGGTTTTTGCAATCGTCTGAGCGAATACATAGTTGCCAAGGCTGTAAAATACCGGTTTACCGTCTATAAATTCAATCCCCTGTAATACGTGTGGATGTGCTCCAATGATTAAATCTGCACCTGCCGCAAAACAATTCTTTGCAATATCTGTCTGATACTCCTGCGGATATGCTTCTCTCTCAATGCCCCAATGAACATACACCGTAAGGAAATCACATACCTCTTTTGCCGCTTCAATACACGCAACCAATCTGGTATCATCATAGGTAGCAAACAATCCCGGCTGTCCGTATTCGATATTCCATTCGCTGACCGGAATCACCCTTGTAGCAGCTAAAAAACCTATTTTCTGCCCATTTACTTCAATAATCTGTAACTGTTCTGCCCGTTCTTTTGAGTCTCCGGCACCTGCATACAAAATTCCTGCACTATCTAACGTAGCGAATGTATCCTGCAAGGCTTCTGTCCCAAAATCAATCGAGTGGTTATTTGCAAGACTTACAATATCCACACCCATGTCTAATAATATCTGTACATTTTTCGGGTCTGTACGGAACGTAAACTGCTTATCCTCCATCGGTGTTCCGCGATTACTAAATTGAAACTCATTATTCACCATACAGATATCCGCATTCTGCATCTCCGCTAAAAGTTCCTCGGATACGAGTCCGGTAACGCCTTCCATTTCATGCTTCTGTTCCATTGCCGCCGCAATCAGCACATCCCCCGCAAATACAATCGTAATTGGTTCCTCTTGCTCAGTCTCTGTTTCTGCTATGCTTTCAGTCGCTTCTACATTCTCGGTCTCTGTATCTATCTGCTGATGCACATTATCAGAATCTGCTGGCTTTATCCATTTTTCATGAAAAATCAACAATACTAATAATACTCCGGTAATCACTAATGATGTGATACACAAAGTCATTCTTACCTTTTTATTCATTTATTTCATACCTCATACATAAAATCCTATAGATAATAAAATTTTATCATATCAAGTACTTTTTTACTAGATGAATTTATGGTTCTGACACGCAAATTCTGCAAAAAGCCCGGTCATCGAAGCTGATATTTCCTTCCTTTATGCCTTTTGTAGAAGGATATAACTGAAAACACAGTGGGTCTTTTGTTATTATTCTTTGTAATTTTGCTTCACTTTCTTCTAAACTCCGGCCTAATTTGGGATATCCGTCACTGGCTAAAATAATTTCATCCCCATTTTTCACTTTATAGATACACAACATTTCTTCTTCGATTCCCATACCATTTAAGACCGGATAACCAAATTTTTCTTTTTTATTCTCATATGTAAACTGTTTTAATAAATTTTCCAGAATCGCATCTCTGCCTATGTCATTTATGATGAGTTCGTCCATACTCATGCCATCTCTTAATGCTTCCTTTAATCGTGCTGCACGCAGTTTTGCATTGATCACATCTATCTCCTTTGTGTGCGTATGCGCGATTCCATTGATACTGCACTGGCAGTCACCATAATTCCAGATTTCTTTATAATAATCGTTATAGATAATAATTGATGCCCTTGGATATTCCTCAGGTTGCAACCATTCTTTACTTACTGCGACTGCATCCTTTAAAACCTTATTTAAATTATTCAGTAATTCCAATGGTTCCTGCTTTTCGATATATTTCCGATTTAAGTATTCCAGCAGAATTTCTTTGGCATAATAGCCGCTTTTATGTCCGTCCCATAAGCGGTGCCCTTTCGCGGTTACACCATCAATCACTGCAACAAAATGCTCACCTATAAAAATTCCATCTTCACAAGTTTTCGGATTATTCTCTTTTCCACATAAAAAACTTTCTACTACCTGCATCTTTTCCCCTCCCTTCCCAATTATACTACTTTCACGCTGCAAAAAAAGTGTTGTTGAAAATAATTCATTGCGGCAATAAATTATTTTACAACAACACTTTTCATTTTACTCGAAAGATAACTCTACTTCACCCATATCACAATTTAACACGATAAATGCTTCTGCCTCCGCTGGATATGAATCAAACGAATTACCCTGTTTTTCACCTTCATACACTACGCTTCCCATATCCGTAGAAAGTTGTATATTATATGCCTCGGAAAAACCATCCAATTCTACATCAATGCTTCCCATATCGGCCTGCCCGTTCATACCCTCTGTAACTGCACCGGAAAAGTCGATATTTCCCATATCGGCATTCAAGTCTGCCTCCTTAAACTTTGAATCCTCTATGCTAATATCTCCCATGGCAGCAGACACTGTACAACTTCCATTCATCCTACAATCCTCTATATGGACATTTCCCAGATCAGAATAAATTTCCAATTCTTCTGTTTTCTGCTCCAATTCCCTAAGATTCACTTCTCCTAACTTTGTATTGATATATATGCGTTCTAACTTCTGGTTCTTTGGCACTTCTACTACAATTTTCGGACCCTGTTTAAATGTCTGACCCTTGACATCATAACGAATTATCAGTGTATCATCATGTACATCCGCTTCATAATATTTTGTATATCCTTCTTCTAAATTTACTACAAACTTATCTGTATTCGATGGTTTAATTGTAAGATTAGATATATCTGTCTCTATCTCTATGCAGGTGATATCACTCGCAAACTCATCCGTAATCTGCTCTTCACCTGCCGGAAGCAGATGCATGGCATCTTTTACAACATCTGCCACGTCAATTTCCTTATCACCCTTATAATACACACCATCATCAAAATGCCAGTTTCCAAAGTTTAAATCGCCGCTTCTAAGCTGTGCTTTCAAAACATCCGTTCCACCTGCAATTACCGTACCGGCAATTAGAAACCCTAATCCTGTTACTAACAGTATTGCAGTCATCCATAGTGTAATTTTTGTAAACTTTTTCATACAGTCTGTGCCTCCTTCTTTGCAAAAGGCTTTTTGCATAAATGATAAATCCCCTTAAATGCCCATGGAAGAAACCTGCCAAACACTGCCACGCATGCCAGCAAAAGTAGTATCGCTAGAGCCAAAACTAACAATCCTGCCCCGATAAATACCAGTCCCACAGGAATCGATACCAATGCTTCTCCAAGCCCTGCCAGCATGGCAATACCAAGTCCCACAAATACCGCACCTACTACAAATACAGCCAATGTGATTCCTACTAACGACGCTGCCAAACCAAAAACTGTTCCCAAAATCCCAGTCAAAATTCCGAGCCATACCGGGCTGCTAAGAATACCAATAATAATTACCAGTACTACAATTTCCTTATTTCGTTTCTCTTTTTCTGTCTGCGCCTGCTTACTGTCTTCATAATCTCCATAACTATTATCTGACGAGCCATTTGTCCATTTGTAATACGTATCTGTATTCTGCTGTGCCTGACTATCTGCGCCTTCGTATGTGCTCCTTCCCTGTTCTGTCACAACTATCATACCAAGGTCACGCTTAATCACTTCCGCCACTTTTTCCGGAGATTCCAATTCTGCTAAAATGTCAGCTTCCTTTTCCTCTCCTGCATCCTCAAAATAATTACGGTAAAAAGCCAGTGCCTCTTCCCGTTCCTCTATAGAAATATCGCTAAGCAACACCTCTAATTTTCTCAAAAATTCATCTTTCCTCATCTTCTATCCCTGTCCCTTTCACCTAAATAACGATGTTATATTCGCGGAATATATCTCCCACTCTCTGCGGTATTCTAAGAGTTTTTCTGTTCCTGCATCTGTAATTTTATAATATCTGCGGTTTCTGCCACCAAACTCTCTGTCATAAACCAACAGATATCCATCCTTTTGCAGTCTGCGTAATACCGGATACAATGTAGATTCTGAAACTTCCAATGCCTGACGGACATCCTGCGTAATTTTGTACCCGTATGTCCCTTCTTCTTCCTTCGACACTACCGCAAGAACAATCGCATCTAATAACGCTGCTCCTGTGTTAAATACCATGCTCTCACTCCTTTATCCCCATTTTGCTATATCTTTTTATTTCATGATATTATTTTTATAATAATACTATATGGCGTATAATATTATTTGTCAACAATTATCTTTTAGGATTTGACACGAATTTATCCTGACTCTATAATATTTCTAAACTATAAATGAGGAGAATTATCATGGCTAATATTATTGAGATAAACGATTTTAATGCACCAGAACTGGATGTTTACGCGCGCCTTAGCGAAAACCAACTGCTTCATTACTTTGAACCAAATGGAGGACTTTTCATCGCAGAAAGTCCAAAAGTCATTGAGCGTGTCCTTGATGCCGGATATCTTCCGGTTTCTTTACTGCTTGAACCAAAACATATTACCGGAGAAGCTGCAAATATTATCGCCCGCTACGGTAATATTCCGGTTTACACGGCCGAATTAGACGTATTGACACAGTTGACTGGTTTTCAATTAACCAGAGGTGTGCTTTGCGTTATGCACCGTAAAGAACTGCCAAGTGTTGAATCTGTCTGCAAAAATGCCCACCGTATTGCTGTCTTAGAGAATGTTATGAATCCTACGAATGTAGGTGCAATTTTCCGTTCTGCTGCTGCCCTTAATATGGATGCTGTCTTACTCACACCGGCATGCAGTAATCCACTTTACCGCAGGGCGTCAAGAGTCAGCATGGGAACAGTTTTTCAGGTTCCTTGGACTTATATAAATGATATACAGTTGTTACATGAATTAGGCTTTAAAACTGCCGCTATGGCTTTGTGTGACGACTCAGTAAGCATCGATGACCCACAGCTTCATTCTGAAAAAAAACTGGCCATCGTACTTGGTACCGAAGGTGACGGCCTTGCCACCTCTACTATTGCTAATTGCGATTACACTGTAAAAATCCCTATGTCACATGGGGTGGATTCATTAAATGTGGCAGCTGCAAGCGCGGTCGCTTTCTGGGAGTTGGGAAAGTAGTATCATTGGCAGTTTTATGACAAAAAATTAGGATTTGTATATCTCGCAAATCACTTATTCATGTTGGAAACGTTTTGTACCGGACTATTTGCTAAGTTTTTCCTTTTGATCGGGCATATTCATTTCAGTTTTCCAGACTAAATTATATTTTCATAATTTTAGTCGGTCTATAATTTATAATGTTACCCTACTCATTCTTTTAATTAGAAGAATAGTCGGGTATCATTTTTTGAATGTTCCAGACTTTTCTAAGAATTTACGTTTTTAGTCGGTCGCAATTCTTTCTGTGAGCCCGACTATTACGGAATTTTATGCTTTTAATCGGTTACAAACTATTTTTCATACCCGACGTTTTCGTTGTTTTTTCAAATTAGTAGGGGTATGTCCTATATTTATCCCCGACTAAATTTAGCTATTCAACAGTTAGTCGGGCAGATGATTAAAATTGCACCCGACTATTTTTAGATGTTTATCAATTAATCGGACACTATGTCGAAAATTAC
>JAZSEF010000076.1:0-6563 GCA_045531555.1 Roseburia sp. | reverse complement strand
CTTTTTAAATACCTGTTTATTTCTCTACCCAGCTGATAAGTACACACTCCAAATAAAGAATATTTTATTATAGAACAAAAACGTACCAGCTACTATTTTATCAACATAGTAGCTGGTACGTTTTTTTCTATCATTTATCTGCCAACCGAAAGTTTATCGCAGGACACAAAGTTTTCACAATTTCATCAATTTTAAAACACATTTTTTTTGAATAATGGTTTGTAGAAGATGGAAAATAGGTTATAAAATAGGAAAGGTGAAAAAATGGTAGCAAAAAAGAAGCTTGGAAAAAAGGTACTGGCGGTAATTGGGTGCCTGCTATTAGTGGGAGGTTTCGCAGTGAATGCCGGTATGCGTACCGCACAGCCAAAAGCATCCGAACCGCAGGTGGAAGAACAAAAGAAAGAGCAGACATTGGATGCAAATGGTTTTGTAGAAGAAGGAACGACCTCGATGGGGACGATTTCACAGACCGTAGAGTTTTCTTTAAACAGAGCATTGATGTATGTGGAAGAAGTTTATGTAGAGGCGGGGAATACTGTGGCAGAAGGAGATGCTTTGTTTAAAATCGCCGAAGAAAGTATGGAAGATGCCAAGGCTTATTATACAAAAGCGATTACCACGGCACAGGATACTTTAAAGGAAGCACAGGTAGCATATGAAAGTGGTAAGCTGGATGCTTCTTATGTGAAACTGGATGCAGAGACGGCGGCAGAAGGAGCACAGGCTGCTTTGGATAGTGCATTGGAAGAGCTGGAAGCTGACATTCAGGAAAAGTATGAAAAATGGCAGGAAGCTGCGTATAAGATTTCAGCGTATAATGATAATTTTTACAACAATATTTATTATAAAAATGCGGGAATTGAAAAGAAAAATAGTGCAGTGACGACTGCGCAAACAGCATACGATGAAGCAAAAACAGCGTATGACGGAGCTGGCAGTACCTATGAAGCTGCAAAGACAGCGTTTGATTTAGCAATGCAAGAAATGGTGTCAGTTGCTTCCGGGACATCCGCAAGTGGTATGACAATGGAAGCTGCGGCAGCGGCAGTGGTTGAGGCATATCAGCTTTTGTCAGAGATTGAGCCTTTACATAATGCAGCAGAACAGGCAGCGCAAGAATTAAATCAGGCAAAACAACAGTTAGAACAGGCAAAGACGCAATACGAACAGACGGAGGAGCAGGCAAAGAAAAGTTTAGAGCAGTTAGAAGGAACAGTAGATGCATTACAGCAGAATTACGAAACTGCAAACAGAGATGCGGAAACAAAACGTCTGGAATTGCAGAAGGAATATGATACAGCGATTTTAGAAGGAGAATATGCGCAGACTGTTTATAATGATACAGTAGAGAAATTACAAGTAACAGTAGACAGTGCCAAAGAATCATTAGAAAAATTGCAGGAAGAACAGGAAGCATTGTTGGCATTAGAGAATGGCGTGGTTACTGCGAACCGTGCAGGAACACTTGCAGCGGTAAATTATGAAGCAGAGGATGTTCTTTTTTCAAGTACACCATTTGTAACTTATTATGATACTTCCGTGCTTACGATTTCAGTAGAAGTGGAGCAGGAAAATATTGCAAAAATAGCAGTAGGGGATGAAGTAAGCGTCTCTGTTTCAGGTAGCCGTAGAGGTGATGTGACAGGGAAAGTTACGTCTATCGCATCATCGGCAACTACGGGGCAAAGTGTATCAGATGTAACGTATGCAGTTGTAATTTCAATTGAAAATGAACGGAATACGATATCAGCGGGAAGTGCTGCAACAGTAACATTTGCATATGAAGATGAGGCATTATAGAAAGGAAAACAAAATGAAACAGTTGAAAAATAAAAAAGGAATTTTAGCAGGAATTTGTATAGCTGCCATTCTTGTGACCGGAGCAGGTGCAGCAATGTATGCAAATAGTCATTCGCAAGAGGGAGAACTTGTATATAAAGAAACTATCGTGGCAAAGGGCAACCTGACCGTAGGTGTGACAGAGAGCGGTTCCGTTTCTATCGGTACATTGACACAGGAGTTTTCTTTAGGGGAAAGTGAGTCAGGAAGTTCTACACAGTCGTATGGCGGGATGGGAAATATGTCTGGCAGTGCAGGCGGCAGTTCATCCGGTACGGCTCTTGAAGTAGAAGAAGTATATGTGGCAGTTGGGCAGAACGTACAGGAAGGCGAACCACTTTTAAAGATTTCAGAAGAGAGTATCGCGGAATATAGAGAAAGTTTAAAGTCTGCTGTAAATGATGCATCAGCAAGCTTAAGCGAAGCGAAATTATCAGCAGAGAAAAAACAGTTGTCGGCAGATTATAGTTATACTGCAAGTGTTGCAAAAGGAAATGTAGCAGAGGCAACTTATAATGCTACACTGGCACAGCTTCAGGCAGAAGTAGACAGTGCACAGTCGGACTATGATTATTATTATGCTTTGGCGGATTATTATTACACCTTGTTAAATAAGGGGGATGATTCTTATGAATCGAAACTTCAGGATGCGGAATTAAAGAAACAGGAAGCACAGGCGAAACTTACCACCGCACAGAATAATTACGAGGCGAAGGTATTACAGGCGAAAAAAGATTACGAAGAGACAATGCTTAATTATAATAATGCTTCTACACAGTATACGATTGATGTAAACGGAATTGATAGCGATGTGGACAGTGCTTCGGAAACGTTAGCGGATGCCAAGGAGGCATTAGAGGAATTTGAAGATTTTATCGGTGACGGCATTGTTTATGCGGAATACAGTGGAAAACTCATGACGGTAGGATACGCGGAAGGAGATGCACTGTCTTCCGATACTGCAATTGCAGATTTTTCAGATGCTTCGGCAGTTACGATGACGGTTGCGGTTTCACAGGAGGATATTTCTGCAATTACAATCGGTGATGTCGTAATGATTGAATTGACGGCTTATGATGGGGAAGAATTTTTGGGTACAGTTTCTGGAATGGATACTTCTACTTCCAGTGGTTCTTCTACGGTTTCTTATAATGTGACAGTGACTTTTAGTGGAGATATTTCTAAAGTTTATGGAGATATGACAGGGAACGTTACATTTATTCAGAAACAGGTACCGGATGTTATTTACGTTTCCAATAAGGCGATTATCAATGAAGGAACCACTTCTTATGTAAAAGTAAAACAGGAAGACGGCAGTTTCAAAAAGGTAGAAGTTGTGACCGGTTTTTCGGATGGAGTAAACGTAGAAATTATTTCGGGATTGAATGAGGGCGACATTGCAGTTATTGAAAGCCGGGTGGTGAGTGAATCATGAGAGGAAAAGAGTTATTAAGACTGGTATGGTTAAACATTACCCAAAATAAATTTAAAGTGATTATGACTTCCATTGGTATTATCGTAGGAGCGGCAACGATTGTTATGGTAATTGCCATTGGAAAAGGCGGTCAGGCAGATGTGGCTGACCAGTTTAAAAATCTAAACGCCGGAGCGATTGACATTTCTTATGATGGTGGAAACAGACAAAATGACCGTGGCAATTCCGGTGGTTCTACAGGTGGAGGCAGTTTCCCGAGTATGGGTGGTGCCGGCGGCGGAGGTTTTAGCGGCGGAATGCCAAGTGGAGGAAACTTTGGCGGTGGTTCTATGCCGGGCGGTTTCGGCGGCGGTGGTTTTAGTGGAGGCACTACAGGTGGCGGAAGCGGAAACAGCGGTGGAATGTCCGGTTTTCCGGGAGGCGGAAGTATGCCGGACATGGGAAGTATGCCTGATATGGGAGATATGCCGAGTATGGAAAATATGCCAGACATGAGTGAAATGTTCGGTGGCGGCGGATTTGGAGGTTTTGAATCCTTTTTTGGTGGCGGAACTTCGATGGAAGACCGTATGAATCAGGAAAATATTACACTGTCAACCGATGATGTAGACGATTTACTTTTGTTTGCAAGTGGAATTACAGAAGGAACCATTTCATATACTACACGAAGTACTGTGGATGGCGGAGGGTTAGAAGAAGCGGTTACTTATACCATTGCAGGTGTGAAAGAGAATTATGCAGAAATGAGTAATCTGAATCTTGCAGTAGGTGAATTTATTACCGAAAGCAACGATGAAAGTAAAGAAAAAGTGTGTGTGTTAGGTGCATCTGTTGCAGAAGAGATTTTTGGCAGTGCGATTGAAGCGTATGGCAGCATGATTTATATTGATGACCGCCAGTATGTAGTGAATGGCGTGTTACAGACCATGGGAACCGTGGCATCCGGTATCAGCCCGGACGAAGCAGTTTTTATTCCTTATGAAACCGGTGTGAAATATATTGTAGGAACAGAAGTGAATCCGACGATTACCGTTATTGCAGATGATGTAAATAATATTGAGGGTGTAATTGAAAACGTAACAAATGTTTTGGCAGAGTCTTATCCGAATGCAGAATTTACATACGAAGATGCTGGAAGCAAAATGGAAGCAGCATCTGCATCGAATGAGATCTTAACCGTACTTTTGGTAGCGATGGCGGCGATTGTGTTTATCGTAGGCGGTATCGGTATCATGAACGTATTATTTGTATCGGTAAAAGAACGAACCAATGAAATTGGTATCTTAAAAGCCATCGGTTGTTCGCAGAAAAATATTTTGTTTGAATTCTTATTAGAAGCTGCGGCTATCAGTCTGATTGGTGGTGTTTTAGGCGTAGGACTTAGTTTTGTACTGGCACCGATAGCAGAATACTTAGGTGTGCGTGTAGAAATGTCCGTTTCGGCTTGGGTATTAGCGTTGGTGTTCTCTGTTGGAACCGGAACGATTTTCGGATTTTATCCGGCTTATAAGGCTTCAAAACTTGTGCCGGTAGAGGCATTGGGAGCAGAATAAGTCAGGAAAGGATTGAAAAATGAAAAAGAAAAAAATAATTTATAGCGTTTTGCTACTAGTACTTTTGATAGTAGCAGGAGCAGGAATCGTTTTTTTGTCAGGACGTTCCGAAGAAGTTTTATTAAAAGAAAATCAGCGGTATGTATATGCTTATATTACTTCGATTCAGGGGAACGAAATTACTTATATGGAAGTGGAAGAATCACTGGTTGCGTCTTTGACCGAAAGTGAGGATACTGTTTCAGAAGAAAAAGAAGAGAAGAAAAATTCCGAAAAGGAAGAAGAACAAGAAGAAGGCGGAAGCTTCCAGGATAGAGGAAGTATGTCGGAAACAGTAACTACTTATATTCCGGTTGGAGTAACGGTACATACAGCATCAGATGTATCCACTACATTTTCTCGTTTGGCAAGTGGTGATTTAATAAAAATGTTGGTAGAAAAAAATGACGCAGACACAGATGTTATCGAAGAAATCTGGATGTTGCAATAGAAAGGAAGAGCAGATGGAACCAATTATTTCCATGCAAAATATTAACAAATCCTATAAGACAGGAGAAAATAACCTTCACGTTTTAAAGAATGTTTCTCTTACTGTGGAAAAGGGCGAATATCTGGCGATTTTAGGTCCCTCCGGTTCGGGAAAAAGTACTCTGATGAATATTATCGGATGTATGGATGTGTCAGATAAAGGAACCTATTTTTTAGATGGCGTACAGGTAGAAAAAGCAAAAGAGGAAGAACTTACCACCATTCGTAATCAGAAAATCGGCTTTATTTTCCAGAAATATCATTTGATATCTACATACAATGTACTGCAAAATATTGTTATGCCATTATTGATGCGCGGCATGACCTTAGAAGAAGCAGAGAAGGAAAGCAGAAATATTATTGATATGTTGGGACTAACTGATCGTGTTCATCACAAACCGAGTGAACTCTCCGGTGGTCAGCAACAACGTGTTGCCATTGCAAGGGCTTTGGTTGGTCAACCGGCGCTGCTTTTGGCAGATGAACCAACCGGTGCCTTAGACCAGAATAGTGGTGCGGAGGTATTAAAACTATTTAAAAAACTGCATGACATGGGGAATACCATCGTCATGATTACTCATGATTTAAACGTAGCAAAACACGCAGAACGTATGGTACAAATCATTGACGGTGAGATTTATGAGACACCATTGAAATCATAACAACATGTGAACGCGATAAACTTTCGTTTAGCAGATAAATGATAGAAGAAAACGTACCAGCTACTATGTTGATAAAATAGTAGCTGGTACGTTTTTGTTCTATAATAAAATATTCTTTATTTGGAGTGTGTACTTATCAGCTGGGTAGAGAAATAAACAGGTATTTAAAAAGGTGCTTGTCGGCATGTTATTTGAGATTTTGGGATATGAGACACTTTTCTTCAGTAGCAGTGTCAGATAAGTACCCGACTATCCAATATTTTCTCACTTTTAATCGGGTTGGAATCTTATTTGTTTCCGACTAATTTTATTAAAACGGAAAATAATCGGGTAGCATTATTCTCACGCACCCGATTAATTTAAGATTTTCTGCTTTTAGTCGGGCAAAAATTTTTCTATCACCCCGATTATTAGAAAAATTTGCAGTTTTAGTCGGTTGTAGGTACTTAAGAATACCCGACTTTTTTGTTGATTTTTCAAATTAGTAGGTAGGAATCCTATATTTGGACCCGATTAAATTTAACAATTTGCCAGTTGGTCGGG
>JAZSEF010000071.1:0-29512 GCA_045531555.1 Roseburia sp. | reverse complement strand
TTTAACTCTTTTTGGCATTAACATAATTACTGAGCTCCTCCTTCCTTGTTAGCTTTTGTAGGAAGTACTTCGCCTTTGTAGATCCAAACTTTTACGCCAACTTTGCCGTATGTTGTATCTGCTTCTGCGAAACCATAATCAATATCTGCTCTTAATGTCTGAAGTGGAATAGTACCTTCTGAGTAGAACTCTGTACGAGCCATATCAGCACCACCAAGACGACCAGAAACAGATGTCTTAATTCCCTTTGCACCAGACTTCATTGTTCTGCTCATGCAAGATTTCATTGCTCTACGGAAAGAAACACGGTTCTCTAACTGTAAAGCGATGTTTTCAGCTACTAACTGAGCGTCACGGTCTGGTCTCTTAACTTCTTTAATATCAACAACTAATTTCTTTGTTGTAAGCTTCTGAACTTCTGCTTTAATCTTTTCGATTTCAGCGCCGCCTTTACCGATTACTACACCTGGTTTAGCTGTGTAGATAACAACTTTAACGCGGTCAGATGCTCTTTCGATTTCGATTTTAGCAATTCCTGCTGCATATAATTTCTTCTTAAGATAAGTTCTGATGTTGTAGTCTTCTACTAAGTAATCTGCGAAGTCTTTCTCAGCATACCATTTAGAATCCCAATCCTTAATAACACCGACTCTTAAGCCATGAGGATTAACTTTCTGTCCCATACTTTACCTCCGATTATTTCTCATCAAGCACGATTGTGATGTGGCTCATTCTCTTCTCGATTCTGTAAGCTCTACCCTGTGCTCTTGGTTGAATTCTCTTCATTGTTGGTCCTTTGTTTGCGTAACATTCAGCAACGTAAAGGTTTTCTCTCTTCATACCATTGTTGTTTTCAGCGTTTGCGATTGCTGATTCTAATAACTTCTTCACTAAGCTAGAAGCATATCTTGGATTGTATGTTACGATAGCAAGTGCTGTCTCGATATCTTTACCACGGATTGCATCTAACACGAAGCAAGCTTTCTGAACAGACACTCTAGCATAAGATAACTTAGCTGAAGGTCTTGTATCTTTAACTTCATTTCTTTCTCTTTTAATCTGACTTCTATGTCCCTTTGCCATGGATGAAACCTCCTTTCGAATATTAGTTATTATCTAACGCCTGATTTCTTTTCGTCTTTTCCATGTCCTCTGTAAGTTCTTGTTGCAACGAACTCACCAAGTTTATGTCCAACCATATCTTCTGTTACATATACAGGTACATGTTTTCTTCCGTCATGAACAGCGATTGTGTGTCCAACAAACTGAGGGAAGATTGTAGAACGACGTGACCATGTTTTGATAACAGATTTCTCACCAGCTGCATTCATAGCATCTACTTTGTTAAGTAAGTGCTGGTCAGCGAATGGTCCTTTTTTTAATGAACGAGCCATAATTTACCTCCTGTTTTATGAACCTACAACGGAACCGTGTGTTCCGCGCGGTTACAAACTGTAACTCAATTTACTATTCCGGAAGAGGTTTGACCCTCTTCCGTGGATTATTTGCTTTTTAGAACTTATTTAATAGCTCTACCGTCTCTTCTTCTTACGATTAACTTGTTAGAAGCTTTTTTCTTCTTACGAGTCTTAAGACCAAGAGCTGGTTTACCCCATGGTGTAGATGGGCCAGAACGTCCGATTGGTGCACGTCCTTCACCACCACCGTGTGGATGGTCGTTAGGGTTCATTACAGAACCACGAACTGTTGGGCGGATACCCATGTGGCGCTTACGTCCAGCTTTACCGATGTTTACAAGGTTGTGATCAGCGTTACCGATTACACCGATTGTTGCACGGCAGTTAAGTGGAACCATACGCATTTCGCCTGAAGGAAGTCGAAGTGTTGCATACTTACCTTCTTTAGCCATTAACTGAGCACTCATACCAGCAGAACGAACTAACTGTCCACCCTTACCTGGATATAACTCGATGTTGTGGATTAATGTACCAACTGGAATTTTTTCCAATGGTAAGCAGTTACCAACACGTACTTCAGCTTCTGGACCGCTCATTACTGTCATACCATCTGTTAAGCCCTGTGGAGCTAAGATGTATGCTTTTTCACCATCTGCGTAGCAGATTAAAGCGATATTTGCTGTTCTGTTTGGATCGTATTCGATACCGATTACTTTTGCTACGATACCATCTTTGCTATTTCTCTTGAAATCGATAATTCTGTATTTTCTTCTATTACCACCACCATGGTGTCTAACAGTGATTTTACCCTGATTGTTACGACCAGCATTCTTCTTTAAAGAAGTTGTTAATGATTTCTCTGGGCTTGTCTTTGTGATTTCAGAGAAGTCAGAACCAGTCATATTTCTTCTGGAAGGTGTATATGGGTTATATGTCTTAATTCCCATTGTTTTTCTCCTTTCGATGTTTATTATCGCACTTTACTGTGCATATTGTGTCTAAGCTAATCTTATAAGCCTGCGAAGATTTCGATATCTTTGCTGTCAGCTGTTAATGTTACGATAGCTTTCTTTGTCTTAGCAGTTTTACCAACTACGAGACCACGTCTCTTGTTTTTGCCATCCATATTCATTGTGTTTACGCTGGCAACTTTTGTTCCTTCGAACATTTTTTCAACTGC
Source organism: Roseburia sp. (assembly GCA_045531555.1). GTDB lineage: Bacteria > Bacillota > Clostridia > Lachnospirales > Lachnospiraceae > Roseburia. Next base: position 26,914 of record JAZSEF010000071.1, on the reverse strand, counting down.
TTCTTTAATCATAACTTTGTTTGCTTCTGGATGAACTAAGAAAGTATATTTCTTTTCAGCCATTGCAGACATACTTTTTTCTGTAATTACTGGTTTGAGGATTACGTCGTAATATTTAATGTTTGCCATTATGCATACACCTCCTCGATTGTCTTAACGGCATCTTTTGTTACAACAACTGTGTCATATTTTAAGATGTCAAATACGTTAATTTCGTTTGTCTGAGCAGTCTTAACTGTTGGGATGTTTTTAGCAGAAGCGATAACGTTTGTGTTCATATCGTTTAATACTACTAATGCTTTCTCAACTTTTAAGTTGTTCATGATTTCAACGAATTTCTTTGTCTTGATTTCATCAAGGTTTAATGCGTCAACAACAACAAATTTGTTTTCGTTTACTCTTGATGTTAATGCAGACTTAAGAGCTGCTCTCTTTTCTTTTTTATTAAGTTTGAAAGAGTAGTCTCTTGGAACTGGAGCGAATACTACGCCACCATGTGTCCACTGTGGAGCTCTTGTAGAACCCTGTCTAGCGTGACCTGTTCCTTTCTGTCTGTATGGTTTTTTACCACCACCGCTTACTTCGGAACGTGTTTTAGCTTTCTGTGTTCCCTGGCGGTTATTTGCAAGCTGCTGAAGTACAGCCATGTGTACTAAATGTTCATTTACTTCTACTCCGAAGATAGCGTCATTTAATTCAAGGCTTTCTACTTCGTTGCCTTCCATATTATAAACAGCTACTTTAGCCATCGTTAAGTCCTCCTTTCCTAATTAAGCACTATTTACCTGCTTTTACTGTTTCTTTGATTGTTACTAAACATTTCTTAGCTCCTGGTACTGCACCTTTCACTAAAAGCAAGTTGTTCTCAGCGTCAACTCTTACAATCTCAAGATTCTGAGTTGTAACTTTTACGCTACCCATGTGACCAGGCATTCCTTTTCCTTTGAATACACGGCTTGGTGATGAACATGCACCGTTTGAACCCTGATGACGATGGAATTTAGAACCGTGAGCCATAGGACCTCTGTGCTGTCCTAATCTCTTAATAGCGCCCTGGAATCCTTTACCTTTAGAGATTGCTGTTGCATCAATCTTATCGCCTTCTGCAAAGATATCAGCTTTGATTACATCTCCTAAGTTGTACTCGTTTGCGTTTTCGAACTTGAACTCTCTAACAAATCTCTTACCTGTTACACCAGCTTTTGCAAAGTGTCCCATCTCAGCTTTGTTAACGCCATGTCTGTTTCTGATTTCTTTCTTTCCTGCTGCATCTTTGTTCACAACTTTTTCTTTCTTGTCAACAAATGCAACCTGTACTGCACTGTAGCCATCGTTCTCAACAGTTTTAACCTGTGTTACTGAACATGGACCTGCTTCTAATACAGTTACTGGCACTAAAACGCCTTCTGCATTGAAGATCTGTGTCATTCCGACTTTTGTTGCTAAAATCGCTTTCTTCATTTTTTACCTCCTGTTTTCTCTACAGCGGAACGCTTCATACCCATTCTTTGGGGCAGCGGACCCGTTCATCCTAGAAAGTCCATATAAGTGGAACAGAGGAATCTCTATTGCTTCTATATAAAACCCTTCAGGATATTAACTAATTAATAATTTGTTCGAAAAACTTATTTGTTTTTCATTTTGATATCGATGTAAACACCAGCTGGCATCTCTAAACGAGATAAAGCATCAACAGTTTTCTGTGTTGGTGTAACGATATCGATGAGTCTCTTATGAGTTCTCTGCTCGAACTGTTCTCTGGAATCTTTGTATTTGTGAACCGCTCTTAAAATTGTAACAACTTCCTTCTTTGTTGGAAGAGGTACTGGTCCACTCACCTGTGATCCGTTTTTCTTAACAGTCTCAATGATCTTCTTAGCTGAAGCATCAACTAATTCATGATCATAAGCTTTCAATGTGATTCTCATTACTTGACTTGCCATAAAAAAAGCCGCCTCCTTTTCGCACTTAATTATCAGTACGACAAGTGGTGACTGTACACATTCCCGTGCGTATCATCCACTTTCAATTCCGCAAAATCTTCCCGTTGATGTTGCACGTTGTTTCTACCTTACTGTAGACGTTATTCGTGATACAGTGACTTGTCGCCAGTTTCTAAACTTGACATTCGCTCCACGGAAAACCTGCAATCTAGTGCAGCAACCTCACGCTTCTACGCTATCAATGTCACAACATTGGTTATTATACAACATGTATACAAGGAATGCAAGTACTTTTTTACAAATTTTCCAAAGAATTTTTGTGAAATTATCATAGTTCTAAAAATGGTGTTTCTTCCTATGATATGTATGTACAAAATATAGGAGTTTCTTACCTATATAAAAAGGAGCCAGCTCACAAAAGCCCACTCCATCTCAAATCCATATTTTTCTATATCGTAGAATATCTACTTGTCGGTAAATGTTTCCCGACATATCCTATTATCCCCACTTTATGTTCCGCATCAGGCATAAAATGGATACGTCCCGGAAAATCTCCCGCAAAACTAATGTGCCATGAAAAAAATTCTTCTCGTCCATATGGGCTTACAAAAGTACGCATCCCCCTTAATGCCTTACTATTTGCAACAGACTCAGATTCTTCTCTGCACCCATAACCCATATCTTCTTTCTTGAAATTACCCTCATATGTAGAAAAATATTTTTCCAAAATCCCCAAACGTTTCTTAATCATTTTCACTTGCAAAGAATTATTAACATTCAACAGTTGCTTTTTAACAGAATCACAAAACACCAAGTGTGGATAAATACTCTCTCTTTTCTCCCACAGCTCCGCTCCCGACGAAACCATACGCTCTTCTAGCTCTCTTTCTTCTTCGACCAAGTGCTCTACATGCGCAAGGCAACTGCAATTCCCAACTTCCACGTCACTCTCACACAATTCCTGTGTCTCCTCAGAAACAGAAATATATTTTGCTACTATTATCTCATCATCCCAGCACGAATTAGTTGACATGCTCACAACACACTCATCTGTCTCATATGCTGCAAGGCATCCCATAGCATTTTTTTCTATTCCATTTACATTGACAGTCATCTCACTACCCATATACTGTCCATTGTCAATTATATGCTTACGATTAATTATAGTCCTCAAGTAAGCCTTTTCCTTATGAGATGCATCACTATCTTTTAGCCAATCAAATATACCATAGCCGTTGATAAATTTGTTTTCAAGAAAATCTATCGTATAATAAAAATCTTTATCATTTCTTTTATTAGAAATTTCGTGACACACCTGCAAAAACTTGCTCATTGCACCATTTACCTCTGCAATCGTTTTTCCTCCACAATCCATCGATAATTCATTTAATATCATATGTGCTTCTTCCCCATATCAAAAAAGTAAATCTATCGCCTTATCCCATTCATCAAAAAATCCTTCCGGCCAATTTGACAAGCTTCCATCTTCGAGTATTTCTGGTGAAGTCATCTCATGCTTTATCATTCCATCAGTATCCTCATACACTCCAAAATAGTTTACTTTTACTTTTTCCTTGCCAATAATGTCCTGTTTAACCGATAACCTAATTCCATTTAATACATGATCACTATGTGTTTCCATAATAATTTGAACACCATTTGCCGCAGCTCTAGCAACTAATTCCCCAATCTGGCGTTGTCCCTTCGGATGAATGTGTGCTTCTGGATTTTCTATAATAACCAAATCTCCTTCTCGTGCTTTTAACAATGCAATTATAATCGGCAGTACATACGATACACCAAACCCCATATTTATCGCATTTGTAGACTCCTCGCCCATTATGCTTGATTGTCCATATCGAAGCCCCATCATATTGGCATCTAAGTACGGTATTGCCTTTACTCTAATCCCCGGGGATATTTCTGACATCCATGCATTCACTTGCAATTCCAATCGTTCACTACTCTCTGCACTATTTTTCATATTCTCATAGACCTTAAAGTCACTTCCAATTGTATATAGTGTAGATATTGCATACTCTCCTTTAGCACCTACCTGCGTAGCTGAAAATCTTTCCCCTGACAGTTCATCATAATATCGTCTAGGTCCAAGTCTCTCTGCCGATATATACTCAAACCCATCCCCCATAAGTGATGACACATCTATTTTCCCATCAGAATTCCACAACAACGCACTTTCATCACTACTAGAACGGCACTTAAATTGTTGTTTCTCTTCCTCTATTACAATTTCTATATCAGAATCTTTTTTATACCAATATGAAATATCTTTAATAGTTCCAAGGCTTACATAATGACCATTCAAAAGCATATTGTCATCTTGCGAACCTTTCCTTTCATACGTTTGCCTAAACATGAGCAATGTCTGAATTAGTGTAGATTTTCCCATTCCATTTACGCCAGTAAAAAGATTTAATTCTCGACATTCAACAGACTGATTCTCAAAACACTTAAAATTCTTCACTTGAATTTTCTTTATCATTTAATATCCCCCAAAACTCTTTGTATCAAATCTTCAACACAAGCAATTCTCGCATACATAGCTTTTTTATCAGGCGCTTTCAACAAATAAAGATAATCCGAGCTTTCACAGAGTTGCATATAATTCAGCCTTACCGCATATTTTTTTTGCACAAGCTGCTCTCGTTCTTCTTTATTAATTTTCTTTATAGCATAACACCATGACTCAAAAATAACTTTATTAATTGGTCTTCTTCGACCATCCGCACATACTTTTCTGAATGCATCTCTTTCCATGATTCCATACACACATTCCATAATGTCAACAAAAGTATTTTTTATTTCTTCTAATTCTCCTGCACTTCTTTGATTCAGGTATTTCATCGCAAGATTTAAAAATTCATCAATATTTCCCGTATAATATTCTAAATCCAAATAACAGAACGCCACATATCTTAACACAAACTCTCTATCCAGCATTCTTTCACTTTTCACACTTCCGCCTGTAGCCTGAACAAATTCTTCCAACTGGGAACAACTCTGCAAAAACCTTGTTGCCTGTCCTTGATATAAGGCATTTCTTATCTCTTGCGGTTCCAATGCCAAACCGCCCGTATTAATTCGTTTAAATATATTAAACTTTACGTTATCCGGAGTAGATGGATTAACAATATATACATTTATAACCGTTTCATCAATTCTTCTCTGAAACGCCCTAGGTAAACGCTCGTAATCATAACCATTTAATTCCGGAAAAAACTCCATTTCCTGTAATTTAAGCGTTTTATCCACAACAAATTGTTTTAATGTTGTCACTCTCTGCAAACCATCTATGATAAGCCAATTATCTTCATCTGACGCATCAAAATAAAACGCCGGAAGTGGAATTCTCAAAAAAATAGATTCTATCAACTGACTTTTTTGTTTTTTACTCCATAAGCCAGCTTTTCGCTGAAAGGATGTGTCAAACTCAATTTCTTCATTCCTAATCCGTCTCAGCAACGCATCCAACGTCATCGGTTTCATCGTAATATCTATTTTAGCCGGATCAAATGGTCTGACTTTATCCCCTTCGCACGAATACGCCGTTACATCCGGCTCAATATCATCCTGAATCAATACAATCCCATGCTCCTCAAAATATCTCATAATCGTGTCATAATTATTTTCATTTATTTTCATCGTCATATAAACAAGATTCAAGTTTATACTATTATTCTGTTCTTTCGCAATCTGCAAAAGTTTTTCCAGTTCTTCCCTCTCGTTCCTCTTTAACGTATCCTTTTCATTCATCCTTATTCTCTCCAAAATTATTATGTTCTCTTAAAACGTTACACATAAAAGGCACTATAAAATAATTTTATCACGAATAATTATAAATTACGATATTTTTCCAAAAAATATTATACGTTGGATTATTGCCTGATTTTGATATTCTTAATATCATTCTTTAGCTTTAGAAAACAAGAAATACTTAAATGATTAAAATATGATTTCATCATTAGAATCTGATTACTAATAAGTATACTCTCCCTTCTAGCAATGTCAATCACAATTTTAAATTCTTTCAAAAACGTTTCTCATACCCACACTTAATTCCCAAAGTCTGCTTCACCTATTTTATCCCAAACACTTCCCCACAACACTACCACCGTCGATGCATTCAAAAAACCAACCATCCATTCATTTTCAGAATAGTTCAAATCAACTGCTCCCCATATAATTGTCATACAAATAATCAAGAATATGTATAACGGAATTTGCATTTCATCCGATACCATTTTTACCAGTTCTAAATCTATACCTAAAAATCAAAACCAAATTTTCAAACATATATAAAAAGATCGACTTATCAATATATAAAATAAAATCCATATGCCGAAGTGCCAATCTATAAGCATAAACTCCTCTGGAAAACATCTTTCGAGCCATACCATCCCTTCCCAAAGTACCATTGTCATAATTACAGTATAAAATATAGCTAATATTACAACATGAAAATACTTATATAAATGATATATATTTGATTTTCTTGCAAACAATTCTAATAACGTTATCCATGCTCCTATAAACGTACCAATTACCAAACCCAAATATCCCAAAACAATATATACCACTTCAAAAAATGCGTTTTTTGTCTTTGTATACACCATACCCGCTCCAAAATAAGCAAACTCCCAAACAATCCCACCAAGCAACGCTGCCCACATTATTCTTTCATATTTTGTATTATTACCCGTCGCAAAAATCTCATAACATGCATATATAGCAAATCCAAACAATACTACCCCCACAGCTCCCAGTGTAATCAAATCTTTCTTCGTATATCTCAATTCAGATACCTTCGTAAAAATCATCAAACTGTCAATTTTCTTTTCTAACTCTGCCTTGTATTTTTCTTTAAATTTCATTGAGATACTCCTTCCAAAACACATTAGTAATTTCTCACATTTTACTATCGTCACAGTCTATATCGTGCAATTCTTATATTTTCCTAATACTACATTTGAATACTTCTAGAAGAATCAAAGAGAGCGCAACTAAAACTCAATCTTTAAGTCGTGCTCTCTTCAAATGCTTATTTTACTATTTCTTCCAACTTGCGATAATCAACCTTCCCAATACTGGTTAGTGGCAATTCTTGGTCAAACGCATATTCCACTGGTTGAGCATATTCCGGTAAACCTTTTTGACACATCTCTATCAATTCATTTTCGATAACTACTTTACTTTCTTCAAATTCCTTTTTTAGCACAACAAATGCCACCGGTAATTTCCCCTGACTATGCTCCTTATCCCTTTTTCCTACCACACAGCACGTTTTAATTGCATTATGTGAATTTATTACATTTTCAATCAATGAAGGAAACACCTTAAATCCATCATATCTAACAATCATACGTTTCATTCTATCAACAATGAACAAACTACCCTTTTCATTCATCATACCCAAATCACCCGAATGCACCCACTTCATGCCATCCGCATGCATTCGAACTATATCCTTTGTAGCTTTCTCATTATTATAATATCCTAGCATAACATTCGGTCCAGATATACACACTTCCCCAATCTGCCCATACGTCAGCTCTTCTCCAGAATCAACATCAAAAATAGATACTATTGTTTTTACAAACGGAATTCCCACACTTCCAATTTCATTGTTTTCATCAGCTGTTCCCGTTACGCCCGCACATACCTCTGTCATGCCATAACCTTTCGTTATTCCATAAGCACAATTATGTTCTTTCAGAAATTCATTTGCTGACTTTTCAAGTTCAACATTCATAGAATCTCCTCCAACAGTCGGTGCTATAATGAAAGACAAATCTTTATTTCTTAACTTTTTACTCTCTATAATAGTTGTCCAGTATGATGGAACCCCCACCATATGTATCGGCTTATATTTCAGCAACATCTCATCGAACTTTTTTGAATCGAATGAAGGTATTAAAATAGTTTGCATTCCTATTACTAACGGCAAATGCAAACCCATGCCCACACCATATGCAATAAACGGAGGCATTATATCTAGCCACGTATGTTCTCGTTTCATATCTATACCAGTTAAAATGCTTTGCATAACAAGTGCGTTAATATTCTCATTACTTAACATTACACCTTTAGGCACACCGGTTGTCCCTCCTGTATGAACAATCACACAGCATGCATCTTTTTCATATTTAGCCTCTTTTAATATAGCATTCTCGCCATTTTCCAAAAATGTCTTCCACTCAACAGCTTTTATATTTGGATTTACGTGTTTTTTATTATTTTGAAAACTAAATAATACTTTTTTTAATAAAGGCAATGAATCTGAAGGAGACATTATAACAACACTATCTACCAAATTTTCTTTAACAGCACTCATTATTTTTTCATATGCCGCATCTATAGCAAAAACATATTTAGCATCCACTTCCTTAATGTATTCTTTTATTCCTTCAATACTAGTTCTTGGATCTACCATGTTTGAAACTGCACCTATTAAATTTAGTGCATAAAACAAATATACCGTTTCCGGAATAGTCACCGTTGCAATCACCACAACATCACCTTTACGAATTCCTAGCTTCCAAAGAGCCCTTGCCACTTTCCTAATGTTCTGAAACAGTTGATTAAATGTAATCTTTTTTCCATAATAACTTAGCGCAACATTACCCAAATAATTTTTATTGTTCTCCCACAAATACTCATAAATTGTGTATTCCGGCAACTGTGCCTTAATCGCTTCATCTGAATAATATTTTAGCCACGGCTTATCTATAGATGGATAACCTGTTAATTTTTTCTCTTCTGTTTGCATACCATTTCTCTCATTTCTTGTCACTTCTATATTTTAGTCCCTTGTATTATCTGTTCAAACAACTCTTGCACATTCCACTCCAAGCCGCTTATTTTAACAAACGCTATTAATACTATTGTCATTACTACACAGGCAACAAAATAAACAGCATATACTCTACTACACCTCTTAACATCCGTACCTTTGACCACCTCTACAATCAAAAAAGCTGCTACGAAAACTACAAAAGTTAAAATTATCTGCACCATATAATTTTCCATCGTGAGACAGTCATCAATTAAATGCATATGCCAATATCCTAACCCAGACAACCACACTAGTATATAACTAATGGTTGTTTTTTCTTTTTTGATATGATTCAAGCATATTGTCTTGGCGCTTATATACGTTATAACTCCAAACATCGTCACAAAGTATAACGCATGATACCATCCTGCAATAGTGAAATGGTGTACTCTATCCAACGTCCAATTTAACCCTATATTATCGTCCATTAGCCAAGAAGCCTGCATCGCCACACCTATCAACACAGCATCTATAGTAACTCCCCATATAATTTTTAGGGCTTTCTTCGAAACAATTTGTTCGTTAGCTGATATAAAATAACATCCTGCTCCAATCAACACTGTCAAAAACAAAGCATCGCCAAACACTGCCGCATAATAATCGAACAAGCCCTTTAAGTCAGCTCTTTTTTCGGCGAAGCACCAAAAAATACACATACCCCCAAATCCCAATACCAGATTTACAATTGCAGGAATTATACTCTTTTTTAACAACACAAATTGTCTTTCACTTTTTTTCTTATCCGCCTCTCTCTGTTCAACATAATTCTGATACATCTTCATAACATTTTCTTCGTCATATGTCTGCTTTCTTATCTCTTCATTTTTAAAAAACGGTGGCAGAACAATCATTGCTCCATAAACGATAAGCGCCCAATAAGCGCCAAATATCAATCCCCCGCCTCCAATTCCTTCTAACGCCTTCCATGTAAAAATCATACAATACAAAACTAACAGTATTATGAATATCACAATCGGAATCATCATCTTTTGGTTGATTGTATTATTATGAGCCATATAGGATTCAACTAATGCTGAGTTCCACATATGCACATTCTCTTCCAACGTTTTATTCATTTTATCCTCTAAAGCTGCCAAATGTCCTCTTAATATGGCAGTAGTACGAAATTGATAACTCAAGTATGAAAAAACTGCGACCAATCCCAATGGCACTATGAAAATCAGCTTCAACATTTCTTTCGGCATAGCATTGCTTGTAATTACGCCTGCAATCAATGCAAATATAGACACCATAATAACAAACGACTGCTGATAATTTAAATCTATTTGGTTTATATACTCATTAAGTGTTTTCCACTCTTCCAGTTGATGTTCAAGCACTTTCTGTTTATTACAAGTGCTGCAATTTACATTTATCGCATTAGTTTCAATTTTCTCATTTATCCTTTGTATTTTCCCGTTATCTTTTTTCATTCCAGCCCCCTATATCAACATTATCATGTCAAAAATCTACTTTCTTAGTTCCATTTTTTCCCTCAAATACCGTTTCAAATCATACCGTCTATCCTCTTCTCGTCTAACCAAAGTTTCCGCCAATACCCACGCATTTCTAGCATCCACATTCACCTTATCCACATATTCCCGTACCTGCTGCGGTGTCGTCACACCATGTCCCGGGTAGTAAGTAAGTTCTTCGTCCCATACGTCCGCATACCACTTTTGGCACGCATATACATTCTTCCGTTCTTCCAAAAACATCTCTCTCGGCTTATGCAGTTCATTTCTTACCAATCGACCACCATGCTCTTCCATAATGTCCCATACAATAGTCGCCATGGCATCCCGTAGTCTTGCCAACGCCTCGCCCTTTTCCCATTCTCCAAGTTTTATCGGCTCGCCTGCTCTCACAAAGATTTCTTTCGTTTCATCCTTGCAAAAACTAATAATCGGGATAACCTCTACTCCCAGCTTCTCACTCAAAATATAAGGGCTTGCAAACAAAGGTTGTATCAACTGATTTTCTGTATTGTTATAGCCACCCTCTGCAAATATAAAAACGCTGTTGCCAGCTCGTAGCACTCGTTCCATTTTAGGAATAGCATCTGCCCGACTCTGTTTATCCAAACGATTCAAATACACCATCCCATTCGCCCAAACCGCATAGAACAATGGATTATGCTCCATCTGATGTGTAGAGCCATTTAATAAGTAAGCATTTCGATCAATCGTCGATAAGATAGATATAATATCTTCATCAAATGAATGGTTACCCACAAATATGTACGGCTTATCTTTTTCTAATTTAGGATACTGCTCTATATACATTTTTCTTCCAACAAATAAGCGAATCAAATTCCGCCATACAAAGTTAATCTTCTTCCTTATGAATAGTCCCACGTCAGAAGTAAAATCATTTATCGTTCTATTTTCAAACCAGTCTAATCCTGTATTAAACATGCAATCCCCCGTAGATGCTTTCTATATCCCATGCATCCCATTAAGCAACTTCAAGTTTCTCATCTCTGCCGTCTCAAGCAAAGTTCCCTCTTCATCAGTATCCACATTATTGATATAGTAAAATTTATAAAATTCTTGTTCTCCACCATATATGCCTTTATTTTCTCTGTTAATATCGATTTTTCCTAATGCTAGATTGCGCAAATTACCTTTTACATAATTTGCATATTCATTATTCGAAATATCTCTTCGAGAAAATAGGCCTTTTTCCTCTATCAATTCCCAACGTATAGTGGATATACTCTCTTTGTACTCTTCCAATTTTTCAAACAGACTATCCTGTTGATTTACCCAACGAGCCGTTCCGTAACAAATGTGAACTCGAGTAATTTTTTCTTTTTCACTACTCGAATCATACGTATACTCTATTACCGTCGGGACGATTGGCACACCCGTCTTTTGCGCAACGTCCAAGAATCCTAAGTTGATTGGTAAATGGAGTCGATTCGGCGACAAATTCCATGTTCCTTCTGGACAAATAAATACAGAATGTCCTTTTAGCAAAACAGTCATCATATCTAGTTTTGCACTTATTCTATTTTCAGAATTTTCAATATTGCGCGATACTAAAATAAGTCCTGTATTCACTTGTGCAAGTAACAACAATTTATTTGTCTCTGCACCATGAAAAATAATGCAATGTTTTGGGCATCCCGGAATCCATACAAAATTATCTAAAATACCCTGATGTGTACTTGCAAAAATCACCGAACCATCCGGTACATTTTCTGTCCCGTCTACAACGACTTCCACCGCACCGCCAGCCAAAACTTCACACAGTTTCTCACATATCTTTCCTGTTATGCTTTTTAATTTAGGTGCGATTGTAGTTGCCCCCAGTGTAGTATTTGTTAATTTTCTTGTTGCAACATATTTTCGCAGTTTTCGATAATATATATCTTTTTCTTCATCACTTAACTGTTCTTCCTCTGTACGAGTCAAAAGTTCAAATTCCATAATTCTATTTCCTATATTCTCTTTCATCTAATATCTGTATTTTTATTCACTCCGTATACAACCCATTTCATATCGAAAATCTAATTTAGGATATTCCTTTAATCTTTTTTGAACCTCATCGCTCCACTCATTCTCTACAAGTGCTTTTCTTTGTACCACCGGTGATTGCTCCCAAATCTCCCACTTTAACGTCGCCATTTTCTCTGCCAGCCTATTTATTTCTCTTGACTTATCTGCATCCTTCTCAACAAAAAACTTTTCTCCAAACTTAGCAATTACAGTTTCATCTTTATACTCCAAAACTAGTGGAACAATTGGTTTTCCTGTTGTTCTCGCTATATCTATAATTCCCCAATATAATGGTAGCATTGGTTTCGATGATGTCAGATTCCATGTACCTTCAGGGAAAATGACAACACTATTTTCACTGTTCAATAATTGCTGCACCTTTTCTTTCGCTGTTCCTCTATCGCGCTTATTCTTTCTATCCACCCACACACTTCCATTAAGCGAAAAGAAAATTCTATCCATCAAATCCAATCTTTGTTTTCCCACCAAAATCCATACATGGTGCTTGACTATTTCTGCCACAATCAGCACATCATATTTATTAGAATGATTTACCGCATATATTACAGCACCATTGCAGCGCGGATTTTCATTTATCAAAATAATCCCTGGTTTCTTTTTTACTTTTACAATTTCTAACAGAATAGGATGAATTAATCTATATAAATTGATACGCATAATTTTTGTTCCCATTTATCATCGTCTATTTGCACAAACTAGTTCTTTAGTACGATTTTGTATTCATATTATACGATTATTGTTATTAATTTGCAACGATGTTTCGTATTATAATTAACGATAATTTGAAGTGGAGGTGTTGCCGAATGGACGTGTTAGCCAGAATTATTGAATTAAGAGATGCTAGAGGCTGGTCTGAATATCAGCTTGCCGAGAAGTCTGGAATGGCACAATCTACGATATCCTCTTGGTATCGCAAAAGAATGCTCCCAACCATCCCTTCTTTAGAAAAAATCTGTGATGCTTTCGATATTACGCTTGCACAATTTTTTATTGAGAATCCTGATGAAGCCGTAACACTTAATGAAAAACAGCTAAAACTATTAAATAATTGCGTCAAGTTAAGTCCCGAACAATTCGAAGCACTTTTACAATTCCTTGATACACTTTAATTCTACTTTTGTATTTTCACTTTTTCTGTATTTTTTTATCATCTTTCATTCTTTATTACCCACTTTTCCTAATCCGTGGTATAATGTTCTAAACCAATGAGAAGAGACGGATTTGATTTATGCAAATTTGCAAGCTCGCTTGCCTAAAATTAGTTAAATCAAAGACATTTCGGCGAATAGCCGAAGCGAGATGAAATGCAACGTAATCGAGCTACTCTTCTCTCCATACATTTATAAACAGGAGATTTCTATGGACATTATCATTGTAGGCTGTGGCAAAGTAGGCTACACCTTAGTAGAATTATTAAGCAGTGAAGATCATAACTTAGTAGTTATTGACGAAAAACCAGAACGCGTATCCCGCATTACCGATTCCCTTGACGCTATGGGTATCGTTGGAAATGGTATCGACCACAAAACATTATTAGATGCCGGTATCGAAACTGCCGACCTGCTGATCGCAGTTACCGGTGACGACGAGAAAAATCTTCTATGCTGTGTTATTGCAAAAAAGAGCGGTCGTTGCCAGACCATCGCCCGTGTTCGTAACCCTATATATAATGAAGAAAGCGAATTTTTGAAAAAAGAGCTTGGCATTGCCATGATTATCAATCCGGATCAGACAGCGGCACTTGAGATTGCAAAAGTCTTCCAGTTCCCATCTGCGCTTCGTGTAGATACCTTTGCCAAAAGCCGTGTAGAATTACTTCACTTTAAAATAGGAAAAGACTCACCATTACTTGGTATGAAATTATATAATATGAACCAGACATTACGCACAAGCGTATTAGCATGTACCTGCATGCGTGGAGACGAAGTCATCATTCCAAATGGTAATTTTGAATTTCAGGAAAACGATATTATTACCATAGCTTCTACCCGCAAAAATGCGATTGACTTTTTCCGTAAAATAGGCAATGTAAAGCACCGCGTATCCAGTGCCATCTTAGCTGGTGGTGGTACGATTTCTTATTATCTGGCAAAAAGTTTGCTCGCCTCCGGTATCAATGTTACTATTATCGACATCGACCCCGTCCGCTGTGATTACTTAAGCGAGGAATTACCAGATGCCACTATTATATGCGGAGACGCCACCGACCAAAGTCTTCTCTCAGAAGAAGGATTAGAACACGCTCATGGTTTCGCCGCCCTAACCGGCCTTGATGAAGAAAATATTTTGCTTTCGCTTTATGCGAACGAAGTTTCCAACGCCAGAACCATCACCAAAATCAATCGTTTAAACTTTACTTCCATTATTAACAATCTGAACTTAGGAAGTATCGTTTATCCACGTGTTATTACTGCGGATTACATTCTGAAACATGTGCGTTCTACCAGCTATTCCCGTAATAGTAACGTGGAAAAAATTTATAAACTGGCCAACGGCCGTGTAGAAGCCTTGGAATTCATTATCAAAGAAGACTCAGAAGTTGCTGGTATTCCATTATTAAAACTGAATTTAAGACCAAACACCTTAGTCTGCTGTATTTACCGTAACCATAAAGTCATTATCCCAACCGGTCAGGACATGATGCTAGCTGGAGACTCGGTTCTAGTAGTTATCTCTGGTTATCGTATTTCTGATATCCGAGAGATTCTGGAGGGCTGATATAAATGAACTATTCTATTATCCTGTACATCCTAGGATGTGTGTTAAAATTTGAAAGTGCATTTTTACTGCTCCCAGCCATCGTGGGATTTATATATCATGAGACAGAAGCATTTTCCTACCTTTTCACTGCTGCCATATGCTTTATCGCTGGTTTCATACTTTCACGCAAAAAACCAGCTAACAAAAACCTTTTTATCAAAGAAGGTTTTGTTACTGTAGCTGCCAGCTGGGTAGTTATCAGTATTTTCGGAGCCATTCCATTTGTACTTACCGGTGATATTCCGAATTATGTAGATGCTTTATTCGAAACGATATCCGGTTTTACTACTACAGGTTCCAGTATACTAAGCGATGTGGAAGCATTGTCTAAGACAGGCCTTTTCTGGCGTAGTTTCACGCACTGGGTAGGGGGCATGGGAGTACTTGTTTTTATTATGGCTATCTTGCCTTTGATGGGCGGTTCTACCATGAACTTAATGAAAGCAGAAAGTACCGGTCCTGCCATCAGTAAGCTCGTGCCACACGTAAAAGACACTGCCATGATTTTATATGGCATGTATATTGTACTAACCTTTTGTGAAATTTTCATGTTATGGGTATTCAAAATGCCTATATACGATGCGCTCGTTACCACTTTCGGTACTGTTGGTACGGGTGGTTTCGGCATTTATAATAGCAGTCTTGGAGGATACTCTCCGGAGATACAAGTCATTGTTACCATTTTTTTGGTTTTAAGTGGTATCAACTATACTGCCTATTTTTACATTTTCTCTTTTAAATTTAAAGAGGCTTTCCGCATCGAAGAAGTTCGTTGGTATTTTATGATTTTCTTCTCCGCAGTTGCCATCATCACCTTTAATATCAGAGGACTCTATGAGACCTTTAGCGAAGCTTTACGTCATGCAGCCTTTCAGGTAGCTTCCATTATAACTACCGCAGGATTCGCTACCGCTGACTTTGATTTATGGCCAGAACTTTCAAAAACTATTCTGGTTATCATTATGATTGTCGGCTCCTGCTCAGGCAGTACAGCCGGTGGTATGAAAATATCCCGTGTGCTCATGTTGATTAAGACCATTAAAAAAGAACTTTCTTTGATCATGCATCCGAGAGAAGTCCGCAAGATTCGCATGGATGGCCATGTTGTAGAACACCAGACTTTACGAAATACGAATGTATTTTTTGTAGTATATTTTGTCATTTTACTTAGTTCTACCTTATTGATAAGTATAGACAACTTTGATTTTACGACAAACTTTACGGCTACTATAGCTACATTAAACAATATCGGACCAGGTCTTGCTAAGGTTGGTCCAACACAGAATTTTTCAATATATTCTACGTTCTCTAAATTTATTTTAATGTTCAACATGCTAGCAGGACGTTTGGAATTATTCCCATTGGTGGTTATGATGTTACCATCCACATGGAAGCGCAAATAAATAGAAAGGAACTCACATTTATGTGGATTGCAAATAACTGGAAAGATTATGAAGTAATAGACTGCTCCAAGGGCGAAAAATTAGAACGTTGGGGCAAATACATCCTGGTTCGCCCAGACCCACAGGTCATCTGGGACACCCAAAAAACAGAAAAGGGCTGGAAAAAAATGAATGGTCACTATCACCGTAGCGCAAAGGGCGGCGGCGAATGGGAATTCTTCGATTTGCCGGAACAGTGGCAGATTCATTACGGAAGTCTGACGTTTAACTTGAAGCCATTCAGTTTCAAACATACCGGTCTGTTTCCGGAACAGGCAGCCAACTGGGACTGGTTCTCCGAAAAAATCAAAAAAGCAGGAAGACCTATCAAAGTACTAAACCTCTTTGCATATACCGGTGGTGCTACTTTAGCTGCCGCCGCAGCCGGCGCAAGCATAACACACGTTGACGCTTCAAAGGGCATGGTAGCATGGGCAAAAGAAAACGCGGTATCTTCCGGCTTAAAAGACGCACCTATCCGTTGGATTGTAGATGACTGTGTGAAATTTGTAGAACGTGAAATTCGCCGTGGCAATCACTATGATGCAATCATTATGGACCCTCCATCTTATGGTCGTGGACCAAAAGGCGAAATTTGGAAAATTGAAGATGCCATCTATCCATTAGTACAGCTTTGCGAACAGTTATTAACAGACGAACCATTATTCTTCCTCATCAACTCCTATACCACAGGTCTTCAGCCTGCTGTATTGAGTTATATGATGAGCACTGTTTTGAAAAACTACCATGGCACAGTACGCGCAGACGAAATCGGCTTACCGGTATCCTCAAACGGACTTGTGTTGCCTTGTGGTGCCAGCGGACGATTTGAACTATAATAATTTTTATCGTTTCTTGATATTAAAGATATCGAAAAAGAAGGTACCGGCTATATAAGTTGTTTCTTTATGCTAAGTACGCAAAAAAACAACTTATATAGCCGGTACCTCCTTTTTATATTTACACTATGCGACCGCTTATTAGCCCAAATACGCTTCTGCCGCTGTTACTGCCTTAACCATATAATCAACGGATTCTACCGGATATTTTCCTATTGCAGTTTCTCCAGTCAACATAACAGATGCTGCGCCTTCACTGACTGCACGATATATATCAGACAATTCCGCTCTTGTTGGTACAGAATTATTCTCCATTGAAGAAAGCATCTGTGTAACAATCATAAATGGCTTATCCGCCTCGTTACAAACTTTTGCAATCTTCGCTTGTACTATCGGAAGTTCCCATAATGGCATAGCATTTCCCAAATCTCCTCTTGCAATGATAATCTCATCACAGAATGGCAAAAGCTCCTCTACTTTTTCCACACCAAGCATATTTTCAATTTTAGCAAAAACGCGCATACCTTTCGCTCCTGCCGCTTCCAATGCACCTTCCAAATTACAGAGGTCTTCTTTTCCTCTTACAAATGGGAGCATAACACCGGTGATACCATATTTCTTTGCTTTTTGAATATTATCAATATCACTTTCTGTAAGTGTCGGCACTTCAAATGTAACTCCCGGAATCGCAATGCTCTTTTCACTACGTAAAATACCACCACGTACTACGACACACTCTGCTGCTCTCGCACGTTTTTCCTCTACTTCTAATAAAATTCTTCCATCATCAATTAAAATAGAAGTTCCTTCTTCCAATTTTTCAAACACAGGTTTCGGAAGTGCAAGTTCTGTCGGATCAAATAAGTTTGTCTTTCCCTCTGCCATAACAGTCAGTTTATCACCCTTATTTAATCTACGCTCAGATGGAAGTTCTCCAATTCTCATCTCTGGACCAATTAAGTCAATCAACATTTCTAATTCCGGCTGCGCAGGATTATCGCTTTTTATTTTATCATAAGCAGCTCTGATATTTTCAATCCAATCCGTAACCTCATCCAAATCCACATGTGAGAGGTTCACTCTTACTCCCGTCATTCCTTTTTCAAATAACTGAACTAACACCTCTGTGTCGCAGCAGGCAGGTCCTACTGTACCATATACTTTTGTACGCATAATTTAAAATACCTTCTTCCTTCTTAGTAAGAATATTACAATAACACATATCAGCAAGGTCACACTGCAAATTGCCAAAAATCCCCACGGTGAATCTGCCAATGGGACACCTGCAGAATTAACATTCATTCCATACAAACCTGATATAACGGTCGGAATCGCCATAATTACCGTGATAACCGTAAGATACTTCATAACATTATTCAAACGGCTGTCAATAATAGAAGATAATAACTCTCTCGTACCATTAATGATATCTCGATAAATCGTCGTCATTTCTATCGCCTGTTTATTCTCGACAATAACATCATCCAACAATTCTTTATCTTCCGGATACTGTTCCAAACGTTTATATCTCGTTAAGCGATCCAGTACCACACCATTTGCCCGAAGCGATGTAGCAAAGTATACTAACGTCGATTCAAGCTCATGCAATGCAATGATATCTACATCTTCCGGATCATCACTGATATGTTCTTCAATTTCATTACGCTTCTTATCAATCGTGCGAAGGTTCGCCTGATAATTACCAGTCGCGTAAAACAATATCTGATATACAAAACGAAGTCTCTTTTTCGTACTGAACTCTTTCACCCTTCTACTAATAAAACTTTGCAAAATCGGTGTATCTTCCGTACAGATAGTAACGATAACATCCGGCGTCAGAATAATGCCCAACGGGATAGTCGTATATACATGCTTCTCATGTCGTACTTCCGTTGCCGGAATATCCACCAGAATCAAAGTATAACCATCCTGCAGTTCAATACGTGAACTTTCTTCCGGGTCGAGAGCTGCCTGCACATCTTCGATATCTACCATCAATTGTTCTGCGATATACTCGCACTCTTCCTGTGTCGGACTTATCATTCTCACCCAGCATCCATCACACAATTTTTCTTCTTCGTGGATAATCTGGTCGTCAGTCTTAAAGTATTTTAACATGCAGTTTCCTCCTCACTCTTATTATGGGGAGCATTTGCTATCTTATGAGAAAAAATACATTCACATCTATTCCAACTCATAAAGTAGCAAAGCTTCCGTTTTTCCGAAAGCCTGCTCTTTTTTATCATAACATATCTGTTTTTTGCACTCAATGTTTTTTTCTATTTTTTCTCCGGTAATTGCACCAACACAATCGCCGCAAACATCAATACACAGCCAAACAACTCTCTCGTTGATAATGCCTGTCCTAAAATCGCCCATCCTGCAATCACAGATATCACAGACTCCATGCTCATAAGCAACGATGCCACCGTCGGGTTCATCCCTCTCTGCCCTATAATCTGTAACGTATAGGCCACTCCACTCGACAGTGCACCTGCATATAATATCGGAAGCCACGCACTCATCACAGCCGCAACTGTCGGCGTTTCAAAAACAAGCATACCAACCGTTGATAATACTGCACACACCGCAAACTGGATGCAAGAAAGCTTCACACCATCAATCTGTGGAGCAAAATAATCCACCACCAAAATATGAAAGGAAAATGTCACTGCGCAAAAAAATGTCAATACATCACCCATTTGCAACGACATACTTCCGGCTGTCATGCACAAAAAGTATAATCCAATAACAGCCAGTACAACGCCGCTCCAAATTTTAACGCTTGCTTTCTTTTTCAAAAAAATGCTCACAATCGGCACAAGAACAATATACATTGCCGTAATAAAACCAGACTTGCCGACCGTGGTATATTGAATACCAATCTGTTGCAAAATACTTGCCACGAACAGTAACGCACCACAACATACGCCTCCGGTCACGAGCACTTTCCGGTCTGACACATTTTTTTGCCCGCTTTTTTTCTTATCACGCAGCCAAATGTAGGGCAGTAATACAGCCGCACCAATTACAGAACGCGATGCAAGAAATGTAAATGACCCCACGTACTCAGCGCCCACGCTCTGTGCCACAAATGCAACGCCCCAAATAGTCGCCGCCAAAAGCAGGAGTGCTGATTGTCTCAATACAAATTTATTCATAATACAAACTCTTTTCTATCATTCTTTGTCACTTGACCATAACGTATTCTTCTGTTCCGACACCTTGGATTAAACAACTGAAATATGCGCCAGTCCCATCATGTAGCAGATGCCATACAACACCAACAGATGTGCCGGATAGAACACGTAAAATAACCATTTCACATTCAACCCACGTCTGCCATCATAAAATGCAACCGGTATAAACGCCAGCAATGCCGTTATATTATCTATAAATAGCATACACCCGGCCGCAATCTGATAAAAACGATTCGCCCGAAGCATATAAAATACTACCAGTACCATTACACCTAACATTCCATAATCGGTTCCTAAGACTTCCGCAATACATCCCCCCGCCAGACCAACTGCTAACTGCAATATCAACTTCAACACCGAATTCGAAATAGGTGACTCTTCCACCTTTTTATACGCCATAATCGTAACCAACCCGATTGCCAATGTAAAAAATACATTCTGATACTGGAATTCTAACACTTTGGCAGAAAATGCCAAATCGAATGGTATCTCTGAAATCGCTGCAAACAAAAACAGACGCTCTGCATATTTTTTTGCGTTTTTTGTATGCTGAAATCCTTCAATTAACAAAAAGCAAAAAATCGGGAACGCAATGCGCCCTATCATTCGCAATGTTCTATATGCATCATATAAATCTGCATTACCTGCTATGATCATTCTCGCAAGAACTGCTGCACCGATGTGATCGATAAGCATCGTTACCATCGCAATAATTTTCAATGTACTTCCTGATAGCCCTTTATTCATATAAAATTCTCCCATATTCAAAATATGTTCGCTCGCAAAGCTTACGCTTTCCTCGCTGCGGGCTTTCGCCCTATAAATCCTCATAAGAGAAAAAAAGCCTGCAAGCAGGCTTTTTTCTCTTATTTCGTCTTTACACGTCTCAATGCTAACCGACAAATTCGCTCATGCATCTTCTATAAGCTGCTACCGGATCTTCTGCCTGTGTAATAGGTCTTCCTACTACGATGTAGTCTGAACCCCATTCTCTTGCTTTTGCAGGAGTAGCCACACGCTTCTGATCACCCACATCACCATCTGCAAAACGTACACCCGGTGTAATTGTAAGGAATTTCTCACCACAAACTTCATGTACTTTTCCAGCTTCAAGTGGAGAACATACAACACCGTCTAACCCGGCTTCCATTGTATTCTTAGCATAGTGCATTACTGTCTCATCGATTGGTTTTTCAATCCAGAGTTCCTGCTGCATAACTTCTTCACTGGTAGATGTAAGCTGTGTTACAGCGATTAATAATGGTCTGGTTCCATCTTCTCTTGTCAAACCTTCGATAGCCGCAGACATCATTCCTTTTGTACCTGCTGCGTGTACATTACACATATCTACATCTAGATTAGATAATACTTTCATAGATTTTTTTACTGTATTTGGAATATCGTGTAATTTTAAATCTAAGAAAATCTTATGACCTCTCTTCTTAATCTCACGAACAATTTCCGGACCTTCTGCATAGTAAAGCTCCATACCAATTTTTAAAAATGGTTTCTCATCCTGAAACTTGTCCAAGAAGTTCATTACTTCATCTTTGCTATTAAAGTCACATGCAATAATTACGTCTTTTGCCATCTTAACGACCATCCCTTCGTATTTTTGTTATCGTTAAGATTATAACACGATACCAATATTTTGCAACGCTAATTCGGAGTTTTTTGCTCAACTACCAGTTGATTTTACTAAAATTTGCGTCTATTGAGATTTCTTCTTTTCATTGCTATCATAACTATATCAGCCGGCGAGAAAATACGAAACAAAATTGGAGATAAACTTATGAACATCGGAAATCAAATTAAAACATTCCGATTAGAGAAAAGAATGGAGCTGACAGTCATTCTGCCAGCTCCACACCCCATTACATCATCTATATGCTTCTCTCATTGGAAAATAAATCGTAATATTGCATCCTCTACAACCTTACGGGTAGGAATACTCGCAAAATTGTGATTACCACCTTCGACTAAAACGAAAGTACAGTTCTCACCATATACTTCCATATACTTATTGCAAATCTCCTCATACACCATCTGGTCTTCTGAGCCTTTCAATAAAAGTACCGGTCCATCATACCCCTTTGCCGCCTCAAACGGTTCATATGGATGCATCGTTTTGTTAAATGTAGTAGAGAAACACAATCCCTCTACGTCAGCAGAAAAGATACCCTTTTCTTCCATTGCCAGAACGCGGTCTAAGGCACCAATCCACATTGCCGCACCCGGTGCCTGTAAAATCAATTTTGCAGGCTGTAACTTCGGTGCCATGGTAGATGCCACATAACCACCCATGCTGTGCCCCATTAAGATTACCTGTTCTTTATCTGCCCATTTCTGCTCTAATACCCAGTTATAGATATCTTCCGCATCTTCTAACAGACCGTTAAAGGTCATATCTTCAAATTCTCCATCACTCTCGCCATTGCCGTAAAAATCAAAGCGAACAAACGCCGCACCATTTTTTTCCACAGCTCTCGCCTGCTGCACATGCAGATTCTTATATCCACATTTGTTACCACCGAATCCGTGAAGATTCATCACCACCGGCACCTTGCCTCCTTCAAGGCAGGTGTCCGGTAAATTCAATATTCCGCGCAAGGTGTGGCCGGAGCGATTTACTATTGAAATTTGTTCTATCATAACTTCACCCTTCTCCTATCTCAGCTATTTGGAAGCTTATCCAATCGGATGACATTGCTTATACTCATTATCCCACATTTTTCTGGGCACGTCTAGCCGCTAATGTTTCGATCATTTCCTGAGTTTTTGCTTTTGTTAATGGATATACGAACTTCAATACGAGGATTGCTAATAAGTAGCCGCCTACGTAAAGTGTTGTATACCAGCTCCAGATATTCTTTGTAACAGCTTCTGTCTGAACCGCTGCGTTTACATCATATCCAACTAAAACAAGTGCTAAGTTTGCTAAAGATGCAGAAACTGCATTTGCACATTTACGAACGAATGAGTATGCAGAGTATACGATACCTTCATTTCTCTTACCGTGAATTAATTCATGATAGTCGATAGAGTCATTTACCAAAGCCCACACAAGTACCTGAAAACCGGATACACCAAGGTAACAGATACCATTTACAATAATAAATGTCATACCATCTGTAAGTGGTACAAAATGAAGAATTGCATATACAATTACAGAAAATGTTGCAGTAACTGTAATTGTTTCTTTCTTACCAAATTTGTTAGCTAAGAATTTCAGACCAACAAATGCGATTGCTGACCAAAGCACACTAAGCATACCACTCATAGCAGAGAGCTGCACGTTTCCGAAATAATCTTTGTAGAGGTATGTATTTAAACCATTTACTACGCTGGCACCAACCATACCGATAAAAGACGCTAACATACATCCAATTAATGCACGGTTACTAGCAATTTCTTTTACGATTTCAAAGTAATTGATTTTCTGTTTTTCTTCTTTAACAAGTGATTCAGCAACCACACGTTCTTTACACCAGAAGCTTGTAAGCATTAAGCAAACAACACCGATTGCTGCAAAGATACCTGCTAAGATGATAAATCTTTCCGGAACAGGCTGGTTGTCTTTGTATAAGAACATCGGACCTACGATAACAGCTACTGTCATAAAGATAGTACCACCTAAACTTCTATAACGTGAAAGGTCTGTTCTCTGATTTACATCATCTGTCATAACGGCTGATAAGCTACCATATGGTACGTTTACACATGTGTACATAATTTCATATACTACATAAGAAACGAATGCATAAATCAATCTTACACTATATGCCCAGTTGCTTGTATCATAAAAACCTAATACACAGACAACTGCCATCGGGATAGCAAACGCACGAATCCAAGGAATGAATTTTCCTTTTCCTGTATCCTTTTTACTATCTACCAAAGCACCGATGATTGGGTCATTAATTGCATCCCAGATTTTTGTGATTAAGAACAAAATTGCGGAATGTGCAGGGTTAATCTTCAATACCAATGTGAAGAATACAGATAAGTACGCAGAACGGAACTGCTCTGTACAACAACATCCCATATCCCCAAGGGTGTAACCAATTTTGTCCAGCATCGAAAATTTTCTAACTTGTTTCTTTTCCATTACTAAACTTTCTCCTTTCGTGTGATAACGTTTATTTATCATCCTTATTATAGAATTTGTTAAAAATAAAACATACTCATTTTTTGCACTAGAACTATCATAAATTGATATATTGTAATATCTATGCACAAATGATATTCTAGTATCAAAGATATAGTCAGTTTGACGAAAGGCACATTATGAAAAAATTATATTCTGCTACCCACTATTCCTTTGACGAACCTGTGACTCGTCAGCTTTCTTCCGGAAAATATTATATGTTTCTCTACATATCAAAGGGAACCTGCCACTTCAACTTAAACACAGAGTGGCACTTCTGCAGTACCGAAAGCATGATTCTCATGAAACCGGGGCAGAAAACTTCTCTGCGCTATCGTGGAGGCCGTTATCAATTAGAAGTTTTAGAGCTGCGAATTCTTCCGGAATATCTCACAGCACTTTCCGACGAAAACACCGATTTACTGAACGCTTTCCAATTTGTCCCTTACAAAACAACCATCATCCAGGCGCGCAGTAGTCTGTCCATGCTTATAAAAAATATTATTCTTAATCTTATTCAGCTTCCTAATGCAGAAGTGGAATATGGTCACGAGCTCTACGAAAAAAATCTGCTTACCATGCTGCTGATTCTTTTCGTCCGCGCCTGCATAGACAATGATAAAGTCCACAAAAGTCATAAACGCAAAAACATTCTGATGGACGATATTTTCCGTTATATCCACGAGCACCTGACAGAAGATTTAACCTTAGAGCAATTAGAAAAAGAATTCTTTGTCAGCCGTTACCACATCTGTCGTGAATTCAAACGACTAACCGGTCAGACGCCGCACGCCTACATCGTTAAAGCCCGCCTCGATCTCTGTAGAAAATATATTGAACAGGGAAAATCGATTCGCGAAGTATATGAACTGGGAGGATTCGGAGGGTATAATCACTTTTTTAGAGCCTTTAAAAAAGAATACCACATGACACCGGGAGAATATTATAAGAGCTTAAAACTAGAATAAATCCCGCTTTGAACTTTTATGAAAAAGAAAAACCCTTGAAAATCAAGGGTTTTAGCAGTCGGCGTGACAGGATTCGAACCTGCGACCTCTTCGTCCCGAACGAAGCGCTCTACCAAGCTGAGCCACACGCCGTAATATATAATTGTTTTGCAAATCATGCTTAATTATGTTAGCATAATTATTGACTATTGTCTAGTACTTTTTTCAGAAAGGATAAAATATGCATTCAACTGTATTAATTACCGGCGCATCCCGCGGTATCGGCCAAGCAATTGCTACCGCTTTTGCAAAAGCCGGCTATCGTTTAATCATCACCTGCTCTAAAACTGAAAAAGATTTACTGTCACTTGCTGCACATTTAAGAGCGCAATACGACACCGAAGTCCTCACCAGTGTGGGTGACATCGGCGACTACGATTACGTTCATTCACTTTTTCAGGAAATAGAAGCCCGCTTCGGCAGCATCGACATATTAATCAATAACGCCGGTATCTCCTATGTCGGATTACTCACCGACATGACTATTGAAGAGTGGAATTGCATCATAAATACAAACTTAACCTCCGTATTCTCTACCTGTAAGCACGCAGTCCCATATATGGTGCAAAAACAATCCGGAAAAATCATTAACATTTCTTCCGTATGGGGCAATGTAGGAGCCTCCTGCGAAGTCGCATATTCTGCTTGCAAGGGCGGAATAAATACCTTTACCAAGGCATTAGCAAAAGAGCTTGCACCTAGCAACATTCAGGTAAATGCTATTGCATGCGGCTGCATCGACACACAGATGAATGCCTGCTTTTCAGAAGAGGAGCGTGCAGCTTTAGCAGATGAAATTCCATCCGGAAGATTTGGCACTCCAAATGAAGTTGCCGATTTGGTTCTGGACTTAGCATCCGGGCACAATTACTTAACCGGACAAATTATAACATTAGATGGTGGTTGGACCTAATGGGTTCAACCATTTTTTCTGAGTTTCTAAGAACACACTACGCGTTTCGCGTCATTTTACAACAATCTCCCAATGTTATTCTACAATGTTCTTGCAGAATAACACAAAGGAGTTTTTAATATGAACATGGGAACACGCATCCAGATTCTCTTGGAAGAAAAAAAGATTTCGCGGAGTGAATTCGCCCGCAGGTTACACATCAATTACAATACCGCTACCGGCTATATCAAAGACCGTCGCCTTCCTGACTGCGAAACACTCTTAAAAATGTCAATTCTTCTAAACA
>JAZSEF010000006.1:0-31994 GCA_045531555.1 Roseburia sp. | reverse complement strand
GTTCCTCTAATGTCATTGCCCTTGCTTGAAAGCCGTACAACGAATAGAAAATCTCCTTAATCCAAGTGTCTGCTTCCGCAAAAATCTCTAATGCCTGCTCCGGTGTATGTGCTTCTGTGGTAATTGTCAAATAGACTGTTCGTGCAAAGTTGTTATGCCCAATATCACAATTTTCCTGAAGCACATTATTATAAAGGTTTTTCAAGTGACTGTAGGCATCCCCTGCTCCTTTTGCATCAATCATCACACTTGTAAGGTATTCTTCCTTATCCCTGTAGCGATTACGAATGGTAAACTGAAAGGAAAACTTTTCGGCAAGCTTCTGTAAAATATCCTCCATAATCATCTTTGTCATTTTGGAATTATAGCTGCCCTTCATTTCCTTATTAGGCGGCATAATTTCATAAGAACCTGTATAAATGTCCTTTTCAATCTCAATCATCCCACCCTCTTCATAGCAATATTTGTAAGGAATATTGTTGTGCATAAAAGCACGATTAGTTGTTTTTGTACTTTGTTTCATAGATAACGCTCCTCTCTTTCTTTGTGCTCCACTCTGTAAATTGCACCACTTACAGCTTTTAGGTAAAACAAAAAGGAGCGTTTTATTTCTCTGATATATTCTTTATGTGCAAATTACAAATTGAAATAAATAAATTTTTACATCGAACATTTGTTTCATTTTCTTGTACCATCGGGTTGACTGTGTGGACTATTTGTGGTATACTATTAGTATGAAGGGAGGCTTATTCATGGCAGATGTATTAGTAAAAAAACGTGAACGAAAGAACGACACTGTCTGGGAATATCGTTTTGAAGTTGCCTCTATAGATGGAAAGAGACAATGGATTTCAAAGAGTGGCTTCAAGACCAAGAGTGCCGCTAAAGAAGCCGGCAAACAAGCACAGAAGCTTTATGAACAGACAGGTGTGGCGACCAAACCAACCGATATGTCTTTTGCAGATTTTTTAGACTATTGGATAGAGAACAGATGCAGATTAGTCTGCAAAGAAGTAACTGTTGCAGGATATGAAAAGAAAATCCGTTTGTATATCAAACCGGAATTAGGAAAGTATAGACTTACTTCTATACGAAAGGATAATGTGCAGAAACTGATAACTGATTTATACAACAAAGGATTTTCACGAAATACATTAACAGCTATCAAAGGAATACTTACAAAATGCTTTGATTATGCTATGGAAGACGATAATAAATATCTTGTAGCAAATCCTTGTAGCCACGTTATTATTCCTAAGACCACTACTGCTCCAAAAACCAAAACTAGAGTGGAACCCCATATATATGTTCCGGCAGATATCATGGAAAAGATTTTTATTCGATTTCCAGAAGGACAGCCTACACACATTCCTCTCATTCTTGGTTATCGTTGCGGATTACGATTAGGCGAGGTATTCGGGCTTGTGTGGGAAGATATTGATTTAGAAAAGAAAACCCTTGCTGTGAACAGACAGGTACAATGGTATTCTAATAAGAAAATTGGACGTGGCGGAAATCGTCG
Source organism: Roseburia sp. (assembly GCA_045531555.1). Classification (GTDB taxonomy): domain Bacteria; phylum Bacillota; class Clostridia; order Lachnospirales; family Lachnospiraceae; genus Roseburia. The sequence continues at coordinate 30,472 of JAZSEF010000006.1, read as the reverse complement.
AGAGGAATCAGATTATGGTTACTGGTATTTTACCGAACCAAAATATCGCTCCTATCGAACCATTGATTTGGATAATGAAACGTGCGAACTGTTAAAAAGAGAAAAAGAAAAACAATTAAGAGCCGAAGAATATTATGGCAGTTTTAATCACTTTACACGATATTATTCAGATGAGCCTTTAATATTTGGCGGTGTGTTACCTAATCTTCCGCCATCTCCAATGAATAAAATTGGCAGTGATGTAACTGAACAAATTGTTGCTTTTGTATGCAGACGTGAAGATGGCTCCTACATATCGCCAAGAACATTACAGCATACTTCTTCCGTAATACATAAACAATTAGACTTCAAAGAATTTGACTTCCACTCCTTAAGACATACACACACCACTATGCTTATTGAAAATGGAGCACCACCGGTATATGTTCAAAATCGATTAGGACATAAGAACCTTGATACCACAATGAACATCTACGCTAATCATATGACCGAAGCGTTTAAGCAACAAGGTAATTCTATTTTGAATAATATGTATTAACTACTAAGGGCATGAATTTTTATAATTCGTGCTCTTTTTCTACCCAAAAGAAACCATTTCCATACCTTTATTTATATTTTACGTGGACGAAAGCTCAATTTTATCGTCCACATTTTAAATTTACGTGGACGATATGTGGACGAAAACCGTTTTTTAACACGATTTTAGATTTTTCACTTACTCGTAAGGGTAAAAAAGGGACTTCCGAGATTACATCTCGAAAGTCCCAAAACCCTTGATTTTAAGGCATTTTTCAATTAGAACTTGCCAGCCTCTGCTGCTTCCTGGATAGAAACTGCAACTGCAACAGTCATACCAACCATAGGGTTGTTACCTGCACCGATAAGACCCATCATCTCAACGTGAGCTGGAACTGATGAAGAACCTGCGAACTGAGCATCTGAGTGCATACGTCCCATAGTATCTGTCATACCATAAGAAGCTGGACCAGCTGCCATGTTATCTGGATGTAATGTACGTCCTGTACCACCGCCAGATGCTACTGAGAAGTAGTTCTTGCCCTGTTCGTTACATTCTTTTTTGTATGTTCCTGCTACTGGATGCTGGAAACGTGTTGGGTTTGTTGAGTTACCTGTGATAGATACACCAACGTTTTCATGATGCATGATTGCAACACCTTCCTGAACATCGTCAGAACCGTAACATTTAACTGTTGCACGAAGACCTGTTGAGTATGGTTTTTCATATACAACGTTTAATTTTGCTTCATGATAATCATATTTTGTTTCAACATATGTAAAACCGTTGATACGTGCGATAATCTGAGCAGCATCTTTTCCAAGACCGTTTAAGATTACGCGAAGTGGCTGTTTACGAACTTTGTTAGCTTTTTCTGCGATACCGATAGCACCTTCAGCAGCTGCGAAAGATTCATGTCCAGCTAAGAAACAGAAACATTCTGTCTCTTCTTCTAATAACATTTTACCAAGGTTACCATGTCCTAAACCTACTTTTCTGTGGTCTGCTACAGAACCTGGAATACAGAAAGCCTGGATACCTTCACCGATTGCAGCAGCTGCATCAGCAGCACGTCTGCAGTCTTTTTTGATTGCGATTGCAGCACCTACAATGTAAGCCCAGCAAGCGTTCTCGAAACAGATTGGCTGGATTGCTTTTACCTGATCGTAAACATTAAGTCCAGCATCTTTTGTGATTTTTTCAGCTTCTTCGATTGAGCTGATTCCATATTTATTGAGCACAGCGTTAATCTGTGGAATTCTTCTTTCATATGATTCAAATAATGCCATTATCGTTATCTCCCTTCTTAAAATTACTCATGACGTGGGTCGATAATTCTTGCAGCATCTGCTACACGACCGTACTGTCCTTTTGCTTTTTCCCAAGCTGTGTTAGGATCATCACCTTTTTTGATGAAGTCTGTCATTTTTCCAAGAGATACGAACTGGTATCCAATAACTTCGTCATTTTCATCAAGTGCAATACCTGTTACATAGCCTTCTGCCATTTCAAGGTAACGAACACCTTTTGCTTTTGTTGCGTACATTGTACCAACCTGAGAACGAAGTCCTTTTCCTAAGTCTTCAAGACCTGCACCGATTGCTAAACCGTCATCAGAGAATGCACTCTGTGTACGACCATAAACGATCTGTAAGAATAATTCTCTCATAGCTGTGTTGATAGCATCACATACTAAGTCTGTATTTAAAGCTTCAAGAATTGTCTTGCCCTGTAAGATTTCAGCTGCCATAGCTGCTGTATGTGTCATACCTGAACATCCAATTGTCTCTACTAAAGCTTCTTCAATGATACCGTTCTTTACATTGAGGGAAAGCTTACAAGCACCCTGCTGTGGTGCACACCAGCCAATACCGTGTGTAAAGCCTGAGATATCTTCAATTTTTTTAGAGTGAACCCATTTTCCTTCCTGAGGAATCGGAGCTGGTTCATGTTTTGCGCCCTTAGCAACTGGACACATGTTTTCAACTTCCTTTGTGTAAATCATTATAAAACTCCTTTCACATAACTAAATATGTAATTGTTATTCATTTAACATACCACAATTATTTTCGCATATTTTCTCTAATTAGTAAAGTCCTATTTTAACCAAAAAAGTATAATTCTGAGAATACTTCTTCGGCAGGTAGACCAATATTTAAAACCTGACCATCTTTTACATGAATATATCCCTGTACTCCGTTACCATCGCGTACCAAAATCCACTCTTTACAATCAGTAGAAATGAAATATACACTTTCCTGTGCCTGCATTGTAATCACAGGTGAACTCTCATCCATACTATAATATACCGGAATATCCACATAAAGTTCATGCGGATGTTGCCATGTATAATTAGAACTTACACGTTCCATACGCTCTAACGTCCGCTCGCTACTGTTATACCAATAATAAGTATATACATATGCTGAATGAATCAAATCCAACTGACTTGTACCTACTACACTGTTCTGACCGGAAAATCCATCATATGGATGATTACCATACTCTTCAAATGGAAATCCCTGAACTTCTCCCAAATAATACAGTTCTCCATCGTACTGGAAAAAATATGTAACCGGATCATCACTCGGGCCATTATCTAAAATTGCAATCTCCAGCCTATTATCGTAATATGAGATATCTGTAATATAATACATGTCCTCTATCGGAGTTATCATCGATACATAATCGTTCAAATCATACTGCGTTCCATCAATCGTTAAAACACACTGATACTCCCAATCGTCCTTCTCACTTACCTCGTAACAGATTGTCTGCTTCTCTTCACTCGTATACAAGAACTCCTTTGCTTTTTCGCCAACAACGTATTGTTTTGGATAAGGATGTTCCTTCGCGTAATTCTCCTCGGCAGCTACAATTCGTTTCAAGTTCGCTATCTCGACCTCGTTCAATTCGCGTTCACTAACTTCGTTCTTTCCTTCTTTTGCTTCATACCAGCTGCATGCTTCAAAATAAGATGCCAGATACTCATTCTGGAATATTCTGCCATGGCGGGCATAAATCTCATTTCGTGCAATCCATAACTGATTATTACTCATATTAATTACATGATAATCTTCTAATGGCAAAATATTGCTAACCGGCAGCTCATACTGATTGGCATCATAGTGTACGTTCTCTGCCTGAATCTCCATATTTCCTGCAATCAGATCTACATACTGCATCATCTCATCATATTCATCCACGATTGCATTATCTTCAGCATAACAGGTCACATCGGTCGGTTTCAATACATAATAAAGCATTCCTTCATCTGTATAGGCAACCAGTGTCTCTCCGGTTCCGCTATTCGAATATTGATTGGAACGATAAATTCCACAAAGGAATCCTAACGTATCCTCCTTCTCGTTAGATGCCTTCTGATAAAAAGATACACCATTGGAGTCTTCTTTTATTATATATTTACCAGCCCATTCTTTTGGTATGGTAATACAGATATCTTCCCATGTATAGCTCTCTCCTGCATAAGAGATTCGTCCTAAAACATCCGATACCGCTACCTCAACAACCTCTGTCTCTTCTGTAGCCTCTGTACTTTTCTCTGTTGTGATACTTTCCGTGCTATCTACGGCTTCATCATTCTTTTGTACATCTGCCTGTCCATTACAGCCTGTCATAAATACCATACACCCTAACAAACAAGCCATCATAATTCTCTTCTTCATAGCACGCCCTCCTTATCAGCTCAATAAATAATCTTTTACGATTACATTTTACCTCATGAAAGAGCACACTTCAAATTTTTCACGTGAATGTCATACTAATTTAAAAAAGATGAAACATTCTATTAATCTTCATCACGATTTAATTGCGACAAAAGTTCTGCTTTCTTCGTTCCAATCATAAGTTCCTGATTGTACTTCATGTATCGTTCGCAAGTATGCTCGGCAAGAAACATTACCGCTTCTTTTCCCAATGTCAGTTCCGTTACAAATACTACCATTTCCTGTCCATTAGGGAATGCCTGCTCCATAAAATCAAATGCATATTCCAAAGCTTTTGCAGCCGAATCCTCTGTCTCTTCCAATACAATCCTCTGTACATCAAATCCACGTTTTGCATTTAAGAAACAATTTTCCGCCAAATCTTTTTTCTCTGCAAACATAGAAACATCTAACTCAGAAATACCATCTTTCAATTTGTTTAACAGGCGTTTCTGCAATTCTTCTTCTCTTCTGGTATAGAAGCCTGCCTCTTTATATGCTGTAATTTGTGTCGCTTTCTCCTGCACCAGTTCTTCATAATATTGTGCTGGATTTGCAGCCTCTACAATACCGGCCCGATACTTTTTCAAAAAATCATACCAGCCATCCGTGATATATTTTTCTTCGCTGCATTTTATAAAATAACCCTGTAAACCGTCAAAAAGCAGATTCGTCACCGCAAGACATTCATCAAATGCGGCTGCATAAATGCGGGCAAAAACATCCGGTTTTACTCTGCCGTTTAAAATCTCTTGTATACCATAATCATCCTGATATTTGTGATACAAGTCGATATACGCCGCAAAATCCTCTGCCACTTCTCCATGATGCAAAAATTCATGCACCACCGTTTCGTCTACCGGCACCTCCATATCCTCATAGACCATCATCAGATTGCTCAAATCTTCCCATCCACGTGCTGTCACAAACTGCAATCCATCCACATCAGCTTCTACACGATAAAAATTCTTCGGACGAAGTTCCAAATAGCTCATAACTGCACCATGAAGATGCTGCGCTCTGGCATATTCTTTCCATACTCTAAAATCAGCCTCAATCGTCAGGTAACGTAATCGGTCAAGCGTTACCATATCAAAATCACGCACAGATTTATTGTATTCAGGCGGATTACCTGCCGCCACAATAATCCAGCCTTCCGGTACAGACTGATTTCCAAAAGTCTTGCACTGTAAAAACTGTAACATAGTCGGTGCCAACGTTTCCGATACGCAGTTAATCTCATCAATAAATAAAATACCTTCTTTTTGTTTACTGTCACGGATTTTACGATGCACACTTGCAATAATCTCACTCATGGTATATTCCGTTACCGAATAGGTCTTTCCGTCAAATTCTTCTTCCCGGATAAAAGGGAGTCCTACTGCGCTTTGTCTGGTATGATGTGTGATGGTATATGCCACCAGACCGATTTTTTCTTCACGCGCAATCTGCTCCATAATCTGCGTTTTTCCAATGCCCGGAGGTCCCATTAATAAAATCGGGCGCTGTCTGATTGCCGGAATTCTATAAGCTCCTGCTTCGTTTTTCGCCAAATATGCCTGTACTGTATGTTTAATTTCATTTTTCGCCTGCTTAATATTCATACTGTGTTCCTTTTCTAAAAATTGCTTTATTTACCACGACTTTTTCTTTCAATCACCTTATACCTGCCGCATGAATTCTTCCGGTTCCAACTTCAGGCGAATTGCCCATGCAGGCACCTGTGTGTCATCATATTCCTCTAAAAACAGAAATGCCGTTTTATATTCCGGTCTTTGTTTCGGGTAGATACCTTTGCCATCTGTAAAATATAACAAACCGCCTAAATTCCGGCATAACCCCTGCTCCCGTAGTTCATTCACATAGGCAAACGCCGGTCTGAAATCCGTACCACCTCCGCCTATGAGTTCAAATTCCTCCAAGAACTGTGCAAGTTCTGCCTCAGTATGTATCACCATATCACTTTGCACCGTATTATCACACTGTAAAATACGTATCACTGAGTCCGCAAAAAAACTATTACTCTGGTTTAATATCGTAGCCGTCTCTTTTAGAAACTGTTTTACCAAATCACCGCTCGTGGAATAACTGGTGTCCAATACGATAATAAACTCCCGGATTTTCTTACTTTCCCTACTCTCCATCGGTTCTATCAGTGGCAGATTGCCATATACACGTAAGCCATAAGTGTAATAGTTCAAATCAAATTCATCCGGATCAGAACATAATTCTTCACGCAACACAGAAAACTTCTGTAGAAAATCTTTGTAGCTTCTTCTACTGCGTTCTACTGAAAGCTGTGACGCGAGCATCCGTTCACCTTCCTCCTGTTCGTCACCGTTTCGTTCCTGTTCCATTCGGGTCTGTCTTGCGATTTTGTCCCATTTTTTGCGATTTTCTGCGTCTGTCTGCTGTTTTGCCTCGGAATCCGTTTTCTTTGGCCAATAACGGTGGTCATCCGTATGAAATTCCATTTCTAACGCAATAATTTCTTCCTCCGGCATCTCCCACAACATGCGATAAATCCGTGCTGCTGAGATACTTCCTTTTTCAGCGCGTAATTTCTCATAAGTCACCTGACGAAGCCCGCTTAAAATACGTTTTGTACATGGTTTATTTATACCGTCAATTACATACTCCACTGCAATGTCACATGCCAAATGCCAAAATCTGCGATAATCCCCACTGTCTATATTCCCCGGCATTATCCATAGATGAGAGAAGATGCAATGCAAAATCGTGTGCAAGTATAGTCTGTCAAGGTATTTCGCATTCTGCTTAAATACCCGAAGTGCCTGTTCTGCTGAAAAACATAGGAAACTTCCGTCTGTTGCAAAAGTATGTACGGACTTATCACTTTTCGGGGTCAATGCAGATAATGCCACATTTAGGTAGCGTAAATCTAAATATATCTCATTCCGCACAAAATCTAATATTTTTAAAGACATTTCCACTTCCCATTCTTCCTGGGTCTGAATGTGTTTCTTCACCTGCCGGTCTCCTCTTCCTCATAGTTAATTATTGAAAAACCTAAAACTCATCAAACATGTACCTGCTTTCCTTGTTGACCGATGCAAAATACTGTGCCTTTAATCGTAAAATAAATGCACCGCCTTCCGCCCATTCCTGCTCTGCCGCTAACCTTGCACAATTATCCATATGCATCTGCTCTGCTAACTTGTTTTTACATATAAATTCTAACAACTCCATATCTTTATCCAACACTGCTCTTTCGCAAATTGTATCCAGATGTTCTCGCACATAAACTTCGTATTGTATCTTAGCGTCTGACATCAAACCGACCGGATAACGCAGACGGTTCATCGCCATTTCACAGAGTGTGATCTCTCTTTCCTCTGCACATGCTTTTCCAAAAATACCATCATATCGGGCATACTCAAACACACCATCTTTGAAAAATTGTCTGGCTCGAAAACCCTCACCTTCGATATTACGACCAAACAAATGCGCCGGTGTCACTTCATCATAACTTTCATAGTAATCCGGAAATAGAACAACCGCACGTTCCGGCTCTGTCTTACCAAGAAAATACACGATCAAATCTGATGAAATCTGGCGTAATACAAATCTGGCTCCACTAGGTTCTAAGGCACCGCAACGCACGATAAGCTGATGCAGATTATGGCAATTCATAAAAGCATCTCCCCCAAGTTCCGTAAGTTTCGCACCCATCTCAAGAATTTCCAAGCCTGTACAGTTATAAAATGCCATCCGTTCCATCTTAATCACAGTATCCGGCAATACAACCCGTTTCAAATATTTATTTTTTGCAAAACAATAGGGACCGACCTCTGTTAGTGGCAGTCCCTCAATTTTTTCCGGTAAGACCAGCTCTCCCGGTATATCTGTCACACCTAAGAGTCTGGCATTTCCTTCTTTCGTTTTTTCCCAATTTAAATTATACATGAAACACCACTATTTTGTAAAATTTTATGTTTCTAAGTATAACGGATTTATAATCAAATTACAATTACACATACTGGTATAATATGCAAAAACTCCCAAGTCCAAATCAGACCTGGGAGTCACTTTGTATTTTCTAATGTCTTTCTGCAATCTCTGTTTTGCTCTTATAGATAGAATTTGCCGGAACTACACCACGTACGCAGGAAGTCGGATACACACTGCTGTGTCTTCCGATAACGGTTCCCGGATTTAACACAGAGTTACAACCAACTTCTACGTAATCTCCTAACATAGCACCGAATTTTTTCAATCCTGTTTCAATCTGTTCCTCTTTGTCCTTCACTACTACTAAAGTCTTATCAGATTTTACGTTAGAGGTGATGGAACCTGCACCCATATGCGATTTGTACCCAAGTACAGAATCACCCACATAGTTATAATGCGGCACCTGAACAGCATTAAAAATAATAACATTTTTCAATTCTGTAGAATTACCTACTACCGAACCTTTTCCAACAATTGCACTGCCTCTGACAAAAGCACAGTGACGAATCTCTGCATCCTCATCAATGATAAGAGGTCCATTTAAACAAGCTGTCGGGGCAACAGTAGCGCTCTTTGCCACCCAGATGTCCTCGCCACGTTGTTCAAATTGTTCAGGGTCTAAAGTTGGTCCCAAAGTTTTAATGTACTCGCTGATTCCTTTTAATGCTTCCCAAGGATATGTGAATTGTTCTAAATACTCTTTTGCGATTGTCTGTTCTAAATCGTACAAATTACAAATCTTTGCGTTTTCCATTCTGCTATTCCTTCCTGTAAGTGTTTTTGCAAAATTTACACTTACCGATTGATTTTAACGCTACTCATACTCTATTGCAAGAGTTCTTTTTTCCTAGTACTCCTACATTGCAAAGAGTTATCCGATGTTTTTTACTACTCGTTCTCAAGCAAGAACGAATCTCCAAGCAACTGATTAGCTAATGTCTGTTCTTCCATATCCTGTTCATCATATGCTGCATATTCCGCTGCCATTGCATCATAAAATGCCGGCACATCATCGTCAATGTACTGTGCATCATCCTGCATATTCAATATTCCAAATTCGCTATCGTCGTCATTGTTGCTACTGCCACTTTCAATCGGGCTATCAACAGTAATTGGCTTACTATCCAATTCTTCATAAAATGGTCGTTCTTCTCCACCTGTCGAATTACCACCGGAACCACTACTTCCCGGATTATCAAAATCAAAAGAAATACGGTCATCTTCGAACTTCAGACAAGCATCAAATATATTACCTGCTTTTGAAGTAAATCCGATTACTTTTTCCCTCGTCCTGCCGGTTTCAAGTAATTCCTTAATCACTTCCTCAGAAAGTTCCACTTTTGCTACTGTATGGGAAACTTTAAATCCACATTCACACTCATAGTTCCACTGTGCTTTCATTAATTTCTTCTGACACTTCGGACATGCAACACTTGTCTCCACAGGCTTTGGTTTCTCTGGGAAATCAAACGTCACCTGACCATCTTCCGTCAGTTTCAGCGGCGCATCAAACATCATACCCGTTTTCGCCACAAAACCTTTGATAACTTCTGTCTTCTTCTTAATCAAAAGTTCTTTTACCTGTGCTTCTTTTAACTTCACACCGGCAATCTTACCGATAGAGAAACGGCAGCTATCCGGATTATCTTTTGAATAATTCGCACAACCGAAGCCAAATGGTGTCTGTACAATATCACCTTTGCAAAGCGGACACTTCACATCTTTTACCTTAGGTGCTTCCAAATCTGTAAAATCAAACTTCAAACCAGTTACTTTTCCAGTCTCATCTTTATTCAGTGCTACTCTGGCATCAAATTTTTTCCCTTCTTTTGATTTAAAACCACGAATAGTAGAGGTTCTTCCATTCGTCAGCAATTCCTTTACCTGTGCCTCATTCAACGCCTTCTCTGCCATTTTACCAACAGAAAAACGACAACTGTCTGGATTATCTTTTGAATAATTTGCACAGCCGAAACCAAATGGTGTCTGTACAATATCTCCCTTACAAAGCGGACATTGCACATCTTTCACTTTTTTCGCTTCCACATGCTCAAAATCAAACTTTAGTCCCTTTATAGTGCCATCTTCCGCTTTATCAAGAGTAATACATGCGTCGAACTTTTTACCTGTCTTGGATTTAAACCCACGAATGGTCGATGTTCTTCCATTTTCTAATAATTCTTTAACCTGTGCTTCGTTTAAGTCTTTCTCAGCAATCTTACCAATTGAAAAATCACATCCATCTGGTGTATTCGGATTACGATTCGCACACACATAACCGAAAGACACTACCAAAATTTCTCCACCGCATTTCGGACAGAATGCCTCCTTGACTTTCTTGGTCTCTACATGCTCGAAATCAAACTTCGTTGTATAATTGCCCGTCTCATCTTTTTCCAATGCCACACAGGCATCAAATTTCTTACCACTTTTGCCTTTAAAACCGCGAATTGTAGATGTTCTTCCTGCGGTCAAAAGTTCTTTCACCTGTGCCGGGTTCAAGTCTTTTTCCGCCATTTTACCGATTGCAAAAGTACAACTTCCTTCAACATTACGATTACGCTTCTCACACGCATAACCAAACGGCGTTTTCACGATTGCACCACCGCATGCCGGGCACTTCACATCTTCGATGACCTCCGGCTTGTTCTCTGAAAAATCAAAGTTTATAGAAATCTTACCTTCTTCGTCTTTCTCTAACACTAACGCACCGCTGAATTTCTTTCTATTCTTAGATATAAAACCATTCAAAACTTCGGTACGTCCTTTTTCAATAAGAGACTTAAACTCCTCTTCACTTAAATCTCTTCCTGCCACGGTTCCCATAGAGAATTTGCAGCCGGTTCCGTCTTTTTTATAATTGCTGCAACCATAACCAAATGGCGTAGTTTCCAATTCGCCGCCACACATCGGACACGCTAAGCCCAGTTTTTTCTTGGCTGCTACACCTCTTGCACCCTTTCCGGTCAACGGCTGAATCTGATGTATCAACTGCTGTTTCTGGTCGTTTTGTATCATCGCAAGAGTTTCTTTTCGTATAAAATCCTCTAACTTCTCACGATATTCTTCCATGACAACCGTGCCTCTGGTAATGCCATCTAAGCCCTTTTCCCAAGATGCTGTCATCTTCGGATTAAGCAGTGCCGGAACTGTCATGCTCACTACCTCAAATACCATTTCCCCTAATGTTTCCGGAGAAAGTATCTGAGATTTCTTATTTAAATTCAAATAACCAATTCGAACTAACTTTTTGATGATTTCTGCGCGTGTTGCAGAAGTTCCGATACCAGAACCTTTAATCTGGGCACGAAGTTCCTCATCCTCGATAAGCTGTCCTGCATTTTCCATCGCAAGCACCATAGAACCTGATGTATAACGCTTCGGTGGTGAAGTTTTCCCCTCTTTGATTTCAAAACCCTGCACATTTAATTCATCACCATTTTTGATGCGTTGTGCCAGTGCCAGTAGACCACGGTTTTCATCTTTTTCTGATTCATTACCATTATCACTCTCGCCGTCACGCTCAGATGTATCATTATCTACTGTATTATCGCTATTTTTCTTATAATTTGCCACTTCCAAATAGCCCGGTGATTTCAGCACCTTCGTCGATATAAAAAATTTCTCCGTATAATCCCCATTTGCCCCCGGATGCTTCATCTCTACGGTAAGTTTTACCGTCTGATACTCTGCCGCCGGGTAAAAAATGCTAAGAAAACGTCTGACAATCAAATCAAACACAGCTCTCTGTAAAGAGTTTAACGAGCCAAGCTCTGTCAACTGTCCTGTTGGGATAATCGCATAGTGGTCTGTCACTTTGGAGTCATCCACATACGCTGTCTTTGCAATATTATAATGCAGACCTTCCTTCATGATTTTTTCAACATATGGTGCAGTCGGTTCATAGCCTTTTAAGCGGCTGATATTCTTACCAATCTCTTTTGCCACTGCTGTCGATAAAACTCTGGCATCTGTTCTCGGATATGTAGTCAACTTCTTTTCATACAAATCCTGTGCCACCTGTAAGGTCTCATCCGGACTGATTTTAAAGCGCTTTGCACACTCCGCCTGTAACTCTGCCAGATTGAATAACAGAGGTGCTTTTTTCTTCGAAATACCCTGCTCAATCGATGCAACTGTCGCTTTACGCCCCATCAATTCAGAAATTAATTGTCTAGCTGTACCTTCTTCTTTAAAACCATTCTCTTTATATAAGAATGGAGACTCGAAATACTTAGAGCCCTCTACCGCTTTCCACTCTGCCTGCGCCGCACCTGTATCTGGAGACATCCCCATCGGTGCAAAACTTCCTACCACACGATAAAATGGTGTCTCTCTAAAGTTACGGATTTCACGTTCACGAATCACAACCATACCAAGTACACAGGTCATAACTCGCCCCACCGCTATAGCAGTATAACTGGAAGTTCCCGCCGCATCATTCAATAAATTGCCGTATTTTACAGACATCGCACGAGAAAAATTAATACCCATGGCATAATCTTCAATGGTTCGCATAATACCAGACTTACCTAGATTGGCATAATCCGACATCGGTTTCGCTTCGTTAATACCGCGTCTGATTTCCTCTTCAGTCTGCGAATCAATCCAGACACGAAGCTCCTTCATACCTTCTCTCACACCGCCAAAATTCCGGATATTTTCTTCAATTGTCTGGCCTTCTTTTCCCGCGTCACCTGCCCAGTAAACAGTATCGACATCCTCTCGATGCAACATGCGGTTCACAATATCGTACTGCTTGCTCACTGCCGGAATTACATCATATTTATAATCCCTCGGCAAAAATGGAAGATCTTCTAATTTCCATTTCTTATATCGCTCGTCATACACCTCCGGATACACCATTTCCACCAGGTGACCCACACACCAGGTGATGACATAATTTTCATTTTCTATATAACCATCTTGTCTGCCAGAAACCCCTAAGACCTGCGCAAAATCACGCGCAACGCTCGGTTTCTCCGTGATAATCAATTTCTTACCCAAACCAGTACCGTCCTAACATTATTTTATGCCTGCTCATGGAGGGCTTTTACACGCTCCAATGGCAAACCGATTTTCTCTGCTATAATTTCATCGGATAAAAGGCCAAGCAAATTGCGGGCATTTTCTAATTTATTTTGTTCAATCCCCTCTGCCATTCCTTCTTTTATTCCTTCTTTTATTCCTTCTTCTCTGCCTTCCTGCCTGCTATCCGCCATTAAATCTTTAATTGCCTGACACACGTCCTTCTTCCCGTCCTTTCCCTCATACTTTTTTATTCCAACCAATTCTTTTGAATTCGTATACATACTCACTACATCAAAAGCATCTGCGTCCATCGCCTGATAATAAGGCTCAGTACTTACCAACTCATATAACTTTTCTTTACTCTCAGCACACCTTATAAAATCAAACACATGCTTCACATCTGTCTGAAACATACTTGTGTCTTCTAATCTTCGAATATCAATTAAGTTAATTGAATAATCTGCAACCTTCTTTCTCAATTCCTCCGGTATATCTGTAAAATTGATAATATCATGCAAAGACATCGGTCCATCCCATGGTTCTTTCCCCGAATATATCACGAAGGTAATTACCGGATAAAGTCTGCTGTTTTTCTTAAAGCCATACAAGTATTCCCCCGAAGTTAAATCACTCACATTACTTCGTACTTCTTTTTTAATCTTAGCCGCCTGCTTCTCGTACTGATTTACCTCATAGTGCAAATTGCGAAGTGGAAAATTATAATCTACCGTCTCCTGACTTTCAATTCCAATCAGTGCAAAATTCATTCCAAAAGCAGTCCTCCGAAGCAAATCCCTTGCTTTTCCCTTTGTTACAGTGTCTGCTTCCTGCAAATCGGTGTCTTTTACAAACTGCTTGCCGTTGCAACCCACACCATTAATTACATCGGCATATCGGTGGTTATCCTCAAAGAATGACTTCCACCCTACATCTTTTTTCATATGCGTCCTTTCCGTGACTGCATAGAAAAATCCCCATAAGAATTATACGAAAAAAACACTTAACAAACAACTGTCACTTTTCTTCTTTTTGATTTAATTCCTAATACTTGAAACAACTCCCTGATAAAACACTGGGATTGAATTGTTTTTTGATAGCTGGAACTTCATAAATTCCAACATAAGATAAACTGATAAAATTCGTACATGCTTAAAAACGACTCTTCTATACATCGTTTGCTAGTATACACTAGTCTAACACCATAACACAAAAACTTCAAGATTTTTTTCATATCCCATACATCACTTTGCACCTTAGGAAATGCACCTTTTTCCACACACAACATATTCTATATTGAACTCCAAAGAAAGGAATAAAAAATGAAAAATTGTAATATGCCAAACTGCAACATGCCACGTTACGATATGCCACGCAATATGGCAGGTGATATGGACTACTATATGTGTGACCATGACCACTCATGCAAATGCGACGATTTTCCAATCGGTATGGGTTATATACCATGGCAGGAATTTAAAAATCTTCATGACCCTGAAAAAGGTCTTCATGCTGGAACAATTTTTATGGAATTAGAAAAACCATTTATAGGAAGGAGGATGTATCGAAGATGATGACTCAAATGTATCAGTGTGACCAGCTAAATCAGATGAATCGTTCTCAGTTACTGCACTTCATCGACATTGTAAGCTTTCAGGTTGTAGACATCCACCTCTTTTTAGACACCCACCCTACTGACAAAGATGCTTTAGAGCATTTTAAATACTATTCCGAACTTTGCAAAAAAGCAAAAAAACTTTATTCCGAAAAATTTGCCCCACTTACCATCGATACAGCCTCACCAGACTGCTACTGGGACTGGGTCAAAGAACCATGGCCATGGGAAGGAGGTAAATGCTAATGTGGAATTATGAAAAACGATTACAACATCCCGTAAATATCACAAAACCTAATGCCAAAATTGCACAAATTATCATGTCGCAATACGGCGGACCTGATGGTGAAGCCGCTGCTTCCCTCCGTTATCTTTCACAACGTTATGCTATGCCAAACCGAAAAATCGCCGGAGTTTTAACGGACATCGGTACAGAAGAGCTCGCGCACTTAGAGATGGTAGCTGCCATCATTCGCCAGCTTACCAAAGGACTCTCCGCCGAAGAATTAGAAGCCGCCGGCTTCGACAAATACTATGTCGACCATACTGGCGGTATCTGGCCACAGGCCGCCGGCGGTGTTCCTTTCAATGCTTGTGAATTCCAGTCAAAAGGTGACGTATTAACCGACCTTTTCGAAGACATGGCTGCTGAACAAAAGGCTCGCACAACCTATGACAACATTCTGCGTCTTGTAAAAGATCCGGAAGTCTGCGAACCAATCAAATTCTTACGCCAGCGTGAAATCAACCATTTCCAGCGTTTTGGCGAAGCACTTCGCATTGCACAGGAAGAACTTGACAGTTGCAACTTCTACGCATTTAACCCGGCATTTGATAAATAATAAAAAGTGGGTGAAGCCATCGCGGATTCACCCATTCTCTTTTTAATTAATACCTTACCGAGTCACTCCCAGTTTCTCTATAGACACCATAATATTTTTTACCTGTGCCGCTACATCCGGAGATAAATCCGGCAATAGTTTTTCCATGTCTTCGACATGGCGTTTGATTAATTCCACACTCTTTTCAATACGTCCACGGATTTTCTGTCTTCGCTCGTTCAAGCGGTGTGTTACTTCTACCATCTCGTTATGATCTACCAATGCCAATGCCTGAGGAATCCAGACTTTTGCATCGTAGAGCTTATATTCGGATAACATACGAATCAAGCGATTGTTATAATATCGAAGGTCATCATTGTTAATCTCGAACTTTTCGCGCTGTTTTACTGCCTCTAAATATGCCTCCCAGATACGGTTAAATTCTCCGGCACTGTTCACATGGAATTTTTCCCTGCAATAATCCACTGCATTTGTTACACTGACATACTTTAACTTCACCGTGTTCAATAACTGAATCGCTTTATCCGCATTTCTTGTGGCTCTCTGATAATCCCGCTGTGCGTTCATAATCTTAAGCGCCAGCGTGCAAATAGCTGCTGCCATGATGAATAAATAAACCGTCCAGATTAACTTCATGCTTGCGTCTGTTGCAAACTGATAAAGGAGTAATAAAACACCGGAACAAATACCGAGTCCCGTCACAAGACGTACATTATTCTGTAGCGTTTTCTCTTCGTTTAACAATTCTTCTTTATAGAAAAGCCATTCGTCACGCTCCCGCACCAGATACTTCATATCTTTTTCCAAAACCGCCTGATATGCTTCGTTGGCTTTCAGACGTTTAATCGTATTCGGCACCGTATTTTCTTCCTGTTGAATAGCCGTATACTGCACATCACTGATTTTCTTTTCAGAGCGCAAAAATTCCTGTCTGGCTCTGTCTAAATTCACGATATTCTGTGCCACATCAGTAATTGCCGCACGTTCTTTTTCCGGTAAACCGCCTATTGTATGAATATCATTCAGGTAAGCCGTTACTACCCGGTATTCTGATTTTTCTTCTTCAATTTCTCTCGTTGCTTCTACAACCTGTTCTAAACGTTCGATTACATAATGCTCTACTTTACTGCTATTATTCTTATCCTCTTCCAGCAAAACACCTTCGCTGATTTCCTCAAAACGTTCTTCTAACTTTTTCTCTTTTCTCTTATTCAGCCAACTCTTAAAAAAGCCCATTTTCTAACAGTACCTTTCTTATTTACAGTTCTTTTGATACGCACACTTCCACTCCATAAGCTCCTGCATCACTTCTGCATCTGCCTCCACAGTGTCAGTATCCTTTGCAGTCTGCCACTTTGCATCCAGTGTCTGCATCTCCTGCTCACTTATCCCATATTTTTTTGCAAGTATCTGTGCCTTTTTCTCATCTCCTAAATAACGGCAGGAAAGTATCGCTCCATAAACAGACTCCACATTCATGTGATATTTATATGCCATTTCGAAACATGCACATGCTTCCTCAAACAAAAATAATCTTGCAAATATCACGCCCTGATTATGCCAGATATTACCGCACATAACCGGATTATTCCTATATACTTCATCCATTTGCACAAGCCTTCGGTATTCCCCTAGTGCCCGCACGTATTTTTTATGTTCTACGAAACGGTCTGCACGCATTTTTCGTCGTTCATATACCGGTTTATGCTGCATTTCCCGAATCTGGCTGACAACTGCTAACCCTGTACTATAATTCAGATAGCCGGTCGCATTTAATACCTGTTCCACCAGTTTTGTTATGCCCGCTTCTTTTTTCCGCGTCTGTCTTAATCCCTCTGCTAATACGGCGTCGCCAATTTGTTCCTCTACCCATACTAACAGTTCTTCCGAAAAAAAATGCTCCTCCATCAAATAGGTATGGTGTTCTATCACATAACAAAGTTCTTCCAGGGAATAGATATTTAAGGAAAGTGCCTCGATATAATACGGTATCTCTGCCATTGGTCGCTTACATAATAATAACTCTCCCATAATCTTCCTCCACAATCTATGATACACACGACATGATATATTCCCATGTCAGCCCTGAACTTTTAACGATTTCTCCAAAGCCCATGTCCTTTATCTGAATACGAACTTCTATATCTGATGCCGGTTGTGCCGTTACTTTCAGTCTGGTTGTACGATTCTCCCGTTCCGGCAAATCGCTTAACGTAAGTACCTCTACTTTCGCTTCACGGCTGTTTGGTAACTGCATCCAAATCGCCACATCGTTCGTATCATCCAGTATTACTTCACAACTACCGCCTGCCTCAAACCGGTTATCTCCGGCACTTAATAAAGTATAAAACTCCTCTTTGCCACAATTTCTGACTTTCAAATTCACATTAACCTTTAATTCATTGTCACCAAGGTATGCAAACTTCCATGGTAATTCCCGGTTACAAACCGTCATTCCATAACAGGCTCCCTTGGCATAAAGGTTTTTCCCCATAAACACCCTTCTGCCCCGGCACACATAATTCAAAGAGTTCTGCATCCACCCGCCATCGAACGCATTTCCCACCAGATAAACGGCTGAAACAATATGTCCATTCATTTGCGACAATAACAACTCATAAAATGCATCATCCTGATTGTCTGAAGCCATCTCCACTACCGCTTCGTCTATCGTCACAAGCTGCGGTTCTGTACTTAAATTCCGTTCCAGACGTAAGCACTGCATCTGGTTACCATTATAATCATACAGACACACATCATGCAGCCACAAATCCTCTTTCTGATTCATCACAAAATAATAAAACGCTGTCTTATGGTCCATAACCAGACATTTTTCTCTGGCAATTCCAAATGCGGCTCCTATGTTATGAAAAAAATCTGAAATTTCCTTTGTCACTTTCGGAACTGTAATCGCCAGCCCATCCGGTTCCCGCATACCACATGCCGTACTGGCATAAGTGATTAGTTTCCGAATAAACGCTGTTAATTCCTCTGTATCACTCTTTGCCGCAGTCGGAACCGGTATCTGATATACCTCACTTCCGGCGACCATGCCAACCGTTGCAGGTTCCGTCATTCCTGCTGTAATATAACTCGTTACAGCATAGGCATCATCCATATCAATTCCTATATAAAAACCACAATCTGCCATGATTCGCCTTCCTTTTCAAAACTTATAATAATTTGTAAATATGCAGTTTTGCGAATGTTGCTCTAAATAGTTACAATAATTTAAATAATCGCTCTGTCGAATACTTTTTACTGCGATATTCCTGCATTTGCTTTTGCAAATTATCTTCCTCCTGCAACGCCGCACTCTTAAGCATATTATTTAACATCGGATAACATCCCTGTCCGTCATCCATATTCCTGTCAAAATTCTCTAACTGACCACTTTCGGTGATATTCCGTCCATCCTGCTCATCTCGTTCCGAAATATAATAGGACAATTTATCTCCAAAAAAGAGTACGAATTCCTTTACAAAAATACCCTCATACACTTCCATCATCTCTTCCTCGTGAAGCTTTTCATCATCCATATAATAACTTATCTCCACGCGTGTTCCCGGTATCGTCTGATATGTCACAAAACATTTGTCCTGCAACTGGTATTTTCTCACCAACCGCTCATCCATTTCTTTATAGAAAGCAAAATAACGATTCTGACAAGTATATTCTAACAATAGCTCATCTGCAATTTTAAACTGCACATCACTAAGCATATCCAATCCTGCATAATACTTAAGTAGCGCATATTTCTGTACATCCATCACTTCCTGATGCAATACGATACGGTGTTCTAACTGTAAGAATACCTGTTCTGACACCACTGCATCCTTAAGAAGATATAGATGTGAAAAATACGACAAATATGCCATAAAAATCAACTCTTTGCCGCCTTTTTTACAATATGCCTCGTAAATAGCATCGATTTCTTCCACAAAGTCAGTAGAATACAACATTTGTGTGACAATGCGCTCTTCCAAATCAAACGTATCTATCTCGAATTCATCTGCCGCCTTCCAGATAAGCTCCATCTGTCTAGTCGGTCCGTTATAATAACGGCATAGATAACTCAAAATGACATCATTATATTTTCCGGCAAAAAAAGTATCCGCGGCAAGTCCCAAAAGAAAATCTTCTTCTACATAATCACACGTTGTAATTCTTTCACTGCAAATAGCTACCCTGTAAGCACTTCCTATCGCATCATATCCATAGATATGTAACAATTCATACGCCTGCTCAAATATATGATGTTCAATCAGTTGTTCCAACATAAAACGACGGTCTTCTACTGTCATCAAATGATATCTGGCCTCTTTTAGGCACTTCTCGATACTGTTTTCCAAATTCTTCGTCGCAAAATAGCGTACAAAAGCCGGCTCAAGCAATGCCTTCCACTCTTCTTTTACCTCTTTTGCATCCATTAAAATCGAAAAACTTTCTCCATCTTCCGGTGAAAAATAGTTTTCCTTCTGCTTCTTATCAAAAAGATATACCAGATACGGAACCGCCATAGGTGCAAGTTTCATCGCCATATCCAGATAAATATCTGCTTCTAACAATGCTTCCTCTTCGAATAAACTCTCATCTGCAAAGAATTGTCCTTTGGTATCCTGTAATAAAATGCAGTAATCCTCAGAATACGCCTTAAAATACGCCGTTCCATTTATCACCGGTACAATCTGATGCTGTTTTACCGTTTTTTGCACGATAATAGCTCTGGAAAACTGTTTTTCTTCGGTCACTTTTAATTTGTGAACAAACAATACATTTGGTAATTTCTCAGCTAACTGGACATTTAAAATATCAAGCGGCAGCATTTCTCTATATACCACTGCCAGATTCTCATCCATATGCCCCGCTTCTATCTGCGACATCGCAAACTGTTCCATCGTCCTCAGATAGTTCTGATATACTTTTTTATATTTATCTTTATTACGTATAATAAAAGCATATAACAACGCAAGCTGCTTATAGGATAAACTGTTGTGATACTGGAAGTACATAAAAATCACTTTTGGTACCTGTTCTATGCTTTCCTTATCCGCAGACAGTAAATATGCTTCATATAAATTGGTAATCCGCACCTCATGCTCGATTCCCAATACATACCAACTGTGATATTCCTTCGAAAACTTCTGCCCATTTATCAAATAACTGCAAACGGCAGCAACCGTTTCCTCATCACGCTTCACCTCATAACAGGCTTCTAATATACGGAATACTTTTTCATCGTAATGGCGCACTACGGGAATGAGCGTAAGAATCTGTGCTGCAATCTCTTTGGATATAACCTCCTGCTTACGTGCCCAATTCAACACTTTTATCTCAAAGGAACCTAATTTTGTTAATAAATACGGGTCCTGCCAGTATAAATAAAATGCCTCCAGATAGAAAAATGGTGAATCACAGCCTTTCTCTACCCATGCTTCAATCGCTTTTAATCTGTGGCTGCTGTTTTTATAATAGTCCTCCCGCATAAATAACAGAATCCAACATAATAACGAACTATCCGGATTCATCTGGAACAATTCCTCAATCTGTGCCGCGAGGCGGTTCACATAAGACTCCTCACGTTCCATCAAGGTACACAGATACAGATAATACCCCCACTCCGATGTCGTTCTGTCAATACAGGAACGCTTGTATGCCTCCAAAATCCAACTTGCTTCCTGCTTCTGTTTATTCACAAGAAACGCCTGCGCCTTCATCAGACGATACAAGTCATTCTCCGGTTCCTCGTCTAATAAATGATCCAATAATTCAATCGAATTTCTCGCCCAGACACCCGTCACAATCTTTTTGGTACGATAATCCATATAATACTGCATCAGCTTTGTTCTATAACCCAAATACTGTCTGTGCTTTATCACATTTGATACAGTACCTTCTACCATACCATCTGCACACACCTCACAAGTAAGCGTCGTTTCCGAAAATACAAAACAAATACGCCCGTAGTTCCTTCCTGCATGAAGTGCTTTTGCATCAATATAATATTCATAGAAGCATGTGCTTCCTAAAAAATCTTCCGTTGTAAGACTTGTTTTACTTAAACGAATGAAATCTGCATCTGTGGTCACTTCACAGCTTAGATATCCCCAATTATCCTTTTTTAGTTCTAACTGTTCTTTTCTATCCGATGTCACTCCGGTAAAAATACCATTTTCCTGCTCTAAGTACACATTTACTGCCGGCTTTCTGCCAATTCCAACCAGATATGCTTCCAAAGCCTGCATCGTTGGTGCTTCTTTTCGAATTGCTTCATAAAGCATGCACTCCTTCTCCCCCATCTCTCTTAAGCAAGGGAAGTTCGTAGAATAAAATACCTGATATGCTTCAGTAAAACTTTCACGTGCCAAACGCACAAAATCCGTAAGACTTTTTATTTTTCCAATCGAAGTATCGGCATAGATTTTCGAAATAGACACAACAAAAGAAAGGTTATATTCGCCCTGCTCACAAACAATGACAAACTCACCCTTTCTGACATCTCCTTCTACAAGCCCTTCACTATGAAACTGGTAACGGACATGAACTTCTTCTCCTTCAAACGATGGTGTCATACATTCCATCCTCGGATTGGTCGTATACACCACACCACGCAATTTTTCTCCATTTGTACCGGAAACGATAAATTCACCCGTTCCATCCTTACTCTCAATGAGTTCTAGTTCTACACGTTCTACGGAAAAAGAAAGATCCTGTTCGCTATCATCAAATGTAGCATATGCAAGCTGCTTTATCTTTTTGTGCAATTGGACACACCTTCTTTGCCTTTCTTAGCAGATTTCCATTGCATTTTAAAAAACAATAGTTATAATAAATTATAAACTAATTTGGAGGAGTTATCAATGATAAAACATAAAGATCATTTTCACGGAAGTGATTTAGAAAAAATAGAAGCAATCTATGGCATTAAAAAAGAAGACATTGTCAGCTTTTCAGCAAATGTAAATCCACTTGGCGTTTCGCCGCTTTTACGCACTTCTCTTTCTGAAAAAATCGATGCAATTACTACTTACCCGGACAGAGAATACACTACCTTGCGTAAATGTATTGCCGAATACTGCCATACCGATTATGAAAATATTATTGTCGGAAACGGTTCTACGGAATTAATCTCTTTGTTCATTCAGATTGAACACCCAAAAAAAGCGCTCGTTATCGGTCCTACTTATTCCGAATATGAACGTGAAATATCTTTAGGTGGCGGCACTACGCTTTACTATCCTTTACAGGAAAAAGATGATTTCAAACTGGATGTAGAACATTTTGTCTCACAATTGAATGAGAATATTGATTTGCTGGTCATCTGCAATCCGAATAATCCGACTTCATCCTGCATTACCCGTAAAGAAATGCGCCGCATTTTAGATGTCTGTAAACAGTATGATATTTATGTTATGGTGGACGAGACCTATGTGGAATTCGCTGATAATATGGCAGAGATTGATTCCATCCCTCTCACCAACTACTATAACAACATCATAATCCTGCGTGGAACTTCTAAGTTCTTCGCTGCTCCGGGACTTCGCCTCGGCTATGCCATCACAGGTAATCGTGATTTAATCAAAGCGATTAACACCCGCAAAAATCCTTGGACGATTAACTCTCTGGCAGTTGTTGCTGGTGAAACCATGTTTAAGGATACCGCATATATCGAAGCCACCAAACAGTTGATTTCAACGGAACGTAAACGCTGCTATGAGGCCCTGACTGCTTCCCCTGACTACAAGGTGTATAAACCAAGCGGTAACTTCCTCTTAGCAAAAATTACTAACGAGAACTTAACCTCTGAATACTTATTTGATAAGGCTATCAGACAGGGAATGATGATTCGTGACTGTTCTACCTTCCCATTCCTCGATAATAAGTATATAAGGTTCTGCTTTATGAATCCGGAGGATAACAGCAGACTGTTAAAGTGTTTATTGGAAAACTAATCTTTTTATGTAATAACGATATTGCGCCCACTTTCTATCACTCCTATAGAAAGTAGGCGCTTCTTATATTGCCTCAGCTTGTAATATTTTAATCACACTTTTCAAAGTCAGCAAATTGTTTTAACTTCTCATATACTTTTCCATGGACACTCTCTGCCGGGAACTCTCCATGCTCATCTTTGATTCCCGCCGGATATTGCATTAACAATTCGATTCCTTCATCAATATGCCGTATCGGATAAATATGAAACAGACCTCTTTTTACTGCTTCAATCACTTCGGCATTCAATACAAGTTCTCTAACATTTGCAGTCGGAATAATAACTCCCTGTTTTCCAGTAAGTCCACGTTTCTTACACAAATCAAAAAAGCCTTCTATTTTATGCGTCACTCCTCCGATTGCCTGAATATCTCCTTTTTGATTTACAGATCCTGTTACTGCAAGATCCTGACGAATTGGGATTTCTGACAGTGAAGAAAGAATGCAATACAATTCCGTACTAGATGCACTATCGCCATCGATGCCATTATAGTTCTGTTCAAAGCAAATACGGCAAGAAAGAGAAAGCGGAAATTTCTGAGCATACGTCTGTCCCAAAAAACCATTGATGATTTGAACACCTTTATCATGCGTCTGTCCACTCATCTCTGCCTCTTTTTCAATATTTACGATACCGGATTCTCCCATATAAGTAGTGGCCGTAATACGAGCCGGTGTACCAAATGAGTAATTCCCCATATCCAATACTGCCAGACCATTAATTTGTCCTATCTCAGAACCGTCCGTAGATATCATAATGATTTCTTCATCTAACATCTCATCTAATTTTTCTTTGTATAACATCATACGCTGTTCTTTTTCATAAATTGCTTTCTGGACATGTTCCGATGTAATCATTGTAGCGTTTTGGAGTTTTGCCCATGCATCTGCTTCTCCTAAAATCTCTGATATATAATTGAACCGTGTTGACATTTTATCCTGCCGCTCTACTACACGCGATGAAAACTCAATAATCGAACATATCGCACTAACATCATACTCTAATGTCTGTTCTCTTTCCACAAAGCTTTTTACGAATTGTGCCATTTTCGAAACATTTTCCTGATTTCTAGTCATCTCATAGTCGAAATCCGCGCGAATCTTAAATAATTTATCAAAGTCTTCATCGTTCTCATGCAATAATTCATAAAAACTTCCACTTCCTATCATAATTACTTTAAAATCCGCCGGAATCGGTTCCGGTTTCAAAATAGGAATCCCTGCATTACTTCCACTTTCCCGAACAAAGTCCATGTTAATCTCTTTTGTTTTTATCACACGCCGTAATGCATCCCAGGCACCCGTTGTCGTCAATATATCCTGTGCCTGTACGATAAGATATCCACCATTTGCCTGATGAAACAATCCGCCCTTAATTTTCATATAATCTGTAGTAAGGCTGCCGAATTCACTATCGTACTCAGTTTCTCCTACCAGATTATTATAAGTAGGATTGAAGGTAACTACCACTGGTGCCCCCTTCGTTTCGGAATGGTCGACAATCAAATTCACACGATATTTTAATGTTATATCTTCCTCATCTTTTTTATTTAACATCGGAAGCAAAGATGCAAGACTCTCCTGCTCCTCCTCTTCTGTATCCATAAACTGATCAAGATTTTCCAAAATATCCTTTTGTACAGATTCCAAATAAGATACTACACGGTCATATGTTTTATAGTTCTCGGTTAGTTCTTCTATATATGGATTGACAATTGCATTTCCTATTTTCTGTTCCAGTTCCACCAATATTTGTTCTAGTTCATTTTTATTTATTTGCATCTCGCGGATAATCACTCCCGCCTTTTCCCGAAGCATACGGGAGTTTTCTCCAATCTCATTCTGCTCTTCTTCGGACAATGCTAAAAACTCTTCCTCTATCAGCCCTTTACCCGCCACAACAGGAACAAAGCAAACATCACTATCTGTAGATTCCGCCTTAAAACCATATTCCGCTGCTAATATATCCAATTCACTCAGAGAGCTATTTTGTTTCTGTTCATATGTATGTGCAATCGTTAATTTTTGCTTTTCGTAATCCTCCGACTGAAATGCTTTTTGTAACTCTTTCTTTAATGCCACTACTAACTGTGCCATATCATCCCGAAATCTTTTACCATCCCCTGCCTGCAGGCAAAGTGCCGATGGCTTCTTAGGATTGTCAAAATTATATATATAGCACCAGTCCGAAGGTACCGGTTCACCAGCCGCCAACTTTTCGGCACTGCACTTGGCATAGGTCGTTTTGCCAGTACCGGAAGGTCCTGCCATGTAAATATTGTATCCTTTTATTTTAACCGCCAGTCCAAAATCAAGTGCTTTCGTTGCTCTTTCCTGCCCGATAATTCCATCTAATGTGGTTAATTCCGCTGTCGTTTGAAAAGAAAACTGTTCTGGTGTACAAGCATTTTTCAACTGAATATAATCTAATTCTGCTACTTTATTCATTGTAAAACCTCCCTTGAAATAGTGCTTCAATCCACCGGACTCGTCCAATATTCGCGATTATAAATATCGGTGAACTGATAAGTCAGGTTCGCCGCATCTGCATCGATATACACATCACTGATTATCAGCTCATCCTTAACCACTAACTGCTCACCTAGCATATAACTATCCAGATATTCACCATCATAACTATAATAATCACACACAAAGTCAATTACATCGCCCGGCACCACAGCATCCATCGTCTTAGCCACAGTTGCGGTCTCGTCATCGTTGTAGACCCGTCTCACACCTGCCACACTACCATAAGGCTTCTCATCCGTAAACACCACCACCAGTTCCGCTCTTTCGCCGTTATACAGCACAGGAATGCGGCCGGTAATACTGTAACTTTCACCAGACTCCACGGTAGATTCATGGTAGTAGGCAACCGGCTGCTCGTTGACAGCGATCCAAGTGATTTCATCCGGTGCCAGCAAATTGCCGTCTGCATCAAATTCATATACGTTATCCAGACCCAGATCAATATATCCGGCTCCATCATCATAGAACATATTAGCATGAAGAGTCTGCACCAGAACCCACTGTTCCTCCGGCAGAGTAATGACCGCACCGCTGCCAGTCTCTTCCCAGGTCAACAGACTGCTATCAAAGGTATTATCCGCAATGTAGGCAGCCATATCCTCTGGATCCAGCGCACGACCGGAGAGGAAATTCGTGTTCAAACCGGTAAGTCCTGCAATACTTCCTACATCTCCTCCTAAGAATACGTCTAGAAGCTGACCTATCATTTCAGCACTGCTGTCACTGCCAAGAACGGATGCCGGAATTCCCAACAGGGTCGGCAGAGGTGATGCCGTCCCGCCAGCCGCTGCCTGTCCGCTGACTTCCATGCTGGCAAATGCCTGAATACAGCGGGCATACTCATCATCCATACCAATCTGCTCATAGGTATCTACTGCATTGTCCACCATAGACGCCTTTCGGAAAGGGAAGTAAATGGAAATACCATAGGAATTTGTCATATTGGAAGAGGTTCGGTTATACTTGACAGTTCCTAGTAAAGCCTCTGCCAGAGCATCACCTTCCTCGGAATTCATATTTTTCGCCAGATGAACCAAATCCACCTGATCAATCCTGCTTGATGAGCCAAACTCTCTACTATCACTTCTGGCATTAGAAACCTGCGCATACTCCTGATTGCGAATCCGTTCATATGTATCGTTAGAAAAGGCCACCAGAGCCTTTGGAACCGTGGCTTCCACTTCTGCCAAATCCACGATAGACAATGTGGTAGACTGTCCCCCACACTTTTCAGCACAAGTTTCTACAAAGTCATCAATAATCTCTTTCCCCAGTTCCAATGTGGATATCGAAGTATTTTCGGAAAGAGTGGTCAGCCAATTCGTATAATACCAGCCAATGCCGGGTTCTGTTTCCTCACTAGCGATCATATAATCTGCGTGTTTAGTCAGCATCAGAGCGTTTTCAGCCGTTGCCATCAGACAGGCATCAAACCCCACGAAATCAAACTGCACACCACCATCCGTCAGTGCTTTGTCGATTTCTGCCAGACTCATGGAACCGCTGGACTGAAATTTTTCATCGTATCCAAAACCGCTGACAGAACCTCCGCCATGATCCCAGAAAATTAAAGCATTCCGGTTGGCAGGAAAATTCTCCGCACACCATTGAATGAAGGAAGAAAGGGTGTCAGGTTCTGTCATAGACACGCTTCCCACATTCTTTTCCAGACAAACCAATCCGCCATCTCTAACCTGCCAAATTTGGTTTTTACTGCTATCTAGCACGTTATTCTGCCACTGCCTGCAACCGCCGGTGTATACGATTAGATTCACATTCTCGCTAATGTCTGCATCTATCATTTCCTGAAGATCCTTAGTGGCCATCTGACTTCTAGACTCTAAATCAGTACCGCATAGATACACCATCAACGTCACTTCATCTCTACCATCGCCAAGGATTTGTGTGTATTTATCTCTTGCACCTGCGGCTACCGAAGTGTTCAATACCTGTGTGTTGTTCGGGGCATCCCAGCCATTGGATACACTTCCACCTCCCAGATTCCCCATGAAATATTCATAGTAACTATTTGAAGTATCATTCTGCGAAGAAGATGGAATACTGCTGTCTCCACCGGAGAAGAGTCCTCCAATACCGCCTCCACCGCCCAACAGGAGTACTAAAAGCAGCAAAATCAGCTTGCCGCCTCCCAGTCCACCTCCTAAACGTGTTACGTTTCCACGCCGCATACCGCCGGAAGCATTTCGCGGTGTACGTCCAGATACACCGACAGGACCACTGCCCAATCCTGCACCACGCCGCTTTATATCTTTTCCCTGACCAGTAATATTTCTTTGCCGGCCTCTCGGTCTGTTATTCATCTGCTACCTCCTATGTGTGTTATGTTTTTTTACATTACATTATAGCATGAATATTGTGTGAGAAAAGAAATCTTTTTAAATTTTTCAAAAAGAAAGCATATTCTCAATGAAGATACCATACCCTCTTGTCAGGTCATTCACCAACACATGTGTCACCGCCCCTACAATCTTCCCATTCTGTAAAATCGGACTGCCCGACACCTTCGTGTCAAGTAGGGTACAACAATTTTCTGCAAATTTTGATATTTTTCTTCAAAAATGACAAGACCACTCCTAAATTCTGTGCATTGCACAAAATTTAGGAGTGGCTTATTCATATTAAAGCTACACACATTAGCATAAATCTCTAATTATTATGTATAAATTCTCACATCTCTTTTTGCTTTAATTCCATATTTTTAAACATAGTCGCTTTCTATAAATCGAACAAAAATAGGTGGTATGCTTTTTTCGTATGAAAACACTTTCTCAAGAGCATCCTTATCAAGAGAAACATCTTTCTTATATAACACAAGAAAAATAAGACTACATATATTAGGATTTTGAGTATAAAAATCAGAAAGTCCACTAATTGTTTTTAGAACACTGTCTTTTTTATTTGTATCATCTACCCATTTAGCTTCTATCACAATTTTATTTCCATTTATCGCAAAATCCGCTCTTTTTTCATTTCCATCTATTTTTATTATAAAAGGTTCAGATTCAATATCAGGAAAAATAGGTCGAAGTATAAACTGAATCATATTTTGAAAATCATATTCATTTTCGATTTTTATACTATCATAAGAAAAACATCTTGCTCGTTTCTGATATTTTATAGGTTTTCTTATCCCTCTCTTAATTAACTTTATTATCTCATTGCTAATTTCTATCCATGTACTTCCTGCATAATAAGTTTTAATTCCTGAAACCTCCAATGATTGCAAAGCTGCATTTACCGTTTCTATAAAGTCTGGAATGGGATATGAAGGAATAACACTCATTTGATAATTTATTCCATTTAGTGTTTGTTGTATCCAATCTGAAAAGTCAGTTACAAATCCTTTTTGTCGTTCCCATAATAGCTTTGCATCTAATTGTTCAGCTAAATTGTTATACCCCCACTTATTTCCTGGAATATTGAATAAAACTTCCATTTATCACCGACTTTGCAACTTGTGAATCGTACGAACAAAACAAATCCACTGGCGGATATTCTTCATGCAACCAAGAATTCACTTCAACATCCGGAATAGGAATATTATCCGTTATTACTAAAATGTCAATATCTGACCTATAACTATGCGTTTTATATGAACGCGAACCAAACAAATACACTTTTGATATATCCGGATGATGCCCAACAATTGACGAAACAATCTCCTGTAAATCCCAAGCCAAAAATTTAGTATTACTATTTGTCATAAAATAACCTCCTATCACTTTTCCTATTTTATCTTTATAATTCAAGCATTATACACCGCATTTTTTCTTAAGTATCCTTCCTCAATATCTCCAAATACTCCTCATACGCAAACACTCTATTTCTCGCAGCATTGGTTGTTTCCTGCAAAATACCAAGTTCCACAAGCTTCTTCACAGCCGTAGCTGCTGTATTATAACTAATATCTAATTCTTTTGCAGTTCTCTTAATGTCAATAATCGGATACTGCTCAATATAATCAAAAACTGCTCGTAAATTATCTTTGCTTCGAGTTGTCTTTGGAAGATTTTCTATATTTGTATCATGCAGTGCAGAAAGCTGACGGATTGCTTCCAAAGAATCCGATGCCGCTTTACTCACCGCCTCCAAAAAGAATCTTATCCATTGTTCAAAGTTTCCACTTCTTCTAACTTCACTAATTCGATCATAATATTCTATCTGGTTCTTTTTCAAAAAATAGGATATATAAATGACCGGTTTAGCAAGCAATCCCTGCTCCATCAGA
>JAZSEF010000064.1:0-2171 GCA_045531555.1 Roseburia sp. | reverse complement strand
CACTTGCGTAATTGATGTAAACATATTACCTTTGCATCGCAAAAGCAAAGGAGGTGGAGACCTCCGTATTAAAGGGTTATAATTAGGTGCGTTAGTTCAGTTGGTTAGAATACATGCCTGTCACGCATGGGGTCACGGGTTCGAGTCCCGTACGCACCGCAAGAAAACTTCGAGATGTGATTTCTCGAAGTTTTTTTGTTATGTGGCAGCGTATAAAAATTTATCTATATAAAACGGCTCAGTAGCAAATTAGTGTGGGAAAGCAAATAAATTAGCCATTCTAAACAGAAAGAATTTCTTATCAGCAACACCTCTTAGATTAGCTCTAAAAAGTTTAACTTTAGCATTAAAGCACTCAGCCATTGCATTTGATGAACGGTTGTTATAAAAGTTGAGTATCTCATCGTAATGTTCATAGAATGTAGCTGCAACAGTATTAAATGTTTTAAATCCGGCTTCTTCTACCTGATTATACCACCTTGCCATAGATAGTCTTGCGGCATCTTTTATCATGTTCTTGGAAAATATCATTCTTAGTGAATGACATAATCCATAGGCTTTCTTTAAGTCAGGGTATTCTTCAAAGAGTATTGCTGCTCGTTCTTTTTGTTTTTTTGTCCATTTATCAGCAGATTTGAAGAGGAGGTATCGAGAGCGTATCAAGAGTTCCTTTCGTGTATCCCCATTTGGAAAACGGAAGGGTTCATACTGTTCTCCACTGAGTTTTGCCTCTTCCATCTCGTCATTAGCTTGCTGTATGGCATCCCAGCGGTGTGCAATTCTCATATCCTGCAATGCATTGCAAGCCAGTTTCTGTATATGAAAGCGATCGATGACTCGTTGAGCATTAGGAAAAACATTGATTATAATCCGCCGCATGGAGTCTGACAGGTCGAGTGTCACCTCCTTGACCATTGCAAGTTTTTCTTCGTCAATGCGTTCAAGAACAGCTATAACGTCTTCCGACTTCGTACCGGCAACTACTGCGACCAAAGAGCCTTCACGCGTCTTTGCATCGCGGTTGGTTACAAACGTGTAGAGTTCTCCATTGGAGAGTGAGGACTCGTCTATGGCAAGACGTTCGCCTATATTATCCGGAAACAACAGCCATTCTTCTGCATGAGAGAGCTGTTCCCATTCGCGATAACCGCTTAATACTTCTTTGTATTGCTTTTCAAATGTATGTCCGTCTATATGATAGAAATCCTCAAGCGTACGGCAAGTCACCGGGGATGTCTCCATACGTCTCTTTTAAAAAAGCCGCAAACTCTTTTGAGTAGCGGGTGCCTTTTTCGTTTACACTGAACTGTTCTACAAAACTCTCGCCGGTCTGCTTGTTCTTCCATCTGCGACGGCGTAATTTCAACACGACCTTATGGTCCCGAATCGGAAAGTCTGTAACCGATACGGCTTCCATAAAACCAAGCGATTCATATTCTTCATGTGCTTGGTATTCGGCATTCATACGTTCGTCCAGATGAATTGTCATTGACATTGCGTCAATTTCTTGTTCATCGGTCTCTATTTTTACTATCTCAAAACGTTCCAGTATCTCACTCGGTAGTACTATACGTGCTAATTGTTCCAATATCTTTGTTTCCATAACTGCAAAGATACAACTTTGAACGAATTTCCCACACCTTTTTGCTACTGAGCCAAAATATGGAGTTCAGTAGAAAAAAGTGTGGAAAGTCCATCTACAATATTAGGGTTAATTGTAAAATGGAAGGATGAAACAAAATATAAATAAAGGAAACTTATTCTTAATTTACTGCATCAAACAACCCCAAATATCAACTAACTTTAATAATGCAAAAAAAGCAATATACATATATTTCTTATGTAGCTAACATCGTATAATACTATTCTATCGTCATATCTATTCATCACATTTAATTACTCCAACTTTAACAAAATATATTTGTAAGTAATTCTATTATTACCTATATTCGCATAGTTATTAAACTATACAAGTATTAAGCAAATGCAGCCTACAAGTACTTCACCTCATCATAAATACAATATATGCAACAAATGTTTAAAGAAAAAGTAGTTATTGTAACAGGCGGAGCAAAAGGTATAGGTAAATGTATTGCCGAAGAATTTAGTTCCGAAGGTGCTTATGTATATGTAATAGACAAAGAAGAAGGTA
Source organism: Roseburia sp. (assembly GCA_045531555.1). Classification (GTDB taxonomy): domain Bacteria; phylum Bacillota; class Clostridia; order Lachnospirales; family Lachnospiraceae; genus Roseburia. The sequence goes on along the minus strand of JAZSEF010000064.1, from coordinate 19 downwards.
AACACTTTGTAGGAGATAT
>JAZSEF010000001.1:0-35557 GCA_045531555.1 Roseburia sp. | reverse complement strand
ACCGGAGCCGCAAAGTCTGTTGTAATCTTACCTGTTGTATCAAAGTTAACATTTGCCTGAACTGCATCAATTACACAGCTTGTGATTTCATCATAGTGTGTTGTTACTGCTGCTACTGTTGCATATGCAGAAGCTGTACCTTCTTTTTCAGCTGTTGCTGCTGCGTTATCAGAAGGTGCTGTAACAGAAACCAACTGTAATGTATCCCAGTGAGCTGCACCTAAATCCTGTGCATTGTTCACCGCTGCTACGATTGGATCAATGAATCCTGCGATAGCCATTGTTGCAGAAGATGCTAAATCTGCATCTCCAGCTTTACCGCCTTCTACAATTGAGATACCTTTTACTTCTTCTGCAGTCTTACCAACTACATATTCAGCAAGTGCTGCTGCCTGAGCATCCCATTCTGCAATCGCACCGCCCCATGCTACCATTCCGTAGTCTGAACCTAATTCATTCTTACTTAAGAATGCTGTATCTGTGGTTGTAATTTCGCCTGTTGCGCTGAATGTGTTCTTTCCCTGAATCTGGTCAATTACACAACTGTTAATCTTACCATCTGCATCTACTGTTACTGCTACGATTGTGATATCAGCCTGTGCCGTACCATCTGAATCTGCTGTTGCATCCGTACCTGAAAGAGCTGTTGTAACAGATAAACCTGTCTTAACCGGTCTTGGTTCTGATGTAGAAGATGATGTACCATCTACTTCTGTGCTATCCACCAAAGCTTCTGTATCTGTTATTTCTGTGCCTGCTACTTCTGTAGCAACTTCTGTGTCTTTGTTTGGATTTTCTTTTTCTACTACTGCAGTACCTGAACATCCAGCAAATACACTAACAGACATAACAAGTGTCAATAAAAGTGCAAGTGTTTTTTTCATATTGTCCTCCTTGTTTTCCAAAGGAAAATGCGAGTCTTCTGACGAGCATAGGTCTTTTCCTCTGTTTGATATTTTTTTAACATACTAGTGATTATTTTAACAGAGTTTTCTTAACATGTAATTGATACAACCTTAATAAATATTAAGATTTATCGGAAAATATCGGAAAATCAACAAAAAATGTAGTTCCTTCGCCCTCTTTACTCTCTACTTTAATACTTCCCTGATGTTCTTCTACTACCTGTTCTGCAATTGCCAAGCCAAGTCCTGTTCCTTCCCCACCCTTTTTGGTCGTAAAAAATGGTTCAAAAATACGCTTCATAGATGTTTCCGATATTCCGTAACCATTGTCTGATACCGTTAATAATAATTTATTATCCTTTACCTCGGTACTTACCATTACACTGCCACGCTTCGCTTCTGTTGCATGAAATGCGTTAATAAGGAGATTCAACAATAATTGGGAAATTTGTGTTTCGTTTCCCATAATATAACAGCCTTCGGCATTTAAACATACTTGTACTTCAACTGGTTTTGGCTTTGCCGGATTGGCAATCTCTACAACCTTTCGAACCACATCATCAAGTATAAGTTTATGAAAATCTGTTCCTGCATTCTTACGTGCCAAATCCTGTAAACGTGATACTACGGTTTTGGCCTTCCTGGAGGTGTTGTAAATCTCAAGTACTTCATCATATAATTCTGTTTCTTCCGGTGGCAGCTTTTCCAGTATCAAAATACTATATCCCATAATCGGTGCAAGCAAATTATTAAATTCATGTGCAATACCAGATGTTAGCGTACCCATTAATTCTAACCTCTGATGATGTGCAAATTCCTGCGTCTGCCGGTTCAACTCTTCCATTGCAGCATTTTTTTCCTGTAGCAATTCTACCTCTCGCAAAGCCTGTTCGCTTCCACGAAATGTCCTTAATAATAAAATAATTAAACTCACCACACTAAGAAAAGCTACACCGCCATAGCAGATTAACTGTACCATACCAAAACGCATTGGTCTGGTCACCTCATCATAATCGGTTGATACACCGATTGCCAGAACTCCATTCGTATCTTCTGTTGCCGGAACGACTGCCATTCTTGCCTCATATGCCCTTCCGGTAGCACTACTAACCGCATCGCAAAAATCCATTCCTTCTTCTCTTTTTTCCTGCTGTGATATCAGAAATTCCAACATCTGAAACTTACTGTCTGTTTCCGAAAAAAGACTTATCTCATCTACTACGACTTCATTTTCCTGTCTGTGCACCAGTGCCTGTACATCGGCATCCATCATGATGATTTCATTCTGCAATTCTGCTGATAAATTAACGGTAATGTCTTCGTAAAAATGAGCCAGATTTACAAGTACTGCATATCCAGCGCGTCCCTCTTCCTCGCGTAGAATTGCCATATAAGTTGTACCATCTCCTCCAATGCAAGGACGGACTTCTATATCATTTGCGCTTCTTCCCTTTTTCAGGAGCTTATAATCCAGTTCTCCACTTTGTGAAAATGCCAGTTTTTCTCCATCCATAATTAAGATATCCGCAACTTTTTCATCCTGTCCCAGTAAGCTACCCGCTAATGCCTGCCTAAATGGCTCCTCTACATTTTTATCTGTCTTCCATATCTCTTCTGCATTTTTGCATTCCACATGTGCCATCGTATGTATCAGATTTTCCATATAACGTTCTAACTGGCTTTCTGCACTTAAATCTACCGACCTCGCCAGACTAATTAACTGATTATCCGTGTTCTGTAAAACTAACGCTCCATAGTCCGTAATCATACGAATGGTCATAGCTACTCCGGCTATTATCAAAAAAATCATGACACTTATCATGATAAAAACACGTTGTTTTGAATGTCCTGTTTTTTTCAAAAGGCTTCCCCCTTGTCATCCGTAGAATTTTTGTTTATACTAGCATAAATGATTACAAAACCAATGTAAAGAGGGGAGGCTTTCCAGATGGCAAATAAAGTACTTATTGTAGATGATGACGATGCGGTTCTTACCATGCTTTATAAAGTAATTAAAAGTAATGGTATTGAAGCAGACACTTGTTCCAGTGGTGAAGCCGCCTTAGCACAGGTTACCAGGCAGGTGTATGACTTGATCCTATTAGACATTAATATGCAGGGAATGGACGGCTTTCAAGTGATTGAAACTCTCCGTAAACAGGGCATTCAGACACCGATTATTATCTTAAGCGGTCGCGTGGAAGATTATGATATGCTCTACGGCCTAGACATCGGAGCTGATGATTACATCACAAAACCATTCAACCCGATTATCGTCGGTGCAAAAGTAAAAGCACTTATAAGACGCAGCCAAAATGGGATAGATGGTAGTACAGATATCATTACTGCTGGACCATTCCAGTACAATACCAGCACATTGCGTTTTTATAAAAATGGCGAAGAAATTCTACTTTCTGCAAAAGAAAATGCAATTATGAAACTTTTCATCGATAATGTAAATCGTATTTTTTCAAAAGATATGCTTTATGATTTGATATGGGGCGAAAGCATTATTGACGAAAATGCCATTATGGTATATATCAACCGCCTTCGTGCGAAGATAGAAGAGAATCCAAGCAATCCGAAATATATTCAAACCGTACGCGGACTAGGTTACCGCTTTGTAATATAACTGTAACCGTCCCATTCTCTTTTTAATTATGCGATACGAGTAATTACAAGGTGTGCGGATACAGCCCGTGTTCCACCAGCGACTGGTGTAATCGTAAGTGCTGCCGCATTACCTGCAGGATTTCTTACAGTCAATATCGAATTAATGACTGTTGTCGTCACAATTGCCATACCAATAATCTCTGAAGCCCCTGTTGCCCTGCCGACAACCGTATATGCTAAATCTGCTTCATTCAATGTTAATATCAACTGTCCTGCTTCATCTACAGCTACCTGGAAAAATACCTGATAGGTACCAATTTCCGCTAAGTTGAATGAACTTGGACCTGTTCGTACAATATCCACACCACTGTTCCCGGAGCCACTGTTGCGGCATTATCAGGTGGCATCAATGCATAAAAATCTGTTGGATTGTTGTTACCACATATTTATAACTTCATAAACTTCGGCACAACCTTTTTTGCAAGCTTATATACCGGTCCTTCTAATTCTTTTCTCGCATTACCAAGTTCCTTGCGAATCTCGATATGCTGTGGACAGTGTTGCTCGCATTTACCACATCCCACACAATTCGATGCAGATGTTGCATCCTTACGCACAACCGTGCATAGCATATACTCAAATAATGCTGCCACCTTTCCATCTACATATCGCTTATTATAGGCAGAAAATGTGCCTGGAATATCTACATTTTTCGGACATGGCATACAGTAACCACAACCGGTACAACCAACTTTCATCTGCTCATTAATCGCCTGTACTACACCTTTTAGTAATTCTTCTTCTTTCTCTGTAAATTCCCCAACCCGAGAAGTCGCTGCACTTTTTACATTCTCCTGCACCATTTCAATTGAATTCATACCAGAAAGTACACAGGTAACTTCCGGCTGATTCCAAAGCCAGCGGAATGCCCACTCCGCAGGTGTTCGCTTAATCGAATAATTCTCAAATAATTTTTTTGCTTTCTCCGGAAGATTGCTTACAAGTTTTCCTCCGCGCAAAGGTTCCATGATAACAACCGGTATTTCTTTCGTCGCAGCATAGTTAAGACCGGTTCTTCCCGCTTGGGAATGTTCATCCAAATAGTTATACTGAATCTGACAAAAATCCCAATCATTTGCATCCACCAATTGACAGAACATATCTGAATTCCCATGATAAGAAAATCCAACCTGACGAATCGCTCCACTCTCTTTCTTCTCTCGAAGCCACTCGTCAATTCCCAGTTCCTTCAAACGTCCCCATGTCTTTACATCTGTCAGCATATGCATCAAGTAGTAATCCACATAATCCGTTCTAAGCCTTTTTAATTCTTCCTGAAAACACTTCTCTGCATCCTCACGTGACTTGATCATGTAATGTGGCAGTTTTGTGGCAATGTACACTTTATCACGTATATTATTCTTTTCAAAAATCGCACCTACTGCTGCCTCACTGCCCGGATATATATAAGCCGTATCAAAGTAGTTCACACCTGCCTCATAGGCTGCCATAATTTCCTGCTCTGTCTTCTCCATATCAATCTTTCCACCCTTTTGCGAAAAGCGCATACAGCCGTAGCCAAGTACTGATATTTTGTTTCCGTATTTGTAGTTCCGATATTGCATCCTCTTACTCCTATTTTCTTTTTTGAATAAGTAGCTTCTATTTTAACATAATTCCCTTATATATAAAATATAATTGCAAAAAATCTTTTTTATCCACTTTCTCTGCATAATTTTACCACCAACAAACTATACTACTATTTTAGAAAACTGTTTTTGCAAAACAACAAATTTCTGTCAATAGATTCATTTTCTGGAGGTTTACCATGTGCACTGCAGTCTCTTTTCTAACAAATGACCATTACTTTGGACGAAACCTGGATTTAGAATATTCTTACACTGAAAGTGTTGTTATTACTCCCCGTAGCTTTCCTCTTCCTTTCCGCAAAAAACTTCCGCTAGAGAACCACCTTGCCATGATTGGGATGGCATATGTGTGTGAAGGATATCCGCTATATTATGATGCCACAAACGAGGCCGGCTTAAGTATGGCAGGTCTTAACTTTCCGGAATACGCTGACTATAAAACTGCTATCACCCGCAAGGACAATATTGCACCATTTGAATTCATTCCATGGATATTAGGACAGTGCACCACTGTTGACGAAACTAAACAGTTTTTGTCCAAAATTAACTTATTTGAAGAACACTTTCATGCCGACCTCCCTCTGACACCATTACACTGGATGATAGCTGACCGAAATGGTTCTATCGTTGTGGAATCTGTAAAAGACGGTTTACATGTATATGATAATCCAGTGGGTGTTTTAACCAACAGTCCTTCTTTTGATATGCAGCTATTTCATTTAAACAATTACATGAACCTGACAAATCAGGTTCCTCAAAACCTTTTTTCAAAAGACCTTGATTTAAAAAAATATAGTAACGGCATGGGAGCCCTTGGTATGCCTGGTGACTGGTCCTCCCAATCCCGCTTTGTAAAAGCAGCTTTTGTAAAGGAAAACTCTGCATGCGGTACCTCCGAAGAAGAAAGCGTCAGCCAGTTTTTTCACATTTTAAGTTCCGTGGAACACCCACGGGGCTGTGTTGTAATGGGAGATGACTTATATGAGATTACCGTTTACTCCAGTTGCTGCAATACTAACAAAGGTATTTATTATTATAAGACCTATGATAATAGCCAGATTACTGCAGTTGATATGCATCGCGAAAATCTGGACGGCAACCAATTAATTATCCATCCTATGCTTACAAAAACGGCAGTTTCGTGGCAGAATTAATTTTTCTGTCACAAAACTGCCATAACTATACAATAGTATTTTTAGGCAAATCACACTCTCACTTCAAGACCAGTTGATTATTCTTTAATAAATCTTTTATCATTGAATCATATTTCATTCTATCCGGATCCTCCAAAATAGATGTAATTCTGCCACCAGCATCTTTTGAAGAAGAACCACACAAATATATTTTTTCGTCATCTGTCCCATAATCCAGAATAATATATCTATCATGATATACTCCTCCCGAATGAAACAGTTGAATATTCAAATTGGGATATTCTCTACAGAAATCTATATATGTATTTTTTCTTAAACCTTTTGCAAGGTTATCGCTGAAGATAGCTACATTCACCCCAACTTGAATATTGATTAGTTTCTCCAATGTTTTAAGACCAATATAATTATCCACAATAAAAATGGACTTCTTCGCTTGTCTGTAAATCTCATCATAAACAACATCTGCTTTAAATGGATTTCCATTCAGCACCAAATAACCCCGCTTAATATGTGGTTCACCAAACTCATTCATAACCTCGGACAATTCTGAGCGAGTTACAACATTACTCAATCTATCCATAACTTCTGCCATTTGGTCTTCTACATCATTTAAGTCAGAGCGTAATTCCATAGTGGTATGTATATTTTGGGATATCTGCATAGACAACTGCAAATATTCTCGTTCACCAATCAAATCCTGATTTTCAATAATATAATCTTTCATCTGTTTGAAGGTTCGAATTAGAGCCTTGCTTTGTCTTATTGCGAGTTCTCCTTTCAACACCGTCATAAGCATATATATTCCCTGCTCAGTAAATACTTTAGGCAGTTTTCTGCGACCACCCCAACTTGATGTCAATTTTTTTGACATCAAGTTATCTAACTCCTCTTTCGTAAGTTGAAACATAAAATCTTCATCAAATTTTTCAATATTATTTTTTACCTGCTGATTAAATTTCGTTGTTGTATACCCATATATCTCTGCCAATTCAAAATCCAGCATAACCTTCTGCCCGCGAACCAGGTAAATCTTACTTTGAAGCATAGCTTCATTAATTTCTACGATTTCAAATTCACTCTTATTTTCATTTGCCATATGATTACACCTCTTTCTGGCATATAACACTATTATTTGAAATGAAATCATATAGCAAGTCTGGCGTATGTATATCTATATCTTGACCATTCTCATCTGTTATCATTCCTGTTTCATACTTACGCCCATAATCAAGTTCATAAATAAAATACTCAATGTAGTCATATTTGTCATGCAGCATTTTCTTTAAAAGAAACATAACTATACTTTCATGTGAGATTTGCAAAGTAGCCGCATTACAGAAATCATTTTCTATATTTTCTCTACTGTTATGAAATATTTTATTTACTTGTTCTCGCAAATCAGAAGCGTCTCGAAGTCGATTTATAATATCAACAAATTCTTGTTCACTCAGAATACTTGTCTTTTTTAAATTCTCCTCATTTTTTCGAACCACTATATTACTTATCATCTGATAATGTATAATCACCAGTGAATGCGGAAGTAATTTTTCCTCACACTCCTTTGTTTTAATGCTCCATTCATCAGAAGATTCATTTATGATATACAAATAATCAGTCCAATTTTTTGTTATATCAATTGTTCGTTTACCATATCCAAATGATTCTTTAATCAACTCTTCATCATAGCCAAAATGCTTTCTATTAAAATTTTCAACAAACCTTTCGTAGCCTCTATAGTTTTGGAACAATCCATTTTTGAAACTCGCCAAAACCTCTTCTCCATGCATATTGGGATGCATGTCTCCATTAAACTCGCATGTGACATATACTTGCATATCACCTTGAATTAAAATAATTTTTCCACGTGTCATAATAAGCGCCTCCTATGTTTTTCTTTCATAGTAATACACTTATCAGATTATTTCATTGGACGGATAGTCCAAAATCCTTACGCAACCAATTTAAAGTAATATGCTCTGATACGTTCTTCAAAATTACTCTTCTTCATCTTCTCCGCATCATAACTTAATATATATCCGGTTTTCACCAGTAACTCCTCCATATGAACCTGATAAAGTTCACTTAATCTCAACAAATTATCAACCGATGGTAAGATAACACCCTTATACCATCGATATACTGGTTGAGGACATGATAATCCCAGATACTGTTGAATATCCTTTACACTATATCCTCTTCTTTGAGCGAGTTTTTTCAAACGTTTACCCATCTCTATAATATCAATTGATGTTTTTGAACTTATCACGATTTACCACCTCACAATTAGCAAAAGCAGTTTACATTTTTACATGAGTATCCGGTTTTCAGTTACCTAATCGTTCTAAAAGGCACACAACTTCTACATGCCATGAGTGCGCAATAAAGATGCACATTCCTTGGCTTTTCGTTAAGCCTTGGATTCAAAAATGATGCAACAGCCCGCTGCCGGACCTGCAAAAATAAAGCATGATGCACCACTCTGCATCTGCCATAGAAAAAGATTAGATTTGTTTTTGAGATACAGGTCTGACTGACCTGCGTGTGATTTTTGTTCTGCTCTTTCTCTATGATCCACCTATCCCATTGATAACTTCTTGGATATTGTACCATAGATTGTTTGTTTCGGAAATTACTTTCCTCTAAAAATGGGCAGAAGAAAACCTCCAAATCTTTTAGGGGACTCGGTGGCTTGATTCCAACCATTTTTAACTGATTTAGGAAATATCCTCATTAAAACACTCATTTTTATTTGGGACATAATCAAATGCACATATTATTCTACTTCTTTGAACCACATCGCCTCTAGCGGTGCAATTTCCTTTAGCACATCCTTCTATTGGTTTAAAATTTTGACAAGAACTACATCTTCTACGCTCTTTTTTCATTCCATGTCCATCACATCTAATCATTTCATAGGCTACAATATATTTTTGTAACTCGCCTTCCGGTATTGTCTTCTTCAGTATGTCTCCTCTTTCATTTTTCAATTCGAAGTGAATTTCCTTGCCATTTATATCTGATTTTAAACCAATGTTATTATTTAGCAGTCCTTCCTCATTGAGCGCATCTATTTCTTCACAGTCAAGATTTTCAACAAAATCTAATATATTTCTCATAATTGAAATAGATAATCCATAACCACCATAATTATATTCATAAAATATATTTCCATAATATTCACCCTCTTTTACAGTTATTGCTATCACATAATCTCTTGACTTATAATCATCTGACAAATCATGATACATTTTATTTTTCTCCTCATACTGATACTTATATTGATGTTCTTCTCGATATTGTTCATTAAGAATTTTATCATGAGCGGCATCTTCTTCGAATTTTAAATGCATTGCATCTATTCCATTTTGCTTAAACTTTTTTATGGTTTCACTTCCGTAAAATTCATAAAATTCCTCTTTACATTGCTTTAATGCCTCAAGCTGCGTAGATAGAAACCGGTCAAAAAAACTTTCCGGAATATGTAATCTACTTGAAAACTGCTTTTTTCTCTTGTCTACTGTCTCTCTTGTCCTGGCATATCCAAGCACTCCTATTGATACACCTAACACCCCTGCCAATTCCCAAGGTGTTACTTCATAAACTTTCTCTATTGCGTCATAAATATTGATTTCAATTCCTATTCCTTGATCATCTTTTCTTAAAAGTTCCAAAAACATATCATAACCAATATGGCATCTTCTATAGGGTTCTTTAATATACCATGGAGCATTGTCTATAATTTCTGAAAAATATTCCAAAGAGGCTCCCCAGTCACCACACTCTGTATCATCTTGATGACTTTTTTTACTATTCTCAGCGCAACAGCTCTCATTAGAGCCAAATTCACACGTTTTACATGTCATATTTAATTTCATTTTTATACATTCCCTTTCGTCTTTTGAAACTTAGAACATCATGCTAAACATTTCTCTTACATTACAAAAAATATCTAAGCACATTTTATCATAGCGTATCTTTCCTGAAAATGACATTTTGATAAAAACGGGCAGAATAAAACCTCCAAATCTTGTAGACTTGGAGGCTTTATTCTACTCATTTCTTTTAGAAAATTCATAATCACATAAAATTTCTATATTCATAAATCATTCCTTCATATTGTGGCAATAACCATCCTACCTTTGCTATTGCATTAGAGGACTGAATTGTACATGGTAATTTTGAATATAATCCAAAACTATTCCAATTCATTTTTGATAATCCTAGTATTTCAGATGCTATTTGAGCCAAATCGCCATTTCCATAATGCTTTACAATTTTCAATGGTGCTGGCACATTAGTTCCACCCTGAAAATATCGACGATTTGAAATAACCGACGGTGCTATTCCATGCGTAAAAAGATATGCTGTATTATCATTAATCGCAAAACAACACCCTCTCTTAACCGGAAATAGATCTGCTTGTAAATACTTGTTATACTCGAAACATTTAAAGTTTTCGTCATAAGTAATCTCAATTAGATCAATATCTTTTATTCCAGCACTACCAAGACATTTAGTCAAACCTGCGATTTCCTCTTCCTTAAAGGGAGTTCTTTTATGTATAACAACTCTCTTTGGCAAACTTGAAAAGGATGAAAAAAATAGTTCTTTTATGTTCAATCCAAGTTGATATGCTTCATTCTCAGATAAATATGGATTTTTTTGTGCATCAAAGGTAACATCCTTTATCTTGCTTAACTTATACCTTAAACCTTGTCCATCCGACGCATATATATGACTACATCCAATTAATGTTTGTTCCCCATTCTTAAAATGGTTAACGCTGTAACCTATCCCTGCAAATGCGGTATCTGTCCGCAGATTTGAAAGAACCCATGGTGTTCGCCCTGCTTTAACATAAATAGCCAATGATATTGCCCAAGCAATTTGACAATCCAATTCACTGTCTAAAGTCTTTTCTCTAATAAACTGAGTTGATATATGTTTTTGAACTGCAAAAGCCTTAACATAATCATGCAAATCAAATCTAGTAACTTCATCTTCATAGCTTGTAAGTATCTCATATTCCTTTGGAATATAAATCATAATAACATCTAAATGACTATTACGTCCTAGTTCTTCAATCCTTTTATTTATTTGTTTTCCAAATGCAATAGCCGCTTTGTATATATCATGTTCTTTAAGTTCCACATCATCCAACGCTAACCACTCACTTCTTGCCGGAATATCAAGCCCTACACCGAAAACACTGTGGAATCCCGGATAATTAATTACATAATCCGTATTATATCTTGTCGTATGTGGCTTATGTAATCCATCTAAAAAGCTTTCAAATTTTCCCTGCCCACTGGCTGGACATATTATTCCTAATTTGATTGTTGGTGCGTATACCTTATTATTCATTTCATAATCATAAGGCATATTATTCACCAGACCTCTCATTGGATGAAAATCCTTTTGCATTGTTCCATATCTCGGATTGTAAAACTTTAATTCAGCATCCAATAAATCTCTTGCACATATCTGTATTCGTTTTTCACTTGTAGCATCCGGCAAATTTGCATTATATTTGGAATGCATACCAACCAACATACTTTTATTTACAATTTTAAATTCAAAACCAGAGTCTGAATCAAAAGGATACATAGCACATATAGTTGTATTTTCACGAAAAATAATTTTTCTCCATTTTTCTAAATATCCATAATAATTCTTATTTGCCTGCCTCTGACAAATATTTTCAATGAATTTTTTTGAAAATTCTAAATGCTCTTCCTTACTCACATCTTTTTTATTTTCATAAAAATATGCTGGTATAAAAGCAAGATAATTGTACTTTCCATCCGAAAAAAGCGAAAATTGTATTCCTCTGTATGCAATAATCTTCTTTCCATCAACCATCTGGCTGAATTTTTCACTTTTCCTCCATATCTTATTTTTATTATATTCACATCCACTATATTTTCCTATAATAGTAACCAATGCTCTAAGCAACATTTCTCTAAATGTTTTATTATTCAAAAATACATCTTTAAGAATAGGCGCACTTTCTATCTTCCCTTCTAACTGTCCCGAACACATACTCCTAATTGAATTTATATTTCCCCAGGCATATACCATATCATTGTGAGGCACAGCTATAATATTATACTGCTGCAAATTCTTGCAATAATCCCAAGGTTTCTCCCCATCCTTATAAATAATTTTAAATTGATAACACTGATTAGGAAATTTTATAGGAAACAAGTTTGTATCCATACATTTATTTATATCATCTGCAAACGGTTGAAATGCAGTTGTCTCACACTCTACTCCTACACCAAGGGTTTTCTTAATTTCCTCTATCCTTCTTTGTAAATCCTCATTTTCAAAAAACATATGTGCAATATTCAGCATCGTTTTGTCAAATCCATCTGTTGGAACATAAAAAGCATTTCTTCCAGACTGATTAATTTTTTCAAGAAATCGTTGCACTTTAGGCGGTATGTCCCTTCCATACCCACACCAATATATTCTCCCAGCACCTTTTTCCATGTAAGCTCTTTCTAGAGCATCCATTACAGAATTATCCCTTCCACTATACCCCAGTACGATAAAATTTCTTTTTTCAATCTCATGTGTCAAGGCTCTAACTAAAACCTCACTTTGATTGTCCAATTCCGTTTCCGTATTTTTTAACGGCCCATATTTATAATCTCCATGTAGAGCTATGCATAATAATTCTTTATCTGTATCATTACGAAAAATTCTATCTTGCGATTCCAATGTCACCTCGATAGGCACAAGTCCATACGAATGAGCTGTTTTCAGCATCAAACCATCAAAATTCGTTGTCCAAACACTCTTCACAATTTCATTCTCAGCAAGCAAAGCAATAATATGATATCCTAAACTTGGACATTTTCCTTCTATCAGGTGTTGGAAATATTTCCTTCTATCATCGGCTATTTTATACGCTGCCTCAATATATTTTGAATATTCTTCTTCTGAGTTTAGCTGTGGATATATACCCTGATTATCTAACCAGTTCTGAATTGATCGCTTTACCTGCTCAGACTTTATGTTATTATGCGTTTCTGCCAGAACTGGATTTTTTGAAATAAATATATCTCGCTTCCATTCCCAGATACACTCTCCTGCCGATGGTACTCCTGATTCAACAGATGCCCCAGCTCCTAAAAACATAGAAAACTTTGTATCCATATTCTGTTTAATAGATCTAACAAATTCGTCAAATTCCAATACATAATCCATGTTCTGTACCTCTACACTATCTAATCCATCGCCTTTTAGTAACCATTCTTCCAACTTAAAATTTATAAAACTTTCCAATAGCCATCTCGTTTCCCATTCACACGAACTATCTTGCCCTCTTTAACCAATTTTTTAATGGTTCGTTGAATGGTACTTACAGATGTTCCTACTTGTTCAGCTAATTCTTTCTGTTTAATTCTTGGTGAAAACAATATTGCTTTTATTACTTTTATTTCCATTTCTGTTCTTCCTGAATCCAAAACTTCATTCAAAACTTCATCCAAAACTTCATTTTTTTCATTCAAAACTTCATCGGTGAAATTAAGGTTTTTCAATATAACTCTGAATTCAGTTGCATTTGAATAAAAAACCGGCTTTTTGTCTTCTGTATAATTTGGTTCCACTTCATATGCCTGCATGATCTTTTTAAAACCACTACCCCTTCGTTCCATATAATCAAGCCGACTAAAAATATCTGCAACTACTGGATTTCTACGCTTTGAAGGAACATTGTCAATATCTCTATCCTGAATAAGTGTCCCATCATACATCCCGCCGGGTGAATATATTTCCAAACGGTCATCAAAAATATCAATATGAACTTCACTTCCCATATCTAAATAATCACGATGCACTAATCCATTAACCAAGCCTTCAAAAATGCTTCTCTCTGGATACTCCGGATATTCTACTCGTCTATCAGATTCTTTTTTCCACATTTTCTTCGAATTTCTGCGTGCAAAGTTCATGCCTTCTTCCAAGAGTAATATAAGGCTTCCCGTATACTCTTCATCATCCAAAGCATCAATAACTCCTGATGCTTTATCAATACCATTCCATCTGGTACAAAATAGTCTTGAGCAATAAATAGGAGATTCATCAGCAAGCAAAGCACCAGCATTTGTTAACATACCATTCTTGTCAACAATACCAAACGATTCAAAATCTTTCATTTCCATACTTTTCTTCGTTTTTTTATAATATGCTGCCTTTAACTTAGAAAAGGAATAATCATCAAAACTATAATCCGTAACAAGACTGTCATATGTCCTATTTTTTCCTCTCAAAACCAGTCTCTTCAGATCTGTAGCAGTGGCCATTACACTCTCATTGCCGATTCTGACATAGGCAGTATAATTTCCTTCACCTACATAATAGTAAGGTGTCTCTTCTCCCCGATATACTTCCAAAGTTACGATTTCCTTGCCATCTACAAGATGCGCTTTTAACAAAACTTCTGGAGTTGGGTCCATTTTTACCTTTATCTGTTCACTAATAACTTCCATAGCTTTCTTTACATCATCAATCCCTACCACAGAGTCATCATCAGCAATACCGAAAATAAGCACACCACCAACACCATTGGCAAAAGCACTTACACTTTTCAACCAACTCTTGGGTTTTTTTACCTCTAGCATTACTTTTTTGTCATATTCGGTTGCTTCACCAATCAGTTGTTCTAATTTCATAACCTCTCCTTATATTTTTCTCTATTCCTGAGACAATATGTTTGGATAATATATATTAATTTCTTTGAGATAATCACTGGCATTATACCTATAACTGGCACATCCTTCCAGTATGCTATATGCTTTTCTTTGTATTTTCATATTAGCAGAATTCCTAATAACATTATATGCTATACCTGCAAACAAATCATAATTCTCGAAATGTCCATAGCCGGTTGCTTCCGAATATGTTCTATCTATCTCACCCAAAAGTGCCAACTGATCTATTTCGTTGAATTGTATTAATACTTTCCAAAATGTATATAGCTGTTTTCTTACGATGTAATTTGAAAGTTGTTCCTGCCTCATGAGCCTCATCACAAATTCTTCTACATCCTTGGATATCTCTCCATGTTGTAAATTGACCTCAATGTTCTGAAGTTTTTCTTCTTCCGAAATCTCTCTCACGGAACTATTTACATCCTGAATCATTTCGTCCATCGTAGTATAACGTTTAGCTCTATTACGCTCTGTTGCCTTACTGATAACAAAAGACAACTTTTTGTTCAACTGACTTTCACCGGTAATATAATCGATTATTTTTCCAATCGAATATATATCACTCAACTTATCCAATGCAGTAAAATCATGCAACCCAATGGGATCAATAAAATAATGTGAATTCTTCGGAGTTGAAGTCGATTTCAAGCTATGGTTTATCATAGTATCTTTGCTCAATCCAAAATCAGACAATACAACATGTCCCTCTTTAATTAAAATATTTCCCAAATGCAAATCTCTATGTATTATACCAGCTTCATGAACATCCTTCATTCCTAACAATAACTCTTCAATAACTTGCAAAATCAACTTATCATCTTTAAACGGATTATTCTCCAAATAATCATAAACATTACAGTCGCATTTTTCCATTAAATAAGAATCATTATTCTCATCATAATTAAAAACCTTCAGAACATATGGAGATTTGGCTAATCTAAGCATATTCTCATACTCGTATTTAAACCTTTTCTTCCATGCTTCTTCTGTTCTATACTGTGACTTAAGTTGCTTTTTATAAATCTGTTCATTAAACAGAAAGATTTCACAATAACTTCCTTCAAACAGTTTATAGTCATTCTTTATCTGTATAACCCCTGCTGCATCTTCCAATTCCAACCCAAATCGCTTTAGGAAAGCCTTGGACTTGTCCATAATAGTCTTTTTCATTTCTTTCCGATATGATGAACTATTAACTAATGTCAAAATGGCTCCAATTACTTTTTGCTTAATTTCCAAGCTTTTGTTTGAATATTGACTGAAAAGACTTTGTGTTTCAACATATTTTACATTTGCTACGGTTTCAAAATAATCTTCGATGGATAAATAATCAATTCCTAGAACGGAATTCTCCAAATAATAATCTAAATTTAATCCATCATAATGAGTCCCCATATATCCACGCTGATCCACTTCGACTTTTTCCTCAAAAAATACAGTGTCGTAATACTCAAATAATTTATTAATTACTGATTCCACCATAGCACCTCCTACGAGATAATTTCCCTTTCATACATATACATTACCAAAAAGGAATTATAATATTTTTATAATCTCTGCTTCTTGCACCCTTAGATTTATTACAATGCTCACATGTCAATTGTATATTACAAGGATCATTCGTTCCTCCATCTTCCAATGGCACCATATGATCGAAATTCTCATCTGACAAATTAAAGGTTCCAGACAAATCTTTTCCACATAACTGACATCGGTTCCTATCTCGCATTTTTACAGCTTTTTGTAACCATACTGGAAAACTTCTTCTTTTTATTACACCGTCACTCTTAAGCATATCCGGATAATCTTTTTTTTTCAGTTCTTTAACTACTTTTGCAACTTCTGTATTAAATCTAAACAGAAAATCTTTATTAGTAAAAAGGACATAAAATACATGTTCTGCCCAGTGCTCATTGATATTATCGCAATAAAAATCATTCACTTTTTCAGCGAATTCTTTCCACTCATCAAAATACTCCTCATCATATTCCGGGTATTCTGGTGGCAAATCTCCAACATCTGTAAATGTATATCCAAAAAGATTAAACAGCGCTTCATTGTGTTCACACAACACATACTCTTCTGGTGTATTCTCTATTACAGCTTCATATAAAAATCCATCTACTAAATGTGTTCTTATATATCTGTGTAAAAGACTATCTTTACTTGATTTATAAAATCCATCTATATATTCATTAAGGTACTCCGTCATAGTTTCATATACGCCATAATATCCATCCAATTCTATCGCACTCGAAATATGTGAAGCATCCATAACTGCTGCATCTGTCAGCGTCTCTACTAGTTGCTTACCCATCATAACCTCTCAAAATCCATTTTATTTCCTAATTTTACACATTTATTATGTAAAAAATTATATCATAATACTTACAATTATTCCATTGCCTTGTTTATGCCAACAATAAAACGCCCGAACCCATCGGGCATTTTATTCTTACCATAAATACAGGCAGGAATTCCGTTCCCTATTCAGTTGTCATCCCTGCCTGTCACTTACTCATATCTGATTTCCTGTTCCATGACGATTCCCGACTGGAACTGGATAATCAGCTTCTCGGCAGAGACTACCTTGATGTTTGCTATCAGCCTTCTTACAAGGTCATTATCAAATTCCGGTATCTGGCAGGTCTGTTTCTCTAGGAAACTGTCCATATCCTTCAACCGCTGTTCGTAACTGTCAGCCAGTTTTTTCTTCCGTCTGACCTCTATCTGCTCCTCTTTTAAAGTGGTGATTTCTTCTGCTATTCTGCGGTACCTCTCATCGAATTCATCGGTGTAGGAACCTACCCTTGCATTTTCTGCAATCAGAGCCACCATCTCTTCTTCTTTTTCTTTGATTTCTTCATCGTATTCGTCCGGCTCCTGCTCCCCACCATAGCTTCCAATTACCCGGATGACGTTCTGCCTGAAGGCTCCTACAAAATCTCCGTCGCCCCTGGTAATTCTGTTTATGGCCTCCATGACCGCTCTGTTTAAAGCACCCTCTTCCAATGTCTCGGATTTCTTGCAGTTCTTAGTTCCGTTTGTCAGTCGATTGCTACACCGCCACACAATCTTCTTTTTGCCATTTCTCGACCATGTAACTCTTCTGTATTCCTGTCCGCAGTCTCCACAGAGCAGTAAACCGGTAAGGGCGTATTCCGAGGAAAATTTGCTTTTCTGATTTTTCTTGCGTGTGACTGCTGATTTATTCATGGATGCACGCCTTGCCAGTTCTTCCTGCACTCGGTAAAATAATTCCTTCGGTATGATTGGCTCATGGTCATCTTCCACATAATACTGTGGCACAATCCCCTTATTAATGACCTTCTTCTTGGTCATGAAATCTACCGTATAAGTCTTCTGCAGCAGGGCATCTCCCATGTACTTTTCATTGCGGAGCATTTTAAAGATTACCGAATCATACCACTTATCCTGTCCTGTGGCAGTTTTTATGCCATTCTCCTCTAGGTACTGGCTTATCTTTTTGGCGCTATAGCCCTCCAGATAAAGGCGGAAAATCAACCTCACAATTTCTGCCTCCTCCGGCACAATGACCAGATCACCATTTTCGTTTTTTGTGTATCCCATAAATTTATTATGGTTGACAATCATCTTCCCATTTTCAAATCTTCGGACCACACCCCATCTGGTATTCTCGCTGATGTTGCGGCTTTATTCCTGTGCCAAACTGCTTAAGATGGTAATCAGAATTTCTCCGGTTCCATCCAAGGTGTTGACACCCTCTTTTTCAAAAACCACTGCTACATTCTTTTCTTTTAGTTTTCGGATGGTCAGCAGGGAGTCTACTGTATTTCTTGCAAATCGGCTTACCGATTTTGTCAGTATCATGTCGATTTTTCCGTCCAGTGCATCCTTTATCATGGCATTGAAATCGTCACGCTTCTTTGTATTGGTTGCACTCTTTCCGTCATCGGCATAAATCCCGGCCATTTTCCAGTTGTCTGTTTCTGCTATTTTTCGGGTATAGTATTCCACCTGTGCCTCGTAGCTGCTCTCCTGCTCCTCAAGCTCTGTACTGACTCGGCAGTAGGCCGCCACACGCAGTTTCTTCTCTGACAGCTTGATACTCCTGTCATACTGCGGTTTGGCAGGTATCATGGATACTTTCTTCTTTACCGCTGTCTGTGACATATCTGCTCCTTTCCGGCTCCTATAAATCCCGGTAGCCTATCTTTATACTGTTATTGTTAGGAAAAATCACTCTTACGGAATCGTCCTTGTACACCACTATCTGCTTTATCAGCTTCCGGTACAGCTCCTCATCAAATTCTGCGATTTCTTCTCTTCCGGCAAGTGTTTCCCTCATTTCCTCTGCCTTGATATCCTCATCCCTGACCTCCAGCGTTTTGTATCGCTCTGAAGCCTGTCTGAATAAAAGTGCCATCATCTCATCGGCATCCATATCTTCCGCCTCTTCTATGCACCGTGTGATTCTGCGGTATTCGGGGCTGACCTGCTGTTCCTTCTTTTCATACTTCTCTGTCAGTCCGGGACTTTGTATCAGCTTATTTATGGCTATGATGCATACCTCTTCCACCTGGCTGTCTGATATAAAACCGCCACCGCAGGATACCCTGTTCTGATACACATACTTCTTACATTTCCACTTAGGTACGCCATACCGTTCCTTTTTGTGGCTCGGTTGGATGTAAGTCACATCTGTAAAATCATTAAATCCGGTAAACTCCGCCACCATAGCAAGCTGATTCATTTTCACTTCATCAAATCTTTTGACTGCCTGACACATTTCATTAAACAGTGTCATCTGTTCAATTTCCTTTAAGTCCTCCAGTATCGGTACAAGGATGTCCGGCAGATGTAGATTTTCGATTCCGGTTACTTTCATTTCCCAATAATCCTGTACCTGCAACCTTTCCTTTACCTTGTTCATGGAACAGATATCTGTCGGCAAATACAAATACTCCGTATCCCCGGTTTTATTCTGTACTTCGACCACTGCCACAGTCTCATCCGATGTAATGTATGCCGGAAAGTTTTTTCCATTATACACTTCCTGCATTTCAAAGCCATGCTCTACAAAAACTCCATAGGGCAGGACTTCCACCCGGCTCTCTTTTAAAGTCTTTTCCGCAAACTCGATAAAGTTGGTCTGCGCTTTTTCTTCTTCTGATATTCCCAAGAATTCATCCAAATAAAGACGTTCCCCGACCTGTCTGGCATCTGAAAAATCTGTAAGCAGTGAAAGACCTTTCATGCTGAAAGTCAGATTGATTAAATCCTGCATGACAGCCACACCATAATCCTCAGCATACGCTGACAGAACTTTTCTTTCATATTCCGTCAGGCTTTCCATCCTCTTGGCAAAGAAATTGACTTCATCCATGTTTACAGTCTGCCCCTCGAACCGTTGTAGAGGATTATCTTTCTCTGACACTTCCACAAGCCTGCACATAGGTACCGTTTCCTCAATGCCAATCCGCCTCATCTGAAAATTCAATTCCGCATCTGACAAAGGCAGCTCGATACTTTTTCGTCCTCCGCTCAACACCTTAATCCGCATTCCACACCTCCTGCTTTACAATATCCACACCGCACTTCTCGATGACAAAAGCATTCACAATAAGTCTCAGTATCTCATCCGGTATCAGGTCCCTGTCTGTCAGCTCCGACAATCGGATATGCTTGGTTCCGTTATAAACATCCTTAGCTGCATGAAATAATATATACTGTTCCAGCGTCACACCTCCAAGCCTTACCCGGTCAAAGTAAATCCCGGTATCCAACACATTTTTACATACCTTATCCCAGAGTTCTTCATCCGCAGACAAAAGAAATACAGCGGCAGCATAGTTTGGTGTGTGCTGTAATGTTTTTGATCTCTTTCCCATCAACAGGGAATAAAAATCATTTCTGTGTTTCATATTACGGAAAATCAGTTCCTTATCCACTTCTGTGAAGATTTCTTCCACTCTTGTCTTCAGATGTTCCAACTGCATCCGACTGATAACACAATCCACGATTTCAGAGTAATTACCCCGGCTTTTCCAGTCCATCTCCTCAATGATACAGATGCCATATCCTCTCGGTCTGTACCCCGGCGGCTCTTGCATCTGCCTTTCCAGTACCCGAAGTCTGGGACTTAAACAAAACAATTTTGACATTTCTACCTCCACAAACAAAAATAAGGCGGCACCTATTCCATTTCTAAAATAAGTACCGCCTTGCGTTCCTACACATATTCATTTTTAACTTTGCTTACCACTCCCTCCTGCGTTTATTCTCCAAATCACTCCCAAAATCTCTTTTTTACCCTTATGCATCTTTAAAAATGGGCAAAAAAATAGGGCAAAAACTGGCCATTTTTTGGTCTAATTTTTGCCCTCAAACCACAACATCTTGTGGTCAAACCCTACTTTTTCTTCTCTTTTCCACAATACTGCATCATTATTACACACTCAACATGTGTGGTATGCGAAAACTGATCCACCGCCCGTACTTTTTTAAGCTCATATCCACCATCACATAGAATCCGCAAATCTCTCGCCAGCGTTGCTGAATCGCAGCTCACATAAACAATACGTTCCGGCTGCATCTTAAGCATCGTATCCAGACACTTCTCATCACAGCCTTTACGCGGTGGATCTACTACGATAACATCCGGATGAAGCATATCTCCTGCTGCACCATCCTTCATATTCTTCTCATAAAATTCCTGCAGAACTTCTTCCGCTTTTCCTACGAAAAATTCTGCATTGGTAATACCGTTTAACTTCGCATTATTTTTCGCATCTTTGATTGCCTGTGGTACGATTTCCACCCCGTATACTTTTCCCGCTTTTCCGGCAAGGAACAGAGAAATGGTTCCGATGCCGCAATACAAATCCCACACAGATTCTTTTCCAGTTAAACCAGCATAATCTAGTGCAAGACTATACAACTTTTCTGTCTGCACCGGGTTTACCTGATAGAAGGACTGTGGCGAAATATGATACGCAATTGCTGTATCTGTCAGCGCAAATTCCGCTGTGACATCCGCCGAAGCCTCGGCGCTTACGTTGCCACAAGTACGCAAATGTATATAATCCGTGATATAAGGCTTGCCCCAGATACACTCTGTCACATCTCCCAAAATCACATTCGTATTCTTCGTATTAATATTAATGGAGATACTTTCCATGCCCTCAATCACAGACAGTTTATCAATCAATTTATCCGAAGCCGGAAGTGATTTTCCGTTAATGATAAGACATACCATGATTTCTTTTGTCGTAAAACCATAACGTATCAGCACATGGCGAACCAGACCTTTTCCGTTCTTCTCATCATACGGTCTCACATTACATTCCTTCATGTAAGCAATCACCGCCTCTAAAATCTCACGGTTCACAGGTACACCGAGCAGGCAATCTGTTACAGGAATAATATCATGGGTTCTTGCTGCATAAAATCCTGCCACAATATTCCCCTCTTTATCCGTTCCAATCGGAAACTGAGCCTTATTACGATAGCGGTATGGTTCTTCCATGCCTACAATCGGTTCCATCACTGCATTGATTTCTTCTTCTGAAAAACCACCCAGACGAATCAGATTATTACGCACCTTTTTCTCTTTAAAAACAAGCTGCGCCTGATAGTCCATCGCCTGCACCTGACACCCGCCACAACGCTTATGCAACGCACAACGCGGTTCACATCTGTCCACAGACGGTTCTAATATCTCCTCCACTCTGGCATATCCATAAGTCTTTTTCAACTTCGTCACACGCGCACGGATTTTATCGCCTACAATCGCATCCTTTACAAAAAAGGCCATGCCCTCGTATTTACCAATACCTTCTCCATCTACGCTCATATCTTCTATCGTTAATTCAATTATGTCATTCTTCTGCATGAAAAACTCCTCACTAGCACTAAACGCCAAATAGAATTATTCCCAAACACTGTTACAAATAAATTATTACAGTGCTCAGAAACAATTCTACTCTTCTAAATCCTATTTATTTACTTGTTCTACGAATATTTGTCTCTAACAAACGATTATATCCCAACCATTCTGTATTATTCTCCGGAGTCCCCGCAAAAATCTCACGAAGTGTCTCCATCTTTGCATCCATGTTATCTGCAAAACTAAGTGCTAACGCTTCCGCTAATGCCGGTTTTTTCGGAGAACCAAACTCTAACTCTCCATGATGTGCTAAAATGCAATGTTTAAGTTCATTTCCTAAACGTCTTGGAAAACCTTCAATAGTGCGCATACGCTCTCCCACCATCTCAGCACCAATCATAATATGCCCTAACAACTGTCCTTCATCGGTATAATCATTTTCCGGGAAAATGGATAATTCTTCTAATTTACCGATATCATGAAAAATCGCCGCACTAAGGAGCAAATCACGGTTTAATATCGGATATGCTTTCGCAAAATAATCACAGTTTTTTGCAACACTGAGCGTATGCTCTAATAAACCACCTACAAATCCATGATGTACGGATTTTGCTGCGGAATGGAACTTGAAACGTTTTTCAAATGCAGCGTCTTCCATAAAAAAGCTCTTTAACAACTTATTCAGATACGGATTAGAAACCGTCTTAATAAGTCCGCACAATTCTATGTACATCTCATCTACGTTTTTGTCGCTGACAGGAAGATAATCCTTTGGATTATATTCTCCTTCCTGCACCTTTCTGGCGCGCTTAATGCTAAGCTGTAAGTTCCCCTGAAAACTCGTTATATCTCCGGTTACTGCCACATAGTCGAGTGCATCAAATTCATCAATTCCAATGGAACCCGGGTCCCAGATTTTGGCATCTAATGTGCCCGTTTTATCTTGTAAAATCACATTTTCGTAAGGCTTGCCTGCCTTTGTCAATGCAGACTGTTTCACCTTACATAAATAAATCTCATTTACTCTTTCGCCTTCTCTAAGGCTCTCAATATATCTCATAAACTCCTATCCTTACCTTTCCATATACTGCCTTCCCAAGACAGACTCCTCATTATTTTAACTTCGAAACCTCGACATCACAGCGGATGGACACATAACCATTCGTTCCCTGACGTTTGATAACAATACTCACCTTATCTCCCGGCTTCAACTGCAATAACTTGCGCTCGTAAGCCGCTTCATCCAAAACTGCAATACCTCCCATTTCTACGATAACATCACCGCTTTGCAGCCCTGCTGTCATCGCCGGCGAATCCATCTTCACCTCTTTGATATAGACACCGCGGGGGATGTCATATGCTTTTTCAATCTCACTAGTAACTGTACTAATTCCAAGACCCAAATATGCCACTTCTTTTCCATTTGATAACTTTTCAATCAAAGATTTCAAATCAGAAATAGATACCGCAGTCAACGTATTCTCATCGCCCTGACGACTGTAATCCTGCATCACCAGGCCAATTACTTCACCTTTTGTATTAATCAATGCCCCACTGCCGTTTTCACTTGCCACAATATCTGTTGTAAAAATCTTATAATTCGCGTCTATTGTAGAAATCGTATTGGTATTGGAAGTAATATTACCTGTCAAAATAGAGAAATTCACACCCATAGGACTTCCTACTGCAATCGCAAGTGTACCTTGTGGAATTGCTAACGAATTGCCTAATGGAGCAATCGAAATCTCGCGCATCGTACTTTCTTCAATCTCAGAAAGTGCCACACTTAAAATTGCAATCCCCGTATTACCATCATACTGCTTCATCGTTGCAGGAACTGTTACATCATCAATAAATGTCACATATAGTTCCTGTGCGCTGACAATTATTTTTTTCTCTGTTAAAATCAAAAGTTCCTGACTATTATTGGCAATAATAATTCCCGAGCCCTGGTCTCTGTTCTCATAGTCGTTATTAAACCAATCCACCTCGCTCTGCACTCCGGTAACCGTCACTACAAAACGGTTCGCCTGCTGCCCAACTGCATACAACTGGCTCTGTAACATTTGATAATCTTCAATCGTTGGTTTCCAGTTCAGCATGTCGATCGGCTCGTCCACCTTCTGTTCCGTTTCTGTAGTCTCGGTAGTCTGCGTATTCTCTGTAGTCGCAGTCTCAGTAGGTTCATCCTCCGGAATCGTCACTACCGGATCTTGCTTTGGATACAGCATATTTTCTAGCTTAGGCTGTAAAAATGCCATCACAAAACTGGCAATCACGCCAAATAAAAGTGCCAGTGCGCAGACATAGCCCGTCTGCATAGCAATCTTTTTTTTGTTCACCGGTATTTCTTTTCTCTTTTCTTTGATAAATTCGTACTTGTTTTCCTGCATGCGATTATCCTCATAATAGAAACATGTCACTAACTTTCATTATAAAATGAAACGGAAATGCTTGCAATACCTTATTTTTAGGCTTTCCTTGGTCAACCATTTCAGTTATAATGTACACGAAAGCAATGAGAAGTGCAGAACGAAATGTAGGTGAATTTATGAATGAAAAAGCATTACACACATTAGAATATACAAAAATACGAAAGCTTTTATCTGAGTACGCTTTTAGCGAGGAAGCAAAAAGAAGATGTCTGGCACTGACGCCATCTACTGACCGTGTTCAGATAGAATTAGAACAACAGCAGACCAAAGATGCATTTGACCGCTTATTAAAATGCGGGAAATTATCTTTTTCGGGTGTCCGTAACTTAAACGACTCCTTAAAAAGATTAGAAATCGGCAGTTCTTTAAATGCAATTGAGTTACTGGCAGTCTGCTCATTATTAGAAGTTGCAAAACGCGCAAAGTCCTTCTCCCGTGCCATGAAAGAGGACGCACCTGAAGATACTCTGACCGCATATTTTGCACAGATTGAACCTTTAACACCTCTGTGTGACGAAATCCGCAGATGTATTTTGTCGGAAGATGAAATCGCAGATGATGCAAGTCCTGCACTCCGCTCCATCCGCCGCTCTATGCACTCGATGACGGACAAAATTCGTGCACAGATGAACCAGATGATTAACAACACCACCACCCGCGCATATTTACAGGACACTGTTATTACGATGCGTGACGGACGTTACTGTCTCCCGGTCAAAGCAGAAGCGAAGAACATGGTTCCTGGTATGGTACACGATCAGTCCGGCAAAGGTTCTACCCTTTTCATCGAACCGATGGCTGTTGTAAATCTCAACAACGAATACAAAGAACTTTTATTAAAAGAAAAAGAAGAAATCGAAAAAATTCTCGCAACTTTAAGCAATCTGGTTTACGAGTCTTCTGTCATGATTGCAACCGACTATAAAGTATTAATCGAACTGGATTTTATTTTTGCCAAAGCATCTTATGCACAGACTTATAACGGCGTCGCACCAACCTTTAATGACGAAGGTCGCATCCATATCAAAAAAGGTCGCCATCCGTTATTAGACCAGAAAAAGGTTGTGCCAATTGACATCCGTCTTGGCGATGATTTTAATTTACTAATTGTAACCGGACCGAATACCGGTGGTAAAACCGTATCCTTAAAAACAGTCGGTCTGTTGACATTAATGGGACAATCCGGTCTTCACATTCCGGCTTCTGAACGTTCAGAGCTTGGTATTTTCGAGGAAGTATTCGCAGATATCGGTGATGAACAGAGTATTGAGCAGAGCCTCAGTACCTTCTCTTCTCATATGACCAATATCGTGCATATTTTAGAGCAGGTCAATGACCGTTCTCTTGTATTATTCGACGAGCTTTGTGCCGGAACAGACCCGACAGAAGGTGCCGCCTTAGCAATTGCAATTTTATCGAAAATGCATTTATATGGCGCTAGAACCATGGCAACTACCCACTACAGTGAGTTGAAAGTTTATGCACTTTCGACACCGGGTGTGGAAAACGCCTGTTGTGAGTTTAATGTGGAGACTTTAAGTCCAACCTATCGTCTCTTAATCGGTATTCCGGGCAAGAGTAATGCATTTGCCATTTCCGAAAAACTTGGTTTAGATGCCAGCCTTATCGAAGACGCCAAAAGCCGTATTTCGGAAAACGACGAAAACTTTGAAGACTTACTGGCTGACCTCGAAAAAAGCCGCGTAACGATTGAGAAAGAACAATTAGAAATTAACCAGTATAAAGCAGAAATCGAATCCTTGAAAGCCAAACTGGAAGAAAAGCATGAACGTTTAGATGCCAGCCGTGAGAAAATTCTCCGCGAAGCGAATGAAGAAGCCTTTAACATCTTAAAAGAAGCCAAAGATGTAGCTGATGCTACCATCCGTAACTTCAATAAATATAGCAAGGGCACTGCTCCAATGAGCGAAATGGAAAAAGAGCGTGCTGCTATCCGCGATAAAATGACCGCCAAGCAAAAGAAGCTTTCCGACCAGAAAAAGGCTGCTGCACCGGCAGGCACCGGTCCAAAGAATTTGCGTATCGGCGATCGTGTCAAAGTGCTTAGCATGAACTTAGTCGGAACGGTACACACGTTGCCAAATGCCAAAGGCGATTTGACTGTGCAGATGGGTATTTTAAGTTCTCAGGTGAATGTCCGTGACCTGATTTTAATGGAGGATGAGACCTCTCCAAAGAGTGCCAAGTTCAACAAAACCGGTATCGGCAAAGTGAAATTAAGCAAGGCAGCTACCATTTCACATGAAATTAATCTAATTGGCAAAACAACAGATGAAGCCATCGCACTTCTTGACAAATATTTAGATGACGCTTATATTTCACACCTTCCATCGGTTCGTATCGTACACGGAAAAGGTACCGGTGCTTTGCGTAATGCCGTACAGGCTCACTTAAAACGCACGAAATATGTGAAGTCATATCATCAAGGCGAGTTCGGTGAGGGAGATGCCGGCGTAACCATTGCTGAATTTGTTTAATTCTTCAGAACCAAGGCGATTTTACGAATGCTGGCTCTGAAGAATTAAATTAATAATATTTTATATAAAATAAAAAGGAGGATAATATGGCGACAAAATCCAAAATCCTTATTGTAGATGATGATAATAATATCGCAGAATTAATCTCTCTTTATCTCATAAAAGAGTGTTTCGACACCAAAATTGTAAACGATGGAGAGGAAGCCTTACAGGCATTCGAAACCTATCATCCAAACTTAATACTATTAGACCTCATGCTTCCGGGCATTGATGGTTATCAGGTTTGCCGTGAAGTCCGTGCCAAATCCAACGTGCCAATTATTATGCTTTCTGCTAAAGGCGAGATTTTTGACAAGGTATTAGGCTTAGAATTAGGTGCTGATGATTATATGATAAAACCATTCGACTCCAAAGAACTGGTAGCACGTGTAAAAGCCGTTTTAAGACGTTATCAGCCGGTGAAGGCAGAAGAACCTTCACCTGATATCAAATGTGTCTCCTATACGGATTTGGTTATCAATCTCTCTAATTACTCCGTTCTCTATCTCGGAGAACAGATTGACATGCCGCCAAAGGAATTGGAACTCTTATATTTCCTTGCAGCTTCACCAAACCAGGTATTTACCCGTGAGCAGTTATTGGACCACATTTGGGGCTATGAATATATCGGCGATACTCGAACCGTTGACGTACACGTAAAGCGTTTGCGCGAAAAAATTAAAGACCATGCCAACTGGAGCCTTGCAACTGTATGGGGTATCGGATATAAATTCGAGGTACGAGCATGAAACGTACCCTTTACTTAAAACTGGTAGGTGGTTATCT
Source organism: Roseburia sp. (assembly GCA_045531555.1). Lineage (GTDB taxonomy): Bacteria > Bacillota > Clostridia > Lachnospirales > Lachnospiraceae > Roseburia. Next base: position 6,885 of record JAZSEF010000001.1, on the reverse strand, counting down.
GCTTTTTATTCTGCTTAGTTTTTTAGCGGTAACATTTTTTACTTACGAAACTACCTATGCACATTTAGAACAACAGGAAGCTTCCAATCTTTACCGGGAAGCTTCCGCTATTTCCACCTCTTATGGTGCCAATTATTATTCGCATTCCTTAACACAGAATGAATTCCAGCTTCAGCTTTCCACTTTAAGTAATTATTCAGAAGCAGTTATCTGGATTATGGATACGAAAGGAAATATTAATCTCGATTCTTCCAGTGCATCTGTAGCAGGAAAGAATATCAAAGATTTTGATATTTTAGACTTTGGAAATAAGTACTACCAAACCGGTAACTTTTATGGTTCTTTTTCGGAAGACACCCTGACGGTATATAAAACCATCACGGTAAACTATAAGGTACGTGGTTATGTATTGATTCATAAACCGATTGCAAATATTATCAATACTGCAAATATTATTACTACCATTGGTTACCAGACCCTTGGACTGATTGCTCTGGCCGGATTTCTGGTATTTGGACTTTTTACTTTTATTATATACCTGCCAATTCGTAAACTGACCAAAGCTGCGTCTGCTTACGCACAGGGAGATTTTAGCATTACCGCTGATGTACATTCTAATGATGAGCTGGGCTATCTGGCAGCTTCTATTAACTACATGGCCACAGAACTGCATACGCTAGAAGATGACCAGCGAAAATTTATCTCCAATGTATCGCATGACTTCCGTTCTCCTTTAACCTCCATTAAAGGTTACATTGAAGCGATGTTAGACGGAACCATTCCGGTAGAAATGCAGGAGAAGTACTTAAACATTATTCTTTTTGAAACAGAACGACTAAATAAATTAACGAAAAGCCTCTTGGAGTTGAATAAATTTGGTTCCAGAGGAATTATGCTCGATGTCACTACTTTTGATATCAACCAGACGATTAAAACCACAGCCCAGACATTTGAAGGTGTCTGTAAGGAAAAGCATTTATCTTTTGACCTGACTTTGACCGGAGAAAAATTACTGGTTCGTGCTGACTACGGCAAAATTCAACAGATTCTTTATAATCTGATTGATAATGCCATCAAGTTCAGCCATAACCATGCTACGATTTATATTGAAACCACGACCAAAAATGAAAAAGTTTTCGTCTCTGTAAAAGATACCGGTATCGGCATTCCGAAAGACAGCATGAATAAGATTTGGGAGCGTTTCTACAAATCCGATTTATCGCGTGGTAAGGATAAAAAAGGAACCGGTCTCGGTCTTGCCATCGTAAAAGAAATTATCAACGCACATAATGAAAACATCAACTGTATCAGTACCGAAGGAGTTGGCACGGAATTCATTTTTACGCTGCCACTTATAGAGGATTGATGTACTATAATGAAATTGCTGTAAAACGTACCGTTTTGCGGCAATTTTTTTAGTATTTTTGTACTATTGATAGCATCATATCTTTGACATATAATTAACGAGGTATAAAATTACATGAAGAAAAGAGGAATTGACAATGAATGCTTTAAAAATGAAGAGTTTCAAGTCAGTAATTCTCTATGTACTCCTGCTTTGGGCAATGGCCGTTGCTTTTGGGGTAGCTGCATTCCCAGGATTAGTAAATTCTACCAAGGAACCAATCGCATGGGACGAAGTGGATTTCTCAGGAGACATTGAAGGATTATATGTTACAGGAACTGTTTACGGAATTTATGACTATTACTGTGAAGAAACAGAAGATGGTGTGATTGTATCCAGAGAATATCTCACGGATGCAGATGGCAGCTACTATATCGCACTTCGTGCTGAGGGTGAAGACATGACTGCGGCTAACACACTTATGGATGCCACCTATGCTTATTTTATGGGTGAAGATGATGGCACCTTACTTGCTGCTAATCAGTATGAAATCACTGGTGTCATTAAAAAGATGCCAACTGACAGTTTACAATTTTATCATGAATACGTTGAATGGGACGGCATGGATGCAGAATCACAGTCTTACTTCCTGCCATACTATATCGACATCAATAAAATCGGCAACTATGACACTCAGGGTACTACGATAATGACGGTTGCATCCGGTGTTACTTTCTTAATTGGTGTTGTATTTTTAATTCTTACTTTTGCAGGTGCATTCCAGAAACCGGTAAACAAATATATCAAAAACAGTTCTAATCCGGAACTTGCTGCTGAAAAAGTAAATAATTTCGTTCAAACTGTACCGGAAGTAAATGGACTCCGTTACAACCGCGATTTCATCTGCGGCAGTAACAAGTACTTAATTACATTTGGTGAAACCCCTAAAATTGCATGGATTTACAAGCAGGTGGTAAACCACAAGCGTTATTTCGTTACTGTTAGCAAATCCTACACCGTTGTTACAGGATTTATCGACGGTACGAAACAGATTTCTTTTGTAAAAAACGAAGCAAGTGCTGACGCACACATCGAACAGTTGCAACAGCTTTGCCCACAGGCCGTAATTGGCTATACAGACGAATTAGACAGAATGTTTAGAAAAGACTTAAATCAGTTTTTAAATATTTCTTATAACGCGCCTGAATCAGAAAAACATACTACAGATTATTAAAAACAAGAGCCTTGTGGCTTGTATATCAATAGATATACACCGCAAGGCTCTTAATTTTTCATAACACTATTCTCACAATATTCGCTCCATATGCATTCCTGTTAAATAATTGCATATTTATTTTACTGCAATGACTTCTACTTCACAAAGAACACCCTTTGGAAGCGCTTTAACAGCCACACAGGAACGTGCTGGTTTACCTGTAAAGTATTTTGCATACACTTCGTTAAATGCTGCAAAATCGCCCATATCGGCAAGGAAACAAGTAGTCTTGATTACATTTTCAAAGTTAAGACCATTTGCCTCTAAAATGCCTCCTACGTTCTTACAAGACTGTTCTGCCTGCTCTGTAATCGTTGTTCCAACTACTTCACCTGTTTCCGGTGAAAGCGGAATCTGTCCTGATGCAAATAAAAATCCATTTGCTGAAATTGCCTGTGAATATGGTCCGATTGCTGCCGGTGCATTTGTGGTATTTGTTACTTCAAACATTGTATAATCCTCCAAACTATTCTTTCATTCTTCATGCTTATCATAACTAGTCATAGGATGAGCACCTTATGACTAAACTTATCCTTGCACGAAAATTTTATTTCTTTTTATTATTATAACGTGTTTTTACAAAATATCAATTCACGATTCATCCAAAGTATCTCAAATCAACAACTTCTTCTTCACGCCTTTTTGTAATCCACATCCGGATTTTTAATCTCTAACTTCCACATCTAACCCAAACTCAGAAGGCAGGAAACGTGGGCATACATTGTCCGATGTGGTAATTACAGATGCTGCCAGATATGAACCAATCTCTACTGCTTCTGGAAGAGTTTTTCCGTAAGTCAATCCTGCTACAACCCCTGAACAGAACGCATCACCTGCACCGGTAGTATCAATCACCTGTACTTTTCTAGCTGGAACATGACCTTTATTGCCGTGAATATCCGCATAAACAGCACCTTCTCCACCCATCGTTACAATCATAGCCGGAATGCGTGCGCGTACTACTTTTTCGGAAATAATTTCCTCTAACTCTTTCGCATTTTTCTCCGTATAATCATCTGCAAAAAGGATACCTGCTTCTAACTGATTACAAATGAAGCAATCAAAACGCTGAATGAAATCTCTTCGCTGTGCCGCAATACTCATATTTGAAACAATGGAGTAAATTTTCTTATTGTATTTCTCTGCAAGCTGGAATGCTTTCTTTACAATTTCCTTATCTAAATCTACTTCTAAAACAACCGAATCGGCATTCGCAAAAATCTCATCGCCTTTTTCTTCTAACAACGCTAAAATCGGCATCATATTCGGTCTCTGAGAAATGGAACCTGCCAAATCACCATTCGTATCAAAAACCGCAAGCCATGTACCCATACCATTTGGAAGCGATAAAATATATTCACAATTCACTTTATGACGTTTCAACTTGTTCACAACCTCTTCACCCATAGCTGTGTTATCCACAATGCTGACAAATGTAGGTCGTAATTCCATGTTTGCGATATCCTCTGCCACGTTTCGGCTTACTCCACCATGGATGTATTCAATGTGCCCTGCATTTCTGCCGTCTGGAATATACGCATCCTCAGGGAAACCTTTTATGTCCACAAATACTGCTCCAATTACAACAATACCCATATTACCCTCCTAAAATTTTCTTTTCTAATTACTTATTATAACAAAATATCCCTTATAATACTAGATGTGTCCAAATAAGTAAAGAACCGCTTCGCGCTTCCGCGGCGCGCGTTGCGCGTCAAATCAGTCGCGACAAGCAGAGAAACCACGAAACGCTTCGCTTTTTCGTGGTGCGCGTTGCTCGCCAAATAGAAAAATGGAGTCATAAACTTCTTTGTAAACAAAAGTCTATGACTCCATTTTCTATTTTTCTCTGCTTATCGCGACTATACTAACTCAAGTAATACTTCTAAAGCGCCATCACCTTTACGTGTACCGATTTTAACGATTCTTGTGTAACCACCATTACGGTTAGCGTATTTAGGAGCGATTTCGTCGAATAATTTAGCAACTAAATCAACTTCTTTAGCGTTTCTCTTCTTGCCATCAGCAACATCCGTTACTGTGTAAAGAACTTCTAACATTTTTCTACGAGCGTGTAAACGAGAAGGCATATCTTTTTTGATTGTCTTTTCAACTTCGTCATAAACTGTAACTTTCTTACCATCTACAACTTCTTTTACTCTCTTGCCTTCAGCATCTTTACGAGCAACTTTAGCTTTTACAGTAACTTCTTCGAAGTTATCTTTTTCTTTTACTGCTAATGCAATAAGACCTTCAGCAATTTTCTTTACTTCTTTAGCCTTAGCTTCTGTTGTAACGATTTTGCCATTGTTTAATAATGCTGTTACCTGACTTCTTAATAATGCTTTTCTCTGATCTGATGTTCTGCTTAATTTACGATATTTTGCCATTTTTCTTTTCCTCCATTTTGTGGTACATCCGGATATGCCCTTGGTCTTACTTTCCGAATGCTAATGCTTGTGGCTGACATACTCCATACCTTTTGGATTTACTGTTTCTGCCATGTTACATATATCACGACTTTTGCCGCGGGGATGTTTGCTTGCAAACTCCCTCAAATCTGATTTATCAGATTTGATTTACTCTTCACTCTGATTTAACTGAAGTCCTAACTCTTTTAATTTTGCTAAAACTTCTTCTAAGGACTTACGTCCAAGATTACGAACTTTCATCATGTCTTCTGGTGTTCTGTTTGTCAACTCTTCAACAGTGTTGATACCAGCTCTCTTCAAGCAGTTATAAGAACGTACAGATAATTCGAGTTCGTCGATGTTCATTTCAAGAACTTTCTCTTTTGCATTGTCTTCTTTTTCAATCATGATATCAGCCTGCTGTGCAGCTTCTGATAAGTCGATGAAGAGGCTCAAATGCTCGCTTAATACTTTTGCAGCTAAGCTTACAGCTTCGTCTGGTTCAAGTGTTCCATTTGTATAAACATCTAATGTAAGTTTGTCATAGTCTGTAACCTGACCTACACGTGTATTTTCAACAGAAAGGTTCACACGTTCAACTGGTGTATAGATAGAATCTACAGCGATAACACCGATTGGAATATCTTCTGTTTTATTCTTATCTGAGCTTACATAACCTCTACCTTTTGTAATAGTAAGTTCCATGTATAATTTGCTGTCAGCACCACCATTAAGGTTAGCGATTACTAAATCCGGATTCAAAATCTGAATATCAGAGTCTGCCTGAATATCAGCAGCTGTTACAACGCCTTCGCCTTCAAACTCAATATAAGCAATCTTTGGTTCATCAGAAGAACTTGTATTACGAATCGCAAGCTCTTTGATATTCATAACGATTTCAGTAACATCTTCCTTAACACCAGGAATTGAACTGAACTCATGTAAAACGCCATCGATTTTAACCTGACTTACTGCAACACCAGGTAAAGAAGAAAGCATAATTCTTCTTAAAGAATTTCCAAGTGTTGTGCCATAGCCACGCTCTAACGGTTCTACAACAAAACGGCCATACTTCTTGTCTTCTGAAATTTCAGCGATCTCAATTTTTGGTTTTTGAAAATCGAACACTATAAATTCCCTCCTTTATAATAACGTATTGCCGGCGAACAAACACGGTTCCCCGGCATATTACGCTTTATTATTTAGAATATAACTCGACGATGAGCATTTCATCAACTGGAACGTCAATCTGCTCTCTAGAAGGTAATTCTTTTACAGTACCCTGTAATTTTTCAGCATCTACTTCTAACCAGTCTGGAACTAATCTTCCACCAGTTACTTCGATGATGTCTTTCATTCTCTGAAGACCTTTGCTCTTCTCTCTGATTTCGATAACATCGCCAGCTTTTACTAAGTATGAAGGGATGTTAACCTGTTTGCCGTTTACTAATACGAACTTGTGGTCAACGATCTGTCTAGCTTCTCTTCTTGTTCTAGCGAATCCAAGACGGAATACTACGTTATCTAATCTAGACTCTAACATAGTCATTAAGTTAGGACCTGTTAAGCCTTTCATTCTATCTGCCTTTTCATAGTAGTTACGGAAAGGTTTTTCTAATACACCATAGATGAATTTTGCTTTCTGTTTTTCGCGTAACTGAAGACCGTACTCAGACATCTTCTTGTTAGCTCTCTTTAATTCTCTATTGGATTTTTTATCATATCCTAAGTAACTTGGTTCTAAACCAAGTGATCTACATCTCTTAAGAACAGGAACTTTATTTACTGCCATCTTAGTCTCCTCCTAATTAAACTCTTCTACGTTTTGGTGGACGACATCCGTTGTGTGGTAC
>JAZSEF010000083.1:0-2726 GCA_045531555.1 Roseburia sp. | reverse complement strand
CTTCCTGTGAAGTCGCATTATCTTTTGGAGTCTCTTCTGTCTTACTGCCACAACCCGCAAGTACAGTAGCGACCATAGTCATACTAAGCAATACGCTAAGCAATTTCTTTTTCATAATACTCTCCCTTTCTTAAATACATGGTAAGGCCTTTAAGAATTGGGATTGTTTTTACCGGTAATAAATCCAATTCTTTTGCATGGTATCATAGAATACATCCCTGCGTAAATACATTTGGTGCATTTCGTAACAGGTATATTTTGCCATGTAATATTTTAGAAATTTTCTCATAAATACATGCTTAGTATAGACGCATACAATAAAAAATATCCCCCGATAAAGGGGGATATTTTAAATGTCGTCATATTACAGTTTCCATACATCACGATTGTAATCTGCAATTGTACGGTCTGATGAGAAGAAGCCTGCTTTTGCAATGTTTACAAGCATCATCTTCTGCCATTTTTCACGGTCTTTGTAATCTTCAAACATCTGATCTTTGACTTTGATGTAATCTTCTAAGTCAAGCAATGTCATAAACCAGTCTTTGTTAAGAAGCTCATTGTAAAGACGCTGTAAGTTTTCTTTATCACCAACTTTAAGAACTTCTTTGCTTACAATGAAGTCAACCGCTTCTTTGATAACCGGTGATTTCTTGTAGTAATCCTTGGATACGTAATCAGCCTTTTCGTAATGCTTAATAACTGTCTCTGATTTTTCACCAAAGATGTAGATATTGTCATCACCTACAAGCTGATGGATTTCTACATTGGCACCATCGCTGGTTCCAAGAGTTACCGCACCGTTTAACATGAATTTCATATTACCGGTTCCGGAAGCTTCTTTGGATGCAAGTGAAATCTGCTCAGAAATATCACATGCCGGAATTAATTTTTCCGCATAGCTTACGTTATAGTTCTCAACCATAACCACCTTCATGTACTTGTTTACATCCGGATCGTTATTCACGATTTCCTGTAAGCAAAGTAACAGATGGATAATATCCTGCGCGATTATATAAGCAGGAGCTGCTTTTGCACCAAAGATAAATGTGATTGGCGTAGAAGGCTTTTTGCCCTTCTTGATCTCAAGGTATTTGTGGATGATATATAATGCATTCATCTGCTGACGCTTATACTCATGAAGTCTCTTAATCTGGATGTCAAAAATGGAGTTTGTATCTACTTCCACGCCTTCTTTTTCTTTCAGGTAAGAAGCAAGAACTTCTTTCTTTGCAAATTTAATATCCTGAATCTTTTTAAGGAATTCTTTGTCATCCTTAAACTCTAACAATTTTTCAAGTTCAAATGCATCCTTCTTAAAGCCTTTACCAATCTTATCGGTAATCAACTGTGTTAATTCACGGTTACAGCTAAGGAGCCATCTTCTAAAGGTAATACCGTTTGTCTTATTGTTGAATTTCTCCGGATAAATCTTATAAAAATGATTCAATTCGGTATCTTTCAAAATCTCTGTGTGAATTGCCGCAACACCATTAACAGAGAAACCGTAGTGGATATCGATGTGAGCCATGTGTACACGGTCGTCCTTATCGATAATCTGTACTTTTTCATCCTTATACTTTGCACGTACTCTCTTGTCAAGTTCTTTAATAATCGGAACTAACTGAGGCACTACTTTTTCCAAATATTCAAGCGGCCATTTTTCCAATGCTTCTGCTAAAATTGTATGGTTTGTATAAGCACAGGTTTTGCTTACTACTTCAATTGCTTCGTCCATGGAGAAAGCTTTATCTTCTACAAGGATACGGATTAATTCCGGAATTACCATGGATGGATGGGTATCGTTAATCTGGATAACCGCATAGTCATACATTTTACGAAGGTCACACTGTTTTTCCTTTAACTCCTGTAAAATCAACTGTGCCGCATTGCTTACCATAAAGTATTCCTGATAAATACGAAGCAGATTACCTGCTTTATCGGAATCATCCGGATATAAGAATAATGTGAGGTTTTTCTCAATTTCTTCTTTATCGAATGTAATGCCTTCTTTTACAATACTTTCGTCTACGGATTCCACATCAAATAAATGTAATTTGTTCACACCGTTATCATAACCAAGTACATCGATATCGTATAAACGGGAAGTTACTTTTTTGTCCCCGAATTCTACATCAAAAGTAACATCTGTCTTGTTTAACCAGGAATGCTTTTCAATCCATTCATTCTTAACCGCACACTGCTTTCTGTTCTTGAATTCCTGCTTGAAAAGACCAAGGTGGTAGTTAAGACCAATACCATCACCCGGAAGGCTTAATGTTGCAATAGAGTCAAGGAAACATGCTGCAAGTCGTCCGAGACCACCGTTACCCAAAGATGGTTCCGGTTCTGCTTCTTCAATCTTTGCAAGGTCTTTACCATTAACTGCAAGAATATCCTTTACTTTGTCATAGATTCCAAGATTGATTAAGTTGTTGGATAAAAGCTTACCGATTAAGAATTCCATAGAGATGTAATACACCTTCTTTGGTCCGGAAATCTTGGTTGTAGCATCCGTCATGCCTTTTACTACATATAACAGGCAGTAATACACTTCCTTGTCACTACAATCTTTTAATTCCTTACCAAACAATTCTTTGGCAAAAGTCTTTAATTCATCTTCCAAATGATCTTCCATCACGTTTCTTTGTAATGTAGGTTTGATAACCATGATAAAATCCTCCTAAAATTTATCTTATTATGTCTTCGTAACGCAATCTGACGAT
>JAZSEF010000058.1:0-58441 GCA_045531555.1 Roseburia sp. | reverse complement strand
TCGCTGCGCGATGGCCTGCCAAGGCTGTGGCACAGTTTTTGCTTTTCAAAAGCAGTAGACATCTGCCTACATAAGAAGTATTGTTAAATCACCACAAAATAACAATCAACAAAGGTCAAATATCCACTGCCTATGAAAATAATACCATTCCATACCTGCTTTCACAAGCAGTTTTATTTTGTAAATGCACCTCCATGATAGGTAGTTACTATTTTTACTACTTTTATTTCATGGAGGTCATTTTATGTACGAAGATATTTTTGAATTAGTAACTAACGCTGCACATAAAAGAAATCTAAAGGAATCTACGGCAAATGCGTATTGCCATGCTCTTAGCCCATTTCTAAATGCTACTAACAAACCTTGGCAAGAACTCACAATAGAAGATGCAGATAATTATCTAACTGCAAAACGAATGGCGGGTATTATGCCTGAAACCTACAACCACTACTATGGTGCTTTACGTTTTATGTATAAAAGAATTCTAAAGCTTAACTGGGATGAGGATGAAATTCCAAGAATGAAACGAGACCGTAGCCTTCCTACCATCCTAAATAAAAATGAAATAGATGCTCTTCTTGATGCGACTACCAATCTAAAATATAAAGCTATTTTTGCTGTTATGTATTCTGGTGGTCTTCGAGTATCTGAAGCAACACATTTACACTATGACGATATTTCAAGAAGCAATCATTCTATTCATATCAAAAACACAAAGAGTCGAATGGATCGATATACAATTCTTGCTGACAGAACGCTTGATATTCTCACTGAATACTGGTATCAGTACGGTAGACCTCGAAATATTTTATTTCCTAGTCAAACAACTGGAGAATATCTGGATATTTCTGCTGTAAATCAAGTGTTAAAAAGAAGTGCTAAAAGAGCCGGGATTACAAAGCATGTAACATCCCATGCTTTTCGTCACAGTTTTGCCAGCCATCTTTTAGAATCCGGGTGTGACATCAAATACATTCAGGCGTTATTAGGACACCTTGATCCTAAATCTACGGAGATTTATCTTCATGTAAGCAACAAAACGCTGCTTGGTATTCGCAGTCCTTTTGATGTACAGGAGGATTAGTCATGTCAGACAAACCTACTGTACAAGATATCTTTCATCGTTTTTATCCTGATTATCTGGATAAATACTCGCCATCTCCGGTACAGATGAAAGTTGCCAACTGTATTATCAATTGCAAGACTGGCGCCTATGGTGCTAACATCAGCGTCTGTGAAGACTGTGGACATCCACAGATTCATTATAATTCCTGTCGCAACAGATGCTGTCCTATGTGTCAGGCTCTCCCAAAAGAGAGATGGATGGATAAACGCCGTGAAGATGTTTTGGAAGCTCCTTACTTCCATGTAGTGTTTACTGTACCTCAAGAACTAAATCCATTAATCTACAGTAACCAACAGCTTTTATATGATGCTCTGTATCATTCTGTCTCAGCAACAATTGATGAGTTAACTGCAGACACAAAGCATCTTGGTGCAAGAGTTGGATATATTTGTGTATTACACACTTGGGGTTCCGAAATGAATTATCATCCCCATATTCATGTCATTCTTCTTGGTGGAGGTCTGACTGCTAAAAATCAATGGCGTGATAATGGAGAAGAATTCTTTCTTCCAATAAAGGTTTTATCGAAACTATTCCAAGGTAAATATCTGGATGAATTAAAGACTCTTTGGGAAGAGCAAAAACTACAATTCCACGGAAGTAGTGAGAAATATCGTAATCACTATACATTTAAAGAGTTGCTGAATATCTGCTATGAAAAAGACTGGGTTTCACACTGTAAGAAAACCTTTAACGGTGCACAGTCCGTCATTAATTACCTCGGCAAATACACCCACAGAATTGCCATCAGCAATCATAGAATCATCCGCATGAATGAAGATACCGTTACTTACTCTGTAAAAGATTACCGTGAAGAAGGTAAGTGGAAAGAATACACCATTCCCGGAGTTGAATTTATCCGAAGATTTCTTATGCATGTACCACCAAAGCGTTTCGTGAGAATCCGCCACTATGGATTACTCAGTACTCGAAGCAAGACTAAGAATCTGACCTTGTGCCGGAATCTGCTTGGTTGTAAGCAGTATCTATCCCGATTAAAAGATATAGAAACATCCCAGATACTTGAAACCCTTTATGGTATTAAAGTTACTGTTTGTAAATGCTATGGCGGTCATCTTGGCAGACCACATAAAAGAATACCGCTTCGGATTTAAATACTATAATTCATACTTTTTCAAAAGCCTCAGAAATGAGGTTTATTTGTCATGTCTTGATTTTGAATAATCACCTCCGATTCCAATAGTATATACTTCTCATTTCCGTAAGGTACAGAGATTGAAACTCCATACATATCGGCTATCCGGACGCGACTTTGTTCACTATAGAAAAATCGAAATTGGTGCAAACGACAGGGCAGTTTATCACAACATATAAGCTGCTTTATCGTTTACACCAACTTCGATTGGTTTCTAATCAATTTTCTGTTCTACTACCGCTATCCCTTCTCAATCCTTCGAAATTCATTAAAATCTTTCACAATCTCCTTCACGCACCAGATTGCCGTGTCAAACGCTCCAAGTGTATAAAGCTGAATTAAAATCATACCTATCGGAATTGCGATAATCATTCCCAGCATACCCTTTAACTTATAGCCAATAAACATGAAAAATAAAGTGGCAAATGGATTCAAATCAACGGAATCCCCGATTAATTTAGGTTGAATAAGCTGATGTGTTACCTGACAAATGGCGTATATTATCAACATTCCGGCTGCCATTGCATAATTACCGGACAATAACTTAATCACCGTCCAAGGCCATAAAATAAATCCCGTTCCAAATACCGGAAGCATGTCCAAAAACGCTATACCAGCAGCCCAAATCCAGCCATATTTCACACCAATAACAGTCAGACCGATTGCTAATACGATATACATGACTCCCATAATTTTAAACTGAGCTTTAAAATATCCCCAGATAACACGAATCAGTTCCCGATAAACCAAAAGTGAATTTCCGCTGAATAGTGCCGGAAAATATTTATGAACTGCCTGCGATAATCTATCATGGTCTGCAATGAAGAAATAGGTCGCAAGTACCCCAACAATGATACCCACCAGAATACTCGGCAGACTTTTCGCCACATCTCCTACTACTGATACGGAAGTAGTATCTAAATCTGCAAGCCAGCCATTTACCCACGCACCTAACGATTCTCCTAAAGATGTAAAATCTACGTTATTTTTTAATGGCAATTTATTAATGATATCCTGTAATTGCTGTGCGGCCTTTGTCAATTCCACACTGGCATCATTATATAAAGTCGGAATATAGTCCACAAAATCGCTCAAACCATTTATTAATGCAATGATTAATCCATAGCAGATAAGCACAATTGTACCTATTACCGTTACAATCATAATAACCGAACCATATTTGCGTTTGATTTTAATCCGCTTTTCTAAAAAACGTACCACCGGATTCGCTATTAAAGATAATATAAATCCTACAACAAATGGTGTAAAAAATCCTAACACTTTTGGAACTATAAAAATAAAGATACAGATGACTGCTATTACATATATTAAATTAGCAAAAATTTTTAAATATTTCGTTGATTTTTTCAAATTAAAACTCCATTTCTCGCTCTTAAACTTTTCCAACCAAATACTTCTTCCAACATATATTTCAGTTCGAATAATTACATTTTACAAAAATTAGTTTTTATTGTAAACAAAAAATAAAAAGCTTTACAGGATTTTCATTTTTTCCTAAATATTGCACGTTTATTCATTCTGTTTCTCCATATACTATCTTCGAACAAACAAAAGAAAGTTCAACTGTTTCAAACAGTACTTGTATTTGCAGTAAAATACAAACCCGATAAAGCTTTTGCTTGTTCAATGACACTCATTATTTACTAAAAGGAGGAAACCTATTATGTCAAGTCGTTCTAACAGAGCAGCAGTTCCAGAAGCAAAAAGTGCTTTAGACAGATTCAAGTATGAAGTTGCCGGTGAAATTGGTGTACCTTTAAAGGATGGTTATAACGGTGACTTAACTTCAAGACAGAATGGTTCTGTCGGCGGTTATATGGTTAAGAAAATGATTGAAGCACAGGAAAGACAGATGGCAGGTAAATAACCACTATAATGAATAACTGCTAAGCTAAAAGTGCCCTATCGGCACACATGTGCAAAAAAGATGAGGAATCCTAACACAGGGTTCCTCATCTTTTTAGAGACTCTCTTTTTATATAAACTGAAGTAGCGTTTCAATAATCTGTTTTTCGTTAATCGGTTTTGATAAATGTGCATTCATTCCTGCCTTAAATGCCTTTTTTCTATCTTCGTCAAAAGCATTGGCCGTCATAGCAATAATTGGAATATTCGCAATTTTTTTATCTGGAAGCATACGAATTGTATGAGTGGCATAATAACCATCCATATAAGGCATCTGAATATCCATCAATATCACCTGATAATAATTCTCTTCTGCTGTTCTTACCTTTTCAACTGCAATCGAGCCATCCGTAGCCTCCTCTACAAGAAATCCCAATTCCTGCAGCGTATCTACTGCGATTTCACGATTCAAATCATTATCTTCCACCAGCAAAATACGTTTTCCCTGAAATGCTGAAATATCATACCCTTCCTTTTTGTGTTTAACTGTATAACCTACAATTGGAAGTTTCAATCTTAAAGTAAACTCCGTACCACTTCCAAGTTTACTTTCACAACTAAGTGTGCCTCCCATTAAATCGGTTAGCTGTTTTGCAATAGCAAGTCCTAAACCGGTTCCTTCAATACCGCTTACTGTGGCATTCCGTTCACGTTCAAAGGCTTCAAACAAATGTCTCTGGTACTCCTCACTCATGCCGATACCAGTATCCCGAATCGAGATATTAAAAAATGCATACCCTTCTTCCAAGTCCTGTCCAGTCTGTTTATACTGCAATGTTACCTTGCCGCCCGGTTTCGTATATTTCATAGCATTACTTACCAGATTTACTACTATTTGCTTAATGCGCATTGCATCTCCAAGCACTACATCATCCATAATATCTATCTTTACCGAGAAATCAATCTGTTTTTCTTCCATCGAAGAACGAAATAGTGCATCTGTAGCATAGCATTCTTTATAAATATTAATCGGTGTAGATTCTAACTCTACTTTTCCACTGTCAATACGCGCCATATCTAAAACATCATTTATAATATGTAACATATGCTGACTTGACATTTCTACTTTATTTAAATATTCTTCCGCCTTTTCCGGTTCATTTAAACTCTTTTTTGCCATGGTTGTAAAACCAATAATCGCATTCATCGGTGTTCTAATATCATGACTCATATTAAATAAAAATGTTGACTTCGCCTTATTCGCCTCTTCTGCCTGCTCAAGTGCATTTGTCAAAAGATTTTGCTGTTCTACTTCTTTTTTCTGTGTTTCTGTAATATCTCTTCTAGACAACAATATTTTTCGAATATTATGATTAAAGTCCTCCTCTATTGGGATAAAACTTAAAAGATCCCAACGTTTTACTCCCTGCACATCCAACTCAATCGGCACACATAAATTCGAACTGTTAGAACGCCAAAATACTTTTAAAGAATCAATCGGCAGAATTTCCTCTAACATTCTCCTATCAGTTTCTTTTGCAACCACATCCAACAAATATGCGACAAACTCTGTGTAAGGACCTGATTTCATAACATGTTCGTTTTTACCTTTATTATATAAAAACTCATATTTTTCTAAATCAAGGTCAATCAAAACAAACCTTTCATTTAATAAATCCAATCCCAACGAAATATAATTAGAGGAACGTATATTTTTTACAATCTGATTTTTCTCATATGTATGATTAAACAAAAAATAAAACAAACATGTGGAGAGTAACAATGTAAGCATACATAAAATATTCAGCGTATCCATATAATATTTTGCTTTATCAAATGCCTCAATGCTATATACGTTCAAAAAAATCAAATATGAAAGTACAATTCCACTAATCCACAATAATACAATTAATAAATTTGTACGGACTTTTACTAAAAAATTCATCAAACGCATCATCTTTAACCTATTCATACCATACCTGCTTTCTAGTATATTTGCTAGGTTAAATTATAACACCCTATTATCCAAAACTCAATTTACAATTGTAGAATATCACCCTTTTCACTTAAGTATTCACTAAGATATTGTCTTAAACCGACATTTTTCGACAGCTCTAACTGCGGGTCTTCCTCTAATAAACGGGTTACTTCCCCTGCTACTTGCTGTAAAATCATCGCATCCTGATAGACATCTGCTAATACAAACTGCATTTCACCTGACTGTCTGATTCCAAAGAAATCCCCCGGACCACGCAATTTTAAGTCTTCGTTAGCAATTTCAAAACCATCATTAGAACGATTTAAAATATCCAAACGTTTACGGGATTTATCCGTATCTGTAGTGTTTATCATAATACAATAAGATTGTGCATCACCTCGTCCTACTCGTCCTCTTAACTGATGCAGCTGTGCCAATCCAAACCGTTCCGCATTCTCTATCATCATCACAGTTGCGTTCGGAACATTTACTCCGACCTCTACTACTGTGGTAGATACCAATACCTGAATTTCATTTTTTGCAAACTGTTCCATCACTTCATTCTTTTGTTTTGGCTTCATTTGTCCATGAAGCAATCCTACTTTTATGTCTTCCGGAAGTTCTTTTTGCAACATTTTAGCATAATCTGTTACATTTTCTGCCTCAGCATTTTCACTTTCTTCCACCAGTGGACAAATCACATATGCCTGATGTCCCTTTCTTACTTCCTTTACAATAAACTCATATGCCTTCGGACGATATTTTGTATTTACAACACAATTTTTAATCGGCAATCGTCTTGCCGGTACTTCGTCAACAACCGAAATATCCAAATCACCGTATAAAATTATCGCCAAAGTTCGCGGAATCGGTGTGGCACTCATTACTAATACATGAGGCATTTTACCCTTTTGAGCAAAACTTTCCCTCTGCCGCACACCAAAACGATGCTGCTCATCCGTGATTACCAATGCTAAATTAGAATAAACGACTTTCTCCTGTATCAACGCATGCGTTCCTATCACCATCGCAGTTTCATGCTCCTGCAGCTTCGCATATGCTTCTTTCTTCTGTTTTGCTGTCATTGAACCCGTGAGTAGAATTATTGGAATATCTAAACCAAAAATTTGACACATATTCTGAAAAGACTCATAATGCTGCACCGCTAACACTTCTGTTGGAGCCATAATCGCAGACTGATAACCATTATGCGCACAATCCGCCATAGCTAAAAATGCAAGAATAGTTTTTCCGGAACCCACATCACCTTGTACCAGACGCTGCATTGCAAACGAGCTTCGCATGTCCTGCTTAATTTCCTGCAACACACGTAGTTGTGCATTGGTAAGCTTATAAGGCAATTTATGGGTCAGATTGTCAATAAAGTCATCATTCGAAAACAAAAACTCATTTTCTGCTTTTTCTTTCTTATCTTTTTGATACTGCAAATTTAATACAAAAAGAAATAATTCATCAAATACCAAACGTTTTCTGGCAGTAATTACTGCATCCATATTATCCGGAAAATGAATTTGTTTTATTGCATAATTGTATTCGCAAAGCTGATATTTTTCACGCAAATCACATGGAAGGTATTCAGTAAATAAGACCTCTTGTTCTAATGCTAAACGCATCATCTTTTGCATCTGATTATTACTTAAACCTTTCGGCACTGTATAAACCGGTAAAAACTGCTCTTCCAAAGCCTCGTACTGCTCATATGAATACATAACCGGCTGTTCCATGCATAAACGCCCATTTTTATGCTGCACTTTTCCATAAAACACATAACTTTCACCAAGAGTCAGTGCATTTTTCATATATGGCATACGAAACCACACCAGATTCATTTTGGCAGACAAATCCCCAATTGTAGTTACCGTAAGCTGCATAGAACGCACCTTTTTAACAATAGGAGCTGTCACTACTTTTCCAAATACTGCGGCCACTTCCCCATCTATTACTTCACTGACTGCCTTTACAGGCGGGAATTGTATATAACTACGCGGATAATACAATAGAGCATCTTTTACCGTTTCTATCTCTATTTTTTTTAACAATTCGGCTGTCTTCTCACCGATTCCCTTGATTTTTGTAATATGCATATTCTTTCCTCAAAAAAGGACCTGCTTTTCTTTCGTGAAAACAGATCCCTTGTCTTATTCGTTTGAAATTTGAAGCATTGATTCCGATAATTCATGAATCTGCTGTGTATCATCAATCACTAACTCTACATTCTCTTTGAAAATCTCGATGGTATCTGCAATTGACTGAACTGCCGCCTGATTTTCTTCTGAAAAACTGCTCATATTAAAGATTTTATCCTTTAATTCTGCAAAAATAATATTTACCTGATCAATGTTATTATTCTGAATCTCAATATTAGAATGAAGTGATCCAAACTGTGAATTCAATTGACCAAATGCATCTTGTAAACCATTTAAAGTCTGTAGCGAAGTATCAATCGACTCAGTACTGCCAACTAATTGTGCTGAAGTCTTATAGATCTGGTCTTTAATAGATGAAACAACTACCGCTACTTCATTCGCACATTTAGAACTATCAACTGCAAGTGTCTTAACCTGATCTGCTACTACAGCAAAACCTACACCTGCCTGTCCTGCACGTGCTGCCTCAATAGACGCATTCAGTGCTAACATCGTCGTTTTTGAAGAAATCGCATTCAACTGATCTAAAACCGCATTAATTTCTTCCATCTGATCGTTCAGCTTCTCAAATACTACATTGGCTTCATGAATCGTAGTCTTAATATTAGCAACCTGGCACCCCATTTCTGTCATCTGCTTCTGATTATCTGCCATTGTTTTTTCAAAACTACGCATCTCATCTTCTAATTCCTGAATCTGATTCTCTGTTACTTCCAACTTCTCATGAACCTGGTCACAAGAATCAGCTACCGTTCTCGCTTCATTGGTAATGCTCATAGAACCTTCTCTTAATTCTAATGCATTGTTATTCAAAATGCTATTCGCTTCCTTTAAAGAATCCATCCTGCCGGAAGAAGTTTCAAAATTCTGTTGTAACTCTTCTCCAATATTACGTATGGAATTGATTAGGGCAACCGCCTCATCTGTTCGTCTGTCACTCTGCTCAATAAACGCACTTCCTCGCTGAATAACAAGATATACCATAACACCGGCTAATGTAAATGTCACCATACACATAATAAACTGGCTTTTTGACTCTACATTCTGCGGCTTTAATAAATACATGATAATAAAAAGAACATCACCTAATACAATCTGCACTTTTGTAATATTCGGATTCAAATATAAACCAGCCAACGCATAAGATGCTAAATATAACATATAGTCGTCACTGTAATAAGCACCGGAATTAATTGAAATAAAGAAAATCAAAAGCATTAATACGATACTGACTACAAACTGCTGTTTATCTGCCGGAATATTAAACTTTTTCATCAAAACGATAATTAAAGCAAAAACACCCAGACAGATGCCGATAAAAATTGCACCGCCAATCTCACCGCCCAATAAATCCTTTGCAAAGAAAACGGATGCTACAATAAATGTAATATTGCGCATAATCTTAAAAATTTGATCTTTGGTAATCGGTTCTTTTTTTCCATTCTTATTCATTTGTATCTTCTCCTTATGGCCCACTAATACCATTACATATAATTGTAGTACTTATCCCATATAAACGCAAGTTTTTTCCTAAAAAATAGCTTATAAAACACGAAGTAATCGGATATAAAATTCTACTGTCTTTAATAATGTTGGAATCGGCACACGTTCATCATTACCATGAATCATTGCACGTTCCTCTTTGGACAATTTCATAGCAGAAAAACGATACACATGATTCGATATTCTACAATAATGTCTGGAATCACTGCATGCCATCATCAAGTATGGAGAAATAACTGCGTTTGGCCATGTATCGTGAACAATCGATTTCAACTTCTCCCATTCTTCACAATTCGTTTCCGAATATGGTGACGGTTCCATTCCTGTTACTAATTCTAACTGAATTTTATCATTCTTAATAACCGATTTTAGATATTCCTGTACCGATGCTACGGTATCATTCCCTAAAAGTCTCATATTAATACCAAATGATGCTTTTGGCGGAATAACATTGTACGCCTTACTTCCTTCGAATCTGGTCGTCGCCACTGTGGTACGCATCATAGCATTGATTTCACCACCAACCAAATTACCATAAAGTCCCAATAAAGGTTTGAAACACCATAAATTGGCAAAAATCATACGAAATAGAAAGTTTGAATGTCTTCCTAACGTATCAAACATTTCTGCAACCGGTTTTGTAAGCTGACACTTAAATGGATGGCTTTCAATTTCCCATAATGCTTTGCTTAAATATCCTAAAATGGTATGTTTTGGCGGTGTAGACGCATGGCCACCAGATGAATTCATAGAAAAATTAAGATTTACAAATCCTTTTTCTCCTATACCAATCATAGCAGCTTCATCTTTTACACCCGGAAAAGCATTCTCGACCACAGCACCACCTTCATCTAACACAAATGCCGGTTTTACACCATTTTCTTCTAAGTAAGCAACAATTTCTTTACAACTATTACCATCAATCTCTTCTTCGCCAGAAAAAGCCAGATATAAATCATTTTCTGGAACATATCCTTCTTCTAAAAGCTGCTCTAATGCTTCTGTCACACCGCAGAGTGTACCTTTTGTATCTAAAGTTCCTCTTCCCCACAACACATTATCTTCAATAATTGCATCAAACGCCGGCTTTGTCCAACCATCCTCTTCTACCGGTACAACATCGTAATGAGCCATGCAAACAGATGGTTTTTCTGCAGATTTTCCTGGTAAATGATAGAGCAATCCGGTCTTACCAATTTTATAAAATGCACATTTTTCATAAATATTTGGAAAACGTTCTTCCAATAAAATTTGAAATTTATGAAATTCCTTATAATCTACCAGCTTCGGATCACGATTCGAAACTGTTTTACAACGAATCATATCAGACATATCTGCTATGATTTTTTCTTCATTTAATAAAACCGTATCCTCTTTTGCAGGTGGCATCTCTATTGGTTTAAACTTTATGGTACGGATTATAATTACACATAAAAAAATAACCAATGCCGCCAATAATATGTAGAGTAGCCAATTCATGTCTATACCCAGACCTTTCTTATGAAAAATTATGTTAAAATCATAACACATTTCTCCCAAAACTACTATGCTATTTATTAATATTTGCAAAAAAACGCTGTAAGCATTCGCCTACAGCGTTCTAATCATAAACAACTTATTCAACTGAGATCAAATAGTAGTAAATTGGCTGACCACCGAACTGTACTTCTACTTCTACATCCGGATGATTTTCTTCAATCTGAGCTGCGATTGCAACTGCATCTTCTTCCTTCATATCTTCACCATAATAAATAGTAACGATTGCAGAATCCTCATCGATTAACTGAGAAACCATATCCAAAGTAGTTGCTTCTAAATCAGTACCAACAGATAAGATACTCTTATCGCCGATACCCATATAGTCATCCTGCTTAATCTCTTTGTCATCGATTACTGTATCACGAACGGCATAAGTAACCTGACCTGTCTTAACAAGCGTAATCTCTTCTTCCATACGTGCAGCATTATCTTCCGGTGAATTATCTGGAATGAAATTAATCAATGCAGTAATACCCTGTGGTACTGTCTTAGTTGGAATTACGATAATATTCTTATCTTCTACTAAGTAGGATGCCTGATTTGCTGCTAAAATAATATTCTTATTATTTGGTAAAATGAATATATTCTTCGCGTTTACACGTTCAATGGCGTTTAACATATCCTCAGTACTTGGATTCATAGTCTGTCCGCCTTCGATGATGTAATCAACTCCTAATCCCTGGAAGATTTCATTGATACCTTCACCAACACTTACTGCGATAAAGCCCATTTCCTTTGGTTCTTCTGCAGGAGCTTCTGCCGCTGCAACTGCTTCTGTAGGAATAGATGCAGACTGCATCTCTTTTTCTTTCATGGCAGCAACCTTTTCATCACGTTCAAGACGCATGTTCTCAATAATGATTGTTGTTAACTGTCCATAAGTTAATGCTTTCTGCATTGCCTGACCAGGATCGTTGGTATGTACGTGTACCTTTACGATCTCGTCATCTGCTACTACTACAATAGAATCACCAATTCCCTCTAAGAAACCTTTAAATTCATCTTCATGTTTCTCTGTGAATGGTTTTTCTAACATAATTAAGAACTGTGTACAATAACAGAATGTAATCTCCTGATTTGCCTGCGCATCAATATTTGAATTAGATAATCCTTCTGTATTCACTTTGACTGTTGGAGTAATTTCAAGGGAATAATCCACTTCTTTACCAGTTAAACAATCGAAGCAACCCTTTAATACTTCCATCAAGCCCTGTCCGCCTGAGTCTACTACACCAGCCTGTTTTAATACCGGAAGCATCTCTGGAGTCTTACTTAATACATGATCACCTTCTTTGATCACTTCCTGACAGAAATATACCAAATCATCTGTCTCTTCATTTAATAATAATGCCTTATCTGACATTCCTTTTGCAACAGTAAGGATTGTACCTTCCTTTGGCTTCATAACAGCTTTATAGGCTGTCTTAGTAGCTTTCTGAAGCGCATCTGTTAAAACCTGCACACTAATCTCATCGTACTCTGCAATTACTTTACAGAAACCACGGAATAACTGAGATAAAATAACACCTGAGTTACCTCTGGCACCTCTTAATGAGCCGGATGAAATAGCCTTTGCTACTGCAGCCATCTGTGGGTCTTCCATTGCTGCAACCTCTTTTGCTGCTGACATAATCGTCATTGACATATTTGTTCCTGTATCTCCGTCTGGAACAGGGAAGACATTTAGTTCGTTAATCCATTCTTTTTTAGCCTCTAATCTGGCAGCACCAGCTAAGAACATCTTTGCCAGTACTTTAGCATTAATTGTAGCGATTTCCACCTTTATATCCTCCTTAATCAATAACGCGAACACCTTCTACATAGATGTTAATCTTTTCAATTTCCATACCGGTAAATGACTCTACCTTGTATTTCAGAGTTTCAATTAAGTTATCTGTTACAGTTGTAATACTAACACCATAAGAAACGATAACATGAAAATCAATAGTAATTTTATTATTTTCATCTACCACAACATTAATACCATGAGTAAGATAATCTCTCTTTAATAACTTTACAAGGCCATCCTTTACATTGATAGCAGCCATGCCGACAATACCAAAACACTCAACTGCCACAGAACCTGCATATGTTGCAATAACCTCATGGTCGATTGTAACTTTACCCAACTGGGTATCAAAATGTCCATTCATCATAATATAACCATGCCTTTCTTTTTATCTTGCCCTAATTTTAAAAAGGACACACTGAGAATACTCTCATAATTTTCATTAAAACTCATAGGTTAATATCCAAAGTAATTGCATACTAACACTAATTTATACATTATTATAACCGCTTTTCCTAAAAATTCCTAGTCATTTTTAAAAATTTTTTATTTTTTTTATTTTTTACTTGCAATATATATATTTATCTGCTACAATATATTGTGTTGTGGGTTTACATGTCATATTGTAAACTTAGGAATTTGCAAGGAGGTGCAGAACAATGGCAAAATGTGCAGTTTGTGGAAAGGCAGCTCATTATGGAAATAATGTCAGCCACTCTAATAGAAAAACTTGTAGAATGTGGAAGTCTAACATCAGACGTGTTAGTTGTAAAGTAAACGGAACACCAAGAAAATTATATGTATGTGCTTCTTGCTTAAAATCTGGAAAAGTTGAAAGAGCTTAAGCATCAAAAATTAAGGACTGCGTTAGCAGTCCTTTTTCTTATATTCAAGAACAATACAAATGATACCCCACTAATAAAAATATTGCTATCAGAAAGAAACCCAGTATTTCGCTGGAGATAATCAGCATAAATAACATTCCCATTGCAAAGGAAAATAAACCTAACCCGCACACACGTTTCATTCTGACACCAAAAAAAGCATATATCACTATAATATATGCTTTTTCTATACTGAACTTTCCTA
Source organism: Roseburia sp. (assembly GCA_045531555.1). Lineage (GTDB taxonomy): Bacteria > Bacillota > Clostridia > Lachnospirales > Lachnospiraceae > Roseburia. The sequence goes on along the minus strand of JAZSEF010000058.1, from coordinate 44,227 downwards.
TTGAATTGATAACTAACCCATTACTCTGCTTTATTTACAGAATTCTCTAAAATAGTCTCCATCTCTTCTTTTGCCGCATTTACTGTCTCTGCTGATGCTGTCTTTGTAACAGAATCCGCATCTGATTTAGCTGCAAAACGATTTACGAAATCTGGAACCATATCCAAAACCTTCGTCACACCATCCTGATGCTTAATATTTACAAGTTTTGTATTACCATTTTGAATCACTAATACTGCACTTGGCATGATTTTACCACCCATACCACCTGCCGCATTATGCTTCTTATCCTGACAAAATGCTCCTGCTCCTACTCCAAAAGAAACATCTACTAATGGTAAAATAATCGTATCTCCAATATGGATTGCATCGCCCACTACTGTTTTCGTTGTAATAAAACTATCCATTCCTTTAAATAACGATTCTACCGTTGTGTTGAAATTCTCAGCCATAATGTACCACCTTTCTATTTCTCTAATAGTGTCAAGATTTTCTTAACTACTAGTCTAACCTCTTTATCCAGAATTAATCGAAGTGCTGTAATAAGAATATGAATTAGTCTTACTTTACCAGCCACCAAAAATGTGCCCTTTATATAAAACGTTTCTGCCTCAAAATCCGGTACAATACCAAATCGATGTTGATAAAATAATGGCAACATACACAAAACACCCAGTGCCTGTCCTGTTACTGCCGGGTCTCCTGCTGAAAATACAATATCCGTTTCTATCTTTCGGAATTTAAAATGACGAAACAAATACCCTATTTCAACTAACACCTTACGAACTACGGATTTATTATGTTCATCCGTTAATTCTTTTTTCAAAAAATTAAAATCAATCTTCTTTTGCTCTGAAGTATTTTTCTGTTCTTTTTTGCCTTCTTGCTTCTTTTTCGCTCCAGATTGTTTCTGTGCTTTAGAAACAGATTGGACTTCTTCCTGCTTCTCTAAAGAGACTGTTTGTGTCTCTATCTCCATATCAGAATTCCAATTTTCGGTATTACTATCTTCTTCTAATAAAACATCTGATACAGACTCCGAATTAAGCGGCTGCTCTTTTTCTTTATTGTCTTCTTTATTATCGTCCTCTTTGCTATCTTCCCACGCCTCTGCTTCCGTTGAAGCATCTTCTTGTAATTTTCTCTTTTTAAATCCAAACAGAAAAAAATTTACATCAAATTGCTCTTTTTCATAGGAAAACAACACTTTCACAATAGACAAAAGATACGTAATCTTACCCTGTAACTTTATCTCCCAGGAATCTCCGACACTGCCGGATATCTCATACCGAATCGGAACCAGTAGAATAAGTCCCACCAAGAACAGAAAAATCCCAAGTACACTTAAAAATACAATCAGAATAATTTTTAATATTAATAATAACAGTTCCATCTATGATTCTTCGAATCCTTTTTTGTCTGTAGATAAGGCAATATCTTAAACTCACCTGTTTTTTGATATACCTCATCAATAATCTGCTTCACTATTTCATAAGCTTCTTCCTTACCCTGTGCCAGACCAACCACATAAAGTTCCCTTTTGGGATAACCTTTCTGCATCAATTCCTGCGCTGGTATAATGTCTAGCAGATTCTGTGAATTAGAAGCTATGGTAATCACATAAATATTAATCTGACCTGCATTATGGTTGATTTTCCATTTAATCTTGTCTGTTTTATACCGGATACTTTCTCCAACATATAAATTTTCATACCATTTCATGAAAAATCCTCACAAACCCTAAAAATACTTATGACTACCCCATAAATTACTCTTTTTTAATTCCAGATACTCGTTATATGCTTTCTCCAAAATCTGTTTTTCATTTGCAAACTTAAGCAAATGATATGCTTCATGATACTTGTAAAATCCTGAATCTACAAAATACTCTTCACGTTGCGGTTTGCTGTAATAACTATCTGCCATCATCAGATACCAATGTACATCCTTCTCTACAGTATCTTCTGGCACGGTAAACGTATACTGACTCTTACCAATGTACTTGATGATACTAGCCTTCGCTCCTGTCTCTTCGAATACTTCCCTAAGAGCGGTATCTTTATACTCTTCGCCTTCTTCTACAGTACCCTTTGGTAATACCCAGCCTTCGTACTTATTCTTATAATTTTTGTACAAAAGTAATATTTTACCTCGAAAGATTACCACACCGCCACAACTCGTTGCTTCAATCATTGCAATACCTCCTAGTGTGGTTAATAAACATTACCTCTAGTATAATACTTTTTCCGGTTTCATGCAACTATTCTGCAAAATAGGTATCAAAAATTTCTTTCGCCATAGGTACTGCAACCGAACTTCCTGTTCCTGCTTCTTCAACTAATATAGCCACAGCAATATCTTTTTTATCAGCACCGCTTGCATAGCCTACAAACCACGAATGACAGTATTCTGCTGTGGAAGAAAATTCTGCGGAACCGGTCTTCCCCGCCGCATTATATTTATTCGATTTCAATTTCGTTCCGGTACCATAATCTACCACTGCCTCCATATAGTCCTGTAACGTCTGCGCCTCTTCCACTGTCATAAGTTGATCATATTTGGTCGGAGGATACTGTGTAACCAGTTCCCCTAGATGATTCTCTATCCGGTCAATTACATATGGTGTCATCAACATACCATCATTTGCAATCGCAGATGTAATCAATGCCATATGAAACGGTGTCACTAAAGTCGTCCCCTGACCAATTGCTGCCTGAACTACCTCAGCTTCTGTCGAATCATTTGTAAGTGTAAAGCTGCTCTTTGAATATGGGAACTTTGTAGGTATTTCCTGATTAAATAAGAGTGTTTCACACAATGTATGAAATTTATTATTATCTACAGCAAGTCCCATATTAGCATAAGACGTATTACATGATTCTGCAAAAGAATCTTTCAAAGTAACATGCCCATGCCGTTTATTATTAATACAATGAATGACTGCACCTTCTGCTGTAATCTTTCCATTGCAGGAATAACTGTAATCTTCCCCATACTCCCTTAAATATGCCAATGTTGTAACCATCTTAAATGTTGAGCCCGGTGGATATAATCCTTGCGTAGCACGATTTAATAATACCGTTGAAGTATTATCCTCAGAAATTAAATATTCCCAATCCTCTTCTACATTATTTGGGTTATAATCCGGTTTAGAAACCATTGCTAAAATTTTACCGGTAGATGGCTCCATAACTACAATTGCACCTTCATAAAACGATAATGCATCATAAGCTGCCTGTTGTAATTCATAATTTAACGTCGTAATTACATTATCGCCTATGTATTTTGCCGCGCCCAACTCTGTTTCAACTTTTTCATCCACAGACACATGGGAACGTAACAGGTTAAAATTCGCAATTTTTTCAATTCCCGACTTTCCGTTTACAGAATACCCTACTACATGAGAAAACAGAAAATCATATGGATAATTTCTCTTCTCCTCGCCGTTTGCATTCACAACTGTAGTAGCCAGAACCTTGCCATCTGCTGAGTAAATCTCACCTCTGGTAACACGTTCTGCAAACAATTCTTCCCTGCCATTATAATCATTATTAATAAAATCTTCACTTTCATTCACTTGAAAATTCACATAATGCCCGATTAATGCGAAAAATAGTAGGATAAATATGCATTTGACAACCCAAAATTCCCATTTACTCTGTGATTTTTTCGGATACTTTTGCTTTTTTTCCACTGCTTCGTTTTTCATCCAAACGTCCCTCATCCTGTTTTAAAATGTACAATCCCTGAATGATTGCAAAAATAATAATAGAACTTAAAATCGAACTTCCTCCATAACTTACCAACGGTAACGTAACACCGGTAGATGGAATAAAGTTCGTAACGCCTCCAATTGTCAAAAATACCTGAAATCCATACAACGTTCCTAATCCCAGTGCTACCAGTCGATGGAACTGGTCAGAAATCTCCATAGAAATCTTCAAAAACAATAAAAAGCAGCTTAAGCATAACAAGATCAGGCATATTGCAAATATTCCGCCAAATTCTTCTGAAATAGCTGAAAAGATGAAATCCTGAGCAACAACCGGAATTTTCTCCGGTGTACCTTTATATAAGCCTAATCCCTTCCAACCACCTGTTCCAATTGCAAACAGGGACTGACTGATCTGATACCCTTCCTTATCTATTACTTCTAATGGATTCTGCCATGCCAGATACCTTACTCTTACATGAGCAAATAAGCGGTATCCTACTACACATGCCAATGCACCTGCTCCTGTTCCAGCAAAAATATAAAGTACATTCTTGGTCGCCACAAACAGCATAACCAAATATACCACGAAGAAAATCAATGCCGCACCCAAGTCTTTTGAAATAACTAAAATCAATACATGAGCCGCAGCCAACGCGGTGGTAATACATACTCTGACAAAACTGGTATTTTTATACAACATTCCCGCCACGAAGAAGATAAATGATATTTTAACAAACTCAGCAGGCTGAAATGAAACACCACCGATGGAAATAGACAATTTCGCACCATAACTGATAGCCCCGGCAATATAAACTGCTAAAAGACATCCCAAACCACCTACAGCAAATACAGGATACAAATTTCTAACAATCCCCACTCGCCTGATACATAGTGGAACGACAAAAGCAAACATAGACGCCACTGCAACGATTACCGTCTGCTTAATTGCTTTATCCGGTGAAATACGACTTAGCATCACAAAACCAATCGCTAGCAACATACACATATTATTCGTAAGCAATCTTGAAGCCTTTTCGTAGAAAAACTGAAAAAAACACTGGATAACCGTAATCAACGCAAATTGAACTACATACAAGATAACCATACGCAAGTCATCCGTTACTATGTATATTAAGTTGGATGCAACCATATGGATAATATAAATCAATATCCGCTGCCAGTGATAAATTCCATTTCTCGTCTGCTCACGAAGTCCCGGTATCTGTGATACAAAGCACTGTGCTGTGTACAATCCAAACAATATAATGATTACATACTGGGATACTTCAATTATGAGGTTTAGCATATGTTATTCCACTCCTCTTTTATAATGACCGTAAGTAAAATCACCATTATAAATATCTTTTATATTTCTTACTTCGTCTATAAATACGCTCTTACAAATATCTAATACATTCTGTACTTCTTTTGCCTCTTCGGTAGTAAAGGATAAACGATACGCTGCAAAATGCATACGTTTTATCTCTTCTGCCTGTCCAAATAAAATAATCGGAACCGAATTATATATTACATTATAGCACTCATTACAATTATTTTTAATAGGAAAACTCACATTATATCTATCTTTTATATAGAATGTTTCAGGTACTCTGTTACATCCTTTTGTACTGTTCTTTACACACTGTGCAGAAGTCATTAACGGAAGTTTTCCGTAAATAACCAACTCACTATTTTTATTATTGCGATGTAACAATTCCTTTTTGTTCAATTCTAAAGGTGCCGTAATACGTAATGGTGCAAATTGCTCTAATTCTTTAACTGCTTTTTTATTGTAGGTATATAAATTATGATCAAAAATAAGCTCTTTTTCACTCAAATAGGTCTTTGCAAACCAGAGTGCATCATAATTCTTTATGATAAAGCCATCTAATGGCAAATTTTGTAAATCTTTGGCGATATTTTTATAAAAATCAGAAGTATGTTTTCGAAAAACTGCCGGTAAAATAAAGTATGCCTTTTTTCCTGCCTGTTTAATCAACAAACAATCTGATTCTACATCTTCTACCAATGATTTTCTGGTATAACAACTGCTGTCAAGATAAATAGAATCAACCACCGGCTGATTTAATAACGGCTGCAATTGCTCCTGATTTTCAATTGAAACGGTAATTCTGACATCTTCTAAACCAGAACAATCCTTTTTATGATTACTTCCATTTTCCTTACATAAATCATTCCATACTTCTTTTACTTCATCATTTCTCCGGTATTTTCCCAAAAGTTTCTCTTCGAGTGCCTCTAATGCATCTCTTCTCAATTGATTTAATGCTTTCATTGGCATAAAAATATCGTCATTCATCAAAATATCCAATGAACTAAATTCAAATGGTGTATTACCTGTTTTGCGTATATTTTCATCAATTTTATCGCGTGAAAGAGGCTGTTTCAATGCCTGCTGTACCACTTCACCCTTTACAACAACTTCTGTATCTTCATATATTACAGCCAGTATAGCAGGTAAATCTTTAGATAATATTAAATTTCCCTTGATTTTTTCTTTTATTTCTGTATGAACATAGTTTTGGCGAATAGTTTCCTGCAATGCCTCATTGCCTTTTTTATGGCTTGGCTGTTCGAACGTAATCATATCTGCGCCATTGTGTCTGTTATAATAGCCATCTGTAAAACCGCTACGATTCCCTAAATCCAACAATTTCTGATAATCCTTATCGGATACATGATAACCTTCTTCACCCTTTTTCATATATAAATCAATATATTTTCGATAGATAGAAACCACACCTGCCGCATATTCTGCCTGTTTCATCCTTCCTTCTATTTTGAATGAATAAATCCCTGCTTTTACAAGTTGTGGTATCATCTCAATCGTACATAAATCCTTCGGACTTAGTACATAAGGCTTTTTTGAATTACCTGCTTTTTTCATATCAATATCAAAAGCTTCATACGGCAATCGGCATGGTTGGGCACAACGTCCACGGTTACCACTTCTGCCTCCAATCACACTGCTCAAAAGACACTGTCCGGAAAAACAGTAACACAACGCACCATGTACAAAACTCTCAATCTCTACACCTACATTTTTAGAAATATCTTCAATTTCCGAAAATGACATTTCTCTGGCAGTTACAACACGTGTTGCACCTAAGGACTTCATCATTTCTGCCCCATAACGATTCGTTACCGTCATTTGTGTGCTGGTATGAATTTCTAATCCCGGAAAATGTTCCCGGATAAAACTTAAAGCTCCGATGTCCTGCACAATCACAGCATCCAATCCCTGTCTATAATAAGGCAGCAAATATGGATATAGCTGTTCTGTCAGTTCTTTTTCTTTAAATAATGTATTTACCGTTAAATATAACTTGCGATGATGCAAATGTGCATAGTCTATCGCTTCTAATAATTCCTCTTCTGAAAAATTATTCGCATAGGCTCTTGCCCCAAAGGCATTGCCACCAACATATACTGCATCTGCACCCGCAGCAATAACAGCTTTAAATATCTCGAATGAACCAGCCGGTGCCAATAATTCAATCTGCTTTGTCATAAGCCCCCCTTATTTTTCCAAGAAATACCATTCTTCAAATGGAAAAAGGGACGAATTTACGCCCCCCTGTTCTTTTGATTTTACTTCTTCTTCGTAGTAAAAGTTGTCGTTTTTTCTACTTTCTGAGTTTTTGCATCTTCCAATGCCGCCTCTAATCTGGCAACTTTCAGCATCAATTCCTTATTCTCTGCTTCTAATTCTTTTATAGTACTCTCATCATTTTCCGCCTTAATCTGACCAGCAATCAAATCATGCTTCAAATCATAAAGTTCCTTATCCTTCAATTCTGCTTCAGCTTCCATTTTATCTAAATATGCTTTCGCTTTAAAATAATCATCTGCAATATTCAAATGCACTAAAACAGACTTCATATCTACCGGAAATCGTTTGAACGCCTCTACCGCATCCAATTCACTCATTTTATTATTAATATAACTGGCAACTTTCTGTAAATATGCTTCATCTTCGTAACCGCTTAAGGTATATACTTTGCCACCAATAATTACATCAGCAACGGTTTTTTCCGCCATTTTGCTTCCTCCCCTGCTACAATATGCAGCTCATTCTCTTTATCATATGTAAATTATAATCGTACCGGATTTGAAACGCAACTATTTGTTATTCTCAAGTCCAAAATGTCTATACACCAGATCTGTCACCATACGCCCTTTTGGTGTACGGATAATAAATCCATTCTTTACTAAATATGGTTCGTAGACATCCTCAATGGTTCCTGCATCTTCACCAATTGCCGCTGCAAGTGTATCCAAACCAACCGGACCACCTTGGAATTTCTCTATCATAGTCATTAAGATATTCCTATCATTCTGGTCTAATCCCATTTTATCTACTTCGAGTAAATCCAACGCAAATGCAGCTACTGCTTTGGAAATCTTACCGTCGTATTTTACTTCAGCAAAATCACGGACACGTTTTAATAATCGGTTTGCAAGTCTTGGGGTTCCTCTGGAACGTCTTGCAAGTTCAAAAGCCCCTTCTTCGTCAATTTCTACCTCCAATTTTTCGGCAGATTTGATAATAATAGTCTTCAATTCGTCCACTGTGTAAAATTCCAAATGATGAATGACGCCAAAACGGTCACGTAATGGTGCTGATAATAAACCTGCTCTGGTCGTCGCACCTACTAACGTAAACTTCGGTAAATCAAGACGAATAGAACGTGCAGAAGATCCTTTTCCAATCATAATGTCAATTGCATAATCTTCCATCGCCGGATATAACACTTCTTCCACCTGACGATTCAAACGATGAATCTCGTCTACAAAAAGGATATCTCCTTCCTGCAAGTTACTTAAAATTGCAGCCATCTCACCCGGTTTGGCAATTGCAGGGCCACTTGTAACCTTCATATGTGTACCCATTTCATTCGCAATAATCCCCGCTAAAGTCGTCTTACCAAGTCCCGGAGGTCCAAAAAATAATACATGATCTAAAGATTCGCCTCGTCCTTTAGCTGCTTCGATATATATTTTTAAATTCTCTTTTGCTTTCGCCTGTCCAATGTACTGGTCTAGGGTCTGAGGTCTGAGTGTTTTTTCATTTTTAATATCCTCTTCCATAACCTGTGTGGAAATAACACGTTTTTCCATGGACTTCCTCCTGCATAGTAACCATTTATTACTTATTTTTAATATAATCCGCTATCATCATTTATCCAATGCTACATAAATGCCATATTCTTCAATGCGGCTTTTAATACATCCTCCACATCAGAATCTTCTGTAATCTCTACAGCATTGACCGTCTTTAACGCATCCGAAGAAGAATAGCCTAATGCTACTAACGCCTGTACTGCATCATTTTTAATGCCGGTAAGCTGACTTGGTGCCTTTTTGGCTGCTTCATTCGATAATTTCTGCTCAAAAGCATCTTCCAGACTTAACTTGTCCTTTAATTCCAAAATCAATCGCTGTGCAGTCTTTGCGCCAATTCCCGGAGCCTTTGCAATCGCTTTGGCATCCTCCGCTAATACTGCAAAACGCAAATCATCTGTAGACATCACGCCTAAAATCGCCAACGCACCCTTCGGTCCAATGCCACTAACACCTAATAGCAACTTAAACACACGTAAATCGTCCTTGGTCAGAAAACCATATAACAACATAGCGTCTTCTCTGACATTCAAATACGTATATAACTTTAGTTCTTCTCCAACAGATGGCAGATAATCAAAGGTCTGAGCAGTGGTATAGATGTTATATCCAATACCACCTGCTTCAATCACCACTAAATTCTCTTCGACATCTGTTAAAATTCCCTTAATATATGAATACATAATGTTCCCACCTTATCTTCGTATAGATACATTGTAGCAAACATATGTTCTTTTTGCAATCACTAATTCTATTATATTCCCAGCAAAATTCATTTATGAAACCACTTCTCCAATATAATAGAATCCCTTACATTCATTCAATCGAACATTCTGAATCGTTCCAATCATATCCGGTGTTCCTGCAAAATGAACTGTTGAATTATTTGTCAATTTACCTGTAACAAGGCTGGCATCCTGCTCGTTTTGTTCCTCTACCAATACCGGTAATGTTTGACCCGTCAGCGCACCTGCTTTTTTCGCAGAAATCTCCTGAACTAAATTCAAAAGTCTGTCAAAACGGTCTTTTACCACATCTTCCGGCACCTGGTCTTCCATGCTTGCCGCCGGTGTACCTGTACGTTTCGAATAAATAAATGTAAACGCACTATCATATTCTACCTGACGTACCACATCCATTGTCTCTAAGAAATCTTCCTCTGTCTCACCTGGGAAACCTACGATAATATCCGTTGTAATCGCAATATCCGGCACTGCTTCACGAATTTTACGCACCAGTTCCAAATAATGCTCTTTATCGTAGTGACGATTCATAATTTTTAAAATACGGCTGCTACCAGACTGTAACGGTAAATGAAAATGGTTACAAATCTTCTTAGAATTCTTCATCGTCTCAATTAACTCATCTGATAAATCCTTTGGATGAGAAGTCATAAAACGAATACGCTCCAATCCCTCAACCTTTTCAATCTCCTTCAATAATTCAGAGAATGTCATTGGTGTATCTAGGTTCTTACCATAAGAATTTACATTCTGTCCCAAAAGCATGACTTCTTTTACGCCGTCTGCTACAAGACGTTCTATCTCACGTATAATTTCTTTTGCTTCACGGCTTCTCTCTCTGCCTCGTACATAAGGTACGATACAGTAACTGCAGAAATTGTTACAGCCAAACATAATATTTACGCCTGATTTGAAAGAATATTTACGCTCAACTGGTAAATCCTCTACGATTTTGTCAGTATCTTTCCAAATATCAATTGTCAACCTTCCTGCTTCTAAAGCATTTACAATTAACTCTGCAAATTTGTAAATATTATGTGTACCAAACACCAGATTTACAAAAGAATAACTGGATTTAATTTTTTCAATAACGGTCGGTTCCTGCATCATACAACCACATAAACCAATCATCATGTATGGATTTTTCTTTTTATAGCCATTCAGATAACCAAGACGACCATATACCTTATTATTGGCATTTTCACGTACAGTACAGGTATTGTAAATAACAAAATCTGCTTTCTCATCCTCTACTTCGACATATCCGATACGCTCTAAAATACCCACTAATTTTTCTGAATCTCTGGCATTCATCTGACAACCGAATGTCGTCACATGGAAAGTAAGCGGTGACCCTTTTTTCTCCGCTAACTGCGCCACATACTCTTTTGCAATATCCATAAAATAATACTGTCTGGCTGGTTCCTCTGTTGGTATATTCTGTTTATCAATTAATTTTAATTCAAACTGCTGTTTTTTCATATATTTCCTTTTCTATTTCTTACTAATAACAAACTATTATCTTGTCTGACCATTTCCGTAAATCACATATTTCGTACTGGTAAGTGCTTCTAATCCCATCGGTCCTCTTGCATGAAGTTTCTGTGTACTGATGCCGATTTCCGCTCCGAAACCGAACTCAAAACCATCCGTAAAACGTGTTGAAGCATTTACATACACACATGCAGCATCAATTTCGTTCAAAAACTGCTCTGCATGATTATAATCATTTGTAATAATTGCTTCGGAATGTCCGGTATTATAACGGTTAATATGAGCGATTGCCTCATCAATGCCTGTAACTGTCTTGGCAGAAAGAATATAATCTAAATACTCCGTTCCCCAATCTTCTTCTACAGCTTCTTTAATTAATGAAGCGTTCAAATCGCTTTGCTTATCTGCACAAGCCTTAATCTTATCATCACAACGCACTTCTACTGATTTGCTCTGTAAACGTGTTAATAACACCGGAATTAAATCATCTATCACATTTTCATGTATTACTAGCGATTCGCAAGCGTTACAAACTCCAATACGCTGTGTTTTTGCATTCATAATAATGTCAATTGCCATATCTAAATCAGCACTCTCATCCACAAAAATATGACAATTTCCGGTTCCGGTCTCAATCACAGGGATAGTAGCCTGATTAACCACTGTTTTAATCAATCCGGCTCCGCCTCTCGGAATCAACACATCCACATATTCATTCATTTTCATAAATGCCGTTGCAGTCTCTCTATCTGTACTTTCGATTAATGAAATAGCAGCTTCCGGCACTTTGGCATCTCTTAATGCACGTTTAATTACATTTACAATCGCAATATTGGAAAAAATCGCATCGCTGCCACCTTTTAAAATCACGACATTTCCAGTTTTAAAGCATAAACCAAAAGCATCTGCTGTCACGTTTGGTCTTGCTTCATAAATAATACCTACCACACCCAATGGCACACGTTTTTTCCCAACTTTAAGACCATTCGGACGAACTTTCATAGAAAGCACTTCTCCGATTGGGTCATCTAATGCAACGATTTGTCTTAAACCTTCCGCCATCTGTTCGATACGGTCTTCTGTCAGCATCAAACGGTCTAATAAACCTTCTGCCATGCCGTTTGCTCTGCCATTTTTTAAATCCTTTGCATTCTCAGTTAAAATATAATCACTATCTTTTACTAAAGCATCTGCCACCTTTAACAGAACCTTATTTTTCGTATTAGTATCTAAAATACCAATCGCTCCTTTAATGGCTTTTGCCTGTTTACAAATCTCTAATAATTCCATTCCCATCACCTTATATCATTCATTCTTTTTCTTATATTTGCGTTCAGATAACTCCAGCTTAGTTATAGTTTTCTCATCCAAATACACCATAACAAATCATTGCATATCAATCCATCCAAACTATCTCATCCTCTGTAACGATTCCATGCATCTTTACATCCGTTTCCAGACATTCTAACGGTTCCTCTGACAGTTGCTCCGTATAAGCCAATGCTATCCGTTTGAATCCCGGAAAACGTGCAAAATAACGGTCATAATAACCTTTTCCATAACCATACCGATTGCCAAAACGGTCAAATACTACACCCGGCACAAGTACCAAAGCAGTTACATCCTTTTGTATACCTTCCTGCACCAAAGCGCAGGCTTTAAGTGCAAACCTGTCAGGTTCATACTTCTTACAATACGATTTCGGTTCCTTGACATGAAAGTTTCCTTCTTCTACATCTGAAAAATCGCCTATTTCATAAAAATTCATCTGGCAGTCAGTCTCCGTTCTCGAAAGCATCACTTTTTTTCCATTTTTCAATGCATCTGCTAAAATTGGAAGACAATTTACTTCATTTCCTAATGGATAATATGCTAAAATCACTTGAGCATTTATATATATCGTACTATTTATTACCTTTTCACATATCGCTGCACTTTTCGTTATAACTTCGTCTTGCGTCATCTCGTTTCGCAAAGCCATGTAATGCTTACGACAAATTGTTCTTTTTGGCATATCTTTCCCCAAGATTCTCTACCGTTCCATCTTCATTAACAATATCTACATTATTAAGCGTAGCTGCTACATTCGCTCTAAAATCCGCAATAAACTGCTTGCGGAGCATCTCTCTTTCTTTTAATTCCTCTTCTGTGAGTCCTTCTGCTTTTGCCTTTCTGGCTAACTCATTAATACGATTGATACCTTCCTGTGTCATATAATCCTCCACTTCTATCATACTCTTATGGTCTGCACTGTAAATGCCAAACATTTTGAAGCATTACAATTTATTTTTATCCGATTGTCTTTGTAATAAAATCTGCCAGACAAAATGCTTCATCTTTATTTGCTTTAAAAACGGTTCCAACAAAACTATCATCTAACATATGATGCAAAATACACACATCTTCACCATTGGCAATCACCATATCTGCTCCTGAAGCAGTGGCAATCTTAGCTGCATTCAGCTTTGTCGCCATGCCGCCGGTTCCGACGTCGCTTCCGGTCGAATCCTTCGCCATATCCAAAAGCGCATCATCCATTTTCTCTACAATATCAATCAATCGTGCATCCGGATTCTTATGCGGATCATCGGTATACAATCCATCAATGTCCGATAATAAAATCAATAAATCCGCACCTACCAAGGATGTTACAATCGCTGACAATGTATCATTGTCACCAAACTGCATTTCGTAAGTGGATACCGTGTCATTTTCATTTACAATTGGAATCACACCTAAATGAAAAAGTTCCTCGAAAGTATTCTTGGCATTTTCTCTGGATACCGGATTCACCATGGTGTTTTTGGTCATCAACACCTGTGCCATTACCTGATTGTATTCTGAAAAGAGCTTTTCATAACTCATCATAAGTCTCGCCTGTCCAATCGCCGCACATGCCTGTTTTACAGAAATATCCTTTGGACGCTCTTTTAACGCAATCGTCTGTCTGCCCACCGCAATCGCACCGGAACTAACCAGACACACATCGATGCCACGATTGCGAATATCACACAACTCCCTTACCAAATGCATCATTTTAATGTGGTTTAGATTACCTGTTTCCGGATGTGTCAACGATGACGATCCTATTTTTATAACGATTCTTTTTTTATTCTTAAATCCGTGTGACTGTTTATTCATAACTATAAATCCTCCGTTTTAGCATAGAAACAGTGCTAAAACTATCCCCATTATCATTTGTATAGTAATATACCTTACTACTCTACCATATCTTTATGAAAATATCAAAAAAAGTTTTTGGAAAATAACTTCTTTTCCAAAAACTTTTTCAACTTGTTACTGTATATGATTTAAACCGCTTCTATCTTCTAAGCTGTATCGTTCGAACATTTTCCACGAAAGTGACGGCTGTATATGAAGCGCATATAGTTCGTCATATTCTTCCGAAGTTTCCTGTTTTTCATAGGTCGGATTATCCAAGGTATAAATCGTATAAGGTCCTTCCGTATCAAAATAATCTATATATAACGATTCTATTGCTTTATTATTCGTTATCTGATATGCTCTCCATTCATTTTCACCAGAACCGCCTGCCCCATGCCAGTGTCCATAAATAATTACTTCTTCCGTTTCCTTATTGATTCCATCAATCATTTCCTGCATCAAATAGTGGATTTGTCCATCATAAAAAGAAAAAACGGCCGTTATACCCATGTAGTCGGAATGGAGAAAGAACTCCGGAACACCATTACTGTTTACATCGCATAGAAAATAATTATCAAAAGAATAATCCTCATCAAAAAAACTTTTCAGATAAGAAAAATCTCCATAATTGTCAATGCTTGTCCAATCACTTAAAATAGTCTTATACGCCTCATACCATGGTTCGGACTCATATATAGCAGTGCTTTTTTCCGGAATATTGATTGCAGTAATTTTTAACCCTTCAGACATATATGCATCATTTAAAACCTCTGCAAACCATATTTGTCCGGTATCTCCCATCATAATGCCCTGCCAGTTATAAAATAGATTCTCACAATCTTCTTCCGCTATCTTCTGTAAAAAATCCTCTGATACTCTAGTATCCAGATTAAGTGCAAGGAATTCATTTGCATTTCGACAAGTAATTCCAGCAATTGTAATCGGATAAATAAGTTTTTCTGAAATGCCAGCCCAATCACCTTCTAATACCTGTTTTCGTACTTCTTTTGCAAATCCTTCAACCTCTGCTTTACTTAGATTGGTTGTATCCTCATAATAGAAAAAACCTTCATGATATCCAATATCTTTTTCAGACATCCGTTGTGCTAAAAAGAAAACTCCCTCGTAATAGATAAGAATTTCATCCTTTTCACACACATATATATGACTGCCGAAACGATTGCTGTCATCTGCAAATAGTGACTCAATATAAGTTACTCCATCATTTTCCCATGGAAGTGTACTGAAATTACAAGCGGAAAAACCTTCCTCAAAAGTTTCTTTCGTCATATATTCACTTGCATATTGCACTATATTTACATTTTCCTGATATTCTCCAAATGCATCATAATATTTACAAGATTCTTCATCATAATGTAATCTTATATTACTAAAATCCATCTGTTCTTCTGTGCTTAATGCAGATATCCCGCCAAAATCCGTCTGATGATATACAAGCCAGTCACCATAGATAATGTCTACAGAGAATTCTCCTTGTAGTGTCTCGGTATTTTCCACCGCTTGTTCTGTTTCCTGTTTATCTTCTGTCTGCTGTAACTCGGTTTCCTCTGTATTTAACAAATTATCATTTTCTGTTTCATTCTTTGGTACCGTTAAAAAAGCTATTCCGCATAAAATGGCTATGACAAGAACTGCACCACCGATTATTATCCCGGTTCTTTTCTTTTTCAAAACATTTTTAATCCGCAGTTCGGTATTAGACTCTCCAAAAGACACCGTCACCGCCAAGCCGCTTTGCTTCATCGCAAACTGTAATAACGACTGGGAATATGCCTTCCGCTCTGCTAAAGTAGCATTTGCCAAAGCCGTTTCATCGCAAAACATTTCCATGTCCTGATTCATTTTACGAATTGCATACCACACGAATGGATTCCACCAATGTAAAATTAAAGCTACGCTGCCTAACATCCGCACAAAAGAGTCTTTGTGTAGAATATGTGCCTGTTCATGGCTTAAAATATGGCTTTTCTCTTTTTCCTCCATATGCAGTGGCAAATAGATTTTCGGATTTATCACACCCATTACAAAAGGCGATTGAATTCCCTCACACAGCCAAATATTATCGTTCTCGCGAACTGCAAAAGCCACTTTCTTTTTTATAGCGAAATACTGTATTGCAAAATATATCGCAAAACATGTGGCACCGATTAAATATGCACCCTGTAAATAGAAACGAACCGGCTTGCGACTTCCATTGGTATCAAGTTTCGTTCCATTTGTATCTTCAACAGGTGGCATCACCTGTATGTTCTCTTCCGACGGTTCTTTTATTCCTTCGTTCTCATTCTGCATAGGTCGGCTTTGCATTAGCACATCTTCCGATACTTCATTTATAATGGAAACCTCCGGCTGCAAACTCCAATCACTTTCTATAAATACCGGACATAGTAAACGTGCAAGCACCAAAAACCATAAACAATAACTATATACCTTTTTATAATTACGAAGTGCTATACGAACAAGTAAAACTACAAAAATCAGTACACAAGATTGCAGACTCATCACCCATAACATTTCTATTAAATTACTCATTCTTCTACCTCTGTATTCTCTATGATGCTACGTATTTTTTCAATATCATTTTTCGATAACTTTCTATCCTTTAAAAAAGCTGCTAAAAACGCCGGCACATTCCCATTACTAGTTCGTTCTAAAAGTTCATCTCCCGCCTGTTTATCTGCTTCTTCCTTGGAAATAAGAGATTCCACAATTGTTTTTTCGCTTTTTACAAGTCCTTTTTCTGACAGTTTTTTAATCACAGTATAGGTAGTCGACTTTTTCCAGCCTAGCTGCTCATTACACAGCTTTACTAATGTTGGGCTGTCAACTGGTTCTGACTCCCATAAAATCGATAAAAAACGGTATTCGCTTTCAAATATTTTTTCCATATATGCTTATCTTCCTTTCTTGGTCTATTGCAATAGTCTGTGTTATTAGTCTATCTCAATAGACCCAAAATGTCAAGTAGCAATAAAAAACTCCTTCAAATCTCTACGATTCAAAGGAGTCCTCAACTTACATTTCTTCTACTATATTATTTACCCAAACTTTTTTCACCACGAGTACCGTTCCCACTACTGCCTTAAAAATCTCAGAACACTGACAAAGCAGATACATCGGCACTAATGGAATACTTGTAAAACGACTTAAACCATATGCCACTGGTATCATAATCACCCACAAATACACGCTGTCAAATAAGAATGTGACAAACGTTTTACCACCGGAACGCAATGTAAAATAAGTTGCATGATAATATGAATAAAACGGCATAAAACATGCTGCTATTCGAATAATACTTGTAGCATAATCTTTTACATGTTCGGAAGTATTGTATATCGCTGGGAATAACGGTGCCGCAAATATCATAATCGTTCCCATTACAAAACATGCAAACGTTGAAAAGAAGATTATTTTTCTGTCTGTATCAACTGCTTTTTCTAACTCGCCAGAACCTAACTGCTGTCCAACAATAATTGCAATCGAACTTCCCAATGCCAGGAATACCACATTGAAAAGATTGCTCACAGTTGATGAAATATTGATTGCAGCAACCGCGTCAAGACCTCTCATGGAATAACATTGTGTCAAAGTCGCCATACCACCCGACCACAAAGCTTCATTAATTAATAACGGCGTACCTTTTACTAAAATCTGTTTTGCAAGTGCTGCAGGTATTTTGAAATTGCGGTACGCACCTTGTATGAAAATATTTTTTTCACTATGCGTGTGTGTCCATACTATTACAATAATCGTTTCAACTATTCTAGAAAGCAACGTTGCTACTGCCGCACCTGCAACACCCCACTGCGGAAATCCAAAGTTACCAAAAATCAACAAATAATTGAATACTAAGTTTACAAATACTGCCACAACACCTGCCACCATAGGAACAATGGTCTCCCCAGTCTCGCGCAATGTACTGGAATACACCTGTGACAATGTAAATGGAATCATGCCGATAATGGATACCATCAGATATTCCATCCCAAATTGGTGTGTTAATGCAACACTTTCTGTACTACCATCATTCAAAAATAATTCAATCAAAACTGGTCCTGCAGCTAAGAAAATAACGATTCCTAAAACAGCAAAAAGAAGACAGCTTACCATTTTAAAACGAAAAGCATTTCTAACACCTTCATGGTCACCTTTTCCATAAAACTGCGCACTAAAAATAGACGCACCGGAAACTGCGCCAAAAATACTGATGTTAAACACCATCATGAGCTGATTTACAATTGCTACACCGGACATTTGCTCCGTTCCAAGCTGACCAACCATGATATTATCCAGCAAACTTACAAAGTTGGTAATACCATTCTGAATCATCATCGGTGTCGCGACCATAAGTACCAGTTTGTAAAAATCTTTATCGCCAATAAATTTTTCTTTAAAACGTTTTAACATTTTAACTAACACTCCTTTCCAAAACCACCTCGAATTTACTCCGTAAATCCTCGGTGTTTGGCTCGCGCCAAACATAAAAAGTCAAAATACAGGAAAACTGCAAGCACTTTTCCTATATTTTCGACCTTTTTACTTGGTTTTGAATAATTACAAAATAAGAAGAAAGCAATTTGCCTTCTTCTTATTCTATAAAAATCTTATTATTTGCTACTTACGCTTCTGCTGGAACGTCTTTGATAGAAAAGCTCATACGTCCCATCTTATCTTTGCCCATGCAAATTACTTTTACAGTATCGCCTAATGTAAGCACGTCTTCAACATGGTTGATTCTTTCCTTAGAAATCTTAGAAATGTGTACCATTCCTTCTTTTCCTGGAGCGAACTCAACGAATGCGCCGAAGTCTTTGATGCTTACTACTTTACCTGTGAATAACTGGCCTTCTTCAAAATCAGTTGTGATTGTTTTAATCATATCAACTGCTTTTTCCATCATAGCCATGTCTGTACCACAAACAGATACGTTACCATCATCTGTGATATCAATCTTAACATTTGTACGATCGATAATCTCGTTGATTGTCTTACCCTTCTGACCAACAACTTCACCAATCTTCTCTGGATCAATTGTAATCTGGATAATCTTTGGAGCATATTCAGATACTTCTGCTCTTGGTTTATCAATTGCTTTAGACATTACTTCATCCATGATGTAGAGTCTTGCCTCTCTTGTACGAGCGATAGCTTCTTCTACAATTGGTCTTGTCAAACCATGAATCTTAATATCCATCTGGATAGCTGTGATACCCTTATGAGTACCTGTTACCTTAAAGTCCATATCTCCGAAGAAGTCTTCAAGACCCTGAATATCTGTCAATACGATGTAATCATCATCTGTGTCGCCAGTTACAAGACCACATGAGATACCAGCAACCATAGCTTTAATTGGTACACCGGCTGCCATTAATGACATACAAGATGCACATGTTGAAGCCATAGATGTAGAACCATTTGATTCAAATGTCTCAGATACGGCACGGATTGTGTATGGGAATTCTTCTTCTGAAGGAAGAACTGCCATTAATGCCTTCTCAGCTAAAGCACCATGTCCGATTTCACGACGTCCCGGACCTCTTGAAACCTTTGTCTCACCTACAGAGTATGCAGGGAAGTTATAGTGATGCATATATCTCTTTGTAGTAACATAAGCATCTAATCCGTCCACTTTCTGAACTTCTGATAATGGTGCTAATGTTACGATATCGCAAATCTGTGTCTGTCCACGAGTGAACATAGCTGAACCATGTACTCTAGGAATCAAATCAACTTCTGCAGCTAATGGACGAATCTGGTTGATTGCACGACCATCCGGACGTTTGTGGTCTTTTAAAATCATCTTACGAACAGTCTTCTTCTGGTACTGGTAAACTGCTTCGCCTAAGATTGCTAACCACTCTTCGTTTTCAGCAAAAGCTTCTGCTAATTTATCTGTGATTGCACGGATATTTTCTTCACGAACCTGTTTCTCATCTGTAAAAACAGCTTCTTCCATTTCTTCCGGTGTTACGATTTCTTTGATTGCAGCAAACATTTCTTCTGGAATAGCACAGCTTGTGTATTCGTGTTTTGCTTTACCACACTCTTCTGTAATTTTGTCAAAGAACTCGATTACTGTCTGGTTTACATCATGACATTTGTAAATAGCTTCAATCATTTTTTCTTCTGGAATCTCGTTCGCTCCAGCTTCAATCATGATAACTTTTGTTCTGGTAGAAGCTACTGTCAACTGTAAATCACCGTTGTCCCAAACTTCCTGAGATGGGTTTACAACGAATTCACCATTCACCATACCCATCTGTGTAGTAGCACATGGACCATCGAATGGGATATCTGAAATAGTTGTAACCAATGCAGAACCAATCATAGCCACTAATTCTGGACGGCATTCTGGATCTACAGACATTACCATATTATTAATTGTAACGTCGTTACGGTAATCCTTAGGGAATAAAGGTCTCATTGGACGGTCAATTACACGTGATGTAAGAATTGCATTTTCAGATGCCTTTCCTTCTCTCTTATTGAAACCACCTGGGATTTTACCTACTGAATACATTTTTTCTTCGTACTCTACGCTGAGTGGGAAGAAATCAATACCATCTCTTGGTTTTACTGATGCTGTAACTGTTGATAAAACTGTTGAATCACCGTATTTTACTAATGCGGCACCATTTGCCTGCGCACAAACTCTACCGATATCTACAGTAAGAGTTCTGCCTGCAAGTTCCATTGAAAAACTTTTAAACATAATGTTCTCCTTAAAATTTTAAAAATTATTTTTAAGCAGAAGTCCGAAACTACTGAAAAGTACACGATATATATTGCCTTGGCTCTGAATAGTTCATGTACATTTCAGTGGTCTCGGAAAACTATCTTCTGCCCATATTGTTAATCGTAAAATAGAGCGGTTTTTCACCGCTCTATTCCAATTATACTTATCGCGAATTATTTTCTTAATCCTAAACCTTCAACGATTGCACGGTATCTTTCGATATCAATCTTCTTTAAGTAAGCTAATAAACCACGTCTCTGACCTACCATTTTAAGAAGACCTCTTCTTGAGTGATGATCGTTCTTGTTAGCTTTTAAGTGCTCTGTTAATTCGTTGATACGCTCTGTTAAAAGTGCGATCTGAACTTCTGGTGAACCTGTATCGTTAGCTGTTCTACCAAATTTGTTGATAAGTTCTAATTTTCTTTCCTTTGTAATCATTGTCATGATCCTCCATATATTTTAATAATCGCCCTAAAAAGTAAGATACTCAGTCAAAGGTCGGAGTGTCCAAAAACCGAATACGGGCTAAACTCATACTTGCCTATTATAACATAGTAAAACGTTATTGTAAATGATATTTTAAAAATAATTGTAACTATTCAGCGCACCATTCGCAAAATCGTCTCTTCTAGACTTTTCTTTTGCTCATGTTGGCTTCTCGCCAAAGAAATTTTCAAAAATGCAAGCATTTCAGTAAGCTGAATGCTTGCATTTTATAAAAATTGCCTTGGCTCTGAATAGTTAAAATTCCAAATTAATCTTCAAGAATGCGTACATATTTAACAGGTGTACGATACTTGTAACCAGAGATACGAATACCTGTCTTAGGTGAACTTGCATGTACTACCTGTCCGCCACCGATGTAGATTGCTACATGGTTAATACGTGAACCGTTGCTGTAGAATACTAAGTCGCCCGGTAAAAGTTCGCTTTCTGAAATCTTTGTACCCATCTGAGACTGTGATACAGAATAATGTGGTAAAGTATAACCATAATTTTTGAATACGCTTAATACGAAACCTGAGCAGTCTGCACCTTTTGTCAAGCTTGTACCACCCCATACATATGGGTTACCAACGAACTGACATGCATACTCAACTAAATCAACACGCACATCTGATACACCTACACCGTATCTTGCCTCTGTCATAGTAAGTGCTCTTGGAAGCACATCTTTTACTTCTACATAATCTGCTGAAACATAACCTTCATCACTATCGATTGCCACTTTTATCCAGCCATCTAATGTTTCAACGTATTCTAATTCTTCACCTGTTGAAACTGTTGTGATAATACCACACTCTGTATTAGGCTCAGTTCTTACATTCAAAGAATCTGTAAGTGAAATGGCTACTGTTCTAACTAACTCTTCTGCGATTGCTTTTGCTTCATCTCCGGTAACAATATATTCTGCTTTTACATAACCGGTAATTTCGCCGGAAGAAATCTGATACCAGTCTCCTTCTGTTGCGATAATCTCACAAGCTGCATTCTTTGGCATTTTACCAACCATTTTAGAATCTGTAGTAGCAGCTTCACGAACATTTAAGTTACCACTTTCTACTTTACAAACACCTAAATTTTTAAAACCAAAAACTTCCTGTTCTTCTAACGGAGCTGCTGTCACTTCATTCACTGTTTCTGAAACTGTTACTGTATAAACAGTCTCATCCATTGAATCAGCCAAAGCGGTAAGTACGCCTGCTCTAAGCTCCTCGTTCTGAATTTCTGTATCTAATGCACAAACACCAGCTCTTACGCCGTCTGTCTCTGCCATTGTATTATCTTTATTATTATTTGAAACTGCAACTGAACCAACACATAAAACTGTAACAATGATTCCTAATGCACTAATATACTTTGCTTTCATTTGACCTCCTAATATGTCAATCTCATCTACTGTGAACAGTACCAAGTATAACAAGCATTTTTAACATTGTCAACACATTTTGTAACATTTTTGTAATAAAGTTTAAAGGTTAGTTAATTTTCATTGTAAGGAAAAGTAATATCTGGCTTCATTCACATCCAATCGCATCTGTTCTAACAATTTATCAATAGTAGAAAATTTACGTTCTTCACGTAATTTTTTAATAAATGTAACAATTACTATCTTGTCGTAAACATCCTGATTGAAATCAAAAATATGCGTTTCAATTCCGATTGGATTATCACCTTCAATCGTTGGTTTACAACCTACATTTGTAATTCCATGATATACAATTCCATCTATTGTGACGGTTGTAATATATACTCCAAATGCCGGAAGTAATTTATTTTCCGGTGGGATCAAATTAATCGTTGGAAAACCGATTGTTCTTCCGATACGGTTACCATGCTTTACTGCGCCTGATACAAAATATGGATATCCCAAAAGCTTATTTGCTTTCTCAATTCTTCCGGCAGTAATCTCCTCTCTTACATACGTACTACTAATATCACGTTCCTCTTCTTTCATCTTTGGAAGTATAATTGCTTCATAAGACAATGTTTTAGCATACTCCTGCAACATTTTATAATCGCCGCGCCGTTTATACCCAAATCTGAAATCCTCTCCCGCAACAATATACTTTACCGAAAGATTTTTCACCAGCATTTCAATAAAATGTTCTGCTTCCATACTCATCATCTTCGGTGTAAAAGGACATTCTATCAGATAATCTATCCCAAAAGAATCAAACATATGCATTTTTTCTTCGTTTGTCGTCAGAACTTTCACATCTTCTGCTTCTAATGCCTTTTTAGGTGGTACATCAAAGGTAAAAATAACCGTTGCATATCCCTCCTGTTTTTTCTTCAATAACTGTTCTAATAACAGTTCATGTCCTCTATGAATTCCATCAAATTTCCCAAGAGAAATTACAGTGGGTTCTTCAATGAAAAACTCTGTTGTATCTTTAATATATTTCATTCTTCTAAAAACAATTTTACCGGTTTATAATCGCAACGCTCTTTGTCATATTCATATATCCCAATAAAATGCCCTTCTTCATCATATATTCTTACCGGCTGCATACGGTATTCCGCTTGCTCTTCTTTTAATATAGAAGGAACTAAACGATTCCCATTATACAGTATTTTATTATGTTCTTTTGTTACGACTGCCATCGGATATTTCAAAAACACCGAATCTACCGAACGCACAAATGGAAACATTTTGTTATTCCACTGTTCTTTTGGAATATCTCCTGCATACGATTTTACCATCGCTTCTAACTCTGATAACTTCAATGCATCTTCTATATAAAACTCTGACACTTTGGTACGAAGCAGACTCTCCATACATGCTCCACAGCCTAATTTAGCACCGATATCTTCACATAAAGTACGGATATACGTTCCCTTCGAACACTTCACACGCATGGTTACTCTTGGCAAATCCATATCCAGTATTTCCAGTTCGTGTATCGTTACCGGTCTGGCTTTTCGCTCTACCGTTTTTCCTTCTCTCGCCAAATCACAAAGTTTCTGTCCGTTCACTTTTAATGCAGAATACATCGGCGGTACCTGCATGATATCACCCAAAAAACTCATCACCGCTTCTGTCACTTCAGATTCCGTTACATTGACTTCATGCTCCTCTAATACCGTTCCTGATATATCCTGCGTATCCGTCACTTTTCCAAGTAGCATCACTGCGCGATATTCTTTATTCTTCTCTGTTAAAAGGTCACATACCTTCGTTGCTTTCCCAAAACACAATGGCAATACACCCTCTGCATCCGGATCAAGTGTTCCGGTGTGTCCTATTTTTTTCTGTTTGAAAATTCCTCTGGCTTTGGCTACTACATCAAAGGATGTAAAACCTTTTTCCTTATATACATTAATAATTCCATGAATCATATCATAATCACAACAAGAGGCGACATGTATCGCCTCTTATCCTCTCATTTACTGTGTCACAGACTCGCTCACTTCTTTTACAAGCAAGTCAACGATTTCTTCCGGGTTGCCTGTTATATTACAGCCGGCTGCGCGCATATGTCCGCCGCCTCCATGTCTTACAGCAATTGCAGAAACATCTACATATTTTGCAGAACGAAGGCTGATTTTATATTCACCATCTTCTGTTTCATATAAAAATAATGCTGTTTCAACTCCCTGTGTAGAACGAAGTTTACTTGCAATTCCCTCTAATTCATTGGTTGTTACATGACAGCTATCCATATCTTCTTTTGTAATAATCGTTGAAATACAGGTACCCTCTAAATGTAACTGACTTTTCAGCAAAGCCACACCCAATATTTTATTCTGTTCAAATGTTTTTACAAAAAACGTCTCGTCTACAATCTTCGGATAATCAATACCAAATTCCATCAAAAATCCGGCAGCTTCCATAGTAGATTTACTTGTACAGGAATACTGGAACACACCCGTGTCATGAACGATTCCCGTATAGATACATTCCGCAATCGCTTTTGTAATTTTTTCTTTCGGAAGCAAATTAAAAATCAATTCTGATGCAGAGCTTGCCTTTGGCATCACATAATTATATTCACCAAAACCGGTGTTACTGATATGGTGATCAATATTGATTGTGTGGGAAGCACTCTCGAAATACTTTAAGGAAGCTCCCAAACGCTCCTTGTCTCCACAATCCTGCGAAATAAACAAATCGTAACTTATATCCTCTGTCCGCTCTGTTTTAATCTCGCCTGAACCTTCCAGAAAAAGGAATACTTCCGGAATCGGGTCTAAATATAAATCCACCCGGACATTTGGATAATAAGTCTTAATATAATTATACATTGCCAGACAGGAGCCAACACAGTCGCCATCCGGTCTTATATGACCGGAAATTGCAACTGTATTTACTTCTGCTAATAATAAATCTAAATTTATCATTGTCTATTCCTCTGTATCATCTTCCTCATCCCTGTTTGGAATGTCCTTTGTTACATCATTGATTATTTTAGACATTTTTACGCCATACTCAATTGACTGATCTAAAATAAACGTAATCTGAGGAGTATTTCTAAGATTGATGTTGCGGGCTAATTCTCTACGGATATACCCTTCTGCACTCTTTAAACCTGCTAAAGTATTTTTCTGTGATTCTTCATCACCTAATACACTGATATATGCTTTCGCAGTTTTTAAATCAGGTGCTACTTCCACTGCAACGACACTTGTCATAGGATTGATGCGCGGGTCTTTAATTTCTCCTCGAATAATATTAGAAAGTTCGCGTAATACCTCGCCGTTAATGCGGGTATTTTTTATGCTATTTTTTCTCAAATTAAAATCTCCTTATTTTCAAATGTGTAAGGAATCCTTTTTTTGAATTCCTCACACAATATGCTCACATAACCTGTCTCTTAGCGTGGTACTTCTACCATAATATATGCTTCTACGATATCAAGTTCTGCAATATCATTAAATCCTTCAAATACAAGACCACATTCGTAGCCGGTTCTAACTTCCTTAACATCATCTTTAAATCTCTTTAAGGATGCTAAGTTACCTTCGAAGATCTGCTTACCTTCACGGGAAATACGAACTTTACAGCCTCTCTGGAATGTACCATCTAATACATAAGAACCTGCAATGTTACCTACGCCAGATGCCTTAAAGATCTGACGAACTTCTGCATGACCGATAACTTTTTCTTCGAAGATTGGATCTAACATACCCTTCATAGCAGCTTCTACATCTTCGATTGCCTGGTAAATTACTCTGTATAATCTTACGTCTACGCCTTCTTTTTCTGCTGAAACTTTTGCAGTTGGGTCCGGACGAACGTTAAAACCGATGATGATAGCATTAGAAGCAGATGCTAATGTGATATCAGATTCATTAATAGCACCTACACCGCCATGAATGACTTTTACAACTACTTCTTCGTTAGACAACTTCACAAGACTCTGTTTTACTGCTTCTACAGAACCCTGAACGTCTGCTTTTACAATAATATTTAATTCTTTTACATTACCTGACTGAATCTGTGAGAACAAGTCGTCTAATGACATTCTTGCTTTTGTCTCTTCGATTAAGCGGTTCTTGCTTTCTGAAATATAAGTCTCAGCAAATGCACGTGCATCTTTTTCTGTCTCAGTTGAAACAAATGTCTCACCTGCTTCCGGAACTGCGGATAAACCAAGAATTTCTACCGGAGTAGATGGTCCTGCTTCTTTTACTCTGCGTCCCTGATCATCAATCATAGCACGAATCTTACCGTAGCAGCTACCACAAGCGATTGGCTGACCAACTTTTAAAGTACCTTTCTGTACTAATACAGTAGCCACCGGACCACGTCCTTTATCAAGCTGTGCTTCGATAACAAGACCTCTTGCTTTACGGTTTGGATTTGCTTTTAATTCTAAAACATCAGCAGTTAATAATACCATTTCTAAGAGGTTATCAATACCTTCACCTGTCTTAGCTGATACCGGACAGAATACGGTGCTTCCGCCCCAATCTTCCGGAATTAACTGATGCTCTGATAATTCCTGTTTTACACGGTCGATATTAGCACTTGGCTTATCAATCTTGTTGATTGCAACAATGATTTCTACGCCGGCTGCTTTTGCATGATTGATAGCTTCTACTGTCTGAGGCATTACACCATCGTCTGCAGCTACTACTAAGATAGCGATGTCTGTTGAGTTCGCACCACGCATACGCATTGCTGTAAACGCTTCATGACCAGGCGTATCTAAGAATGTGATGTTCTGGTCATTGATAGATACCACAGATGCACCGATGTGCTGTGTAATACCACCAGCCTCGCGGTCTGTTACACGAGTAGAACGGATTGCATCCAAAAGGGATGTTTTACCGTGGTCAACGTGACCCATTACACATACTACCGGTGGACGTGATACTAATGTTTCTTCTGCGTCTTCTGCTTCTTTTAATAATTCAGCAATTACGTCAATCTTTTCTTCCGGCTCACAGATGCAGTTGAACTCTAATGCGATTTCTTCTGCCTGTTCATAATCGATTTCCTGATTAACAGTAACCATTGTGCCTTTTAAGAATAATTTCTTAACAATCATT
This sequence comes from Roseburia sp., assembly GCA_045531555.1. GTDB lineage: Bacteria > Bacillota > Clostridia > Lachnospirales > Lachnospiraceae > Roseburia. The sequence continues at coordinate 16,204 of JAZSEF010000058.1, read as the reverse complement.
GCCGGCTGGATTTTCATCTTATCAGCCAAATCTTTAATTGTTAATTTTTCAGGTAAGATTAATGTTTTAATTGTATCTTCTTCCTGTTTCGGCTGCTGTGGCTGCTGTGGTTTCTTCTTGCCGCCATTCTTTTCTAAGTTTACAAAACGTTCCTGCTTCTTGCCGCCTAAAACGTCGTAATCGTTTTTCTTGTTATTCTTCTTGTTATCGTGATTTCTTTCACGTGTCTCTTTGCCACGTAATTCTTCTGTACCCATTGCAGCAGATTCTTTGTTGAATTTATCCATTTCACGTTCAAATCTGTTACCGCCATCTTTACGGAAGTTATTACCGCCTCTGTCATTGCGGTTATTGCCGCCGTCTTTATTAAATGCCGGTCTGTTGTTCTGACCATTATTACGGTCACCCTGTGGTCTGTCTCCGTGTGGTCTGCGTTCGCCCTGCGGTCTGTCTCCATTTGGACGTCCCTGACGATCAACCTGTGGGCGTCTGTCTCCCTGTGAACGATCTCCGTATGGTCTGCGTTCGCCCTGTGGTCTATCTCCATTTGGACGTCCCTGACGGTCACCCTGTGGACGTCTGTCTCCCTGTGGACGGTCATTCTGCTGACGACGTTCGCGGTTCTGCTGTTCCATCTGTGCATATACATTCTCAACAGGTTTTTTGAAAACACGTTCTGTTGGCTGAGCAGGTGCTTCTGTCTTCACCTCTGCTGTTTTCACCGGTTCTGTAACCTGAGGTGCAGGCGCTGCAGCTTCTTTCTTCGCATTTGGATTAATCAAACTATCAAAATAGTTTCTCATATCCTGACCAGACATTGTTTTGGCAGGTGCTGCATTCTGTGGTTTTTCGCCATTTGGTCTGCCCTGACGCTCATTCTGTGGACGTGCCTGTCTGTTATCCTGTGGACGTCTGTTCTCCTGATTCAGACGTCTGTTTCCATTGCGATTGTTATTGCCCTGTTTACTGTACTGTGCATTAAAAACCGCTGTAATATTCTTTTTCTTTGGCTTTGGTGCTTCCTCAGCAGATGCTTCCTCTTTTACCTCTGGCGCTGCTTCTGCCTTTGGTGCTTCTGTCTTTGGTGCTTCGACAGCAGGAGCTTCATTTTTCTGGAACTTCTTACGCACAATGTCCTGTGCTGCTTCTTCCATATTGCTCTGTGCTGCTTTCACTGCATACTCTGTATTTGTTAATGTTTCTATTATATCCTTAGAATTAATTCCTAATTCTTTTGCAAGTTCATGAACTTTTATTTTTGCCATATATCTTGACTCCTCCATTATTCAGTTGTTTGTAAAAGCTTTATCTTGCCCTCGATATTCGTTGCAAAATTCTCATTATTCACTGCTAATGACGCGCGAAACTCTTTTCCGATTGCGTGACCCAACAACTCTTTGTTCGAATATTCGCACATCGGCACTTCATAAAAAGTTGTCATATCACGAAAATGTTTCTTTGTATTGTCAGAAGCATCTGATGCTACAATAACAAGAAAAGCTTTCCCTTCTTTGACCGATTTTTCTGTGGAAAACTCTCCACTTGCAATGGCTCCTGCTTTTGCTGCAAGCCCTAACATCGATAACACTTTATCTGGTTTCAAGTTCTCCCATCTCCTTTGCTAACATTTCATATACGTCTTTTGGTATTGGCATTTTGAAAGAGCGCTCTAAACCTTTACTTTTGACTGCTTTCTGCAAACATTCACTGTTCGGACAGATGTAAGCGCCACGTCCATTCATACGTCCGGTAGTATCTAATGCAATTGCTCCTTCTGTGGTCTTAATCACGCGGGTCATTTCTTTTTTCGCTTTCATTTCACCACAGCCGATACACTGTCGCATCGGTATCTTTCTATTGGTCATTTATTTCGCCTCTCTGCGACTTCGTCGCAACAAAAATTTTCTACTTTGTCTTATTCTTCTACATAATCCGCTTCGTCATCGTAGTACTCTTCTTCGTACTCTTCCTCATAATCGAAGAAGTCACCTGACTCTCTGGCCTGTGTCTCACTCTTAATATCAATCTTAAATCCTGTTAAACGTGCTGCAAGTCTTGCATTCTGTCCTTCTTTACCGATTGCAAGTGATAACTGGTAATCCGGAACTACAACCTTTGCTGATTTCTCATCCGCATCTGCAATAACAGCAATAACTTTTGCAGGACTTAATGCGTTCTCAATTAACATAGCCGGATTCTCATTCCATGTGATGATATCAATCTTCTCGCCGCGAAGTTCATTTACAATCGCATTAACTCTGGCACCGTTCATACCAACGCATGCACCTACCGGATCAACGTCCGGTTCATTAGACCATACTGCGATCTTCGTTCTGCTTCCTGCTTCACGAGCGATTGCTTTAATCTCAACGATTCCTTCACGAACCTCTGTTACTTCTGATTCGAATAAACGTTTTACCAATTCCGGATGTGTTCTGGATACTAAAATCTTTGGTCCCTTTGAAGTAGATTTTACTTCTAAAATATATAACTTAATACGTTCTGTAGGTTTAAATACTTCACCTTTTACCTGTTCATTTTCAGTTAGCATCGCATCTACTTTACCAAGATTAATGCTCACATTCTTACCTACATAACGCTGAACAATACCTGTTACGATATCCTTCTCTTTGCTGTAATATTCATCGTATAATACTTTACGTTCTTCTTCGCGAATTTTCTGTAAAATAACATTCTTCGCATTCTGAGTAGCGATACGACCAAAATCTTTTGAAATAACTTCAATATTCACAATATCGCCTTCTTCATATTTAGAATCAATCATTTTTGCATTCACAATACTGATTTCTTCTACCGGGTTCTCTACTGTCTCAACAACTGTTTTCTTCTGGAAAACTTTGTATTCACATGTATCTGAATCAATCAAAACTTCTACATTATCTGATGAACCGAAGTGATTTTTACAAGCAGTTACAAGAGAATCCTGAATCGCTAAAAGCAATGTTTCCTTGCTGATATTCTTTTCCTGCTCTAATATAGTTAACGCTTCTAATAACTCATTATTCTTTGCCATTTCTTTATAATCCTCCTAATTTTTCTATTGGTTATTTTCACGCAATTTTTAAAAATCAAATGCCAAACGAATCAGTGCGATATCGGCTTTTTCGAAAACCATTTCTTCGCCTTCTTCATTCTCTATGGTTACGGTCTTCTCATCATATGCCGTTAAGATACCGTAAAATTCTTTCTGTTTATTAATCGCACGGTAAGTACGAATCTCTAATTCCTTACCCATACTGCGGACATAGTCCTTTTCTTTTTTCAAAGGTCTTCCAAGACCCGGTGAGCTTACTTCGAAGATATAAGACTCTTCTACGTAATCCTCTCTGTCAAGAATCTCATTCATCTCTCTGGATACATCTGCACAATCATTCGATGTGATACCGCCTTCTTTGTCGATATAACATCTTAAATACCATGTGCCGCCTTCTTTGACCCATTCAACGTCTACTAATTCGAAGTTGAAACGGTTAAGAATCGGAGTGATGAGTTCCTCGGTGCGTTTCTCATACATCTCTTTCTTTGACATGTTTACACCTCATCTCCTTATTCAGTTGTTTTGTCCTATAACATGAATTGAGAGAGGGCTTTCGCTCTCTCTCAACCTAGTTACTTATTACTCTATTAATGTACCATTAAAACCTAGAAAAATCAAGGGTTTTTCCCTATTTTTTCTAGGTTTTCTCTATATTTTTGACGTTGTTCTTAAAAAAATACAGTTTTATAAAATTTACTCTAAACTAAATGGCTGAACCGCTTGAACACTAAGCGGATCTTCCGGTAAACCAATTCCACCACTTGTTGTAATGATATCTTCTGTTTCAAACTCTATGATTTCCATTTCTGGTTCCACATATTCTTTTTTCATTTTTTTCATCATCCTTTCCAACATTATTATTGTGTAGTTCCACTCGTCTTTACTCCCATACATCGTCTGGAAGCGTTACTCCTTTTTCATCATTTTCTTCCGATTCAGTCTCAACTTTTGTTTCCGAATCCTGCTCTGAATTCACATTTCCACTAGTTGTTTCGTTTACATCCTGATTTTTTATAGACGATACATTTGACTCTGCAACATCATTCTCCGTATTTTCCGTATCTTTTTTGTCAGACTGTTCAAAATCATCAAACGAATCTTCTTCATCTGTATTCACTTCATTATCAGTTGTATCTTCTTCATCCAAAACTTCTGATGAAGCTTCCAAAGCTGGTGTGTTCAAATTCTCCTGCATCTCAAACGCTTCCTGTGAAGCTTCTGCTTCATCCGAAGCAGAAGCTTTTTTCCCACATCCAGTCAATATAATTCCAACTAACAACATAAAAATCATTTCAAGTACTGCAATCTTTTTTAACTTCATTCCAGTTCCTCATTCTTATTGTGCACTTTCATATGCATTGGCAGCATCACCATACTTCATCATTGCATAAACCAATGCTACAAGATTCGCATCTCCACTTTCTTTCTTAGCACATGCATAAGACTCAATACTATAAGACAACGTATTACTTACCGCAGTTTCTCCCTCATAAACAGTCAGGTATACTACTTCCCTCATCTGTGAAGCATCAAGTCCATCAAAGAAAATGTAATAACCATTCTCTGCCTTTGCAAATGTATCACCTGAAATATTCCATTCTTTTCCTGTTTCACTTACAATATGAACACTTAAATCTTCTACGCTATCCGCTCCGATTCTAAATCGCATTGCTACAGAATCCTTAAGATTTAAACTTACACCTTCCCATGAAACAACCGGATTTGCAATCACCGCGTAAGCTGTATTGGTCGCAGATTCTAATTCCGGATTTACGGATGTTCCCCATGCTTTCTGTGTCTCTGTAAGAGCAGCATTCACCAGATAATCAGTTTTATAGCTTGTATAAACCTGTGATGCTGCTCCGTAATTCAATAAATCTACTAACAATGTCCGTAATGTTGCATACTCATCATCCGCACATTTTTCCAGCATATTGTAACAATATTCTGCAACACTATAGGAAACCGGTTCACTCACATATTCTTCTCCATCATATTCCGCACAGAGTACAGCTTCTATCGTATCATTCATCTGATTCGGTGCGATATCACTGAAATCAAATACATAATGGCTTCCTACTACCTCATAATCTGTAACAATCGTCTCTTTTCCATTCAAGGTAAACTTCACATATGGTTTCTCAAAACCATTTGCTTCTATAAGTGATTTATTCACTTTGTAATTTGCAGTCAGACTGTCCTCTAAAGTAAGCGATGCTCCATAAAACTTCAACTCCGGCACCTCTGCTGTGCTTGTCCGGTAAGTCAATGGAAGTGGAACCCCAGATACATTTACTCTATTTTTACTATCGGTAATTACAACATCATATGATGCATCTATATTCGGCAGACTTTCCACAAGGCTCTTACTAAAATAGTAAGCGCCATTACTCTCCAATTCGGATATATCATTGATGATAATCTCCTTTAATGGCTGCATATCATATGGCTTATAAATTTTTATACTGGCTGGGAAAGATACTACCCCTGTATTAAAGAACACTACCGATGTTCTGCAATCCGTTGCACTCGTATAGCCAATTATAGGATTGTAATTTGATTTTGTTTCCCCTTTTTCATTGCTATAATATGCACTACCATCTGCTCTGCATGGCTCTCCCAAAGTATTGTGTATTACTTTTACATAATAGTTCTGTAATGCATCTTTATAATCTAATCCACTTACGATAAGAGACAGATTCGTATAATTTCGAGTTTCTACTGTTGTTGTAAGTCCCTCCACCTTATTTCCGTTTTCATCTTCTAATGTAATGGTGTACTCATCCGTTTCGAGCGTATTTGTTGTATATAGATAAACTCTCATTTCTGAATCAGATATCCAACTAGTAGACACGGAATTTAATATGAACTTATCATTCGGCACTACCTGCAGTGTAGTAGAGGCATATACTTCTCCGCCTTTATATAACGTCACCGGATATGTGCCTGCCTCTAGTGACGATAAATCAAACGGCATACGAATTCTCAAATATCCATTCGTATCCTGAATTGTGATATTCTCAGCAGAAACCAAAACTGTGCCTTCTTCAGAGGTTATCACTGCTTCATAATCTGCAGCAGAAGAATCATTGCTGCTATATGGTATATCTGTCTGATAATATCCATTTACAACGCCATTTCCTTCTCCAACAGATGCAAGATTACTCCAGACATTTCTGCTTGTAAAATTATATACTGCACCACTTACACTATCTGTTGATGAATAATCTCCTACCTTAATTGTATAATAATAGATATTTTTACTCGGCCTAAATACCGTTCCATCCGTATTATATAATTCAAAATAAGAAAGTTCACCGGTTGCTGTTCCTGTTCCAGTTGCAATCACTGGATCAGAGGTACTATAATTTTCCCGGACTTCCACTTCAACCGGCATATACCAGTATTCCGGATTCATTGCCACTTCTAATTTCCCTAGTGCGAAATTATACTGTTGATAATATGCTACTCGATCACCACGATATCTATTAAAATCAAGGAGTGTCTCTGGTGAAAGGTCACCATATAGACAATATCCCGCTTTCGGTGAAACTGTCATTTCTGCATTTTCATTACTTGGGAAATTTGTCCAACCATCTTTTTTCAGCTTTACAATTGCTTGTGAAGCTGACTCATGTTTATAACCTACATAAATTAATGGCAACTCTACAAATTCCTGTTTCAAGCTATAATTGTAATTTTCCGGATTCAGACAGGTACCTGATAACGTTACATAAACATACTCATCTACATCAAATAACTCTGTCTGTCCTATTCCGGTTAAAATCGCGTCTGTCTCGCCTACAATCTCTACGATATCTTCAAAAACACCTGTCGTTCCGTCTGCATATGTCACTGCCACATCATAGGTACCGACCGGAATCGTAGTGTAATCTTGCGAGCGCAAATATATAGATGTGCGATATAAATATTTTCCCGGTAAATAGACATTTACTTTTTCAAATCTTGGTTCAGAACTTGTATTATAGGTTGAAGATGCTGATGTTGTGTTCATATAAACTTTCCCAGCACCATCAACTAAATTTGCCGAACTGATTATTTTCTGTTCATCTGTATATACATCGACATTTAGATATCTTTCATTGCTATTCATATATACTTTCTCTGTCTCAAAAAACATCGGCTCGTCAACTACCTGGAATGTATATACCGGGCTTTCAGCCACCATCTCTTCTTCATTATATAATTTCGCCTGAATCGTATGGGAACCGGTTGTCGTAATACCGCTCTCATCAATCTTTACGTCGTTACCAGACATTGTCGCTGCTACTTCACTTCCATCAATAAACAGCTTCGCAGTATAACACTTCATACCCAAAATATCAGCTACAACCGGAACCTTCTCTCCATAGATATAGTAGGTATCTTCTAATACCAAGTCGACATCGTTCACTCTTTGGGTAGTCAAAGCATCATCTGCAAAAGTACAGCCCTTCGGCAATTTCGCTATACTATCTGCTAATGCAGTATCAGAAAGCTTATTCTCACTTAAATAAATAGAGGTCAAATTGCTATCCTTTATCGAATCCGGAAGAACTGTCAGGTTATTGCCCCTTAAATTCAAACTATCTAAACTCTTAAGTACTGACCAGTCAACATTACTAATATCAGCGATTTCATGATTTCCCATATTTAACGAACCAAGTTTTGTCAATAACTCAATTCCCTGTAAACTGCGTATCGGAATATCAGAAACATCATCTCTCCAACAGTATAAATTCGTAACTTTCTCTAACTGTTCTGAGGTAACTCCGCTTGTTTCTGTAATTTCCAAACACTCCATAACTGCTGCACGAAGCTGTTCATCCGGGAATACTTCTGTTAGGTCATATGTATGATTCGCTGTAGTAGTAAATACTTCTAAAGGAATTGTCTGCTCGTAAATAAATACATTGCCTTCTGTAAGCTCATTGTATACTTCTTTGTATAAATATAATTCTCCGTAGTAGGTTGTCTCCGGTTCTAATCCAGAAATCTCTAAATCAATAGGCTCTTTCTCATCCGTATCTAAGAGCCAGCTACCAATTCCTTTTGTCTCCCATGTACTTTTATCTTCAGAAGTTCCATATCTTAGTTCACCGGAAATTTCTTCCTCCCAAGACGACCACGATGCCGGTTTGGACAGCCATACGCCTTCATAATCAAACAGAAACTCGACACCCGTAGCATATACATCTGTTTTTTTGACATTCAATGTGAAATTCGGTTCTCTTAAACGCATGAATTTATCTGAATATACATCAGCATATTTTGCACTATAACTTACCGCTTTCAATCTGACATAGGATATTCCATTTATAAGTTCAAACCCTACTATACCATCACTTGTTCTCAAGTCTTCGAGAGCTACTGTTCCAGTATTACTATCATAATAGCGTCCTGAATATACCAGTGTATCTGCTGCATCATATCCTTCCACTACAAAATCTACTGTTGCATCATCGTATGAAGAATTAAATGTACCATCAAATCTAACATTAAAACCATCAAAAATTGCACTTGCATCTTCAAATGCACCTATTGCCGGTGCAGTATATACCAATTCACATGGTTCTGAATAATAATATTCTCCTGTATAAGCATGCAACTTCATATAATCCGCATCATACACAGGCTCCTTCTCGACTACTATCTCACTAAGGTTCAAGCTTACATTTCCATTAGAATAACCAATCGCAAGCTCATATCGGTCAGTATAAAAAGCATCATCTTCCTCATCATAAAATTCTAAAAATATTTGATAAGATGTTACTTCATTACAATAAAATTCTCCGCTAAGTTTCACCTGAAAATCTTCAATAGTAATCTCTACATCTCTGAAACCTATTGTTTCCGTCTCTTCGATTGGTTCTACATCATTCCCTGCATCTGTCGCGTAAATTTCCTCCACTACTTCGATCACCTCTACGATTTCAGACAGTTCACTTTCCATCGTTTTCGGTTCTAACGTCTCTACCAGTAGTTCTGAATCATTCTCTGTAGAAGCAGACTCCGTATTCCCTGGCACTGTTTCGTCTGCTTTCACCTCCTCTACTAAATCTTCACCCGAAAGTGACATTGCATTTGCAGTAGACGTATGAAACAGCATGACTATCAATAAGCAGATTGCTACAATACGCTTTCCTACTGCGTGTGTTTTCCACACATTTCTCATGACTTTTCCTCCTTATGTTATGATTGCTTTTTCCACATTGCATACAATGTAATGTTCTTTAATTCTCCCACATCAATGATTTTCACTCTTGTCTTTCCTTTTGTATCCGCATACCAGCCTCTGAATTTATAACCATCCATGCTTGGATTCTCAAGTGTGATTGCCCCATCTTCGATGGTATAAGTACCCGGATTTTCTTCATGATTTATTCCACCGTTCAACTTATACGTAATCGTATATTCGTTACGTGTCCACTGTGCATAAAGAACTACTTTTTCGCCATTTTCTGTCTCTATCTTCGCTCCCAGATTTTTAATGCTTGCTTTATCCTTTATTGCAGTACCGCTTCCGTCTGCTTTTGTATTCCAACCGGCAAAAGTATAACCCCTTCTCTGATAAGCATTTGTTTTAAGCCTATAATTTTTTCCGTACTGACAGTTATTTACATTTGCCATCGTTCCGGTTGCCTGCACTTCATCTTCCGGGACATTTGCATCAAATACAATGTCGTATTGGTTTACCGCCCATTTGGCATAAAACGTTTTATTTCCGGTACTTCCTTCAGCAATTGCAAAATCTGGTACAAGTGATACTGGTTTTTTGAATTTGGCATCTGAGTACCATCCCACAAATGTATAACCTTCTTTTGTTGGTTTACTCAGATAAACTGACATAGTCACATCGTAAGAAGCGTTTCCTGCATAACTATCGGCGTTCTTATACGTTATCTTGTAGGTAAGCTTTTCCCATTGTGCATAAAGTGTTACAATACCTGCTTCTGCAAGATTCTTTACTTTCTGCTTATCTTTATATGCATCTCCACTTCCGTCAGATTTCGTATTCCAACCTACAAACTTATAACCATTTCGCTTAAACTTACTTGCTTTCAGTGCCGCCTGTTTGTTATACGTCATATCCTGGTCTACAGTATCACCTGTCATTGTTCCAAATAATGGCATTCCCATAATATCAACCGTATTTGCATCAAAATGAACGCTATATTTGTTTACCGTCCATTTTGCATAGATTGTCTTATTTCCGGTCTGTCCATCAAGTACAAGCGTTTCAATCTTATAAGCATCTTTTAAATTCTTATTCGTATACCAGCCAGCAAATGTATAGCCCGGTTTCACAGGTATCGCGGCTGTCAAATCAATGTTCTCATCTTCAGCAATATTGTAACTTGTATCCAGATGATGTTCTCCACCATTTGTATAAGTAATCGTATATTCTGTTCTTTCAAATACCGGATATAATGTTATCGTTTCTCGAATTACACCCGTTTCCGTCGTTGAAATATCGGTCACCTTTTGTTTATTGGTATATGCAACCTCTCCTCCTATTTCTGTCGACCAACCTTTGAATGTATAACCATGTTTCGTAAATTTATTTGCAATAAGAGCTGTAGACTTACCTAGTTTTACACCACTCTGAGCATAATCTTCTTGTGCAATTGCAGCATCTCCACCCGCAGAAAAAACAATGTTATATTTCAAATTCTCCGGTTGCCATTTTGCATAAAAAGCTTTATCGCCGCTATCCGTCACTTTTATTGCAATATACTCACCTGTCACAGCATCTTTTTTTACTGCTTTCTTAAAGGTCGCATCACTATACCAGCCTTTAAACATATACCCTTCTTTTTCCGGTACTTTTAAATGCAACGTATCTCCATATTGATAAGTTGCCGTTGTATTCGGATTGACTGCATATGCCCCGGCATGATATGCAATCTTATAAGTTGCAATTTCCCATTGTGCATACAATGTTATCGTACCGTTTGTTGCGAGATTACTTATCACTTCCTTATTTGCAAAAGATGTTCCGCTTCCATCAGCCTGTGTATTCCACCCGACAAACTCGTAACCTGTTTTTTTGTAAGACACATTGCTTAAAGTTACTGCTTTATCATAGGTAACGGAAAGATTCTTCATACCTTTTCCAGAGGCACCGTTTGCATCAAACTTAATGGTATATTTATTTGCTGCCCATCTTGCATAAAACGTTACATCGCCTGTTGAACCGGATTTTACTGCGATATAGGTATCTGTTGCTTTGTCATAACTTACCGCCTTTTTATACTTTGCGTCTGTATACCAGCCCTTAAAGGTATAGCCCTCTTTGCTCGGTGCTTTTAAGGTAATCGTTTCACTCTCTACGGTATACACATCCGGTGTGTCTTTATTCACACGATTATCTACTCCGTCCATATTGGCAAATGCAATACTATACTGATCCATCGTCCACTGTGCATAAAGCGTTACTACTGTACCATTGCTGCTTTCTGCCCCTAATAATGCCGAACCATTTATCACTGCCTGATTCTCGTATGCAATCCCCGTTCCATCTGCCTTGGTGTTCCATCCTGCAAATGTGTAACCCGCTTTCTTATACCCTGCTTTTGTAAGCTTGTAATCTTTATCATACGCACAATTCGAAAGATTCTTCATCGCTTTGCCGGTTCCACCATTTGCATCAAATTTAATCGTGTACTTATTAGCTGTCCACTTCGCATAAAAAACCTTATCTCCGAAGGAACCAGCCTTCATCTGCGTTACTTTTGTCTTAAACTTTGCATCCGAATACCAACCGGCGAATGTATAATTTGGTCTGGTCGGATTTTGCAAGGTATACGCTTCCTGTGCTGCACTATAACTTACTTTCTCTGCATTTGGATTGTACACATCATCGCCACCTAATACATAATCAATCGTATATTCCACTGGCTTCCATTGTGCATACAATGTAAGATTTGCAGCACCATTTGGATTCAACACCTCTTCTAAATTCAAAAATGACAGCCCTGTACCATCGGCATTCGTCGTCCAACGGTCAAATTCATAGCCGTTCTTTTTAAACAAATTATCGTTTAAAATAACTTTCGTATCATATTGAACGGACTGTGCTTTCATCGTACCTGAGGTAGCACCATTTCCCTTAAATGTAATCGTATAAGTCTTCTGTAGTGCCTGTCCATTGTAGTCATAATTCGCATAGTAATACCACTTTGAAACACCGTTATTTATCTCTTGGCTCATAGTAGCATTACCCGGATATGTATTTCTCGTCCAGCCTTTGAATGTAAAGCCTTTATAATGAGTTACCCAATTAGCTCGCATTCGTACTGTATCTTCTGCATACTGATACGTGGTTCCTTCTCCTACCGTATAAAGATAATGGTCAATGACATACTCCCGATTTTCATTATAATAAACGACTCCGATATCAATACCCGTTTTTTCATACTGAGCCGTATAGGTTATCGTATAACCATTCTGTACTGCATCCTTTTTACTCACAGACGTATAACTGCTATCCCAACCAGTCATCAATCCAAGGTACGTTGAATGTCGTATATAAGGATGGTCTATCCTATCCATAAGCTGTGCATAGGTCGTTCCTTCTTCCAGTTCATAGGTTTTCACTTGTGATATAATTGCTGTATCAGTCGTATCATAATAATTATACAGTGTGGTTACAGGTATCTTGTTATAATCTGCGTATATATACATAGATGTTACATCTACTTTTTCATCCAAAATATCCTCTATATTCTGCCCTTGCACAGCATTTCGAATATCCCATCCCTCAAAAACCAAATCCGTTTCTATCTCATCAATTTTCCCCTTTGCAATTTCTAATACTTCACTGGTTTTAATAAGTTCTAGCAATTCTCTATAAGTAGCTTCCGGCTCAATATAAATTCCCGTTTTCATATCTGTATCCGTAAAATATCCACGATCTTCTGAATAAATCTCTACCTCTACATCTACAAGATTCTTATCTAACTTTGCATACAACATCAACGTTCTGCCATCTACGACAAACTTTTCATCCGGTGCTAAAGCATCCGAATCATAAGTTCCCCATCCAAGAAACGTTACATCTTCTGCAGGCAGTCCATTTTTTAATTTCGGTATTCCTTCCGGAAACAGTTCTTTCAGAGAAGTGATGGGGCCTGTTGTTACTTTCTTGCACTTATATGAACCAGTACTTTCTCTGAGCCAAATCTCATACGTATATTCTTTTTCACCTTCACTGTTGCCGTTTTCATCCGAAACATAGAAAAACAACTTATCTGCTATACTGTGATCCGCTGTCACATTGTAATATCTGTCACGAACAAATAAATGACTTGCATTCCATGCAATCGCCTCATATTCTCCCAAAGGAATCGTCAATTCATATATATTGGTTCCTTCTCTTTGAGCCAGATTATAACTTTTTCTAAGTTTGGAATCCGATACCTTATCCCCTGCCGGATATATCCACAAGCTTATTGCTGTCAGTTCAGACGCGTCTTCAATCGTCACACTAACGGTAATATTATCCGTCTGTTTTAATTTCTGACCTATTTCAATGACTTTTCCATTTGCATCTGTGATAGTAAGGTCTGATAGTATAGGTGCTTCCCTATCCGTGTTATTCTTGCTTACTGTAAAAGCAATCTCTTCATCATAGCTTGTGCTTATTCCATTTCCATTCGCACATTCTACTTCTTCCACGAAATATACACCTTCTGCGTGTCTATAATCTACCGTTATCGTTCCTTCATATACACCATCCTCTACATAGTGTGCATACGCATTTATCGTATCATTAGAATCATAATTTCTTAAACCTACCCCCACGTCCCAACAAAAATTGTCCTTTGCAATAATAGCTTCTACTCGTATTGGAACGGTTGCGGTAAGTGTCTCATCATCCAAAACTACTTCTGTACTTGAAAGCGTAATATTCTTGACTTTTATTTTACCTTTGTATAGGACTTTTCCGCTCTGTGCAGTTGTGACAACATTTCCTTCTTCATCCATAAAATCATATGGTAAATCGATAGTCATCTCATAAGGTACATACTCTGGACAATAAAGTATTTCCAGTCCGGTTTTGCTAAACATATCCCTTGTTTCACTCGCATAAATCCTAAAATTACTAATATCTAAGCTTTTTAAACTAATACACCCCTCAAACATTCTCCACATATTTATGACCTTGGATGTATTAAAGCTACTTACATCTAAACTTTGCAAACTACTGCAGTCACTAAACATACCTAGCATAGTCTCAACGTGCGATGTATCAAAGCTACTTACATCTAAACTTCGCAAACTACTACAACCCTCAAACATCCCCATCATATCGTAGACCTCAGATGTATTAAATCCACTTACATCTAAACTTTGCAAACTGCTACAACCACCAAACATAACCCACATATTTTCGACATTCGATGTATCAAAGTTACTCACATCTAAGCTTTGTAAACTGCTACAATAATTAAACATTCTTTGCATTTCTAGAACATTCGAAGTATCAAATTTACTTACATCTAAACTTTGCAAACTACTACAGCCCTCAAACATTCCAACCATTCCGGTTACATTTGAAGTATCGAATTTACTTACATCTAAGCTTGGCAACAAGGAACAACAATAAAACATGCTCGACATTCTGGTTACATTTGAAGTATCAAATTTACTTACATCTAATGTTTGCAAACTGTTACATAAGTAAAACATACCTGACATATCACTAACATTTGATGTATTAAATTTACTTACCTCTAAGCTTTGCAAGCCGATACACTCATAAAACATATATGACATATCACTAACATTTGATGTGTCAAATTTACTTACATCTAATGTTTGCAAACTGTTACAGCCCCTAAACATACCTGACATATCACTAACATTTGATGTATCAAATTTACTTACATCTAATTCTTTTAATCTATAACAACCCAAAAACATTCTCGACATGTTAGTTACATTGGAAGTATCAAAACAGCGCACATCCAACCCAGTTAACCATTCACATTTAAAAAACATATCTGACATATCTGTCACTTTAGATGTAACAAATTTACTTGCATCTAAACTTTGCAACGAGCAACAGCCTGAAAAAATACCTGACATATCTGTCACTTTAGATGTATTAAACTTACTTATATCTAATTCTTTTAATCTATAACAGTCATAAAACATTCTCGACATGTTAGTTACATTGGAAGTATCAAAACGATTCCACTCCAACTCTTCTAGCCATTCACAACCATAAAACATATATGACATATCTGTTACTTCAGAGGTATCACAATTTATAAATTTCACAGAGCATAATATCTCACTAACATCCGAAAACAGATTCGATGTACTTCCGCTAAACTTGCAGTTTTTAAAAATAACATTCTCCATAGAAGGAAACAGTTCTTTTTTTAGTTCAAGACCACTATCTTCGCCAGTTACTGTCACTGTTTTTGTACTTTCATCATAAGTCCATTTAAAACCATTGTTATCGCCAAGTGTCCCCGATGTTGTATCCGCTGTATTTACATTTTCTTCTACCGCTTCCTCTATACAATCTTCTACTTCCGTCACTTCTACGAATTCTGTTTCTTCTGTTAATTCCGTTTCTTCTACTGTTTCTATCACTTCTATCGTTTCTGTTTCTTCTATTATTTCCGACTCTTCTATAATTTCTGTCTCTTCTATTATTTCCGTTTCTTCCACACTATCACTTAATTCTGCTTCCGTCGAAAGCTCTGTCGACTCCACCGACAATTCATCCTTAAGCGTTATACTTTCTTCACTATTTGCATCCGAAAATACATCTTCCCTTTCACTCTCTTCCACTGCTTCTGTCACCAGTTCTGTTGCATCCGTACTTGCATATAAACTTGTTGGCGTAGATGTCACCAGCATCGTAATTGCTAAAAATAATGCACATACCTGTCTCATAAATTTTGTTTTCATACTTACCCCCTGTTATTTATATATTAATTTTTGTACCTGTTCACTCGTACCTCGCAAACAATAACGCTTCTTAAATGTAGAGTAGGTTAGAGGGCATTCGCCCTCTTTCCCCTCATCAAACCGTGCATGAGGTTCTCCCTCACACGGCTTTCCGACATTCTTCTTTCTACAGCATTACGTCATGCTCTAGCCATTTTCTTTAATCCTTTTTCGTAT
>JAZSEF010000077.1:0-16422 GCA_045531555.1 Roseburia sp. | reverse complement strand
CTTTGCTCCGTTAGCTGAGTAGTGGCAGTTAACAATATTTGATTTTAAAATCCTCAGTAATGAGGGTTTATTAAGGTTACCCTTTTTTAAGATAAAACTTTTTTTCTAAAAACTATTGACTTCTAATAGTTAGTCTCCTTTTTTTAATTTAGAAGCACCACCACTAATCATATATAGAATAATTATATACCTTTCTCTATTCTGTTGTAAATAATTTCCTTTTTTTGATAATCTACTCCCTTGTATTAATAACATTGTGTCTCTTATTTCACCACTTATCAACAACTTATAAAGACTCCCATTTTTCTCAAAAAATTTATTTAATAGTTTTTACTATACTCCAACGTCACCTTTTAATGCATTCACTTCACTCAAAAACTGTATGGTATTCTTCGCCCCAACCAAATAAGCAAGGTTACACGCTCTTTCATTCGCAGACATAACACTTGCAATATAATCATCAAATACAACTTTCTGATCCTCTGTCAGCATACTTGCAAATTTTTCATATAGCCTATCACTGTCTGTTTGGTCTTTTTGATAAATTTCGTCATTTAAAATAACATCATCAACACTCATGTCAATCACATTTCCCATGCCGATGTCGATTAATTCACTAATGTATTTTCCCATTTCTATATCCTCCATGTGTATAGATATAAATATTTTAGCATATCATATTTTTCTAATCAACAGTAGGTTGGAATACTCCCTTATACAAGAATTTACACACAAACCATATAATAAAATCACTATATAAAGGAATTATGATTAAACATGGCTATTTCCTACGAACCTATGTGGCAGACGATGAAAGATAAAAATATAACCCAGTATAAAATGATACAGCAGGGCATTGATAAGAAAACTCTTTTTGCCATCCGACAGGGCAATAATATCAATACCAGCACCTTAGAACGTATCTGCCGTATTTTAGACTGTACTCCAAATGAAGTAATCTGCTTTACTGAAGAATAAAAATATGATTACCGATATTCAGCTCCCGTCCACTCTTTATTGAGTGAACGGGTATTTTTATTTCTCAATTTATACTTGTACAAACTCTTTTATTACTATTTCTTCTGCTGAACTTCTTAAATTATTCATCAAACCTACCCATTTCATTTGGTCTTTTGCTTTCAATTCTTCTGTTACACCTGCTCCCTTTTTCATCTGTTCCACAAGAAGCTCCATTCTCTCGTGACATTCCTCGTCTACCTCATGCAGATGTTCATTTAATTTTCCTTGCATAAGCAGCTTGATATAATCCTGTCTGCGATATGTCTGTAAATACTCCTGACGCATAAAACCATATCTGCCAATCTCATACGGTGTGCCTTCCGGCAGTCACAAATCCGGATAATACAATCCGTCTGATTCAAGTGTATAACCGATTTTATTTTCTCCTATAATATATCTTTCCATAATCTTCTCCTATCTGCTATTTTTATAATAATAGCTACCATAATTATTTTTCTGTTCCTCTGTTTTTGTATTCAGCTGTTGAAATTTTGCAGCAATCAGCCGCTCTCTTTTTCTATATTCCATTTCTTGTTCCCACTTTGAAAAAGCCGTTTTATATTCGTTATACTCCGTTTTCGCTGTTTTATAGACTATCATAAATTCCTGTACATTCTTATATCCATAATCTCGTACAATGCCTGATAAACGCTGTTTCATATTCGCTATTTGTATCCTTAGATGTTCTGCTTTTTCTTGCAATTCCTTTTTCTGCTTTGCTTTAAAAATGCCCTTTGCCATAGTTATTTCTTTTTCTAATCCTGCAAGCTGGTATTCTCTCTGGTAAATAGCTTTATTCTGTTCCTCCAACTTAGAATAAATCTCTAAAAGTTTTGGATAGGAAGAAACATATTTCGATTTAACCGGCATTTCCGGCATCTGTTCTTCTGCTGTGTTTTCATCTATTTTCGATTTCTGTTTTTCCTCCTCAATCACGTCAGATACCTTTAATTCTTCTTGCTTTTCTTGTTCCACTTCAAAAATTTCTGATTTTCTAACCTTCTCAGTTATTTCTTCAAAAATCACTAATTTATCTGCTTCTTTATCGTTCATTTCAGGACTCTTTGACACATTTGCTTCTTCAGCCGCAACTCCATACACTCCTTCCTCATTTGTTTTCTTATCATTCACTTCAGAAATTATTAGTGTACTTTCTTCCTTTCTATCTACTTCGATTTTATCCACCTCTGCTTTTACCACATTTTTCTCCGCCTTATCCATTTCTTCCAGTATCTTTTCATATATCCTGCCAATTAAAACACTCAATGCATACGTCGCCATTCTCACAATACTGCTAAATAAATACGGACGGTTTCCAAACTCCTGAATGGATTTTTTCACTTTCTGTCGAATCTCTTGCTGCTTTACCTCCAAAATTTCTTTCTCCGACACTCCGCTGACCAATGCTCTGTCAACCGTCTGATTCCAGTTTTCACGCACACGGTTGTCCTCTTTTATCTGCTCTGCCTTCGGATTATTTTTTCCGATTTTCTTCATCGGCAGATACATACCATTCTTATCAAAAACCTTTTGCTTTTCTTTTTCATCTTTCACATAAACATTGATAAGCTTTGTATAAATATCTTTGACCTCATTTAGAAATCCTTCTCCTTTAAAATAAGCATACTTTGTAGTAAAAATATTACGCTCATACACTTCGCCTTTTCGGATAATCTTGCATCCTTTCCGAACCTGTCCAGTTTCATCTAAGATTTCTTTTTTAGTACGCACATGCTTTCCGGTTTCATCGTAAAACATATTCCGAGTTGCGATTTTCTCCTCCGGCTCAGACAGCAATCTCCGTTCCGAAAAAATAAGATGGATATGATAATTCGTCTTTCGTTTATTGTGATGCAATGCAGCTATACACTCCATGTGGTAAACCTCTTTAAATTCTTTTGTAAAAATCTGCAACAATACCTCCGGATCATATTCTACAAAACTTTCCGGCAGGGCAATAATCAATTCCCTTGCTTCGACACATTTCCCATTTGCTTCGCTTTTCTTAAATTCCATCTGATTGCACTTGGCAAGCTCCGTCCAGAATTTACGCTCAGTTGTCTCATATACAGCATATAAATTTTCCTGTCTTGCAGGACTTGATATGTAATGAATCCTTCCTTTTACATTTGTTAATTTTGATATTTGAATAAATGAATTTCTTACAATAAGCACTACCCCTTATAAACATAACCCTATTTTTCCGATATAAATATCCACAAATGCGTCAGCATTTGAACGTCACCCAGTATTTTTATTGCCATATTATAGTGGTGACGTTCTGAGCAATGAGCACAGTGAATTGCGAATATAAGCTCCCGGCAGGGCGAAATACACAGAGTACAAAACGCAGTTTTGTGCGATGGGTGTATTTCGCTCTCAATCGCCGAGGGCTAGCCAAAAAACTCTCTCATCGGCATTTACCTTTCTTTTTTACCAGCTCGCTCTGGCATATCTTCTGCCTATCCCTTCCTGACTCGACTGCTTTTTCAATGACAGATATGAGATTATCTACTGTGCTTTTCTCCCATCCGGCAAGCCATTTCAATGTTCGTTTTTCTGCTTCCGTAAGTTCTACTTCTCCCAACACTTCATGAATTTTTTCAACTCGTTTTCTTTCTTTGTCACAAAATTGTTTACCAGTATCTCTGCTATCAAAATTAAATTTTTCTGTCACAACCTCCTCCTTTTCGACAATACAACTTTATTCTTCCTAAACACCAGCTACCGGAGTGTGCCACACTCCCGTTACCTGCACCTAACGAAACAATCACCATCTGAAATCCCGATGCATTCCAACTCTTTCTAAATATTCCCGTCTTGCCTTTTCCCGTTCTTCCTCTGTCAGTACAGTTTTGTATTTCGTGTAAAGCTCCCGTTTAAGCATGGCTTCCATTTTTTCTTCCAATCCTTTCTTAATTTCCGGCAGTACCTCATCCATATCCAACAGATGATATTTTAAAAGTGTAAAAAATAACTGCTCTGGAATCTGTACGTTTTTCACTTTATCTGCTCTCCTTTCTGTAAACCATGACGGTTATGACGATAATGACGATATTTTCTATACTGTCACCGCTATGTAAAATACCGTCATAACCGTCATTTATCGTCATGCTTCTTCTTTTACCAGCTCTAACTTTATCATTCGCCCATTATACTTCCTGCTGCTTTCATAACGGACACCATGCTCTATCAGCAACTTTTCTGCTCCGATATTCAATTTTCTTGTCAGCACATTCGGCTGCATTTCTATCTCCGGCAAAAGCTGTAACAATTCCGAAGCTGTTCCACTCCATTCCGGCTGTTCGTCTGATACAATTTTTGCAATGGCTTCCAGTATCGGATCTGCTTGTTCTTTCCAAAGCTCCGTTTCTGCTTTTCGCAATTTCCACACACATTGTTCCCTATCAAAATCTAATAAAAGTCTTTGGTCTTTCTGGTCACGTCCTGCCACCTCTAAAATCGCCTTGTTATCTGTTCTCTTTTCCTTCTGCATGACAAATGCCCCATCTGCGGCACCCAGCAGACCATTTGTGCCGGAAATCATGTCAAAACTATCCGATGACTCCAGTTTTCTTGTATGGTGTACCACTAACAGACAGATGCCATGTTTGTCACTAAACGCTTTCAGCTTTGTCACGATTTCATAGTCGCTTGCATAACTAAATTTGTCCCCTGCTACTTCTCTTACCTTTTGCAACGTATCAATAATAATCAACCTTGCATCAGTATGCTTTTTTACAAACTCGTTAAGCTGTTCTTCCAATCCCTCATTCAGATTTTTCGACTGGGTGGCAAAATAGAAATTCTCGCTGCTTTCCATACCGAACATTCTCGACAATCGTTTCTGTAAACGTGCATAATCATCTTCTAACGCTAAATATAAAACCGTTCCTTTCCTCACCGAATAATCCCACAAATCAATCCCCATACTCACATGGTAGCCGAGTTGTGCCATAAAAAATGATTTACCTACCTTTGGTGCACCTACAAAAAGATATGTACCTGCATAAATAAGATTATCTACAATCGGTATCTTCGGCGGATAAACGGTATCATAGAGTTCCGTCATGGAAATTGCCTGTAATTCCTCTGTTTTATTTGCTGTTCCTTTCTGATTTTCCATATAAATCCCGACTGAATTTGTGGCTTGTAGATTGCCCTTTTGGGGCAAATCTGCTATACTTTCTTTAGTCTTGTTTAGTGGCTGTTTCCCATCTGCGCCAACAGATGAAACCGGAACAGCCGCTTTTTCTTTTTTGCTCATTCCACATCCTCCTTATTTTCCAGAGAAAAATGTGTGTTGCTTTCAGCAGACAGAGGATATTCTTCTTTCAATCCGTCCATGATTTCTGCCACCATCTGTATCGTATAAAGCAGCTCCTCATTTTCTTCGCTGTATTTTTCCAAACGTTTCAGTTCCTCATAAATTTCTGTCATCTGATTTCGCAACGCCTTATGTACTCTTGGATTGCCCTGCACCACCACATCACGACATTGCAGCCGTCTTACGATATAATCCTGCTTACTAAGACCAGATAAAGCAACACATTTATCAATCAGCTTCGCTTCCTCCTCTGATACCCGAAACGCTACGGTTTTGTTTCTCCATCTGCCCTTGTAGTCTAAATTTTTGTCCATAATTCCTCCTTTTCTTTCCGTTCCACATCAAGTTTATCCGCCATTTCCGTCTGCTTCGTTGGAAACAGATGTGCATAACGGTATGTAATATCAATGCTTTCGTGCCCTACACGCTCCGCAATAGCTAAAGCCGAAAATCCCATTTCTATCAAAAGTGAAATGGCACTGTGCCGTAAATCATGGATACGGATTCGCTTCACTCCGGCAAGCTTTGAACCCCTGTCCATTTCATGGTGCAGATAATGTTTCGTAATTTGAAACAGACGTTCATTTTCCCCAATTTCATACAACATTCCCATGTACTCCTGCATTTCCTCGCATAAAAACTTCGGCATTTTTATGCTCCGGTTGCTTTTCTTTGTTTTCGGTGTCGTAATTACGTCCTTTCCATTCAATCTCTGATACGATTTGTTAATCGTAAGCGTCTGCTTTTCAAAATCAAAATCTTTCGGTGTTAATGCCAGCAATTCTCCTACTCTAATTCCGCACCAGTAAAGCATTTCAAAAGCGTAATACGAAACAGGCTTATCCATCATCACGTCTGCAAATTTCAAATATTCCTCTTTTGTCCAAAACAGCATTTCCTTATGTTCTTCGCTTCCCATAGAACCAGCCCTCTGTGCCGGATTTGTCGGAAGATGATAATAACGCACCGCATGATTGAACATCGCACTTAATTGGGAATGGATTGTTTTTAAATACGTTGGCGAATATGCCACTCCATTTTCATCTTTATAAGCAAGCAGTTGATTCTGCCACGCAATCACATCTTTCGGCTCAATCTCTGCCATTTTGCGCTCTCCAAAGTAAGGAAGTATCTTTGTACAGATAACATGTCTTTTCGATTCCCATGTATTTTCCTTTACCCGTTGCTTTTTATCTGCTTCGTAAATTTCAAAAAAGCTCGCAAAGGTCATGTCTAATTTTGCCTCACTTTTTAACATCACTTCTCGTTCCCAAGCAACTGCCTCTCGCTTTGTTGCAAAACCACGCTTCTGTGTCTGCTTACGTTCTCCCTTAAAATTTGTATAACGATAAATAACACGCCATTTGTTGCCATCTTTGTATACAGCCATAAATCCACTCCTTCCCCGACTGCAAAATTTTAAAAATAGTTTTCAAATTCTTACTCCCTATAACATAATTTCTTGTAAAAGTAATTCGTGTTTACTCTCCCATTTACGGTTAAATAACCTAACTTTTTCATCTCTGCATTTAAGTCCCTGATTACCTTATACGCATAAGATTTGGAAACGCTTAATTCCTCTGCCACTTCATCAACTGTCATAAATGTCTTTTCTTTCATTCACATACCCCTTTTCATTTTTATTATTTTTCGCCGTTCTTCCTCACATGTTCCTGACAGGCTGCCTTGTTTGGTGCTTTGTCGTGTTCCGCTGTTTCATACGCTCGCTTCCGGTCATGGCATACTGTACGGTGGTATCTGCTTGGACGGTCATTCAGTTTTAACTTAACTCTTTCTGTTTAGTATTTATTTTGATATTACTAAACATTTGTGTTTAAGTCAAGTGGTTTGCAAGAAAATACTAAATTATTTTGTTTAGGTTTTTCTTGTTACAGAAATTCTCCTGTGTTATACTCTTTTTAAGAAACGAATTCTTACAGACAAACAAGTGGCAACACAAATAAGACAGATAAAGGAGAATCCACTATGGCAATCGGACAGCGTATCAAATTTTTCCGCAACCGAAAAGGATTGACACAAAAACAGTTCGGCGAGGCTTTAGGGTTTAAAGGCAGAACCTCCGATGTCCGCCTAGCCCAATACGAAGCGGAAGCACGAATCCCAAAAGACGACCTCATAAAAGGAATGGCATGTATTTTAGACATTGACCCGAAAGCATTGACTGTACCGGATATTGACACTTATCTTGGTATCATACACACCTTTTTTGCTTTGGAAGATATGTACGGACTTAAAATCAAAGAAGTAGATGGCGAACCATGCCTCTATCTTGACCGTTCCCATCGTTCCTATAAATCCATGTACGATATGCTCCATGCATGGCAGCAACAGTCTAAAAAGCTGGAAAACGGAGAAATCAGCAAGGAAGAATATGATGACTGGAGATACAAATACCCTGCTTATGACAGGCATTTTGCACCGGTTATTTCAGAAGAATTAAGCGACTATCTTATGAAAGAAATTGAAAAAGAACGTAAAAAAGAATTTCTAAAAGAAATGCTAAAAGGAAAATAACCATCAAAAAAACCTTACCAATTTTCAGTTTTCAACACTAAAAATCAGTAAGGTTTTCTTATGCTCTAAAATAAATTTATTTATTGAATAATGCAAAAACGTTGCCAATTCGTTGCCAGAACTTAAACAAATTTGCTTGCAACCCGCATAAATACTAGCTTCTTTGACTCGCTTTTCTTATTCAAACTCAATTGTAGCCACAGGTTTCTTTGTAATCTCATAAACCACACGATTAATACTTGGAACTTCTGCTGTAATTCTGTCTACAATCTTTTCCAATAAATCATAGTCAATTCTCTCGATAGTAGCTGTCATAGCGTCAATCGTGTTAACCGCACGAATGACTGCCATGTAACCCATACTTCTTTCATGATTTCTTACACCAACAGCTTTGAAATCAGGAACTGCTACGAAGTACTGCCATACTGTCTTATCTAAACCAGCCTTAGCAAACTCATCACGAAGGATTGCATCAGCTTCACGAAGTGCTTCCAAACGGTCACGTGTAATAGCACCAAGACAACGAACACCAAGTCCAGGACCTGGGAATGGCTGACGGTATACCATCTCTGCTGGTAAACCAAGTTCAATACCACATGCACGAACTTCATCTTTGAAAAGCTGTGCTAATGGCTCTACTAACTCAAACTGCAAATCTTCTGGAAGACCGCCTACATTGTGATGAGATTTTACCATTTTAGCTGTCTTTGTACCAGACTCAATAATATCAGGATAAATTGTACCCTGACCTAAGAAGTCAATACCTTCTAATTTTCTAGCTTCTTCTTCGAATACACGGATGAATTCTCCGCCGATAATTTTACGTTTTTCTTCTGGATCTGCAACGCCTTCCAACTTAGTAAGGAAACGTTCTGTTGCATCTACATAAATAAGGTTTGCATGAAGCTGATTTCTGAATACTTCTACAACATTTTCAGACTCATTTTTACGCATAAGACCATGGTTAACATGTACGCATACTAACTGGTCACCGATTGCTTTTACTAAAAGTGCTGCTACTACAGAAGAGTCAACACCACCAGAAAGTGCAAGAAGAACTTTTCTGTCTCCAACCTGTTTACGAACGATTTCAATCTGGTCTGCCACGAAGTTCTTCATGTTCCAGTTCGCTTCTGCTTTACATACGTCAAAAAGGAAATTCTTCACTACTTCATCAGAAGGAAGTGTGTCATATTTCACATCACATTTTGCTGTTGGATGGTCGATAGCGATTACCGGATATCCACATGTGTAAATGTCATCTGAAACTTCTACTGCTACGCCGTCTACAATACGGTTCTCACCACCATTTAAAATAATACCTTTTACATTATCTAATGCGTGAATTTCTTCCACAGTGATGTCATGTGGATGAATCTCGCTATATACGCCCAAGTCACGAATCTGACGTGCAAGGACGGTGTTCTCTGTGCTGCCAAGGTCTAAGATTACAATCATATCCTGTTTCATCTTTTAAGTCTCCCTTCGGTTAAATGACGATTAAACTATTATTCTCTGTTACTGAACACATAGTGAACAGTAATATTTTTTAATATGGTAATTGTATTACAATTATTTGTGTTTCGCAATAATTAATCGCGCGCTAATTATTATTTTTTCTTATAAACTTTACCCTACTTTAGCTTATTAAGCTGGGTAGTTCTTGCAATAACAATTAACTTCATTTCTGCTGTCAATGGACGCTCCGGTTCAATATTAATCTCCACTTTTTCACCTTCACAAACCGCCACGACATTAATACCGTATCTTCTTCTAAGATTCAATTGAAGCAAACTTTGTCCACACCATTCTGGCTTGACGCTAAGTTCTACCATCGATACATCATCGGATAAATCAATAATATCCATGAAACCTGAACTGATAAGATTTCGTGCCAGACGCGTACCGGATTCACTCTCTGGGAATACCACCTGATCTGCCCCGACTTTGCTTAAAATTCTCTTCTGCATCTCATCAGCACACTTTGCAATAACAGTCTTTACCCCTGCTTCCTTGCAAAGTAGTGTGGCCATAACACTTGCCTCCAAATTATTCGCCGTTGCAATAACCACTACATCTATATTCCCAATACCCAATTGCTCAATCACTTCTGCGTCCGTAATATCGGCACACTTACAAAAAGGAATATCGATACTCGCGTCATTGACTACATTTTCATCCATGTCTACTGCCAACACTTCAGCTCCATTATTCACCAGTTCCTTGGCTATCGCTCTTCCATATCTGCCCAATCCTAATACTGCATATGTGCGATTCATACCCATAACTGCTACCACCTTTCCTTTATCCTACACTGATTTTCTCTGTTGGATTTTTAATAATATTCGGAATCTCTTTTCTTGAATTAAATGCGGTTGCCAACGAAATCGGACCTACTCTGCCCAGATACATCGTCACGATAATAATTACTTTACCCCAAACATTCAAAGTTCCCGTCAGATTCCGACTCAAGCCTACCGTAGCTGTGGCACTGACGGTTTCAAAAAGAATATCCAGCGCATTCGCATCTGTTACTGCAGACAATAGCACCGTTGATACAAACATGATTATAAAAGACATACTTGTAACTGCTACCGCCTTACTAACTGCTTGTTTCGAAATCGTTCTATTAAAAAGAGATACTTCATTTTGGTTCTTAATCGTAGCAAAAGCTGACATAACTAAAATCGTAATCGTAACGGTTTTGATACCACCAGCAGTTCCGACTGGAGAACCTCCGATAAACATTAATAACAACGAAACCATAGAGGAAGCATTACTTAAATTCTGCTGTGGTATACTTGCAAAACCAGCCGTTCTCGTCGTAATAGACTGGAACAACGAAGCCTGTATCTTCTGTCCTATCGTATAATCAGCCATCGTAAGCGGATTGTTATATTCAAAAATAAATATCAAAACTGCACCTGCCAATATCAAAACACCAGTAACAGACAGCGCTATCTTACTGTGAAGTGTCAAACGTCTCCAGCACTTCCCTTTTAATTTTTTTCTATCTTTCCATACCCTAAGCACATCCCACCAGACAATATATCCAATACCGCCTAAAATAATCAAAACAGCAGTCACAGCATTGACCAACGGATTATGCACATAAGCACACAAACTGTCTTCTGCAAAAATATCAATCCCCGCATTGCAAAATGCAGATATAGAATTAAAAATGGAAATCCAGATTCCTCTCACACCATAATCAGCTATAAACACCGGCATGTAACAGATAGCGCCTGCTGCTTCTACAATAAAGGTTCCTTTGATAACTTTTTTGACAAATTCACGCATGCCGGACATCGTATTTAAGTTAAATGCATCCTGAATCAGCATACTGTCACCGATACCCATTCTATGTTGCATTCCTACTGCAAAACCTGTAACAATCGTAACGACCCCCAGACCTCCAATTTGTATCAATAACAAAATTACAATCTGTCCAAAAATACTCCATGTAGATACGGTAGGTACTGTCACAAGCCCCGTTACACAGGTCGCTGTGGTAGCTGTAAATAATGCATCCATATAAGGAATAGCTTCGCCACTTGCCGAACTGATTGGCAAAGCAAGAAGTACACTTCCTACCAGGATCACAATAAGGAAACTCAGCATTATTTTCTGCGTCGTTGTCAAATCAAAACGAAACTTATTCTTCATTCTTTTTTACCCATTTTATTATAATAATATTTCATACTATTTTATCACAATCCCTCTATTACAGCAACATAACTGTTACCGTTGTTCACCCGTATCTCGCAAACAATGACATATAACTGCATTCATAATAATTTCGCTTGTCCTTGTAAATTTTCTCATTTTTCGGTATGATAATACTATTAATATTGTTAGACTTTTATCAGGGGGTATACCATGCAAAAGACAGCAAAAGACATTATGAATTTTATTCAGGAAAATGACATCAAAATGGTGGATTTCAAAATTGTTGATATCCACGGTCAATTCCGCCACGTAACCATTCCAGCATCTCAGTTTACAGAAGATACCATGAAAGACGGTATCGGTTTTGATGCCTCTAACTATGGTTATGCAGTTGTAGAAAAAAGTGATATGGTTTTCATTCCAGATTTGGATACTGCAGTCATTGACCCATATTGCGACGTTCCTACTTTATCCATTACCGGTAATGCAATGATTATCGACTATCCGGAAAATCGTCCATTAGACCAGTACCCAAGAAATATCGTATTAGCAGCAGAACAGTATATGAAAGACCTTGGGATTGCTGATACTATGCTTATTTTACCGGAATTCGAATTCCATATGTTTGATGACGTAGCATGGTCTGTAAGACCAAATTCTATCGGGGTTTCCGTTGATGCCGAACAGGCTTACTGGAACAGTGATAATCAGGGATTAGGCTGCGTAGTTCCTCACCAAAAGAACTACCACATTGCAAAACCTTTTGATGCGACTTATGAGTGTCGCTCTGAAATGTGCTTAGAATTAGAAAAAATGGGCATTGCCATCAAATATCATCATCCGGAAGTAGGTGCCGCAGGACAGTTCGAAATCGAGCCGATGCTTGGTCAGATGTCAAAAATGGCTGATGCTTCTATGATGATTAAATACGTTATCCACAACACCGCTATGAAGCATGGCAAGGTGGCTACCTTCATGCCAAAACCTGTTTATGGCGAAGCCGGTAATGGTATGCACGTACATATGTTATTATTAAAAGACGGAGAACCTGTATTCTCAGATGATAATGGTTACTCACACTTAAGTGAGACAGCACATTACTTCATGGGTGGTTTATTAAAACACATCTCCTCTTTATGCGCAATTACTAACCCAAGTACTAACTCCTTCAAGAGACTTGTACCTGGCTTTGAAGCACCTGTAACTGTTGGCTACGCCACATCAAACCGTAGTGCCGTTATCCGTATTCCGGCATATGCAAAAACACCTGCATTACGTCGTTTCGAAATTCGTAACCCTGATGCAACCTGTAACCCATATCTTTGCTATGCAGCACTTTTGATGGCCGGCTTAGATGGTATCAAGAATAAAATAGACCCACATGCAAATGGCTGGGGACCATACGATATGAACCTTTATTCTTTACCGGAAGAAGAAAAAGCAAAACTTTCTTCTCTTCCAACACGCTTAGATGATGCTCTTGATGCATTAGAAGCTGACCACGACTACTTAACAGCTGGTGGCGTATTCCCAGAGCATCTCATCAAGAACTTCATCGCTATGAAACGTAAGGAATGCATGGAAATGTCTAAGATTCCACATCCTGCAGAATTTGACAAATATTTTAACTTATAAAATTATTTGTAACTATTCAGAACCAATGCTATTTTCAAAAAAGTATTCAGTTTGTCGAAATGAATACTTTTTTGAAAATATGAAAGACAAAACATGTGCCCGACCAATAATTCTTTTGCGTACTTAGCATAAAGAATTATTGGTCGGGCACACGTTTTATTTTTGAAATTTTAGAAATAACTTACCTTAATTCGTTTGCCCATTTCTTTTAAGCTCTTTGATAATTCCTCTACCAAATTCATTTTAATACTAAAATTAATCGGCAGATCCGGATTTTGATGAGCCGGATTAATCGCTCTACCTACATAGAAATTAATATCGGTAGCTTCCTCAAAAAGTAGCTGACAAATCAGGGCCGCTCCATCTTTCTTGAAATACCACTGTTCATACAACTCATTTTTAGCAATATAATCTTTGGCATACTCCACAACTTTATTCACGGTGATTACACCTTCCGTTACCAAATCTACCCCTTCGATTTTGGCAATCGGCGGTATATCTGATTTTTCAAAATTCAAGGTTGCCTGTAAAGGTCTTCCTAAATATTTAGCTGCAATAGAGGAAGTAGTTCCTCCGCAGATAATATGTTTTCCTTCTTTTGAGAAAAACAATGCCATCATACGATTTACATCATCCGGATTTGATGGCGGACCAAATAATAAATTAATCGGTTCACGTTTACGAATCTTTACAATACAAGCAGTTGCATCATCACCAGGTTCATAACCATACAGTTTATTACACTCATCGACTAACATAGTTGCAAGATTCTTGGCAGTCAATCCATTCATTGCCATTACTTCCATAAAAGCAATGATATCTTCTCTCTTCCATCCAAAATTATAGGAAAGACCGATTCCCGCATGTGGACAGCCATCACTCATACCTACGAAAATATCATTTTCCTGGAAATGAATCGTGCTCTTATAAATCTTTTTACCATCAATACTTGTTTCTACTTTCGGATAATCATAATTTACACCATCGCGAATCATAATAACATGTGGATTATCATACTGAATAATTTCAATCGTCTCGTTATTTATTAAATGCATAATCGTAAACGTTGAGTATGCCACACCTCGCACAGAGCATACCGGTAATGTAGCCGCAATCGTCGAAACGCACTCATCAATCGGTAATCCTGCTGCCATCATGGTAGAGATAATTTTTGAAGTAAGTGTTGAAAGAATACTCGCCTTTACACCGCTTCCCAAGCCATCTGCTAACACGATAACAGTGGAATTCTCATTCTGCTCCACCACTTCCACATGGTCGCCACAAAGCTGTTCGCCATGATGGTTAATGCTTTTATATCCAATATCTACACATAAATCATTCATCTGTAATAGACTCCTTTAATTTCGCAAGTGCAATTTTGGTCTCTGCTGCTGTTTCACCTAAAAGAGATGCAATTTCCTGAACGATACGCATCTGTTTATCAACTACTTTATCCGCAACCTCTACCGTCTGACGACTAATACTTTCTTTCTTCGCACGCTGTTCTTCTTCATCTGTCACATCACGCATATTGCAGATTAACAGATGCGATTCTCTGTCATGCACCACTGACTGCTCCACGTAGCGCTTGTATTCTGCCAGATAAACACGTTTATTGTGTACACTTCTACCAGTATCCAAAACTTCTACAAAATCCAATGGGTCAAGAATACGTACTACCGGCTCTCCTAAAATATCCGAACTAAAACGGATATTCATTAACTTTCTTGCAGACTCGTTAATCTGCTGCACTTCCAAATTCTCATTTAACACAATAATACCATTCGGTGAATTCTTAACAATTGCATCTGAAAAACTTTCTGCTTTGTTTTTCAAATAAGGGAGACACATAGATGCCTCTGCCTTACCCTGACAGATTGCAATCGCTTTTTCACGGCAGGTATTGTAACCACAAGAACCACAATTCAATTCATCAGCCGGTTTCACTTTACCCATCTGACGAAGTGCTGCATAAATCTCGGTTTCTGTCGGTTGCGCCAATTTATGTTCAATATATTCAAACTGTTTTTTCATCTCTACTACTTTTGGCTGTTCTACATCAAAATCTTTTTCACCGGCATAATTTGAAATGGTTATATAATCCTTCACATGAGAAGTCAAATGATATTTTTCCATAACCGGTCCACCGATACAGCTTCCTACGCAAGCAGACATTTCAATAAAACATTTATGTATTTTTCCAGCTTCAATATCGCCGATTGCATTAATACAGTTCTGCACACCATCAACTGCCAGATATGTATATCCCGGTACATCCTGTGCCATCGTTTTTAATACACCACCCGTAGTTGGGAAAAATCTTGCACGGCTTTCCTCTGCCGAATCCATCTGCTGCTTTAATTCGATATTCTCAGCTTTTAACCAGTTAGACAATTCTTCAAACGTTAACACTGCATCTACGATTCCCTTATAATGCTCTGCCTCGTCCTTTTTAGAAACACATGGTCCCACAAAAACTGTCTTCGCATTTGGATAACGTTTTTTGATGTCATTACAATGAGCCTGCATTGGAGACACTACATCTGCCAAATATTCTAACATCGCAGGATAATATTTCTGAATCAAAAGATTAATAGAATGGCAGCAGGATGTAATAATAATATCACGATCCTCTTCTCTTAACATCCTCTCATATTCATTCTTAACCATGGTCGCACCAATGGCAGTTTCTTCAACATCATAAAAGCCAAGCTGTTTTAAAGCTTCGCGCATAGACTCAATGCCAACACCTTCGTAATTTGCCACAAATGATGGCGCTAAACTTACAATAACAGGATCTGTATCCTGTAAAAATACCTTTACTTTCTCTGTTTCGTCTACAATCTGTTTTGCATTCTGTGGGCAAACTACAAAACACTCTCCACACAAAATACATTCATTTCCGATAATATGCGCCTGATTACCCGAAAAACGGATTGCTTTTACCGGACAATGACGAATACATTTATAACAGTTTTTACAGTTTGATTTTTTTAAAGTCAAACAATTAGACATATCCTTTTTCTTCCTTTCTATCACTGCACATTTGTTAATATTTTAACACGCTCATTTGTAATTGTGAAGCACTAAAATAACGTTAGTGTATAATTTTAATTGGCAAATATAGGAATTACTCCTAAAAAATATGGGAAGCAGAAAAAATCCACTTCCCAAACATATAGTTTTTCTTTATGATGTTAACGACCAAGAAAACAAGTAAAGGAAACTATATGATG
>JAZSEF010000063.1:0-36862 GCA_045531555.1 Roseburia sp. | reverse complement strand
CCTGTTAATACGTTTCTAAGTTCAACACCATAATTAGCTGCTACTGCATCTGCAAGCGGTGTGGAAACGATAGATTTTACTGCTACTGCTTTTTCAGGCATGGTTCCGTTTTCGATACGTCCTGCACAGATGTAGTCAAGTAAGAGAACACCAACTTCGTTACCGGATACTAATTCATATGTACCATCAGGACATTTAATAGCGATACCAACACGGTCTGCATCAGGGTCTGTAGCTAACATTAAGTCAGCATCAGATTTTTCAGCCAATTCCAAACCTAAGCGAAGAGCTTCAAAGATTTCAGGGTTTGGATATGGACATGTTGGGAAGTTACCATCCGGATACTGCTGTTCAGGAACAATAGTAATGTCATCAATACCGATGTCATTTAAAATTCTTGTTACAGGAACTAAACCGGATCCGTTTAATGGAGAATATACTAATTTAAGACCAGCTGTTTTGCAAAGACCTGGACGAACGCTTCTTGCTTTGATTGCATCGTAAAGAGCTTCTTTACAATCATCACCAACGTATTCGATAAGTCCTTTTTCAAGACCTTCTTCAAAACTCATCATCTGAGCACCTGTTAAGATGTCTGTCTTCTGAATTTCAGCATATACGATATCTGCTGCTTCGTCTGTCATCTGACATCCGTCCGGACCATATGCTTTGTAACCATTGTATTTTGCCGGATTATGAGAAGCTGTAACCATAACACCTGCGTTTGCTTCGTAGTAACGTGTAGCAAAGCTTAATGCTGGAACTGGCATTAATGCATCGTAAATACGAACTTTGATGCCATTAGCTGCTAATACGCAAGCTGCTGTCTTAGCAAAAACATCACTGTTGATACGGCTGTCATAGCTGATTGCTACTAACTGATTACCACCCTGAGTTTTAACCCAGTTAGCAAGACCCTGTGTAGCCTGACGAACTACGTAGATATTCATACGGTTAGAACCTGCACCTAACACACCACGTAAACCGGCTGTACCGAATTTTAATGCTACTGCAAAACGATCTTTGATTTCTTCTTCATTGCCTTCGATGGACTCTAATTCTGCTTTTAAAGCAGGATCTTCTAAATCAGCTTCCATCCAACGTTTGTAATCTTCTAAAAACATTGTAAACACCCCTCTTATATTATTTTATTAATTGAGATACTTCCCCAATCTATGTAATACTATCTTAAATAATTTCCTGCTAAAAGTCAATGTAATCTGCACTTTTTATGGCAAAAAAGTACTAGCTATAATTTATAGGATGAATCGTCTTTGCGAATAACATAACATGAACTGTTCTAAATTTTAAGAGAGTGCAAATAAGTCACATCAACTTATTCGCACTCTCTTATATGTTACATTTTAAAAATTGATTTTCTAGAAAGTTTACTTTCTTCCACAACACTGTTTATATTTTTTACCACTGCCACATGGACATGGATCATTTGGATATACCTTAGCATTCTCACGCTTTTTCGGTGCGTTTACTGCGGTATCATCCTTATTTGTTCCTGTCACTTTCGCAACCTGTTCACGTTCTACCTTCTGCTCAATCTTCACATGATAAAGGAGACGAATCGTATCTTCCTGAATACTTGCGATTAATTCATCGAACATATCATAGCCTGCCATCTTGTACTCTACAAGTGGGTCACGCTGTGCATATGCCTGTAAACCAATACCCTGACGAAGCTGATCCATATCATCGATATGATCCATCCACTTACGGTCGATTACCTTTAATAAGATAACTCGCTCTAATTCGCGGAACTGTTCCAGTTCTGGGAACTCTGTTTCTTTTGCTTCGTATAATTTCACTGCCTTTTCTTTTAAGTAGTGCTTTAATTCTTTGCCTGTCTTCATATCAGCGACAGTCTCTTCTGTAATCTTTGGCAATGGAATCATGGCGTGAAGTAACATATTGAGTTCATGTAAATCCCATTCATCTTTTGAGATTTCTGCTGAAATACAAGTATCTACACAAGCCTCTACACGATCTGTAATCATCTTATAGATTACATCACGCATGCTCTCACCATTCAATACACGGAGACGTTCTGCATAAATAATCTCTCTCTGATCATTCATAACCTGATCGTACTCTAACAGGTTCTTTCTGACACCGTAGTGATTGCTTTCAATCTTCTTCTGCGCTTTTTCAATCGTATCCGTAAGCATCTTGTGCTCAATCTGCTCACCTTCCGGAATACGAAGCATATTAAATGTCTCAATCAATCTTTCCGAACCGAACAAGCGCATCAAATCATCTTCCAATGAAATGTAGAACTGGGATTCACCCGGGTCACCCTGACGTCCGGAACGACCACGTAACTGGTTGTCAATACGTCTGGACTCATGACGCTCTGTACCGATAATCTTAAGACCGCCGGCTGCCTTCGCTTCGTCATCTAACTTAATATCAGTACCACGACCTGCCATGTTGGTAGCGATGGTAACTGCACCGGTCTGACCTGCTGCTGCTACGATTTCCGCTTCCATCTCATGGAACTTCGCATTCAATACGGTATGTGGAATACCATTTTTCTTAAGCAACGCACTTAAAAGCTCAGAAGTATCGATATTGATAGTACCTACCAATACAGGCTGTCCCTTTGCATGGGCTTCCTTTACTGCTTCTACTACTGCAAGGTATTTTTCTTTTTTCGTCTTATATACAACGTCATTCAAATCCTTTCTCTGAACCGGTTTATTGGTTGGGATTTCGATAACGTCCATTCCGTAAATATCACGGAACTCTTCTTCTTCTGTCAAAGCAGTACCTGTCATACCTGCTTTTTTCTCAAATTTATTAAAGAAGTTCTGGAATGTAATAGTAGCAAGTGTCTTACTCTCACGTTTTACTTTTACATGCTCCTTTGCTTCAATCGCCTGATGTAAACCATCTGAATAACGACGTCCCGGCATGATACGACCTGTAAATTCGTCGACAATCAACACCTGCTCATCTTTTACTACGTAATCCTGATCCTTAAACATCAAATTGTGTGCTCTTAACGCAAGGATAACATTGTGCTGTACTTCAAGGTTCTCAGCATCAGCTAAGTTCTCAATCTTGAAGAACTGCTCAACTTTTTTCACACCTTCCTGTGTCAGTGTAACCACTTTATCCTTTTCATTTACAAGGAAGTCACCTGTCTCTTCCTGTTCAACGCCCATGATGACATCCATTTTGGAAATCTCAGCCACGTCTTCACCACGCTTCATCTGACGTGCAAGAATATCACATGCTTCATAAAGCTTGGTAGATTTGCTTCCCTGACCGGAAATGATAAGCGGTGTACGAGCCTCGTCGATTAAAACAGAGTCCACCTCATCGATGATTGCATAGTGTAATCCACGCTGCACTAACTGCTCTTTATAAATTACCATGTTATCACGAAGGTAATCGAAACCAAGCTCGTTATTGGTAATATAAGTAATGTCACAATTATAAGCTTCACGACGTTCGTCATTATTCATAGAGTTCAAAACAACGCCTACTTTTAAGCCTAAGAACTCATGAACCTGTCCCATCCACTCTGCATCTCGTTTTGCAAGGTAATCATTGACAGTTACGATACATACACCTTTTCCTTCTAAGGCATTCAGATATGCAGGCAGGGTAGATACTAATGTCTTACCTTCACCGGTACGCATCTCTGCAATACGTCCCTGATGTAAAATAATACCACCGATAATCTGTACGCGGTAATGCTCCATACCAAGCACACGTCTCGCCGCTTCACGGACGGTCGCATATGCCTCAACCATAAGATCATCTAACGTCTCACCTTTTGTGAGTCGCTCCTTAAACTCTTTCGTCTTTGCTCGTAATTCCTCATCAGAGAGAGCCATCATACTATCACGTAAAGCTTCTACCTGATCAACGATTGGATAAATTCTTTTTAATTCGCGTTCACTGTGTGTTCCGAATAATTTTGTTATTAATCCCATAAGTCTCCATTCCTAATCTGATTTCTATATCATAAATATCTCTGTGTGTCTTCTCTTAAGTCCATACGATTACCTATTGTACCACTTTTTTCCGCTTATCACAAGAAATAGTAGTAAACGATTTATGAATTTTTTATTAACAGCGCCATCACACTTACAATTGGCATGACGCGAACTGTTATATAGTATCAAACAAAAATCCTTGCCAAATCTGCTCTTGCTTTGTATACTAGAAAGAAATATAGAAAATAAAAAGAAAGGGAAACATCATGAAATATACATACAAAACAAAAGGCACATGCTCTAGACTTATCGAATTAGAATTAGACGGCAACGTGGTACACAATGTAGTATTCACAGGTGGCTGCCATGGTAACTTACAGGCCATTCCAAAATTAGTGGAAGGTCTTACAGTTGAAGAAGTAGAAGCCCGCATCAAAGGCATCTCTTGTAACGGCCGCGGCACTTCTTGCGGTGACCAGTTAGCTCGTGCCTGCCGTGAAGCTTTAGAGGCTTCTCAGAAATAAGGTTTTAAAAAACAAGCGAGGTTGGCAAAAATTGCCAACCTCATTTTTCTAAATACATCCACGGCTACCTATTCTCCATCTTTATTCATTCGGCTTCTGTAACACCGGCTGAATCTGTTTTCCTGCCAGTGCCATCTCTATGGTCTCAGGTATCAATTCCATCTTCGCAATCAGCGAATTCGGCTTGCTCTTGTGACTATCCTGCCCAAACGGAACAAAATATATATTTTTCATATTCATAAGCATTCCGATATTTTTAAAATTTGCTCCCATTGCGTCATTTGTTGAAATTGACACCACCAATGGTTTGCCATTACGCATATGCGCTTTTGCCGCCATTAAAACCGGTGTATCCGTAATGCCATTGCAAAGCTTTGCCGCCGTATTTCCAGTACATGGTGCTATTACCATAACATCCAGAAAATTGTTTGGTCCAATCGGCTCTGCTGCACAAATGGTTCGTATTCCCTCATTTCCTGTCAACTCGCAAATCCCCTCTGCATAATCCTTTGCACTCCCGAAACGGGTATCAATATTCTGTGCATTAAAAGAAAAAATTGGTATTACATTTGCTCCTAATTCCACAAGCTTTTGAATTTCTTTCCTGGTTCTTGCAAACATACAAAACGAACCGGTAATTCCAATACCTATATTATATTTTGAAAAATCCATATATCATGCCCTTCCATCACTGTCAACGAGCGTAAACCTTTCCATCGCCCGCGCCAGAATGTAAGCACTGGCTTTCGGAGAAAAACGACCCGGAATTCCTAAAACAAGATCCGCTGATATTCCACTTTCTTTTGCACAGGTAAAATCTGTTCCCCCCGGACTCGATGCGATGTCTAAAATATAAGCATCCCGCGGCAATTCCCGAATCATGAGTTTTGTCACAACCGGAGCCGGAACCGTGTTTACAAGCATCACTGCTCCCATTGCTTCTTCCGGTCCAAACGCAAAATCCACTGCATAAAAACCATCCTGCTTCGCAAGTTTGCGAATTTCACTGCGCCTTGCCAACACGGTTACCCTTGCCCCTAAAGCTCCCAGCTTTTTCGCAATTGCTTTGCCACAGCATCCGTAGCCGGTTACGATGATTTTAGACCCTTCGATATTATATGGGCAATTTTGAATCAATTCAGCGATAGCGCCTTCTGCAGTAGCAACTGCATTTTCCTCCGTTACCACTTCATCTTCCATAAAATCCAGATAACGGATCCCACGCTCATTCAAAATCTTCCGTTGTTCTGCTAAAAAACAACCACCCATTACAATGGTATCATTTTTTACATTTTTATTTAATATTTCATTCAAATCTTCCTCATCAATTCCCTTTGTTACAGGAATCGGGAGGATGAGTACATCTGCCTCATTCAAAAATACTTTCAGCTTCACCAACTGTTCCTTGATGGCACTTTGATTTCTGATATCCAGGCAGCGCACATGATTGCCACGTTTGGTAAGAATCTCAGCCAGATAAACCTGTCGCATATCGCTAATTAAAAGTATTGTCTGTTTTTCCATAAAAAAATTACGCTCCCTTCACCATATTATATGAGAAAAATATCTTGAAGTTCCTATGTGCAATCTCATCCTTCTTAAAATTTTTTACTTTGTTTAAATAATCCTTTCTTTTTATATTTTCTGAATATTTAATTTTATTTGCATAATTAACACTCTTTTATAAATATGTTTTTAAATTTTATAAAAATAATAGTTGACAAACCTCAAATCGTCAGATATAATAAACTTAACAAAAACAAATAAGACTTACAGAAAGGAAGGTACAAACCACCAGAAACGTAAATCTTAATTTCATAATCTAAGAAAGAGAGGTACGGTCCAACAAAAACTTAACCGCATTCGATTTTAAATCTTAATCAAGAAGGAAAACGTAGCCAGAACCAATAAGGGAAAAGATGAATAAGTATCAGACCATGAACTAATTCTTATATGATACGATTCGAAAGTGCTATAGGTAGAACAGAAATCGGAAATTAATATTTAGAAGCGAAGAAGTCCAAAAAGAAGAAAACTTTAGAAAATTGAGAAGAGGAATAACTTCTATAAAAAACAATCGAAAAAGAAGAAAACTTTTAAAAATTGAAGTCGAAAGTTTAGGATGAAAAAAGTGTTTTCAAGAAAATCTTCTAAAAAGAAAATGAATTTAAAACACCAAATAAAAAAAGAGAGGTATAGAGTCCGATGGATGAAATAGCTTAATAGGCGACATTTAATGATAAATCTTTAAATGTCGCCTAATCTTTTGCGTATAACCAAGCAAATTCGTTCGCAAGGTTCAGCCGTCTTTTGACCACTGATGCCATGGATTATTTTCATCCGGGTCTGTCGGATCCCAACCTTTATTCACATTATCCTTATCAAGTTTTAATGTTTCCGGCTTTCCAAGAGGCCCAGGATCATCACTGTCATACACTTCTACTGCTGTACCGGAGGGGCAATTATCATAAATCCACTTCGCATCCTCCACTGTCAATCGTACACACCCCATTGATGCCTGTTGCCCAAGTTTATTATATTTATCCCAGTACAATGTCGATTTATTTTTGTTGGCATAAGGAACAGAATGAAATAAGACACCACCGGTAATACGACTCGCATACTGCCCATAAACACCTCCATTTAATTCCCGCCATATGTACTTAGAAGACAAATGAAACACACCTTTTGGTGTCGCATTGTATAAGCCTGTAGAACATAAAATCGCTTTTACCGGTATTGTATACTCCCCATTTTCATCCGGTTCATACACAGTAATAACATTCTGTTGGCGATTGATTTTTATATAATACGGAAGCATCTCTTCTTCTGTTTCCGTAACTACCTCCGTGCTATCCAATTCGTTCTCTTCTGCAATCTCCTGCTCATCTGCTGTATTTTCTGTGACACCCTCGGTAGGAATTTCATCCTGCCCTTTCCCTACATCAGTTTGCACTTCTGTCTCCTCTGCTTCATTTAAATTCCTCTCCGTTTTAATTACGAAGATTTCAAACACCGTAAAAAAACACAAAAAGACAGTAACTGCAATAACACTTGTTATTGCAGCTCTGCCTTCCCAAAAACTTTTTTCACTTTTTGTACTCAAATCTTCTTTTCTCATCATATCTTATAAACGAGTTACTACAAAGATATCGTAAATCGCTTTAATTGCTTTTTCGAAATCTTCATTACGTACACCAATGATAATGTTCAACTCTGAAGAACCCTGGTCAATCATTTTAACATTTACATTTGCATGTGCCAATGCCGAGAAAATTCTTCCGGCAGTACCACGAGTAGATTTCATACCACGACCTACTACCGCAATTAACGCGAGATCAGCTTCTAACTCTACGCTATCCGGCTGTGCATAACGATGAATCGCAGAAATAACGGACTGCTCTTTACCTTCAAATTCCGGCTGATGCACAAATACAGTCATTGTATCGATACCGGATGGTACATGTTCAAAACTGATACCGTAATCTTCAAAAGCAGACAATACCTTTCTTCCGAAACCTACTTCGGTATTCATTCGGTCTTTTTCAATATTCACAGATACAAAACCTTTTTTACCTGCAATACCGGTAATGGTAAATTCAGGCTGATGGCAAGTACTCTCTACAATCCATGTACCCACATCTTCCGGTGCATTGGTATTACGGATATTAATCGGAATACCAGCTCTACGAACTGGGAACACTGCTTCTTCATGAAGTACGCTCGCACCCATGTATGAAAGTTCTCGTAACTCTCTATAAGTAATCGTTTTAATTGGCTTTGGATTCTCTACGATTCTTGGGTCAGCTACTAAAAAGCCTGAAACATCTGTCCAGTTCTCATACGCTGATGCACGCACTGCTTTTGCCACGATAGAACCTGTAATATCGGAACCACCTCTTGAAAAAGTCTTAATTCTTCCATCTGGTCCCACACCATAGAAACCTGGAATAACTGCACATTCCACTACTTCTAAACGTTTGCTCAACACTTCATTTGTCTTATCCGGCAAAAATTCGCCATGCTCATCAAAGAAAATTGCTTCTGCCGGATCTACAAATTCAAATCCTAAGTAATTTGCCATAATAAGACCATTTAAGTACTCACCGCGGGAAGCAGCATAATCTGAACCTGCTTTCTCCTTAAAATCTGCCTCAATTTTTCTGAATTCTTCTTCTAAAGACATTTTTAAATTCAAACCATTGATGATAGAATCGTAACGGTCTTTGATTTTATTTAACTGTACTTTGAAGTCTTCATCCTGTTCTGCTAATGCATAGCAGGCATATAACATATCAGTTACCTTTGTATCTTTGCTATTACGCTTACCCGGTGCACTAGGGACTACAAATTTTCTTTCCTTATCGGCACGAATAATATTTCCTACTTTTGCAAACTGCTCTGCACTTGCTAACGAGCTTCCACCAAACTTTACTACCTTAATCATATAAGCCTCCATTCCCAAGCGTTTCCCTTTTACCGCCTAGTCTTCCATGCTTCTCATTTTATTCTTTAGTTATCTTAAACATAAATGAATTTGTCGTCAATTCATTTTTTCACAAAAACCACCTTTTTTCGCCATTTCTTTGCCCTTATGTTATTTTATGTAAACCTTCCATAAGTGACACTTATATATTTTAAAATTCCAAGGAATGAATGTCTTTTTCCATATTCTACGACTCTTTCACAACCTTATGGGTTGTGCTTGCAGAACCGCTGCGTTCTAAGGACTTCATTCTACCTTCTGTCAAAAGTTCTTTTCCTTTCCCATTTCTGGTATATACCAACTCATACTCGCCAATATAAGGGGTAATACATGCCGCAAAATTTTCTGCATCTTCCTTTCGTTTTGCAAAACATTCCGGTACACTGTAGAAACCATCCTCACCTTTGCGATTTCTCTTTTTGACTAAAATATATCTCTGGTCATTGATATCTGCAAAAAATTCCTGCACACATTCTGCAAATAAATTTTTCTCATAACCGGTGCCGCCACAGAGATATACAGAAGACTTATTCTCTTTTGTCGTCTCTGCTGCCACAGTTGTTCCTTTCGTCTGAATCAAGTCCTGATTCATCAGTGCTTTTCGAATTCCCATACCACAGGAACGCAAGCGCTTCACCGGTGTATCCATCGTCAAAACTCTCGGCACATTTGGAATCGCTTTAAATGCACTATATGCTGCGCCCACGCCCAGTAAAGTACCTAATAAACCACCGGTTGCCAGAGATGCTATGCCAAGTCCCACTGCCGCCAAACCTCCAAGCAGTGCATTTCCCTTCGCTTCTTTAAAAACAGTCTCTGTGAGTGCTTCGTCGACTACTTCCGTTTCCTCTGCAATCTCCATCTTTTTGTAAATTGCAAGAGATTCGTTCCAACGCTGTTTCAA
This sequence comes from Roseburia sp., assembly GCA_045531555.1. GTDB lineage: Bacteria > Bacillota > Clostridia > Lachnospirales > Lachnospiraceae > Roseburia. Next base: position 26,989 of record JAZSEF010000063.1, on the reverse strand, counting down.
ACTTGCCCTCTCACCGGAAAGTTTCAACATGTTTTCGTTAATTGCTGCTACATTTGCCTCATCAAAAGGACGCTTGATATAGGACAAACGTGCTAACCCTGTCTCGATAATATTCTCAGTATAATGTAATCCGAGAAAATGTTCCATACGACGCTCCAGCAGGCTAAAATCCTCACTGACTTCCTCCTCACCTTTTGCCTCTTCCCAAGGTTTTAAACACACTAAATGCCAAATATTACTACTCTTTTCCGGATTTTGTTTAAAGGTACGGATTGCACGGCCACGCATCTGGTTACTCAGCATAAATGAGCCAACAAAACTTGCTAAAATCAGCGAATTGATACAAGGTGAATCCCATCCTTCGCCAAGCAAAGATTTGGTTCCAATCATAATCTGCATACAACCCTGTGAGAATAAATTTGTAATTGCTCCAGTCAAAAAGTGTGCATTACCTACTGCGTTTACTTTTATATAATCTGTCTCCGGTAATGCACCAATCGTATCGTACGTTACCTTGCCGACACCTTCGATTTCTTTTTCTAATGCTTCTTTTGCTTCCGCCGGAATTACCACAATCGTTCCACATAAAACTGCAATTCGCATTTTATCCCCTGCTTCTCTGCGAAGCATTTCAAAAAACGGCAATACACCAAGCGCATTAATATCCGCTTCCGGTACCCCCACAGCCTTTTCATATTCCTTACGGATATAATCAGTAAGTACCAGTAAACGCAGCTCTTTTCCCATTGCTTCGTATTCGTGTAATGCAATATCACGGATACTGTTAGCTTTCCCTTTTGAGTTAATTAACAATTTCTCCACTGCTGCACTTGTATTCAAAACTACCTGCTTCTTCTCTATTAATCCTTCTGCTTTTAACTCTTTTTCTAATTTTTCGGAATATTCTTCTTTATAGGCATAAGCGTCTGTATTGGTGTATAAAAATCCCTGCAAAAGCTTTTCCATATGAGATGCACTCATTTCAGGAAGACGTAATGCACCTGCTGCCGCTTGTAACTTCTTTGGGAACTCCACATTTTTACACTTTAAATATACTAAGAACGCTTTTAAATATTCCTTATCCTCATAAAGTTTTTCATCCTTCATAACGCCTGTTAAAGCCGCATGACTGGAAATCGCCTCTAACAATTCTTCATCCTGCATCAGCTTTTCCATCATACGTCTACTTCGTTCCTTAAACTTCTGAATCTCTGCTTTTTCCTCATCTGTCGGATAGTTAAAATACACAAAATCCTGATGTGGGCAAAGACTTCCCTCTTTTACCAATTCCGGCACGGTGATTTCTTCATCAATTTCTCCACACATTGCCATATAACGATTCCACATCGTCGGCGTTGAATCATAGGGTGGCGTTGCTGTCAGTGCAATCACCTTCAAATCTCCACAATCTTTACGGAACTGCTCTAATGCCTTCCACCATTCGCTGCGAAGATGGTGACACTCATCCAAACAAAGCAATCCCAATTGATTACTTTTCATTGCCTTAACCAAATCAAAACCTTCGAAGTCTACTTCCTCTACCGCCTCCGTACACTGCGTTTTTTCACTGGCTTTTTTACTTTTCTTATCTACCACATCATCTGTGTCATTATCCTCACTGACCTCATCCAAAGTTCCTTTAAAACGCACCATCGCGCTGTGTAATGCCTGGTACGTCGCAATCGTAATCGCCTTTGGCTCCTTCATACTCTGTGATATTAAACTGTCGCCATCTACACCCTCTAACAAAAATCCTTCTTTGATACGTGCCGCCCACTGCTCACGAATCGTAACCGATGGTGCCAGAATGAGTACATTTTCATTCATTCTGCGAATCAATTCGATTCCCAATGTTGTTTTTCCCGAGCCCGGTGCCGCTACAATATGTACTTTTCCATCCTGTACATATTTTTCGGCATTTTCTAATACTCTTGCCTGATAATCGCGCCATGTCCACTTAAACTGCATTACTTTACTAAAATCCATAACATTCTCCTCTATGCCACAATTTTACACCTTTTTCCTTTTTTAAGATGTCTTCTTGTATATCCTACCTATCTTAACACTGCTTTAATCCGCTCTAATCTCTCATAGAACTGCTCATAAAAATCTGCTTTACCATCGTATGGCTGAATAAAAAATGTATTTAATAAAAACATTGTAATGGTCTTTACTGTCTTTTCATCTTCCGTATTTTCTATTACTTCTTCCATTTGTTTTCTGAAATCATGCCAATCAATCAAATACTGCTGATTCCGCTTTAACTCTGGTGTATCTAACCATTTCGACACCTTCACTTTACTCCGATTCTGTTTTACACAGCCTTCGCTCTGCAAGAAATAAGACAGACCCTGTTCATCGTAAATACGGCCTAATGGAAACAGGCGGCAAATTCCCGGGCGAAAACTATGAATACTACAACGACCTTCATCAGTTAAAAAAACACAACAGTTTGTCTCTTCACTCATCATCATATTGGGCAGAATTAATCCGTCCACCATCCGAAGTTCTATTTTTTTCTCAATCAGACTCTCTAGCGTTACTCCAAGATTTTTCTGTAACAAATATACATCCAACGGGTCTAGAATAATGGAATCCCCCATATCTTCACAACAGGAATGACATCCCTCACAATCATTGCAGGCAGCACGTACCATATCCTGTAAACCATATACTTTTCCATCTGAAATCTCTTCTAAGTTCTTATTCATAATCCTTATTTTGTCTCCCTGTTTTATTAAGCTATGTTATCAATCCAGTTCTCGATTCTTCTTCCTATACTGCCCCGGCGTCATACCGACCTTTTTCTTAAACTGGCTATTTAGATAATTTCCATGACAATAGCCAGTCTCTTCTGCTATTTCCATAATAGTTTTTTTCGTCTGAGTTAGCAATATCTGAGCATGTTTTATTTTTATATTATCCAGATATTCGGTATATGACTTACCCATTTGTGCCGCAAACAGCCTCGAAAAATAAGCTGTGGAAAATCCTGCTACTTTTGCAGTTTCTTCTAAAGTCGGATTATTCATAAAATTATTTTCCATATACACCATCGCATCCATAATTGGCGGGGTTAAGGGTGTACTATTGGTTACTACATTTGAAACAGATAATTTTTCCTCATAAATGGTAAACAATAGTCGAAATAACATTCCCTGTAAAATAAATTCCCTATAAGGAATGTCCTTTTTATATTCTTCTTCCATCTCCAGAAACATGTGTCCAATTTTTTCCTGTGAAGTTTCTGAAAAATGAAACATGGTCTGTGCATTTAATTTATCCACAAATGTCCGCCCAACCCTCTGTATCAATGGTTCCACAAATGTCCTCGTAAACCTTATTAATATACACTCGTATGGCTCGGATATAGCAACCGTCTTATGATAAATGTAAGGATGTGTAATTCCCACCATTCCTGTAGACGCATCATATGTTTTATCCGGCGTAATTATTTTCCGGGCGCCTGATAAAATATAGCCCACTTCAAAATAGTCTTTCGTCATTCCTATCATTGGCATGGGTGCATCTACGCTCGATTTATTTCTCAAAATATAGATTTGAGGTGTTTTCTGCATCGTTTCCGGCATATACTAATTTCTCCTACCTCTTCTCTTTTTCGTACTTTCTTTTATTAGAATGTCATAAAAACGTAGTTTTTTCAAGTATAACGTAACAAAATCGAATGTTTCCAACATATTTTTGATATATACTTTAATTACTTCATACAGGTCGGGGGTGTCTACGGACTCCCTGACCATCCTATTTTATACCAAAGAAAAAGCAGGCTTACCGCCTGCTCTTTCTTTATATTAAAATCATATAACCACTCAATATACCATTCGTAAAATTATCCCGGCTCTAAATCTTCTTATTCAAACGGAATTACAGAACCATCATATGTGCTATTGATGTACTCTTTAATTGCATCAGATTTCAATACTTCTACTAATGCTTTAATTTTTTCGCTGTTTTCATTACCTTCTTTTACAGCAATTACGTTTACATATGTCTGAGCTGCTGTTGAATCAGAAAGTTCATAAGCAATCGCATCATTTGCTACAGAATAACCAGCCTGAAGTGCATAGTTACCATTTAATACGATATATGCTACTTCTTCTGCTCTACGTGCAATCTGCGCTGCTTCTAATTCAAGGATTTCAACATCTACTAAATATTCTTCGATATCGTTCTTTGTAGCTGTTAAACCTGCACCTTCTTTTAATGTGATGATACCATTATCCTGTAATAATAAAAGTGCACGAGCTTCGTTTGTAGTATCGTTTGGAACTGCGATTACATCACCTGCTGCAATATCTGCTAAGTCTGTCTTCTGTCCCGGATAAATACCGAATGGTTCATAGTGAATACCACCAGCATTTACTAAATGTGTACCTTTTTCTAAGTTAAAGCTCTCTAAGTAAGGAATGTGCTGGAAGTAGTTTGCATCCATTTCTTCACTTTCTACTACTTCATTTGGAATTACATAATCATCAAATATTGTTACTTCTAATGTGTATCCTTTTTCTGCAAGGATTGGTTTTGCAGCTTCTAAGATTTCTGCATGTGGTGTAGATGATGCACCAACTGTAATTGTTTTTTCATCGCTTGCTGCGTCGCTTCCACCGCAGCCTGCTAATGTGCTTACAGCTAAAACTGCTGCTAAAAGTGTTGTTAAAAGTTTCTTTTTCATAATCGTTCCCTCTTTTTCTTTTTTCTCTATCTCTTTTCAGAGCAATTGCGGTGCCCTGTACCGTTTTATTTTCTTCTGTCCAGACCACTTGCAATTGCCATTCCGATTGTCTGGAAAATCTGGAATAAAATAATTAAAATAAATACTGTGATACCCATAATAACTGCATCGTAACGATGATAACCATAACGAACTGCGATATCTCCTAAACCGCCACCGCCAAGTGTTCCTGCCATAGCAGAGTATCCTAAAATCGTTCCTAACGTAATCGTTGCACCTACAATCAGAGATGTTCTCGCTTCTACTAACATTACCTTAAAAATAATATCCAAATTAGATGCTCCCATAGAGCGAGCTGCTTCAATAACTCCTGCGTCCACTTCCTTTAAAGAAGATTCTACCATTCGGGCAATGTATGGAGCTGCCGCTACAACCAACGTAACAATTGTGGCAGTCGAACCATAGCTTTTACCAATTAAAAATCTGCTGAGTGGGATCAACAAAATCATTAAAATCAAAAAAGGAATGCTTCTTACTGTATTCGCAATAAAATCCAAAACCTTATAAACAATGCTATTTGGCTTAATTCCATCCTTGTCTGTTACCGTAAGAACAATTCCCATCGGCAAACCAAGCAGGTAACCCAATGCAGTAGAAGCCAAGGTCATGTAAATCGTAGCCAACGTACCTTCTATTAACATATTTACTGTTGTACTATCAAACATCTCCGGTCACCTCCTCGATTTCTAATCCTTTTTCTCTCAGGTAACTCTCAATATCTACCTGAAGATGTCTGTCATCCGGCAATCCCAAAATCATTTCGCCTTTTGCATAACCGCCAACATTTTTCGTATTGGCTCTTAAAATATTCACCGGTGTATTAAATCGCAAAATCATGTTGGCAATCACTGGCTCGAACGCTGAATTCTCGGAAAATACGATTCGGATTTTTCTATCTGTCTGAATACGTTCCGGCAATTCTGCTTTCTTCACATTCTCACTCAACTCCGGTAAATCTCTTAAAATCAATTCTCTCGCAGCCTGTGACTTTGGATGATTAAATATATTTTCTACCAAACCATTCTCTACCAGCACACCACCTTCGATAATAGCAACCTTATTACAAATCTCTCGGATCACGGCCATTTGATGTGTAATGATAACAATCGTAATACCAAGGTCTTTATTAATATTCTTTAATAATTCTAAAATAGAACCCGTCGTCTGTGGATCTAATGCACTTGTAGCTTCATCACAAAGTAAAATTCTTGGATTAGACGCTAACGCTCTCGCAATCGCTACACGCTGCTTTTGTCCACCAGATAACTGTGCCGGATATGCCTTTTCTTTTTCTGCTAATCCTACAATCTTTAATAACTCTCTGGCTCTCTCTTTCGCTGCCTGTTTATCCACTTTCTGAATTAATAATGGAAAACAGATATTATCCAATACGCTTTTTTGCATCAGCAAATTAAAATGCTGGAAAATCATTGCGATATCACTACGCTGCTTACGCAATTCTTTTTCGCTTAACGCACCTAAATCCTGTCCTGCTACAATAACCTGTCCATCTGTCGGTTTCTCTAAGTAATTCAAACAACGAACCAGGGTACTTTTACCTGCACCGGACATACCAATAATACCATAAATATCACCGGACTCGATGTTTAAGTTAATATCTTTTAACGCCTCAACCACGATGCCTTTCTGCTCAAAGGTTTTGGTTAGGTGTCTTACTTCTATCTCGCTCATAAATCCTCTCTTCCTTATTCCTAATCAAGATTGCATCCTTGCAGTCTTGTGCACGCGACTGTTTCGCAAGCACAAGACTCATTATATCTTCTGTTTTCAAAAAGTGTTAATATAGAAAACCTTGACCTCATTATAGGTTCTACCTATAGCAAAGTCAAGGTTGTTTTCCACGCCACTGCTTACTCCCATGCTATTAACAACTACATAACATTATTTTCGTACTTCTGTAATTCTTTCACATACATCTCACCAATGTGGCTTAATTTTGCACCTTTACGCTTAATATAACCGATACGCATCTTCTCTGTCTCAAGCAATGGTACTGCCAGGTACTCGCTACCATTCAATTCTTCACAAACAATACCGGAACACAATGTATACGCATTTACACCTTTCATCATATTAAGAAGCGTAGCTCTATCATTCGCCTTAATCAGTCGCTTGTACTCATATGTACTCTTCATCTCTTCCGCAAAATAGAATGCATTATTCTTGCCCTGATCAAATGCCAGACATGGATAATCATCCAGTTCACTCATGGAAATCATATCTCTATTTGCAAGCGGATGCCCTGCCCACAAATACACATATGTATCACAAGTAAAAAGTTCCACAAACTCAATACCGTTCTCCTTGAATAATTTAGTTAATACTTTCTCATTAAAATCATTCAAATACAGTACACCGATTTCGCTCTTAAAATTCTTTACATTCTCAATAACATCCGCCGTCATAGTCTCATGAATGGCAAACTCGTAACGATCCATTCCAACATGATTTACCGTATCTACAAATGCCTTCACTGCAAAAGTATAATGCTGTGTCGATACATCAAACTTTTCCTTATTCACTTTATCAATATACTTTGCCTGTAGTAATCCGAACTGTTCCGTTACTTCACGGGCATATCCCAAAAATTCCTCACCTTCCGGAGTAATGATAATACCACGGTTTGAACGCAGGAAAATATCAAATCCAATTTCATTTTCTAATTCTTTCATCGTCTCCGACAAACTCGGCTGCGAAATAAACAGATGCTTCGCCGCCTCATTCATAGAACCACAGTCTGCAATCGTAATTGCATATCTTAATTGTTGAAGCGTCATACGTCCTCCCTCTCCAAATCATACAAGTCATCAAACTCTATCTTGGTATTAACGACCTTCAAAATCCGGGCATCCGTATCAATCCGTGACACCATCCCCGTCACCTTCAAGTACTCATCCGCATGAAAATAGACTACGGTAACCATATCATTCCGCTGCACCTGTCGCAGCTTCAAATCCAGTTCTGCCTTGCGTTCCTCTGAAAGTTCAATTTTCTCTACTACGATTTTCTCTCTTTCACGCAGTGCCTCTTCATACCCTTTTAATGCCGCAAAAGGCATAAACTGCTTTGCTCTGTCCTCGCGGCTCATCTTAGCTCTACCTGCCATACTTCTCCTCACATATCGCAAACACTGCGACACAGACACTTACAACTCTTCTCCGGCCTTATGCCCGCCAATCTGCCGGTTACGTTCCATTGTGGTCGCACCCTCCACCAAATTCATGCCCTTTAAAATCGCATTTTTGCCAAACTTCTTCTTAATATCCAGCATCGCCTTCTGCATCTTCCGCTCCCGCTCTAATTCTGCCGGGTCACAAAATAAATCATACTGCTGGTAAGCCTCGTCTACCACATTATTAAAGGACAGATTCGCTTTGTGAATGATAACATCACGTCTGGCAATCCGTTCAAATAATTCCTCCACATAAGGTAAAATCGTCTTCGCCGAGCTTGTCGCATTCCGCAGTGAAATACTTCCTCTGCTTGGCTCTAGATGCAGCATATTCTCATACGCAAGATACATGGTAATAGACTCTGTCACAAGTCCTTTATCTACTAAGTCCAGACACATCAAGTCAGCCATTTCTTTGACAGCGAGCTTCGTTTTCTCAAAATCATATTCACATGGTAATACCTGCCCACTTGTAATACACCTGGTCTGTGGTTTGTAGGATTTAATATCAGAAATCAGCGTAGTCTCTCTCCCCCAAGCATGGTCAATCAGCAGTTCTGCGTCAATTCCCAATATTTTATACAATAAATCCTCGCTGGCACCTGCCACCTGTCCCATAGTGTAAATACCGTGACGTTCTAATCTTTTTGCAATCCCCGGTCCCACACGCCAGAAATCCGATAATGGCTTGTGGTTCCACAAAGTCTTCCGGTAACTTTCCTCATCCAATACACCGATATGGTCTTCCGTATGCTTCGCTGTAATATCTAGCGCGATTTTCGCCAGATACAAATTACTTCCAATACCGCAAGTCGCAGTAATCCCAGTTTCTTTCAATACATCCTGCATAATGCAGATGCCCAGCTCCTTCGCAGTCATCTGATACATGGTCAGATAATCTGTCACATCCATAAATGCCTCGTCTATGGAATAAACATGAATATCCTCTTTTGCAATATATTTCAAATAAATACTGTAAATATCCGCAGAAACTTCAATATAACGTTTCATACGAGGTGGTGCCATCGTATACTTCACATCTGGAGGAATTTGAAACACACGGCATCGATTTGAAATCCCCAGTTTTTTCATAGACGGAGAAATCGCCAGACAAATTGTTTTCTCCGAACGTTCCGGATCAGCCACCACAAGATTCTCTGTGAGTGGATCAAGCCCTCTGTCCACACACTCCACCGAAGCATAAAACGATTTTAAATCTATACAAATATAAGTCCGTTCTTTTACCATGCTCTTCCTTTTAACCAAGTCTCTACTAACGGAATCCAGCTTGTGCACTCTGGCTGAATACCTCTGCCGTCCTTATTCTGTGCAAGTACATCTGCCGTAGAAAGTCCATGTATTCCAACCGGGTACATATGGAATTCTACTGGCACACCATGTTTATGCAGTTCTCCCACAAACATCAGGGAATTTTCCACCGGCACTGTAGCATCACAGCCTGTATGCCAGATAAAAGTCTCCGGAACCTGCCCCGTTACATGTTTTTCCAAGGAAAGTTTTTCTAATAATTCTTCACTTTCCTGTCCTCTTGTCAATGCAGCAAATGAACCTCTGTGTGCAAATTCTCCCGAAGTAATCACCGGATAGCACAAAATCTGCCCTGCCGGACGAAGCCACTCTTTCTTCACACCAGCCAATTCTGACAACCACTCCTCATGCCAATACACACCAAGTGATGCTGCCAGATGTCCACCTGCAGAACATCCCAAGACAAAAATCTTCTCTTCATCTACATTCCACTCATCGGCATAGTCATGCACTAACTTCATGGAATGCGCCAGCTCTACCAACGCTGTCGGAAACACTGCAGGTGCCACAGAATAACGCAGCACTGCCACATGAAAACCCATAGCTAAAAAGCGCACTGCCAATGGTTCGCTCTCTCTGTCAGAAACAAATTCATATCCGCCACCCGGACAGATAATCACCATCGGCCTTTTCTGTATCATTAACTCCCTGCTATCATCCTGAATATAAGTACGCAGCTTTGCAGAAATCGAACCTTCTGCCTGCAAATCATAAACTTCTGTCAACATGTCAATTTCCCCGCCTTCTCTTATTATTTGCCCGTTTCTCTTCTTTTATCATATCGAACTCTTGTTCTTTTTTCAAGTATTAAATCAACTACAAAACAGAAAAAAAGAAAGTACGTCAAATTGACATACCTTCTTTAGTAGTCCACACTCATCATACAAAGTCCCTGCGCCGGTGCCGTAACACCTGCCTGTGCCCGTTCTTTTGCCGAGAGTAACTCTGTCATGCTTTCTACACTGCGTTTTCCCCATCCGACTTCTAACAACGTACCTACAAGGATGCGTACCATATGATGCAAAAATCCGTCTCCATGGACAGTAAATTTCAAATAATCACCCTCTACGGTTATCTCTATTCTATCTACCGTGCGAACCGTAGATTTTTTCTTCTTTTTATTAGCACAAAAACTGGCAAAATCGTGGGTCCCAGTCAACAATTCTGCAGCCTGCCGCATGCTCTGTACATCCGGTTTTTCTTCCAATACATACACATATTTCCGGTCAAATACCGGCTTTGTATTTCCGATATAACATGTATAGCAATACGTTTTTCCAGCTGCATTGTAACGGCTGTGAAAACGTTCTGATGCAATGCGTACTTTCAACACACCAATATCCTCTGGCAGATATTGATTTAAATATGCACAAATTGCATCCGGTGACATATTCGTCTCAAATACCGCATTTGTAACCATTTCCTTCGCATGTACTCCGGCATCTGTCCTGCCACATCCAATGACTTCCACATCACTTCCCACCATGCGGGAAAGTACTGCTTCCACCTTGCCCTGAATCGTCATATCCGTGTTATTTTTCCGCTCCCAGCCATGATAACGCGTTCCATCGTATGCAAGCAGAATTTTATAATTTTTCTTCATGTTTTCTCCATTCCGTAACATATTACATCAGCCCTAACAACTCCACTGCCTGTAAAACTAAATTACCTACGCCGATAACCACTAATGTGCTCACATAACCTATTCGCAGCTTTCCTTTCGGTAACATCTCGTACAACACCAGCACGATAAACATTAGCATAAGTCCGGTCAAAAAGAACACCCGTTCTCCTGACGAATAAATCGTTGGCGAAAAAATCATTATCACTTCACAAGCTACCGCACCTAAATAGGTAAACAATAAAACTACATGACCTTTCGACACTTCCCATAAGAAAAAGAAAGTAAAAACAATCGCAAGCATCCACCAGCCAAACATCAGCCACTGCATCATGCTCATATCAGAAGCCATTGGAATCTGCTCCACAAGCCCTGTCATCTCGGCAAGATTGATTCCGATATCACTTAAACTTCTTACACCGCACTTACTTATAACTCCAACTCCAAGAAAAACGCTTCCTGTTCCTATATATAATTTTATACGTCGAGACTCATTTTTATTTATCTGCCCCTGCTTCATTCTGGTAATCAAAATAAAAATACCAACAAGCCAAATTGCCATCAAAAATACTGTATTTTCGTTTGCAAAAGAAGATACCAGCCACTGTGCTAAAAGAAATACTCGTTCTTCCAACGTAAGCATCTCAAACTGCGGCATATCATGTTCTATCGCCATTAAAATGCGAAGTTCATTACCAGGTGCCAGCGCAGACACCAGATACGCTCCCAACGTCAAAACTCCCAGTACCGCCAGTCCTACCTGCACCTGCTTTTTCTTCCATATTTTTTCACTGATACAGATGATTACAAAAGCTAATAATACTGCCCCCATCTGCTCTGATGACATTGCTGCCACAATTGCCCCTACTGATGCAGCTACAAAACTCCATACAGACACCTTTTCCTTTGAAAAGGACGCCTTTGCTACTACACATAATGCACTAATCCCGCATACCATCGGCCATAAATAATTCATAGAACCGGTAATCCAGATTGCTGAATATCCAAAAGCATTAATATCCAAAAATAAATATACTAATGCAGCCATCACGAAACAAAGCATCCAATAACCATTTGTCTCTTGTCGCTCAATATCCTGTGTGGTTCCTGTCACTCTGTTTTTTAATACTGCTAAAGCTACCGGCAATGCCACAAGCATACCCGCATTTACAATGCGCCAAGCCCACAAATCTAAATTGAAAAATACGTGCATAAGCCCTTCTGCAATCATACGTCCGGTCCAATTCTCATATCTCCAACTCAGATAATCCGGCAAGCTCATGCTGGTACAGTATTCCAAGAAAAAAGTATCATCTCCATCAGAATAACCAATCAATGACAATACTGCCAGACACCCTGCATACAACAGGAACAGCAAACTTACAATATGCACTTTTTTCCATTGCCATTTCTTTTTTAACATCTTCTATTCCTTTACACTTTTACATTCTGCCATTCCAAATCGCCGCACTATATTACACCGACACTATTTAAAATCTCCTGAAACAGATAAATAATCGGTTGATGCAACAAATATACTAGAAGGGAATGCTTCCCAAGATAATCCACCAATGGGATTCTTCTCTGCAGAAACTCCCATCTCAGCAAATCATATTTTTTACATAAACCATATAAAAAATATCCTGCAACAAATAAAAAGAACCACGGAATTAACGAGAAATAGTCCGTTGAATAAAAATCCATTCCCGGCATCCCAAGGTATGCCGTCACTAAATTCTGATATAAATCTCTTGGCAGCGGCAAAAGATTCCATCCCTCAAATCCAAGAAAACCACGATTGATATTTCTAAATACCACGAATAAAGCAATGCTTATAGCCATGCCTGCTTCTGTCGGTATCTTTTGAAAAATTTTGTCTAATGGTATCAACAATAACATACACGAACCTATACAAGTCAACACACCGAACACTACCCGATTTTGCGGCATTACGGCAATCGTCACTGCTGTCACAAGCAGACCGCCGCCAAACACCATAAGCCCTCTCTTAAGCGGTTGTTTCCCCATAGACCAACAAAAGCCGGACAATATAATAAATGTCCAGCATATACTTTGTTGCCATATATAAGCTCCTGCGCTGCGATACCATGACCACTTTGCGCCATACATGTACACCATGTTCCACGAAAAGTGGTAGGCTATCATACTTATAAGTACGATTCCGCGAATCCCGTCTAATAAATGATAGCGCACTTTTTTCACTGTATCCATACAAAAACCCTTTTCAATTACTCAAAATTCTTCAAAAACTTATGCAAAATCTCGTGTAGCTTTATCACATCTTCCTGTGGCAAATCAACACAGGCTCCAATCTTTGCAGGTACCTCTAATGCCTTCTCTCGAAGTTCCATTCCCACCGGTGTTACTGCTACATTCAATACGCGCTCGTCTTTGTTATCTCTCTTACGGCTCACATAGCCTTTCTGCTCCAGCTTTTTTAACACCGGAGTCAATGTGCCGGAATCCAAGTAGAGATGCTTGCCCAATTCCTTCACATTCATCTCCTCATGCTCCCATAGCACCATCATTGTAATATACTGGGTATAAGTCAAATCTATCTCGCCCAAAAAAGGCGTATATCTCTTCACAATCTCCTTCGAGCATACATACAAAGGAAAACAGATTTGATTGTCCAGTTTTAGTACTTCATACTTATCCATCATATTATTACTCCATTCATACATTCCTATTCCCTTATAAAGTACCATTTTTAAATCTTTTTTTCAATGCCTTCCGTGCTTTTTATTAAAGACAATTCGCCTGTTCATATGCTTTCCTCACAGCAATCGCCAATTGATCCGCACAAGATGTCGGTCTTCTGCCACAGGTAATGCCCTTACATTTCTCTTCAATCTGCTCTACTGTCCAGCCATCTACTAAAATCGGGATTGCCTTTAAATTACCATTACATCCACCGGTAAAAACAATATTTCTAACCACGTTATCTTCAATATCTAATTTAATCTCTGCTGAACAGGTATTTTCTGTCTTGTAAACAAATTCCATCTCTTTCCCCCTATTTTTGCGTTCTGACAACATACACCTTGGTACTTCGTCTCAAATTAAAGCAGCTTCGCAATCTCAGCATCAATCGCCGCTGGCTCTGTTGTTGGGGCAAAACGTTCTATTACATTTCCGTCGCGGTCTACCAGAAACTTTGTAAAGTTCCATTTGATTTTATTTCCCATAATACCGCCTTTCTGTGACTTTAAAAATCCAAATAATGGTTCTTCGTTCTCCCCATTTACATCCACTTTGGCAAACTGCAGGAACGTAATGCCATATCTGGAATTACAGAAGTCAAAAATCTCTTCATCACTGCCCGGTGCCTGATTGCCGAACTGGTTACATGGAAAATCCAAAATTTCAAATCCCTGTTTCTGATACTTCTCGTACAAATCCTGCAAACCATCAAACTGTGGCGTAAAACCACACCCGGTTGCGGTATTCACAATAAGAAGTACTTTTCCTTCAAAATCCTTCATTGATACTTCACTTCCATCTTTTGCCTTTACATTGTAATCATAAATACTCATTTTCAATCCTCCTTGTCTTGCCAATCTGATTTTTATTCCTTATCTTCATTTTAGATTGTATGCAATCTTTCTTGCAAAATAGATTGTACGCAATTTATTTCTTTTTGTCAAGAGTTTTTTACAAAAAAAGAACGAGCTCCCACACCTCGCTGAGAACCCGTCCTCATTTCCATATAATTATTTTGCTGTTCCAAACAATACTTCTCTAAAGAAAGCTGCCGTCTTCTCTGCACCATAATGTTTGATAAATACACTCGCAGCCGGACCACCATTCGAAAGCAGACCTTCTACATAAACAGAAGCCTTTTCCTTCTTTGCATCCCCTTCACAGATAGGTGCTGCTTTTGCAGCTTTTATATATTCTGCAAAATATTCATTTTTAATCTTATCATAAATTGGCGTATCTTTTTTCTTACCTTTTTTGGCAAGACTGATTTTTAACTTGATATCATCATACCAATGACTGCCCATGTCATGCTCAGGAATATGTGCATAATTTGCCTGCACGGTCTTCATACCGGACAAATCAGCTCCTTCTAACATCGTGTCAAAAATCTCTAACATTAAAGTATCATTACCCATTGCATACACTCTGTCGTAAGAAAACAAAGGCATATCACACTCTGTGGCATTGATAACGAAAGTATCCATCTTCATCAATCCGAAAAATGCCTTCATCTCCATAGTAGATACGTTACCAAGCCCTTTGGCATGATATCTGTTGATTGTAAAATTCATTCCGTTTACTTTGATTTTAGAAAATTCACCTGCTCCAAGTTCCTCTAACTCAAAGTCTGCCTTTAAAATCTCTAATAACTGTTTCATAAATATTATCCTCACGAAATACTATAAGCTGTATTTACTTTCGCCGACTATTTTTCTTGGTATTTTATACTCCGCTAATCCTGCTTTATGTAACATCCATACACCAATTAACAAGCATCCCTGTCCTACCACATTCACACCTTCCGCAATCCAGTTCATGCTAGCCTCTGCAAAGTTCTGTGAAGAAAGGTAGCCCATTCCCATTGAACATATAAATGATACTACAAACAAAGCAATTGCTGAGCGCCTTTTTAGTCTGTTACAGAGAATAATCAAACCTGCATCCATACAGCCTAATCCAGCAACCATCAATCCTACAAACAGGAATGTACCTTTCCACAACGGCGGTGCGACCGATAATGCAACAATACCATTTCCCTGTTTATGGAAAATCATAGCCAGCATGCCGATACCTGCTAACAAAAATCCTATAGACTGCACTGGAAAGAACATCTCATTCAATGGTGCGAAATCACAGATTCCTGCTGCGTATAAAAGTTTATAAAATGCCTTTAAGGCACCTGCTGAAAAAATATTAATTGCACCTGCTGAAAAAAGTGCAAAAGCACCTTTACTCATCTTATTATATAAATCGCGCATAAGTATGATGGATGCCATGCCAAAGAAAATAACCGGAATATAGTCCACCAATGCCATCGCAATAGAAAAATCCTTCATAGAATTTTCCTCCTGTTTTTCTTCATACTTCCTATAAATGTTTTTATTTCTCTACCTTATTTAGATGGTAAATCGGTAACAATGGAATAATAATTGGTGTTTTATTTGCATAATCATTGTATTCCTTATCTTTACCATAACGAGCCATCTGGCGTTTTTCTAAACGCTGCGCACCATTAAACATAATAAATACGATACAGATATAACCGATAATTGCCATTATCCACTGTCCGGCTCCCTGTAAAGCGTCTAACGAAGCTACGAATACACCTGTCCAGAATAAAATTTCACCAAAATAATTCGGACAGCGAACAATTTTGTATAAGCCCTGTGTAGCAACCATTTCCGGACGCACTTTTTTCTGTGCAGATTTCTGCTGGTCAGCAAGTGCTTCTAAAATAATACCAAATGCAGAAATTGCAATACCCACCCAGATAAGAGCAGTTGTCTCTTTTTCATTATATGCGCGGAAGAATACCGGCGATGTCTGTGCTACATAAAGGATACTTGTAAAAATCCAGATTGCCACTTTTACAAAAATTGGCATTGCAGATTCTTCGCCAGTTGCTTCTTTTAAAGTCTTCCGGTAAGAAGCATTTTTAATCTCACGGATTAAAAGGAAACCTGACAATCGGATACCATAAATTAAGTATAATGCACAATAAATAAGTATTGGAAGTGATGCCGGAAGTGCACCTGTAAACATCATAATTGCCATTGCCACACCAATACCTGATACTGCAAAACCATATCCGATAGAAAGGAAATATACGTATTTATAAAATCCTACTAAACATACTACTAAACTAATCACATAAAAAATCGCTAAAAAATTCCAACCCATAATCGTACCTCACATTCTACTTCTTGAAACTTTCTTCAATATACTGTTTGAAGCTCATCTCACCGCAAATGGTATCGCCGACCATTTCTTCTGTTAAAGTCCATTTCGAGAAACGTAAAATTGCTTCTTTACCGTTTTTCTTGAACTTATTAATGAATGCCAATACGTCAAATAACATTGCAGGAGCACGTTTAATAACCGGTTCCTTTCCTGCTGCCGCAAAGCAGAGGTTTGCAATTTCTTCGTAAGAATAGGTCTCTTTACCACCTACGTTGTACATCTTATTCTCATCTGTCATATGAGCAACGATGAAATCTGCAAAATCTTCCGTAGATACTACGTTTGCATGTACCGGATCGTTGCCTAATAATGTCACTTCGCCTTTTTCAATCATTGGGCGGAATACTTTTACAATGTCGTAGAAGTAACCGGTCGGACGATGGATTGTGTAAGCGATACCACTCTTTTTCAATTCTTCTTCAAATAAATATTTTGCGTGAAGCATTGGAACCTTTGGTGCTTTGTCTGCTTTCAACACTGAAATATATGTAAAATGTTTTACACCTGCTTTTTTTGCTTCTTCTAGGATATTTAAATTACCCTGATAGTCAATCTGATAGTTCGTTACTTCTGCTGAAGTTTTTGTCAAACCAACGGTTGTGATAACCACATCTGC
Organism: Roseburia sp.; assembly: GCA_045531555.1. Lineage (GTDB taxonomy): Bacteria > Bacillota > Clostridia > Lachnospirales > Lachnospiraceae > Roseburia. The sequence goes on along the minus strand of JAZSEF010000063.1, from coordinate 9,513 downwards.
ACCATCACAAAGACCTGCTAAAGTAGCCTTATCCTGTACATTGATTTTCTTGAATGTGTAATTGCCTTCAACGCCCAAATCACGCTGAATCATGTCTGCTGCCACTACCTCGTGACCTGCTTTTAATAATGATTTGAAAATGTCTGCGCCTAAATTACCATAAGCGCCTGCTAATACAACCTTCATACTTCCTCCTATTCTGCCATGTATGAGTGGCAACCTTTATTTTTTCTTATTCTTTTCTTTGGAACGTTTATCGTTGATAATCTTCATATGTTCCTCTGTGATTAATTCAACGTTATTCTCTTTTGCCCAGTCAACGCAGCCTTTTAATACTGTTGATAAGAATACGCGCGGCACCCCTAAAATCGTCATGAGTGCTTCGTCGGTGAACTTAATTTTGTCATCAATACGGTCTGCAGCATAACGAACCGACTCTAAACTTGCCTGTCGCATCTGCAATAACTCTGCATGCATCCAGTTCCATCTGTGATACCAGAAATTCTTACTGTCGCGGTAACCATAGTCAACCGGTAAGTGTGGGAAATCTTTTCCGCGAACACCGTTGATGATAGCGTCTGAATATTTTTTCTTCATTAAAATTTTGTCTACTTTTAAAATGAAGTGAGCACCGAATTTGCTTGTGATACCATTGAAATCATGATATGGAGGCTCATAACCATTCAATTCACCTGCCACATCTTTGTCAGCACCATCTAATTCACGTACCCATGTACATTCGATAACCTGAATTGCATCTGTGAGAACCTGCGGACGCACATCTTTTGGATTCTCTTCTTCAATCATACTCTTCTCAAAACGGAAGTTACATTTTGGCATTTTTTCTTCCGGCTTATCTCCCGGCCAGCTTAACTTCACACACTCTTTAAAATACTTTGGTTCGTCTGAGATGAAGTTTAATGCACATTTTCCATTTCTTAAAATATTCTGTGCAGTGTTTGATGAGTTACGGCAGCATAATAACATTGCATAGTAATCTTTACCTGCAACGTAATATGGCTGAACCAGTGAATATGGTCCTGCTGATGTCGTGCCGTCCTCACATAACGTAGTAATCACTACGGTCGGCATCGGAAAAAATAACGATGTCTGATAAAAATTGTCTACTACTCGTAGGTTTTCAAAACTACTCATTTTAGCCTCCTTATTTTGTATCATCATACCTATTCAGATTCATCATTTGGGAAATCATAACTTCAATGTTCTCCTTGACTCTAAATAGTTAAAATAGCTGTAAAAGTATACTGCTAATTTCTTCAAAACTGCGCTCAGTCCTAGTCCATGCCAACAAAGACTCCGCTATAAATTCTGCTAAAAATTCTGCATCTGCCTTATTCTGTCTTGCACAAAGTGTTGCAAGCGGCTTTGCAATTTGTCCTCTTAACAATCCATGACGTTGGTGTAACGATGTAGATGAACTTTCCTCTGCTTTCTTATCCGAAAATACAGGTTCATATTTCCCCCAAAAGCAATGCAATTCATCATAAATACAGTGAAGTATTTCCTTCGCATCCTCTCCCTTAGTGCATCCATCCTCTATCACTGCCAGACATTTCATCCAGTCTTCCAACATGAAGCTTGCCACCAACATGTCCTTTGAAGAGAAATAATTATATACAGTTCCTACTCCAACTCCACAAGCACTTGCCACAGAGCGAATCGTCATAGCAGAATATCCTTGTTCCATTACCTGACGTTTTGCTTCTTCAAGTAACTTTTCACGGATGTTCTCAATAATTTTAGGCATATTCTTTTCCTCGTTTTACTATCACTTTTTATGAACGCGTTCATTATATTCCTTTGTTAAATTTTTGTCAAGGCAGTTTTCCTTCTTTTTCCTTGGTTTTGCAAAATATTTTGTGAAAGTTGCAACTTGTATACAAGTTATTGTCATGCTATAATGCTAGCTGTTACGCGAAAATTTACCAAAAAAGGAAGAAATATGAAAAATATTGCAAAGATACTTTACGCAATCAGTTCTGTACTTGTTTTAATTCTAGTGTTCATATTCCACTTTCATTCTCATGTGAATGAAAAGGACTTTCGCAGCAATCATTCCTTCTGTCTTTTGACAGATTATGAATATACGACTTACGAAGACGAGACTGCACCAATAGGAATTTTGCAGGAATATAGCTTAACGCTACAGGATGTCCCCGCCTATAATGGCTGCGTTACTTTTTATGTAGTTCATCAGGAAGTCGATGTCTACATAGAAGAAGAACTTGTATATCAGTTACGATTAGCTGATGGAGAGCACCTCTCCAAAACTCCGGGTTATGAGTGGTCCGAAGTTTACATAAATCAGGCCGACGAAGGAAAGGAACTTCGTATTCTGGTTTATCCGGTTTATGAAAGCAGTCTTTCTAACCAACTTAAAATTTATTATGGTGATAACAATTCCATTCGCAATCACCTTATGCGAGAAAACCTTCCGGTTATGCTAATTGCCTCACTCGCTGTCATTTTAGGAATTGTATTTTTTGTATTTTATTTAACCAATCGGAAAAACGAAGAATTAGACCGTAGTATTTTAATGTTAGGCATTTTTTCTATCGGAGCCGGTTTATGGAAACTGTGCGATATGACAGCCGCACCACTTATTTTTAATAATTCACTTACTTTATCTGTAATTGCAATTATATCGATTACAATGATGGTAGTACCATTCCTTACTTTCATTCAAAAACAGCTTCAGCAGGAACAAAGTAAAACATGGTGGATGTTATCCATCCTTTGCTGCGTAGTGACCTGTACTATTATTTTGTTACAATTATGCGGCATCGCCGATTTAAGGGAAACATTATTTGTTTCTCATGTAATGATTGCAATTTCCAGCATTTTTGTAATAATTAGCGGTATTCGCGAAGCGAAACGCAGTCGCTTCACAAGAAAAATGAAGTTAACCGTTATCTGCTGTTTCATGTGTATCATCGGTGTACTCATAGACATGGTTGTATATTATTATTCGGGTAGCTCAGGAAGTATGATTTACTGCTTATTAGCCTTTTTGATTTATGCAGCAATCATGGGATTAATGTCCGCACGAGAAACCAAACGTTTAATTGACCGTGCTCATAAAGCAGACCATTATCAGAACCTTGCATTACACGACACTTTAACAGGACTTTATAACAGAGCTTTTTATTATGAATTTTTAAAGACTGAAAATGTTTATCGTGAAAATTGTTTTATCATCATGATGGATGTAAATGATTTAAAACTGTGCAACGACACCATGGGACATGATTGGGGCGACGAACTTTTGATGAATAGTTCAAAACTAATTAAAAGCGCTTTTCCAATTGGCGAATGTCTCCGTATGGGCGGGGATGAATTCTGTGTTTTACTTCCAGAATCCAGTGAATCAGAATGTAAACTCTGCCTCAATACCTTCGACGAATTATTAGAACAATTTAACGAGAAGAACCCAAATGCCTTTCCGGTTAGTATTGCTTACGGGTATGCGAACTATATCAAGGATGTTGATTTGGACTTCAGCGACACTATGCGTCGTGCAGATAAAATGATGTATCAGATGAAACTGGATATGAAAAGTTATGTTAGGTAATTAGTACCTCTTTTCCTTGTGTATTCGGAGAGAATCAGTTATAATATTCCATACAAAGAGATATTTAGGAGGATTCATCCCATGGGAAAATTTGTGATTAGAGAAACATCTACAGGCGTTAAATTTGATTTAAAAGCTGGTAACGGACAGGTTATCGCAACTTCCGAAGTATATACCACAGATGCAGCATGCAAAAATGGTATCGAAAGCGTTAAGACAAACGCTCCAATCGCTGCTGTTGAAGATCAGACAGTAGAAGGATTTGCTACAGAAAAGAATCCAAAATTTGAAGTTTACACAGACAAAGCCGGCGAATTCAGATTCCGTTTAAAAGCAAAAAATGGACAGATTATCGCAACAAGCGAAGGTTATACTACACATTCTAACTGCTTAAACGGTGTTGAAAGTGTGAAAAACAACGCTCCGGAAGCAGAAGTTGTGACTGAATAATTACATATTGACATAATCTAAGCCCGAAACGTTATTGATGCTTCGGGCTTTTATTTTGCACTACTATCTTTTACTTTATACTCTTCATCCGTCTTCTTTACTGAGCATTTTACTTCTCTGTTTCTTCTCTCTGATACTCTAAAATATCTCCCGGCTGACAATCTAATACATCGCAAATTGCCTCTAAAGTCGAAAAACGTATTGCATTTACTTTTCCTGTTTTGAGCTTTGATAAATTCACATTTGCAATCCCTACTTTTTCAGATAACTCCTTTAAAGACATTTTTCGGTCTGCCATGACACGGTCTAATCTTAATATAATTGCCATAATTTCTCCTTTTTCCATGCCCTACTTAATCATTACTTCTATTCTAACATACCCGGTTTATAATGTCTCGTCAGATTCCTGCTGGAGCATTGTACCGTAGTTGAAAATTGCCGACAGCATAAATACCAGAAGCACCAAAAGTACTGTCATCAAATCTACACCTATTACAATATTCACATCACCCGACATTACACTATTTGTTACACTTTCCGATAGGTTCGAGAAAAATGCCATTGGTATAATCGCAATTGCAAGTTTTTTCAACGCTTCCGAAATTTCTAAGGTAAATGGTGTCTCACAATCCTGGAATAACCTACACAAATTTCCAACGAAATGCATTGTAACCAACGCAACCGCACATAGCACTGCTGACAATAACACAATATATGCAAAGTTTCTTATCCGAATAGTATAACTGTCCGACTGTGCATCCATTAAATAGCCATTCTCTGTCTTAACCATACCAACAATGCCATATTCCTGTCCATTCACTTCAAGCGAGCTGTCTACTTCTCCCCAAGTCACTTCGTTCCATTTTAACTCCGCTACGCCATCCTCTTCAATAACATAGAAATCTGCTTGACTTATGGCTGTCGGAAAACTCACTTCTATTGCTGCTTTCCCCTCCATATGTATCACTATAAAATCATCCGGGAGTGCCAGTAATAACAATCCTGTTAATAAACAAACGATACATGCTATCCATAAAAAAATCTTTCCTATTTTTGTAATAATTACGCCTGCTTTTCCTATCTTATTTACCTTTGAAATAATATCAGTCTTCATAACCACTCTTCCTTTCATTAAAAAATTAATGTTTATCGTTAATTTGAATATAATATAGATTTTTAAGTTTGTCAATAACTTTTTAACGTTTATCATTAATTTTTCATCGTTTTTCATTTATTTGCGCTTTTCATACTGGATTAATGACCGAACTGGCGGATTCTTGGTAATGTACGGAATGCGTAATAATTTTTATTATTTCGAACATCATAGAAACTGGAGGTACATTATATGCGGATAGAAAAAGAAACTGCAAAAGCCATTGCAATACAATTTTTCTGGGAGCTTATCGGCAGTATCCTAATCGCTGCTGCCATCTACAATTTTGCTGTACAGGCTGCTTTCCCCATGACAGGTTTTTCTGGAATTGCAATTGTATTGTACCGATTAGCACAGGTCCCTATTGGTCTAACAACCATTTTACTAAATATTCCAGTGGCTTTGCTCTGTTACCGTCTGCTTGGAAAACATTTTTTCTTAAGTTCAATACGATGCATGGTAATTTCATCTGCTCTAATCGATTATGTAGCTCCTCTTTTCCCAGTCTATACAGGCGACCGACTGCTCGCTGCATTGACTACCGGTATACTGGGAGGCATCGGCTACACCCTTATTTATATGCAATATTCTTCTACTGGAGGAATTGATTTTATTATCATGGCTATCAAGGCAAAACGACCTTACCTTTCTATTGGAAAAATCGCGTTCCTTGCAGACATTGGAATTATTATCGTAGGTGGCATTTTACTTCGGGATATCGATGGAATCATCTATGGAATAATTGTGAATTATCTTTTTGCTTTTGTCGTAGATAAAATGATGTATGGTGTAAATGCCGGAAAGTTCGCAATCATTGTTACCGATTACGGAAAAATGATTACCAATGTCATCGACAATTGTTGCGGACGTGGAACCACACTTATTAAAGCACAGGGTGGTTTTTGTGGTGATGAAAAAGACATTGTACTATGCGCCTGCAATAACAAAGAAATGTATCTGGTACAGGTCGCCGTAAAATTTGCAGACCCAAAAGCGTTTATGATTGTTCTCGAATCCAGTGAAGTACACGGGCAGGGGTTTCGTGTATTACAAATAGGTGAATCACAGAGGACATCACAAAATTAAATGGATGCAATAAACTCTCGTTTATCACATCCATTTAATTTTACGCTATCTCTACTTCTTAATAAATCCTCTTTGGAACTTCGTCATAGACGATGGCTTTCAAGCGTTCGAAATTCTCTTTCGTATTTGCCGCAATCACTGGCATCGGTCTATTCAGAGGAAGTTCTTCTTCAAACATTAAATCCACGAAACCACCTGCTTCCGTAATAATTGGTATCGCCGCTGCCACATCCCAAGGAAATAAACGAATCTCAAAATACAGTTCTACCCTTCCGGCTGCAAGATATACCAATTCTACTGCTGCAGTACCTAATCTGCGCAAATCGTCAGACTCTGCATACACGCGCTCGATAATACGAAAACATGGCGGCGCATAATCCTTATTATACAAACTCATAGCCGAGCACAAATGAGAATGTCTAAAATCTCTATCTGATACATGAATCTGCTCTCCGTTTAAAAACGCTCCTTTTCCCACTTCTGCATAATACATCTCATCGCGGTAAGGCTGATATACTACGCCAATATACGGTTTTCTATTGCGGAGTAATCCTACTGAAATAGCACTTAGACCAAGATTACGAATAAAATTAGATGTTCCATCAATCGGGTCTACTACCCATACATACTCGGTATCCGCAAACTCCTCATCACCTTCTTCACCTACAAATGAGCTGCCCGGTAATAATGCTAACAAGTGTTCCTTTAAAAAATTCTGCACATTCACATCCGCTGTGGTCACATAATTAGAATCATTCCCTTTCTGTTCCACTTCTATATTCTCCGGCTTCATCAATTCGGCCGCCTGACGTACAATCTCAGTAATTTTTTTTAACATAACTTCTTCCATCCTTCTTCGTACAAGTTGTAACTCTACTTCGAGAACTAAACGTTTCCATCTCACACAGTTTCTTCCAAAAGTTGTAATTCTGCCCGAAACTGCAACCTTCTCACTCCATTTACATTCTCAAACTGAATCGTATATACCTGTATTTTTTCATCTACACCAACAATTCTGCCTTTTCCAAACAACTTATGACGCACTATATCTCCTACTGAAAAAGCAGTTTTAGGAACTGCTATCGGTGTGATATGTTTCTCTCCTATTTTACTATTATTGATACAATCTAGCAAGTTCACATCAATATCACTTAAGAACTCCGACTGCTGCGCAAAAAACATACCGCCCTTAGACTCATAACTACTGATATATAACCGTGTCATCGCTCTGGTTACTGCTACATAAAAAAGACGGCGTTCCTCTTCTATCTCGTCCTCATTCCGCAGACGTTTACTCGGAAACTGACCTTCCACCATACCATTCACAAAAACGGTATCAAACTCCAGTCCCTTTGCTGTATGAATCGTCATCACCTTTACCACATCCTTATCCACATCATCATCCTGCTGTGAAAACAATGCAAAATGTGCCAGTAAATCTTCCAACGGAATACGCTCTTTATTATCCTCCTCTAATGCTGCCACTGTAGTAATAAACTCAGAAACATTATCCAGCTTCGTTTGATCCACATCATTCTGTAATTCAACCCGATAACCGACATCCAATACCGCATTCACCAAATCTTTAGCGGAATAGTCCTGATAGGTACGATGCAATTCCATAATTCTTTGATAATAATCAACGATAACCTGCTTTCTCATCATTCCATTTTCAATCTGTAAGCCAAGTGCTTCCATCAACGTCACACCATTTTCGCTCGCATATTGCCGTAACGAAGCAATGGACTTTTTACCGAATCCTTTTCTTGGGCGCTGGATAGTCCACGCAAAGTCTAAATCATTCATGGAATAAATCATTCTCAAATATGCCAATACGGTCTTAATCTCTTCAGAACTGTAAAACTGTGCTCCATTCAAAATCTTATATGGAACTCGCTTACGGATAAAAGCTTCTTCTAATGCTCTGGTCTGAGAAGATGCCCGAACTAAAACAGCATGGTCTGCATAATGTCTGCCTTCCTGTACTGCAGTCGCAATGATATCCGCAATCCAAAGTGCCTCTTCTCCTTCTGTCTTCAGGTGGTTATAGACCGGTTTCGCACCAGCCGGATTATTGGTAAACATTTTTTTCGTCAGTCGATGTTGATTCGCTGCAATCAAAGAATTTGCCACATCAATAATCTCCGGTGTACTGCGAAAATTCTCACTCAGATAATAATCCTTCACATCCGGATATGCCGTGTTAAATCCGACCATATACTCTACTTTCGAACCGCGCCAGCCGTAAATACACTGGTCATCATCTCCTACTACCGTAAGATTCTGATACTTACCGCTTAATAGCCTAAGCAAATTCTCCTGCTTATCATTCACATCCTGATACTCATCACACAATATGTACTGGCACTTTTCCTGCCAAGTCTCTAATGCATCCGGATAATGCTCCAAAATATAAATAGCAAAATTTATAATATCTTCAAAATCCAACACATAGTTATCTCGCTGTTTTAGCAAATAATGATAATAAACCCTCTCTATATGATTCGTTGTCTGACTGATAACATCTAAAAGTGGCTGCTTGTCCACTCCCGTCATATAGCTGATATATCCAGAACGCGACTTATACTTTCCAATCTCTTCCATGTAATGCTTTGCAGTAAAATCCTTCAAAGACAGTTGCAGTTCTTCTGCAATCTCTCGAATTAAATCTATCTGGCCTTTTTTATCTAAAATAGTAAACGTCTTAGGATAGGACAAGCGGTATATCTCTTCCTTTAAGATCTTATTACAAAATCCATGGAAAGTACCGGTAAAGCAAGCTGCTTCATCTCCAATCATTTTCTTCAATCGCCTGGTCATACTACTGGCCGCCTTATTGGTAAACGTCAACGCTACAATAGAAGACGGATCAATATACAATTCTGTTATCAAATACGCCATTCTATGCGTAATACAAAAAGTCTTACCCGAACCCGGCACTGCACCACAACGCACAAACCCTTCTGTAGCTTTTATAATATTCTCCTGTTCTAACGTAGCGTTTCCAAACATCTGCTTTCCCTCTGTCCTTTTCTTTCGTGATATCATTATAGCAAACTTATGTTCGATTGTATAGTATCTTTTTCGTAACAGTTAGTGTATAATTTTAATTGGCAAATATAGGAATTACTCCTAAAAAATATGGGAAGCAGAAAAAATCCACTTCCCAAACATATAGTTTTTCTTTATGATGTTAACGACCAAGAAAACAAGTAAAGGAAACTATATGATG
>JAZSEF010000065.1:0-75021 GCA_045531555.1 Roseburia sp. | reverse complement strand
CCTTCATCAGAATCCCTCCTGTCTGCACCCAAAGAGTAAAGAGCGGAGTGATAATGATAATGCATGATGGTCTGCTTCTTCCCTGTGTTCATACAGATACGCAACCGCATACATGACCGCAATTCTGGCACAAGGCTCTTCCTCAAAAGCATCTTCATCCGTTATTCTTGCCACATCCATGCATAACGTCTGGGCGGATTCCATGATATTACGGAGCAGAGCATCATCATCCTCAAAGTCCACACGAAGATATTTTTTCATTTCATCCAACGTTACTACCACGTTTCCACCTCCATAGTAAGGTGGTGCCGGACTAAGCCGACACCACCCTGTCACCAGAATTAGGCACCCATCTTAAGTACCTGAACTGCTTCGGCAAGCACTAACTTACCATCCACACGTTCCTTTGCAACAAAGCCGACCATACCATTTCCGGCAAAGAGTTCCTTAAGCTCTGCGAAAGAACGAACTCCACGGTCACCAATGTTGTAGTAGCTGAAATCACCAAAGGCGATAACAGGCTTACCTGCAGCAATGGTAGGAACATATGCAGAAGTCATCACTTCATAGCCAAAGAGTCTGTCCGGCTCTCCAGCCTGTAAAGAAGGCTGCCATAAATACTGACCGTTTTCATCTTTCAGCTTACGGAGTGCCGCAATGGTCGCATCGTTCATAATGAACTTCGCTTTCTTACGGTAAGGGCGCTTTAATGCGTACACAAGATTGATGATTTCATCTGCTGTAATCTCTGTTGCACTTGCAGCAGTCACACCAATCTCTCCGCCACCCTCTTCTGCAAAAATACCAAGAGGCTTGCCGGTGCCATCTCCATTGAGGAATGCATCCTCTTCTGCATTTGCTAATGCTCTGGAGAACTGACGGATTAAGTAATTCTCTAAGCCAAATGCATTGTCATAAAGCAACTCTTCTGTAACCTTTACAGCCACATGGAGCTTGTGTGCATCCAGATTGATCTGGTCGAACTTCGCATCACCAAAGGTTAATGCCTCACCTTCGTCAATCCATGCTGCAGCCGGCTTAGAACCCGCAATGTTAATCTTGCGTTCTCCACTGGTTGTAATAGTTGTACCAAGTCTACGGAAGATGTTTTCCTCTTCCAGACCTTCAATCAATCTGGAATCATACTCCTCCGGCACCAGATAACCGCCATCCGTATCAATACCCTCAGAAAGCACATTTCTGATATTACGGAAATTATTGCGGATTGCATGAAGCATAGCTTCCTTATACTCGTTGGAAGCACGACCGGTCTTTTTCTCCTGACCGCTGGCACCGTTCATAGGCTTACCGGTAAGAGGAGTATTCACAGGCTTGTTAAGCTCTTCTTCCATAGCCTCCATCTCTTCCATACGTGCAATCTCAGCAGAATAATTCTGCACCTTCTGTTCCATTTCTGCATAAGTTGCTGCATCCTCAGCGGATAACAGACCATCCTTATCACGTTTTGTTTCCACGAAAGCCTTAGCAGCTTCCCACGCTTTGTTTCTCTTTTCTCTCAGTTCTAAAATAGTCATAGTAGATTACCTCCAATTTTTTAATAAATTAAGCCGACTCATCAGCGAATCGGCTTTGACTTTGTTACTGTTTTCAGTTTCATTTTTCTGCTGTATTTTGCATTTCTCGGCAATCTTGTCCATTAGGGAATTGACTACCGCTGTCTTTGAATACAGCATGGATACCTGTGGAACTTCCATCTCATCCACAACACCATTTCTCTGGATGATTTCATCCGCAAATCCAAGCTCAATCGCCTTGTTTGCGTCCATCCATGTTTCCGCATCCATGAGATGTGCCAGTTTGGTTCTGGACATTCCAGTTTTCAATTCATAAGCATTGATAATGGAGTCCTTCACACTTTTCAGCATGTCAATGGCTCTCTGCATTTCCCCAGAATCCCCAAAGGCAATGGTCATCGGATTATGAATCATCATCATGGATACCGGAGACATCAGCACCGTATCACCGGCCATGGCAATGACCGAAGCGGCGGATGCCGCAATCCCGTCAATCTTGACTGTGACCTTGCCATCATACTCGCGAAGCATATTGTAAATCTGGGCGGCTGCCACACAATCTCCTCCAGGTGAATTGATCCAGACCGTAATGTTTCCATTCCCATCCATCAATTCTTCCTTGAACATCTGCGGTGTCACATCATCATCAAACCAGCTATCCTCTGCGATGGTGCCGTTTAGGAACAGTGTTCTCTCCACCATTTCCGTCTGTGTCTCCTGATTCAGAACCTTCTGGTTCTTCCACTTCCAAAACTTCTTCATTCGGTTCGCTCTCCTTTCCCGCAAATATTCCTGCGTCTTTTAATTTGGTCATATTGCCATTGATAAGGTAGAGATCTCCACCCTCTTCTTCTGGAATACGGTCAAGATTTTCAAGTTCCCTGATATCGTTGGCACTCATCCAACCGTTCTGTCTGCCAATGGCATAACCATTCATACGGCTCTGATAATCGCCACGGAGTAGCCCATCCACATTGAACTTGACAAAGTATTGTGTTTTTTCATCCGTGGAAAATAAGGAACGGACAATCGCCTGTTCCCACCTTGCGACCCATGGGTCTAAGGTATATTTCACGAATTCCAAAGACTGCTGCTCTATATTAGAAAAGCTCGACTTCTCCAAATCCCCAACCATGTGTGGCGGAACTCGGAAAATACGAGCTATTTCATTTATCTGAAATTTTCTTGTTTCTAAAAACTGCGCCTGTTCCGGACTAATGGAAATCGGTGTGTACTTCATTCCCTCTTCCAGAACCGCCACCTTATTCGCATTGGAACTGCCGCCAAACGTAGCCGTCCAACTCTCCCTTAACCTAGCCGGATCCTTAATCGTCCCCGGATGTTCCAGTACACCACTGGGTGCCGCACCATTGGCAAAGAACCTTGCTCCATACTCCTCACAAGCAATCGCCATACCAATCGCATTCTTTGCCATCGCAATCGGACTATAGCCTACTAACCCATCAAATCCAAGACCAGGAATGTGCAACACATCCGAAGGTTTCAGATTTACCATACTTCCCTTCATGGTAGGAGCATCATCCTTACTGGTGTTATACTGATAATAAAGCTGTCCTTTATCATCCCTATCCACCGTCATTCGGTTCGGCATCAACGGATATAATGCGATGATTTCTCCCTTGCCATTACGGATAATCTGCGCATAGGCATTCCCCCACAAAAGCAAATGCGTCATCAAAGTCTCCCTGAATACAAAAGAAGTCATCTCCGGATTCGGTTCATCATGGAGCAAAAAATAAAGCGGATGATTTACCGCTTTTTCCTTACCACCATCTCCGTTGTATTTGTAAACATGTAACGGAAGACTCGCCACCGCCTCTGATAAAATACGTACACAGGAATATACCGCCGTCATCTGCATGGCAGAACGCTCATTGACATTCTTTCCACTGGAACTGCCACCAGTAAAGAATCGGTATGCACTGCCGGATGTTGCATTCTGTGGTTTATCTCTTGATTTAAAAATTCCACTTAAAATTCCCATTATAATCACCTTCCTTAAAAATGAGCATAAGAAAAGCACCTACCATTTCTGATAAGTGCTCCGTCAACTAACTAAACCATGATATTTTATCAGGTATTTTTCCTTCCTCCTGATACATATTAAACAGATTAAACAACAATTTTAATGCCATGATGTCAATTCCATTATTTGATTTCCAACATCCGCTCGCATTTTTTATTCGAATTAGTCCCTCTTCAATATATTTTTCATAGGGAACATCGACAAGTATCCTTTTCTCAAATGTTTTCTTTCTTCCACTAGGACTCTTCTTCACTTTTACATGAATCTCCGGTTCAACAAAACAAGTCTTGTCAATTATTATTTCTCCATCGTGTTTGTCCATCATTACATTATAACGTTCCAATCCTTCGTTTACGTTTCCACATGAATAGTAATATAAAACCGTCGTATCGTCTTCTAATGCTTTCTCAAGATATGCTCCATATCCCATGCTCATTATAATCACCTGTTATTCCAAAACTGGCAATTTTATTTCCCCAGTTTTTATTCTATTTATCAATCTCTTCGCACCAAATACTGCTTCTGGCAAAACCCTGGAATCGGAACCATCAATAAGGCTTAAGGCATACAAAACTTTATCAGCTTTTATAATTCTAATCGCAGAATTTACTCTAGTACGGGTTCCGCCTATTGCTTTATCTCTTGTCCCCACTTGATTTTCGTAATATTCTTCAATTAATTTATTTTTTGTAAGTTTATCCTCTAACTCTGGAAGTCGCAATAATAAATCTTCCATTCTCAATCCAATAAAAGATTGCCTCGCTGATTTTACGTCATCTTCAATTTTAGCTATTGAACGTTCTTCCTTTTTCACGGCCTACCCCCCAAGTAAGTTGATATCCATAGTATAGCACAAATAATTGCAGCCGGCGTATGATTTTGCAAAATCATACACGGTTGCACTAAAACACCAACAATCCTCTCTCATCATACACACTTCCCTGTGGTTGCACTTGATTCCTAATACACCTATCCAAAGCCATAATCGCCGCTACAATCCCATCAATCTTCTCTTTCGTTCTTGCCTTAGTCACCTTAATATTCCCGGCTGGGTCAGTATCAATCACAACATTTCCTGCCATCCAACGAAGCACCGGATGACCGCCATGCACCATATTCCCCTCCATCAAAATCTTATAAAACTCCTTGGTCGGAGCTGACATACTGCTATATCCCTGTCCAAAAGGCACCACCGTAAATCCCATGCCTTCCAAATCCTGCACCATCTGCGTAGCTCCCCATCTGTCAAATGCAATCTCCAAAATATGATACTTCTCTCCAAGTTCCTCTATAAACTTTTCAATAAAGTCGTAATGGATCACATTTCCCTCCGTAGACATCAGATAACCCTGCCGTTCCCACACATCGTAAGGAACAGAATTTGCTTTCACTCTCTGTGGAATTGTTTCTTCCGGCACCCAAAAAAACGGAAGTAAAATATACTTTTCATCCTCATTTCTCGGTGGAAACATCAGCACAAATGCGGTAATGTCTCCCGTACTAGACAAATCCAATCCACCATAACACTCTCTACCCTCAAGAGACTTCAAATCAATTTCTTCATTGCCTCTCTGATAAATCTGGTCTGGAATCCATGCAGTTGTACTGGACACCCACTGGTTCATACGAAGCCAACGGAATGTAATCTCATCTGCTGGATTCTGCTTCGCTTCACGATAAGCATCACGAAGCCTTTCAATATCCACCGTATATCCCAATGAAGGATTCACCTTATACCAATTCGCTTCATCCTCCCAATCCTCATCATCCTTAAGTCCATAGACCACAGGGTAGAATGTAGGATCTACACGCCTTCCTTCCAAAATATCAATTGCTTTCGTATGTAACTCATAAGCAATGGAATATCTGTCCGTACCGGCTGTAGTAATAATAAAATGAAGCGGATTTTGTCGGGCATCCGAAGAGCCCTTTGTTAATACATCATATAACTGTCTGTTTGGCTGCGTATGAATTTCATCAAACACAAGTCCCGATACAGAAAAGCCATGCTTACCACCAACTTCTGCTGAAAGCACCTGATAATATCCGGCATTTCCATAATTAACAATTCGCTTTGTGGCTCCCATGATTTTGGAACGCTTCAACAGTGCCGGTGTCATTTCCACCATCTGCCTTGCCACATCAAATACGATACTAGCCTGCTGCCTATCAGCCGCTGCACCATACACTTCTGCAGAAGGTTCATTATCCGCATACAATAAATACAGTGCAATTGCTGCTGCCAACTCCGACTTACCCACCTTCTTGCAGATTTCCACAAAAGCTGTACGGAACTGTCGGTATCCATCCGGTTTCACAATCCCAAAAATGTCTCGAATCAGCTGTTCTTGCCAGGGCAACAACCAGAACCTCTTACCAGCCCATTTACCTTTGGTATGACATAAGTTCTCAATGAATTTCACAGCACGATCAGCCTTCTCTTTGTCATAGTGAGATGTAGGAAGCATAAACTTACTTGGCTGATAATTCTTAAGCTTCGGATAATCCTTTGGTCTTGTTTCCCTCGCCATTAAGAATCACCTCCAAGCAATGCCTCCATCTCATCCTCAGACTCTTTATCTGCACTAACAGCCGCCATAATTCTTGTTCTCGCAGAAGGTGTCAAGCCAAACTCTGCTGCCGCCTGCAACATCAACTTCTGATTGGTATTTGCAATACCAACCCAAGGTGTCTGCTGCTGGTAACCTTTATCTGTCTCAAAAGTAGAACCACCGGAATCAATATGCTCCTGTGCTTCCTTCCAACGAGCATAAGACTGACAATATGCAGCAAACGCCGCCATATCCACTTCCGTCAACACACCCATCTGATGCAACTTCTCACACAAACGCTTCCATTCAGCCTTCGCTTCCGGAAGCAACCACTCAGGACAGATAGGCATTCCCTTTTCAGGCTTTGGTTCCTTCTTATTCAGTTTTCTTTTTCCTGGATTACCTTCCAGTTCCTTAATTGCTGTAGGCTTTGGCTTTCTACCTGCCATTGGAATCCCCTCCCCTCGTAATTTTTGACATTATAAAAGGACCACGCATTTTCTACATGATCCTACTAATAGCTCTCTATTAAATTCGTTTCTAATTTTCCCCAGGTATGCTTTATCTGACTCTTTGCTTATTCTGTTTTTTGTATAAACATTCATCAAATATATCTTTCATTATGGCTCCCATGCCTCCATCATCACCGTAGCATTTTCTCTCACTCTGCTGTAAAACAGAATCATATCAGATAGCGTATCCGCTATCCTTAAAGCATTTTTAGCCTGTTCAGATTCTACTTTCTCCATTAACACATGCACAATATCAGTGTCTACTGTATTGCCCCGAATCTTGGTCAACTCTTCCATTTTCACACCTAGAAAATCTGCTATCTGTTTTAGCTCTATTGCATTAATTATTCTTGCACCATTGAGCATCTTATTAACAGTTTGCTTATTTGTTTGGAGTGCCTCCGCAAGATCAATCTGCTTTTTATTCTGCTGTTTAAGTATTGTAAGAATATTGCTCGCAATCCTTGCATTCATATCAACCATTCCATATGTCTCCTGTTTATCAATATAAGCACCTCTTGTTTCAACTACAGTATATGCCCTCCACTCATTTCAGTCAACACTGTAGTTACTAAACAAAATCATGTATTCAATTCGTCGCTTTTTAGTTACCATAGAAAAAGTAATCCAAGCAATAACATCGCAAAACATTTCAATCAAAATATTATTTTATTTTGATTCTTTGCTTGAAACAATCTCAATCTGCTTGAATTTCAATAAAAACGGTGTTTATACCCCCATCTTCCATTTCGCGATTTTGCACACAAGACCCCCGCGTCGTTCCCCTATAGGAAAGACTATAGAGATTTTGACTCCCCTACCCTAATAGGAATAGGTTCTGTCATTACTCCATCGGTCACCTTGCTGTGCATGTATTTTGGAGTGACACGACTTACACAACGCAATCAGATTATCTCTATCGTGTGTGCCACCGTCACTTAATTTCTTTTTATGGTGGACTTCCTCTGTCTCCACCAATATTCCCTTCTCATAACACAATTCACAGAACGGATGCTGTGACACATACTTATCTCTGATACGCTTCCAACATCTTCCGTACCGACGCTTAGTAGATTTATCACGCTCATACTTCTCATAGTTCTGATTGTGCAATTTCTCATGCTCTTCACAAAACCTATCATCCGTCAGATTCGGGCACCCCGGATGAGAACAGGGACGCTTTGGTTTTCTTGGCATCTACTTCACCTCAATTCTTCACATAGAAAAAGCCACTGCAGATTTCTCCACAATGGCCTCTATCATTTTCTCTTTCGCTAGCATAACAATATCATAAGTAACGTGTGACATTCTATGACATCTCATGACATGATTCAGAAATACTGATTTCCATAAGCGCCGCATCATGAATACGGAATATCTGCCTTACGGTATACCCCATTTCTCCGGCAATCTCTTCCCACTTATCATATTGCAAATACCTTTGCTCCAGGATAATACGTCCTTCTCTGTCTGTTACCTGACTGATTAAATCCTTCACAAACTGTTTTGTTCCCAGAAGAGAATTGATTTCCTTTTTCAGTTCCTCTTCCATACCGATAAACTTAACAATAATATCTTCTGTCTTATGAATGTTTCGATTCGGCCTTCCCGGCATATCGCTCAAAACATTACTTGCTTTGGTTGCCAGTTCTCTTAAAGAAACAATTTGTTCCATCTTGTTATTGATATCCTGCTCTATTCTGAACGCTTTCATAAGTTCATTCTTCACCAGTGTCTGATGCTGATTCATAATCTACCTCCGATTGAAAATTTTATTTCCCTCGGATTGACTCTGATTTTCTTATTTTGTCTCTGATACTTCCTCACGAAGTTTTTCAATCAGATACTCTCCATCCACAGATGTCAGCACCTGATACCACTCTGATCGGAAGAACTTTTCCAACTGCAACGCGCCCTCTATAGCCTCCCGGTTCTTAGGATTCTTCTTCACTTTCTTTAATGCTGCTCTATAATCTGAAACTGCCTGCAAAATAATCGCATTCGCCAACTTCTCATACGGATTTTCAGCCAAATTCTTACTTGCCATTCGCTCTCACCTCTGCTTTCACTGCATCGATAAGTGCGGACTGGGTATTATCCTTCATCTCCAGTGCCTTCATGACACGCTCATCAATGGTGCCTTCTGTAATAATATGTTCCACAACTACTGTTCCGGCAGTCTGACCTTGCCTCCAGAGCCTAGCCACTGTCTGCTGATAAAGTTCCAGGCTCCATGTTAACCCAAACCAAATAAGGGTATTTCCACCACTCTGCAAATTCAAACCATGACCTGCTGATGCAGGATGAATCAGTGCTACCGGTATTTCTCCCTTATTCCACTTTTCGATACTTGAATCGGAATCAAGCTTTTCAAACGGAATCTTCTTCTCTGTCAGCCGAAGCATAATCCTTTTCAAATCATGCTTGAACCAATAAGCTACAAGCACCGGCTTACCATTAGCGGCTTCAATCATATCTTCCAAAGCATCTAGCTTTTTATCATGAATCAATGTTGCATCTCCATCATCCGTATAAATAGCACCATTGGCCATCTGCAAAAGCTTCCCCGATAACGAAGCTGCATTTGCTGCAGTAACTTCACCCTCTGGAAGCGATAACACCAACTGCTCCTTCATGGAATCATATTTCTCTTTTTCCTTGTCATCCATCTGCACTTCATATCTGGAACTAATCAGTTTCGGCATCTGCAAATGGTCTGTTGCCTTCATCGAAATCGTAATATCTGAAATAGCATTATAAATTCTCTGCTCCGCTTCAGGCAGTGGCTTGTAACTGTAAACAATCGGACCATTCATTTTGTCCGGCTTGAAATAATTCACCCGGTAACTTCCAATAAATCGTCCAAGCCTCTCTCCCATATCCAGCAGCTTAAATTCTGCATATAAATCCATGAGTCCATTACTGGATGGTGTACCCGTCAACCCCACAATTCTTTTTACTTTAGGTCTTACTTTCATCAATGCTTTAAATCTCTTCGCATCATGATTCTTAAACGAAGATAGCTCGTCCACAACCACCATATCAAAATCAAACAAATATCCACTCTTCTCAATTAGCCACTGGATATTCTCCCTATTGATAATATAAATGTCTGCCCTTTTTTCCAATGCTGCTTTTCTTTCCTTTTCCGTACCAACAATAATCGAATACTGCAAATCCTCAAGATGCTCCCACTTTCCAATTTCTCCTGACCAGGTATTTCGTGCCACACGAAGCGGTGCAATCACCAGAATCTTATGTACATCAAAATAATCAAACAACAGGTCATTCAATGCAGTAAGAGTAATACTCGTTTTACCCAATCCCATGTCCAGAAGCACTGCTGCCACCGGATGTGTCCTGATATATTCAATCGCATATTGCTGATAATCATGTGGTTCGTATTTCATCAATCATTCCTCCGATTTTCTCTATCTCATCCAAAACATACACACGGAAGCCCAGTTTTCTCAAAAGCTCATGCCTTGCTCTCTGCAATGGTCTTGGCTTTTCTCCCGGAGCCTTCACTTCCACAAAAGCAATCCTCCCACCAGGAAACATTGCAATCCGGTCAGGCACCCCATCAAATCCGGGAGCCACCCACTTAGGACAAATACCTCCGGCCTTCTTTACTTCCGCAACTAATTTCTGCTCTATCACTTTTTCACGCATGCCGCACCTCCATCAAATTTATATGGCGTGCAGGTCGATAAGGTCTGTTCTAAAACTTCTCTATAGACCTTTTTCTCTTTTAAAAATCCACCTATAAAGACTTTTCAACATAGACCTTAACGACATACACACTTTTCACAAGAAATGTCCCTCTAATCCACAAAATCCTCATTTTTCAAACGGATTCCATAAATAAAGAAACCTTTTCTTGTCCTACGACGTGCATAACCTGCACCATCCACCGCCGCATAAAAATCGGTAGTACTTCTCGGATACTCACCGGTTCTTAAACAAAAGGCTCTATACTCCTGATAAAATTCACCCGATTTCTGCTCATAGCCTTCATCTACTTCACAGCATTCCTCTACAAAGAGCCCAAACCAGTTATTACTCTCACGGTATCTGCTGATTGCCTCCTCCACGCACTTTGGAAATTTCAGCTTATACTTCGCCGCAATCACTTTCTTGGCACCTTCGATAATCCACTTCATAATGGCTGGTGCACATTCGCTAACCAGTTCATCTGCATAGTTCTTCACATCGCCACTTCCTTCAATCTTGGCATTAAAAGGAATAACAATAAGTCTCCTCCAGATACCATTGTCACTGGCACCAACTCTCGGAAGATGATTGGTATAAAGCACCACAGTATGGCTCGGTGTAAATTTGAACGGATCCTTATATTTCTTCTCCGCATAAATCTCATCCGTAGAACAAATCTGCTTCACCACAGAAGTATTCAGCCTCTGACCTTCCTCCAACTCTGCCGCAATTACCAATCTTCTGCCTTTCAGTTCTGCCATTTCCGGCTTCACGTTCCTCTTGCATCCAACGGTCAGTGCATCTGCCGAAATGTTACCGCTATAGGAACCCAGCACCCTGGAAATAGAATTCCAAAACGTGGATTTACCGTTGCTGCCTTCTCCGTAAGCAATGATGAGAGCTTCCATATATACTTTTCCGATTACAGCCATTCCTACAATCTGCTGTACATAATCAATCAAACTCTGATCCTTGCAAAAGAACAAATCCAGTGCCTCCAACCACTTATCCATTCCATCCTCTCCTGGAGCTGCCAACGCCTGCTTGGTGATATAATCTTCTGCTTCCGGTTCTTTTGATGAAGCATCCCGCAAATCAAAAGTAGCACCTGGTACATTCAGAAGAAACTCATTCCCATCTAGTTCACTGACATCAATGGCAAGCATGGGCTTAGCTGCCATCAATGCTGAGGTCACATATTTCATATCCCTTCTTTTCATAACAAAAGCCACATACTGCTTTGCTGCCAAATAGGCATAATATGCCTTCAGCATTTCCGGTTCAATTACCTTCTCCAACGTCTTACCACCGGCATTCACAATCTTCTCATCAATACCGGCATCCATCAGAGCCTTCTTTGCCGCCTCCATTTGAGCCAGTGCATCCGCCAACTGCAAATCCAAGAAATCCACCATTACTGCCACTGCCTGTTGCTTGGACTCCATCCAGTACTCTCCGTTATATCTGAGAAAATCTGTAGCATCTGTGTATTTCAGTTCGTCGCCATACTCTCTGGCAACCACCTTAGCCTGTCCGATATCTGAATAATCCTCTGGTTTCAAAGACTCCACAGCAAACTCATCATTGTAGGTATCCGGAGCCACATAAGACTCATCTGTCTTTACCTTTTTCTTATAAAATTTCAGTGCACTATACCAAATGGTTTTCAATTCATCCTCTTCCAATGGCGGATCACATTTAGCTGCTCTCTCCAGATATACCTGATAAGCCTTTTCCGATTCTCCATACCTTTTCAGCACCTTCCCCGCAAACAGATTCATAGCGTTATTTCTCTGACCTGCCGGAATCACACCGAATGCCGTAAAATCATCATCATCCTCTTCTTCCATCGGACCAATTACGGCATCAATGGTCATCCATCCATCATGCCAGACCACATCCCCTGCACTGGAACCAAACAAAAATCTGCCCGCATCCAAAGCATTACCATCAAAGAATGGATACTCTCTATGAATGGCTCTCTTTAATGCTGCATATTTTTCCGCATCCGTTACTTCCTCAATCTCAAAGTAAATATGAAACTTCGGTCTCGCCGCCTTCCCATCCTTTTCAATCAGATGATGTCTGCTTGGTGCCAATCCATAAGCCACATCAGAGAAAATCTCTTCCATCTTCTCTGGTGTCATCCAGTCTGCCGGATTTTCAGAATGATCGTTGTCGCAGTCCATCACAACCACATTAGAAGAAATGAAATTATCCACGCTTCTGTAATTACCCTGATATTCTGCACACACATGATCTCTGCTTACAGCTGCTTGCAGTTCATCCACATTTGTCACAACTGCTCTATGCGGATACTTACAGTTCTTCGCATTTCCCGTGCAGTCTGCCGTGTAAATTATCAACTGCATCTTTTTCCCTCCTGCATCTAAGTAGTAAGGACACAAAGTCCTCCCACTTCTGTAAGGAAAAAACTACCAACTTTGACCAACGCCAACCAACAAAATTTTTCCTTCCTTTTATATACGCGCAAAAAGTTTCTTCTCTGAACGGTTGGTCAAATTACCTCCCTTATTCCTTACACAGATGTAAGGCAAACGACTTCCAAAAAATTTTTAAAACAGATTGGTCAAAAGCCAAACAACTTTCCTTACATAAACAGAAGCGCAGAAAGTGCTTCGGAAATGGAGGTGCTGCAGATGCAGACAGATATGAGCGAAGAAACCCGCCAGGCAAATGCAGAAGCGGTTGATACCCTTATCGCTATCAGCGTAGTAGCAAAAGTTCTGGCAGAAAAATTGAGAAAAGAGACAAAGGAAGGAGAACCCAATGAGTAATCTCGAAATTCTCTTAAGTGGACTCATCGAACACAGTGAAGCCATCTTAGAGATAGCAAAAGAAATGAAAAGCATGTTTTCAGAAGAGCCTGCTGCTCTCCCTGAAAAGTCGGAAACACCACTTTCCTTCACGGATCTTCGAGCAAAACTTGCAGAGAAATCCAGAGAAGGATTCACAGCAGAAATCAAGGCAATCTTAAAAAGCCACGGTGCGGAAAAGCTTTCTGCCATTCAGCCAACAGACTATGAAGCTGTTTTAAAAGAAGTGGAGGCGTTATCCCATGAGTAAACACGCATACCTCTCCGCTTCATCTAGTCACCGCTGGTTATCCTGTCCACCTTCTGCAAAGCTCTGTGCAGAAACACCAGACCAGGCAAATCCTTATGCCAAAGAGGGAACGGACGCTCACACCTTATGTGAATATAAAGTACTAACAGCCCTTGGCAAAAAACTTCCTGATCCGGTACCTAACTTGGACTACTACAGCCAGGAGATGGAAAACTGTGCAACAGAATACTGTTCCTATGTAATGGAACAGCTGGAATCCATCAGACAGACCTGTCCCGATCCACAGATTATGGTGGAGCAGAGACTTGACTTTTCCCGATGGGTACCGGACGGATTTGGAACCGGTGACTGCGTCATCGTAGCTGATGACATCCTGCACATCATTGATTACAAGCACGGACTTGGAATCCTGGTTGAGGCAGATCACAATCCACAGATGATGTGTTATGCACTGGGTGCTTTGGAGTTATTCGATGGCATCTACGATATCAGGACCATCCGTATGACCATCTTCCAGCCAAGGCGTGATAACGTCAGCACCTATGAATGCAGTAAGGAAGAACTTCTTTCCTGGGCAGACAACACACTGGCACCTACTGCTGCTTTAGCTTTGAGCGGCCAAGGTGAATTTGCCGCTGGTGATCACTGCCAGTTCTGCAAAGTGAAAGCCACCTGCAGAAAACGTGCAGAACATAATCTAGAACTTGCCAAATATGATTTTGCAATGCCGGATACCCTGGACAGATTTGAAATTGCAGCAATTCTTGCTAAAGCAGACTCCCTGACCGCATGGGCAAATGACATCAAAGAATACGCCTTACAGCAGGCACTCTCCGGTGTCACCTATGACGGATTCAAAGTGGTGGAAGGCAGAGCTAACAGAAAATATTCGGACGAAGCAGCCGTAGCCGCTGCAGTAACAAATGCTGGATATGACCCTTATGAACCAAAACTTCTTACTATCACTGCCATGACTAGCATGCTTGGTAAAAAGAAGTTCGAAGAGCTCCTGGGTTCCCTTGTAATCAAGCCCCAGGGAAAACCTACACTGGTGCCGATGACAGACAAACGAGCACCATTAAATACAGCCAAAGACGATTTTAAGGAGGAAAACGAAAATGAGTAAAATTGTAAATCCAACAAAGGTAATCACAGGTCCACAGACCAGATGGTCTTATGCAAATGTATGGGATGCCAAGAGCATCAACGGCGGCGCACCAAAGTATAGCGTCAGCCTCATTATTCCTAAGTCTGATACCAAGACCGTTGAAAAGATTAAAGCAGCAATCCAGGCAGCTTACGCGGAAGGTCAGAGCAAGCTGAAAGGTAACGGCAAATCAGTTCCTGCTCTCTCTGTAATCAAAACACCTCTCAGAGATGGTGACACCGAACGTCCAGATGATGAAGCTTACAAGAACTGCTACTTCATCAATGCAAATTCTGCCACTGCTCCTGGTATTGTGGATGCAGACAGAAATCCGATTATGGAACGTAGTGAAGTATATTCCGGTGTTTATGGCAGAGCATCCATCAGCCTTTATGCTTTTAACAGCAATGGTAATCGTGGTATTGCTTGCGGCTTAAACAACTTGCAGAAAATTTCCGACGGCGAACCTCTCGGAGGCAAGGCAAGAGCTGAGGATGACTTCGATACAGAGGATGACGATGACTTCCTCTCCTAATGAACTGACAATCTCACGGGTGGCGATACTGCTGCCACCCATACTTACAGAAAGGCATGGTAAATAATATGACAATAGAAATGATTAGTGAAATTTTAAACGCAATGGTACGTGGAACTCTTTATGGAATCTGCATCAGCTTCTGGATGATGGGTCTTGCTATGATTTGGAAATGGTTTATCGGAGTAGTAAAACGCTTCCTTCAGCTGCTCTTTCCAAAACGCTTTGCACCAAAAGATGTAACTGAAAATAAGAAATAAGATCCTGGCGGCGGTGCTCCTTAGTTCCGCTGCCATTTTTGTAAAGGAATGATAATATTATGATAAAAGAACTCTCAATCGACTTAGAAACCTACTCTGATGTAGACATCAAAAAATGTGGTACCTATAAATATGCAGAAAGCGACTCCTTTGAAATCCTGCTCTTTGCCTATGCAGTAAACGGCGGTGACGTACAGGTCATCGACTTAGCGTGTGGTGAAAAAATTCCAGAAAAAATATTGGATGCCATCGTAGATCCAAACGTTACTAAATGGGCATTCAATGCAAACTTTGAGCGTGTCTGCCTTTCCAACTGGCTCTATAAAAATGATTTGAGTCACCATAAAACCTACGGACTTAAGAGCGATACTACTTACCGCTTTCTTGACCCATCATCCTGGAAATGCAGCATGATTTGGGCGGCTTACATGGGACTTCCACTATCACTGGAAGGTGTCGGTGCAGTATTAAAACTGGAAGACCAGAAAATGAAGGAAGGCAAAGACCTGATCCGTTACTTCTGTAAACCTTGTGCTGCAACTAAAACCAATGGTGGCAGAACCCGTAATCTCCCGAAACATGATATTCAAAAATGGGAACTTTTCAAATCCTATAATAAGAGAGACGTGGAAGTAGAACTTGCCATCCAAAAAAAGCTTGCAAAATTCCCAGTTCCTGACTTTCTGTGGGATGAATACCACCTTGACCAGGAAATCAATGACCGAGGTATCGCACTGGAGCATGATATTGTAACGGAAGCTGTAGAACTTGACCGCATAACTAAGGCTGAACTAACAGAAAGACTTCAAAATCTTACCGGTCTTGATAATCCAAACTCCGTAATACAGATGCGTGAGTGGTTAGTTTCCAAAGGCATAGAAACCGACTCTTTGGATAAAAAGGCTGTGGCAGAACTCTTAAAAGATGCTCCACCGGAACTGGTAGAAGTCCTTACCTTACGGCAACAACTTGCTAAATCTTCGGTAAAAAAGTATCAGGCAATGGATAATGCAAGATGTATGGATGGCAGGGCTCGCGGAATGTTCCAATTTTACGGTGCCAACCGCTCCGGCAGATGGGCAGGAAGACTTATACAGTTGCAGAATCTCCCTCAGAATCATCTGCCTGATTTGGAAGAAGCCAGAAATCTGGTACTTACCAGGGATTACGTCGCACTTTCCATGCTGTATGATTCTGTACCTAATGTGCTGTCAGAACTTATCCGTACTGCCTTTGTACCAAAACCTGGATACAAATTTATCGTAGCTGACTTCTCTGCTATCGAAGCAAGAGTACTGGCTCATCTAGCCGCTGAATCCTGGAGAGCTGATGTCTTTAAAAACAATGGAGATATTTATTGCGCTTCTGCTTCTAACATGTTTGGTGTACCAGTAGAAAAGCATGGTATAAATAGCCGCTTAAGACAGAAAGGCAAAATCGCGGAACTTGCACTTGGATATGGTGGCTCTGTCGGTGCATTAAAATCTATGGGAGCTATTGAAATGGGTATCCCAGAGGAAGAACTCCAGCCACTGGTTGACGCATGGCGGACTTCCAATCCTAATATTGTAAACTTTTGGTGGCAGATAGACCGTGCTGTAAAGTCAGCCATAAAAATGAGGACCAATATAGATGTGAACGGCATCCGTATCTTCTATCAGAGCGGTATGCTATTTATCAAACTTCCTTCCGGAAGAACACTGACCTATGTAAAACCAAGAATTGGTGAGAATCAATTTGGTGGAGAATCCGTAACCTATGAAGGTGTCGGAGCAACAAAGAAATGGGAACGTCTTGAATCCTACGGTCCGAAATTTGTAGAAAATATCGTCCAGGCAATCAGCCGTGACATTCTGATGTACGCCTTACAGACGCTCTCACCCTACCACATCGTAGGACATGTCCATGATGAAATTATCATAGAAGCCTCCATGAATGCTTCACTGGAATCCATCTGTGAGCAGATGGGAAGAACACCGCCCTGGATACCAGGACTACTGCTCTGTGCAGATGGCTATGAAACTATGTTTTATAAAAAAGATTAGAGAAATGGCAGCATCCCGTGCCCTGGGTGCTGCCATACTTTTACTCTGAAATAAATTCTGCTGCCAGTTCTCTTGCTCTCTTCATACGGTGGATCGCCGTACTCTTCTTCAATCCAAATGCTTCCTGCACTGCATCTGTCTTTCCACCATTGTAAATTAATCTAAAAATGTCTCCATATTCAGAACCAAGATTATTCAGATGGTCAATCAATGCTTCAAGCACCATATCTCCTACCACAGACTCTTCCACTGAGAATGCTGCCGCCGGATCAAAATCCAGATCATCCGCCATCTTCTCCAAAGACTCCATAGCCTGTCTGTTCTGTGCATTCTTATCTTCTCTCCACAGAGGTCTCATATACTCATAATATTGTTCCTCTGTGCATGGAACCATGAATGCACGCACCTTCTTATTACCAATCTTTGTCCATACCACCTGGCTTGGATCAATGCCAAAATCTCTAATGGTCTCGTTAGTTACTTCCATTGGAATCGCATACTGTTTACTCTGATTTTCATTATTTTTCATTTTGTGTTCTCCTTGTCCGCCAAGGCTGCGCGTACAGCGAGAACACAAAAGTCTGCCAGGAACGATTCCCGACAGACTAAAAAAAGGGCACGACAAATCTAGCGGGAATCCACCTGTTTCAGCAAACAAGTCTAAGACTTGTCCACTTAAAACAGATATGTATTCTCGCCATACGTCGGCCGCCATACAGCTATGAAATATTTTATTTATGATAAACTGGATATCATCGATTGGATGGAGATCCAGCGAACCATCATATTGATGGATACTTCTACCTTACTAAGCACCTTTAAAAAAACTTAGTAAGATGTTTTTAATTTCTTATCTATTTCTTCTCCATTTACTTTTCAAAATGCACTGAATTTTCATCACAGCAAACGGAGAATATATATAATTTGAGGCAAAAGAAAAAGGCCTGACAAAATACAGGTGCTTTTAACACCTATACTTCGTCAGGCCTTGCTCACTACTTATTGTGTGGCGATTCGCTCAGTACGAATTTTCTTATGATGAAAGCTGACAGCTACAACACTTCTACATATCGGGCATTTTATTTTGATAATTCCCTCTGTATCTGGGTCTGCGTCGAACAATCTTTTATTTTTGCAACATGGACAGGCTACATGTATCTCTTCTCTCATAGCTTCACCCTCCTGTCACATAACGTAATCATATGGAGAATGATATCTGCGCTTTTCCTCACTTCTGGCAAGTATCTTCTTTTCTGCTTCTTCTCTTGAAAGAAATATCCTGCTTTGTCTTAACTGAATAGCACCACCATTCAAGAATCTTACCGTATAAAAATCTCCACGTCTTGCTGCTACCACCACTTCCGTGATAGTACGATTGCTTTCAACAATAAATACGTGTGATCCAACTTCTAATCTTTCTTGCATCGTCTTTGCCTCCTATATTTAAGAGGCCAGTCAAAGGGAAAGTCAAACTGACCAAACACTACTTATTACTGTTGCTGTTTAACATTTTTCCTAATGTAGCGATGCATTAATTATATCGAACATTTGTTCTTTTGTCAATTAGAAGCCTGACGAAATTCAATGTAATTGTGCTTCTATTATTTATGAAGCCATAATTCATCTTTCTGTATTTATCATAGCCATCTTTAGACTCTCGTCCTAATAACGAAAATCGGGAAAAATAAATAGAGCCTAACAAATAGCTATACTGCTACTTGTCAGGCTCATATGTCATCATGCATTGTGCTCTGTACTAAGCAACTTATCCAATTTTTTTAATTCCTATCTGTTTACCACATTTCTTACATTTAGCGTAATAATCTGCTCGCCAGCCACTTCGCATCTGTGATTCTTCATATAACTCAGATTTGGTATTTTCATCAGCATCAACCAATCTTTTAAATCCACAATTTGGACACGCAAGCTGTTTTCTCATCCAAACTCCTTTCTTACGGTAGCAACACAAGGCTTAAGCATTCTCGAAAATACCGTATAGTCTTATTCGTCCAGTTTTTCTCTTCTTCATCTATATGAACAAACAAATCATAATCCATGAAAAAAGAAGCCCAGTCTTCCTTATTTGTAAATTTTATAAACCATTCCTGTATCGGAATCTTATCAATTGTCATATTATTAATTAACTGAACTACTATTCCTAACCCTTCTATAAATGAAAGTTGCTCTGCTTCAAACAAAAGAGACTCTTCCGGTTCTTCCAACATAATTTCTATATATCTTTCTCTAACCGTCAACATTCTGCTATGAGTTGAGCATTTATAATTCAGCATAGATTCAAAATGAATATCAGCGCAAAATGATGCCAATCGAGCTTTTGCGTCCGGAAAATCCCGCAGTCCCTTCTCTTCCATTTTCTTAGCTACTGCATAAAGAAAATTTACGGGATATTTCCATTCAAGTGTATATGCAGCAAGAGAAGAAAACACAATATCTTCTGCAGACTGCAACCACCCTTCCCTTAATTTACTAATTACATCATCAAATTCTTGCATAATCTCTTTGAAATGTACATTAGATATTTTTTTAGAATCAATAAGGCGTTTCTCTGTAAAAGCCTTTGTAAATTCATTTTCCAACATTATATTCAGTTCAAAAAAATTCATTTCTGTTAATTGGTATCCACTCAGCCTTGTCTTCATATCAGACATATCTGGTGGTAATAATTCATCCATTTCATTTAAAAATTCATACCCGGGATCTAATATGCGACGTTCATATTCTTTTTTTCGCCACTTCATTACAAAGGATTGCAGTCTACTATAACGCATAATTTCATCCATTTCTGTAATTCCGTTTTTTTCATAGAAATAACGTAAAGAATGCTTTTCTTCGGTCTTCTCATATGCCTTTTTTATTAATTCCAACATCGCCATTTCGACGATATCACCGGGTTCTAATATTCCGCCAAAAACAAATTCTAAATGCTTCCGAGGAAATGTATCCATCATGACTCTAAGAATTTCCAACGACACTTTCATTATTTTATCATTCGCCATGTATCACATCTCCTCTCTATTAAATCATCTGCCTGACAATAGTTTTTACATCGTCAGGCAGATATTTTTATTATTCTGAATCATCATTTTTCCTTATACTAAATAATGGAATTATTTTATCCTCTACACGGAGCGTCCCCTCTTTAAGATGTAAAAGTTCTTCTATCATATCCGGATACAAAGCTACACCATTCCGTTTAAAATCAGCTAGTAAACTCTTTGGTGTAAGAATATTATTTTCAAACAACAAATCAATGGCTCCCTGGAATATACTTTCATTTAATGAACCTGGTACATCATCCGGTTCTTTCGTTCTCCACCCATTTTTTGATACCTGACGCATCATATACTGATACTGATTTGCAGATATAAGATCCAACTGACGTGCTCTGTACATCATCGCCTGAACAGAAACTTTCCATTTTTTCTTTAAGAACAAATAAAATTTTAAGTCTGTTGGATATTGTGACACATCTTTTGAAAAGCTGTCCCTTGGAAGCAGAAATGCGCTAGCAAACATATTCGCTTGTCTTTCGCGCGACTTAAACTCTTCCTTTGGAATAGATTCAATATCTTCACTCCACGGATGCAAGACAATATGTCCTAATTCATGTGCCATATCAAACCTCAAACGACATTCAGGTCTTTTCCCTAATGCCACTGCAATCAAAAACACTTCTGCATTATCTACTAACGTTCTTTGACTAAAAGCATCTATCTTGTCCTCATTTATAGAAAAACCAGTAACCAAAATGCCGTTTTGCTCAAGAACATACTGCATATCCTTTATAGGACCACTTGGAATTCCCCAACACTTACGCACCTTATCCGCTGCTGCTTCCATCTCATCAATTGCTTCTTTTGACTCACAATCCAATGGATCCTCAAAACCTTCAAACTCTACCTTCGGGTCTGTAAATGCCGGAAACTCTATATAGTTCCACAAAGTTTCATACATCTGAGCCACCAACTCCAACTTTACACTTTGAGACGCACGTTCTTTTTTTGTTGCAGTTGCCTGAGATCTAAAATATGTTGTCTCTGTATAAGCCTTTATCTTATCTGCCTGGAAAAAATATTCATACGGAAATCCCAGTATATTTGCCAAAGTACGTACTTTCTCATGGTCAGGTGTGTTTTTTCCATTTTCATATAAAGAAATCGACTGTTTCTTTATATCCGCCAGTTCTGCTAATTCTGTCAGCGTAATACCTTTATATATTCTGGCATTTTTTAACCGCTCTCCATTAAACTTTCTCTGTTCCATTTTATATATCTCTCCTGTTCAATCGGTTTTAGGAGGATTTAAGCTTCTTCCTCCATTACTCTGAGTGCAGGTTTAACACCAGGCTTAAGTTTAAGCGGTAATGGTCTTGATTGAGACATATTTTCATCTGCAACATCTTCACCACTATTATAATCACCTTCTGTTAATGAAGCAAAATCAGGATTTACATATTCCATAAGACTTAACTTATCAACTTCTGCAAAATCCTTATCCAAAAGAAGTAATTCTATATTCGTTATTACCCTATGGTCTGCTGTATATACAACAATGTAATGTTTATATCCATCCGTCAGACTGATGCTACCCTTCATTATTTTTTCGAAATCGTCTTCCAACTCTTCCGCTTCAAAAGTCGAACCTTTTATTTCTGGGCAAAACTCGGTAAGTGTCATCTGTTTTGGTGTGCCTTCACAATCTCCATTTTCCGCATATAAAATCGACTGTAAATAATATGGTCTGTTTCTGTTCTTTCGAATTGCAGACCACAATGTTTGATGCGTTGATATGGTATAAGTCACACGATTAGATCTGTCTACCAAAATACGCCCCTCCCATGCATATCTTTTGAAAGAGAGTAATTCGATTTCATCTTTTACAACATGTTTTCTTAGATTGTCATTGATGTAATCCCCGGCAGCAAAAATATTACGGTTATTTGTTTCCAAACGATTTTCCCGATTATTTTTAGGTACATCATCTGAAATAGCCTTATTTATTGCATACACTATTTTTCGATGTAACATCTGATTTACAATGATTGACTCTGATCTTTTATTAGGCATCCTTTTACCTCCAACTTTATTTTCTAGTATCTATTTTACATTTTTCTTATGTTTTGTCAAGCATATTTTCATTTTTAATCATTTTTGTTTCTTAAAGCACAAAACATCTAATGACATGTCTATTCATTAGATGTTTTATAGGCTCTTTAATTAATGCTATCTTCAAACTCATCAATGCATTCTTTACCTTCTAGCATTTTTAAATCAAATATCGTTTCTTCAATCACACGAATACATTCATCCGTGTTTTTCTTTATATCATTACCCCAAAAACGGATAACCGTCCATCCCATAAAGAGAAGTTTCTTATTTATTTCATCATCTCTTTCTCTATTACGAGATATTTTACTAATCCAAAATTCACTGTTATTACTTTTTTCAAGACGTGGTTTAAGTACTTCCCAATCCTTACCATGAAAGAACTCTCCATCACAGAAAATTACAATCTTGTACTTAGTAAGCACAATATCCGGTTTACCTGGCAGTTCTTTATAATTCTTTCGAAATCTATATCCTTTTTTCCATAACGCCTTTCTGAGCAGCACTTCAATCTTCGTGTTGTTTGATTTAATGTGTTGCATATTCTTTCTACGTTGTTCCGGAGTCAATACATCAGCCATAACTATTCCTTCTTTTCAAAGGTATTATCCTTAATGTAATCTGCAATGGTTGGATTATCCTTCATCATTCCTAATAGCATTTGATGATATTTAATAATACGTTTTTCCATTGAGTTAATTCTTCTGGCATCAAAGATTTCGATTTCGTTCTGAGTAGGCAAAATTATTCCAACATTATTGGCATTCAACATCATACTGTAGGCAAGAAGCTGCAATCTATCATTTCGAGAATCGCCATTTGCATAATCCTTATACTTTACATCAAAAACAACAGTTTCTCCCGTCTCCTGATCTGTAAGAATCAAATCTGGCTTAATTGAACCCGAAATATACTTTCCAGGATTAAGCAGACCATCTTCCTCCAGAAAAACATCGGTTTTGTCATCGAATTTTTCTAGCCTTATTCCTGTACCACTCTTGCTCCTGTATGAGTTAATACCATTCTTCTTCAAATAAGCTCGAACATATACTTCGAAAAGCTTTTCCATCGAAATCGCATATGGAACAATATACCCTGTAGTACTAATTTCGCCATTTGATTCGATTGAAATATCATCCAAAATCATCCTTGCCATCGCCATCACAGGCTTATAATAGGTATAACAACCGGAAAACTTTAGTCCATTACATGCACTTCCACTGCATTGAATGTCCGATACATGTCTCAACGCATTTGAACAATATGAAATCATACTAGCATAATTATTATTATCTTTACTGTAATCTCCAAAATAATCAATTATAAACCTCTTTGCCTTCTTCAGTGCAGCCTTTAATATCTGATTTTCAATAATATCATCCGAAAAATGCAAATACTGACAGAAAAATCTGTCATTACGACCATGCATAGTATTTGCCCTAATGTTTTTCCCAATAACGATTTTCCCTTTAACTTTACCAGTGAGATTTTCTTCTTCTTTTAGCATCCTTCCCATAAGCGGACGTCTACACAATAACCTGAGTAATGTGAGAAAGACCGTGACTGTTATAATGCTATTTTCTGCCGATATTCCATCGTCCACCTTCAAAGGCTTTTCATTTTCAAAAAAATAGAATATTTCATTTCTGTCAATGGCCTCTATGTCTTTTTCCCTATGTCTGTTACTTATGGTCTGTGGTGCCATATAGCGATCAAATTCATCGTCATCTCTTATATAATTGAGAAGCCCAATAACCGTCACATTAAATCTAGGAACAACCTTTAATAAAAGTTCGTTTCCTTCTGCATCATATAAAGTTTCATTATCAACTGATTTTACCCTACAGATTCCAACTAAATTTGATGAATATAGGCTATTACGATAATAGTGTATCCCCAGATTCACCCTCGATTCACTATAAGTAACATATAGTCTATCGATATCTTCTGACTTAATGCAATCAGTAAAATCATCCATTTTGGAATTATCAGTTATAAGGTATATACGTTTCCCGTTTTTTGGCTCTTGCCATCCGTTCATATAACCACTCCCAACTATGCTATAAGATCATTGAATATCTTTTCGATATCATCTCTCTGTGATGTCATATTTATCTTTCCGGCAATACAATTTAGGAATCCATTGAAACCATCCGTTGCTTCATTGACATCAAAACTGATAACACCATCCTTGTAATATTCCTTTAAAATAGGAATAATCTGGTATTCAAATCTCTTCATCAGCTTGTCCTTACTGTCAACCAAGAAATATGTATGACCAATCTGTACATCTTCCTTCCTGTATTCAGGGCTAAGATAATCTTCATCAAATACTTTTTTTACACTCTCAAACAGTTTGCACGCCAGATTGTTTAATGTTCGCTGTCCTTCACCTTTTTCTATCCTATATTCTTTGATAACCTTTTCATCTGGCAGCTGCTCAAAAAACAAAAATCTACGTCTAATAGCATAGTCTATTCCACCAATAGATTTATCTGCAGTATTCATCGTTCCGATAATATATAAATTATCCGGTAAGCTTATTCTATTGTTATTATTTACTGCATAAGGTGTTGCCACTGGTTCAGCTCTGTATTCAAGACCATATATCAACTCACCAAATACTGTTGCAAGATTTGCACGGTTAATTTCATCGATAATTAAGAAGAACTTTGTCTTCTTATGCTTCTTTGCAAGTTCTGCTATATTACCAAGGACTTTATTGACAGTTTCATAAAGAATATTGTCAGATCCCGGTTTTGTAGATACCTTTATTCCTCTGATAAAATCTTCATAACCATACGAAGGATGAAATTGCACTATATCCCATGCAATCTCTGGTTCTCCTTTACCTTTAAATAACTTTGCACAATACTTATCCTCTTCAGAATAATCTGCAATTTGAATATCAGCCAATTCTGCATCTGAACAGTTATGTGCCAGATACTTCAAAAAAGCCTTCGCTGAATATGTTTTTGATGTTCCAGGAGGTCCCTGTAGTATCATCTGCTTGATGCCAAGCAGTTCCATCGCGTCATAATATTCTTTATAGATTGAATCACTCATATCGTTATCTACTCCTTCCAGTGTTATTTCTGAACCATCGGCTGTTCTGATTACATCCCCAGGATTACTCCATAATATTTTCAAACTTGTTATACGTTTCCTAACTGTCTCATTTGCCTCCTGATTATATATGGCTTCTTCTTGCTTCCAATCCTTGTCAGCTCTGCCTTCCTTTATAACGCTCTTCGGTTCTATTTTCTTAAAGTCACTTAAGAATGCATTCCATTCTGCTTTTATAAAATCCAACAATTTCCCTTTATCAATATCCGATGGATTGTTTTTTAAATAAAGACTATACTCATCCATCAAAGCCTGATAATACTGCCATACAATTCTAAAGAGTACCAAGTTACCACCAAACGATTCTCCAAGCTTATAACCTTCTGTTTTTTCCCAACAAGCAGCCTTTACATAATCTTTGGGATGAAATCCTCCAGTAAAGTAATGTTCTGATCCATCTACAAGAATTGTGCCGCCGTTATACAGACACCTTTCCGTCGATTTTCCACCTCTTCGAATTTTATTATGCTGTATGCTATTAGCAATCAGCATAGCCTGATATGTGACGCCACCAACTTCCATTTCTCGATAGCAGACCTTTTTGTTAAACAAGATACTATTTTTTATCTGATCATCGGTCAGTAGTTTCTGTTCAATAATTCTTCCCACAAGGTTTTCAATCGGTATCGAGCTACATTGTCTTGTTGAGTCTTCATTAATAAAGCGTGTTGTTGTCACACCCTTTTTATACTCATCAAAACTGCTTTTCTTGGAAACTTTTGGTATGACTTTTTTCTTCTTTGTGCATGCCGCATCCAGTAACTGAATTGACGCTTCTGCTGCATCATCGAGTATGCCTTCAGATATATACTGCTTTAAAATAGGAATCAGCTGGTATTTTATTTTTAGTGAAACATCGTCACCAATAAAATATCCGTGTCCAAGAAAATATCTGTTCTGTTCATATGTACTAAGCCGATACTGCATATCCAGGTAATTCAAAACCAAACTTCGTACTTGGTCGTAATATATTGCATTTTCAGATTTAGTATCTTCCGTAATATATTCAATGTCAGATAAAATTTCTCTGATGTAGAATCTGCCCATTAAATCGCTAGAAAGTGATGTTGCTCCCGTTTCTGTGGAATTGTAAGTTCCAATAATATAAAAATTTGGCGGAATATCAACCTCTGTTCCGGAATTCAAATACAACTTGGTATCCGCATTCTCTGTTCCTATTGCATTAACTGCATCGCCCAGAAGCGTAGATACATCATTTCTCTGTAAGTCATCCATAATCAGGACATGTTTCGTACCCTTACCATCCTTATAGTCCTTTGAAGCTTTAAGAATTGTCTCAATCAGAATTTTATCCTTATATTCAAAAACCATTTTCCCTGATTCAGTACCAGCTGTTATTCCCCCAACCACGTCCTCATACGTAACACTATTATGGCATGAAATAATTTCAACATTAACAGACTGATCTTCGCTTGACGGAAAACAGCTATATTCACTTTTGCATAACTGTTCTGAAATCTTTTTGGCAAGATATGTTTTGCCCACTCCAGTATTGCCAATGAGCAAAACAGCCTTTTTTTCATAAAGTGCCTCTGTCATTTCAAACAGTAATTTTTTTGTTTTTACTGTCATTAATTCATCACCTTGTTTTATTCTATTTCATCTAGCAATTTACTTAGTGCCAACGCCACTCTTTTCGCCAACTGTGGTGGCACTGCATTTCCAATCATCTGATATGCATTTCCCTGAGAACCCACAAAATCAAAATCATCATCAAAGGACTGCAGTCTTGCAGCTTCTCTTACTGTAATGGATCTACTTTGTTTTGAATCATAATGAATGAACCGGTTACCATCCTTATACAAATGAGCAATTATTGTAGTACTTGGCAAATCAGCTTCAAGTACATGATATCTGTGGATTGGCGATTTTGAACCAACTTTCTCCTCATACAATTCACTAATTTTCTGACTATCATACTCCCTCTTTCCAGACTCAATATCTTCCGCCAGAATTCTAAAAGTATCCATGTCTCTTAAATTATGAAATCTTGGCTTATGCCATGTATATTCGCACTCCGGAACCGAATGCGATTTTCTCTTTTTATGATGCTCTTCATCCCAAAACGGAGCACATGAAGGCAAATCACCAATTGCCTCTTTTACTGTTATCTTTCTTTCGGATTTATAGCGTGGTAAAAGTTCATTATAAAAATAATTCAATTTTAACTGAATATTTTCATATACCCCCTTCTTTATCCCCACTATTATTACCCTCTCTCTATTCTGAGGAACACCATAATCTGCTGCATTTACCTTTGCCTTTTTTAAGTCATCAATGATTTCATAACCAACTCTTTCAAACCCTTGTCGAATCAAATCTGTAATTGGAACCCCACTAGGTGTAGCGCTTAGTATACCAGGAACATTTTCAAAAACAAATAACACAGGTTTGTACCGGTTCACAACATTTAAATAATGTTCGAACAAATAATTTCGATAATCATCTTTCATTCCATTTTCATCACGTACTCTTCCTGCAACAGAATATGCTTGACAAGGGGGACCACCGATAATTACATCTATTCCATTCTCTTTATCTACAAAATAATCCAGTCCCATACCTTTTCCAAATTCAGAATCTTCCCATCCTTGGAAAAGCTCATCTTCTCTCTGGATATCAAAATGCATTACTCTTTCGGCTGCATCTTCAATACCCCATTTAGTTTTTAATCTGTGGCGTAATGTATCAACTTGCGGCTTTAACCATTCCACTGCTGCCACATCCTTATATCTTCCAGACTGTAAAAATCCGTCTTCCAGACCTCCACATCCCGCAAACAAATCTATAAACTTATACTGTCTCATTATTCGTTCTCCTTAAGGTACTGCAGCAATTTTTTAGCCACAACTTTTCCAAGCATTGGCGGAACTGCATTTCCAACTTGTCTGTATTGTTCTGACTTATTACCATAGAAAATAAAATCATCCGGGAAACTCTGTAATCTTGCACTTTCCCGTACTGTTGGAATTCTATTCCACTTGTAATGAAAATGAGATCTGTGCCCTGTATTAATAGTTAATGATGGTTTTTTACTATGATATCTAGTCAATGCTTCATGATATTTATACAAGCAACTATACTCTTCTGGAAGTGCCTTATAGTTTTTTCCTTCTGGAACCATTGAAATCATAGTTTTGGTTTTTTCAATCGGTACACTCCCTATATGATTATGTACCTTAGTACTTCTTTTTCGCATTTCTTTTTGGTATTCGTTGACAGCATCGAACAAATAATCTTGTTCTTCTTCTCCATAAATAATCTCTCCATCAGCTGTTTGTAGCGATGGTAAATCACCAATTGCGTCTTCACAAGTAACATAATGTTCTTTATCCACAAAAGCCTCTGGAAATTCAAATTCCGTATCAGTATCTCTCAGCCCAACAAAAAAGACTCTCTTTCTTATTTGAGGAATTCCATAATCAGGAGCATACAAAAGTTTTGGCACCATTTTATAACCAATTTCTGCAAAATCTTGTACTATTCTCTTTGCTCCAATACCATCATTTATCTGAATCATTCCCGGAACATTTTCTAAAATTACAGCTTGCGGTTTTAAAATATCAGCAAGCTTAACCATTGCGAGATACAATGAATTTCTTTTATCATCCATATTTCTCGGGCCTGCAACAGAGAATCCCTGACAAGGAGGTCCGCCTACCAGCACATCTATACTGAATTTATTACGCTCAAGATATTCTGTAATCTTATCTATATTGCTATGATCAAACAAATCTAGTTTCATCGCCTCTGATTTTCCATGATTTGCCTTAAATGTTTTTAGTGCTGCATCATCAAAATCTACTCCAAGCACCACATTGTATCCGGCATCCATAAATCCTCTTGAAAGTCCACCTGCACCAGAAAATAAATCCAACA
Organism: Roseburia sp.; assembly: GCA_045531555.1. GTDB lineage: Bacteria > Bacillota > Clostridia > Lachnospirales > Lachnospiraceae > Roseburia. The sequence goes on along the minus strand of JAZSEF010000065.1, from coordinate 45,435 downwards.
CATTATAAGCCATGTTTCTATCCTCAATCCTTTTCACATTTTTATTCTGCACTTTGTCCGCTCTTTACCCAAGCGTCCAATTCTGAAAACTTGAATTTCCACTGTTTACCTATTTTATGTGCAGGTATATCTTTTCCTTTTCTAATCCAGTCTCTTATCGTAACAGGTTTTACACCAAGATATTCTGCCGCATCATCTATACTTACCCATTTTTCACTCGTATTCTCTAACATAACCTCACCTAAACCTTTAAATATTAGACAAAAAAACACCTCTTGTATCATAGCATTATGTATTCTATTTTTCAAGATATTTACTGTAGTTTGTTGTTATTTGTTGTTGTTTACTTGCAGATTTTATATAATATAGTTTTCTATAATACACAAAAAGAAAGCACCTCCTAATGAAGTGCCTCCTAATCATTTATAACACATATTCCGTTATATCTATTTCTTGTATTTCCGGTCTTGACAACATCCATGTCATATTACCAGTCGCATCCTTAAAAAATACTATATGCCAGTGCGAAATATTTCCATCATCATCTTGCGATGCATTTAAATGTTCAATTTTATCTTCAATCTCTTTAATTGGCAATAACACTAAGGTTGATTCATCTTTACAACCATATACAATATATTGTTCTTCACAATCTTGTATATCTTGCACCTGACTCTTTCTATACGCAAACCAATATTTTTCACGTGCGCCTTGTACATACATTTTCGAAGTTGTAATTACGTATCCTTTTTTCTTATCTTGCGTTTTGTATGTACTACGACCGGCTTTTATTAATTCCTCGTCTATACTTTGTGCAAGTCTAAGAATGCACTTGTCTGCAAAACGGACCTTTTTATTTGAAGTGTCAACCTTCTTAGGTATAATAACTTTTTCAACAACTTCTTCCTGTTCCACAACCTCATATTCAATTCCCAAGGAATCACAGAATAAGTGTTTCAGTTTATTGAATCGCTTCACACAATAATCAACATAGTATTCCCTTAGAACAGCAAAATCTTGTGATTCGTACGGCATATCCATCCACTCAAGATCGTCTGCTTCAGTAAAACTATATTTATTCTCTATCTCTGTCAAATTAATGTGTTGCAAATATTTTTTATCCTGGTAGAAATTTTTATCTTTCTTACTGCGATTCACGTACTCCGGCAAATAACACAAATTCGCAATACAACTTATCGGCAATCCTTCCCCATTACACTTTTCAATCAGCTTACGCATTTGTTCCTTCGGTGCTATATGTTCTACATCAAATTTATCTAGTGAAAGCTGATCCATTGCAGTAAACGTATTTAAATATATACAATTTAGTATCACATACTCTTCACTTCGTGGATTTGCAATATTTTTCTTTTCTGCCCTTTGCATTGTTTTTTCAAAAAAGGCATCAAGTGCCACCATCCATGAACGACTTGAAATTTCGCTCATATATCGATTCGGTTTTGCCGCTGCATGTATTTTTCCAGTTCCGCCCTCACTCCAGTAATTGGTGATAATATCATACACATAATACCTTAAAAGATTTTTAGCTAACGAATTCTTTTTTTCATTCCAATCAAATGCTTTCTTTGTAAAATCAACATCTACCCACATTTCTTTGAAACTTGTAGAAATCATTGACATTATCTGATATTTGGAGTGAAAAATCTTGCTTGATGAATGGGAATTCCCCTTAAACTTTGTAACAACAGAAATAGCTCCCTCTACAAACTCTATTGCTTCGTATAATGCTTTTTCAAAAGCATTGATATCTATTGTTTCCAAGTTCAGATACAATGTTTTTATCCTATCAGCGTCATTTAAGCATGCATTCACCAATTCAAAACTAAGCGGATTCACCGTATCCTCTGCAAGTCCCTTATTGAATCCCAGCATAGGATATTTTGACACAATATGCTTACCTAAACCAAATAAATATTCAAATGCATTTAATTGCTTACTGGTTCGCATCTCTTCCCGATTATACCCATGAATCTGATAATCATCTTCCGTAAAGGAATCGTATTTCTTTACCACATACTCTATAATCTCTGAATTCGCAATCGAATATCTCTGCTTTACAGGCCATGCTGCAGCATACACCTCATACTGATCCAATGGAGTTCCTTGTGAGTTAATTCTATCAAAAATCTCCGGCAAATTGTTTTCGTCTCCGGTATATACAACTACCGGAATAACAGTACTTGCAATTCGATCATATAAGGCTTGTCTTTCTTCGAAAAAAACAGTAAATGTATTAATCAGTTCACCAATCGGCTCGTATCCTACGTTGAACTCATCTGTAATCTGCTTAGCCACTTCGTAATACTGTATGTTCTTGAAAGAAGTCTTACTCTTAATGAAGGCAGTTAATATAGTTCTTATTTTGGCATATTCATCTTGTCCATCTAATCCAATAATTTCAGATATTTTTTCACAAAATTCATCCGAAATACTATCATCATAAAAAAATTCTGTAGGGTTTGTAATATATTTCTTGATACTATTTCCACGTTGGAGACCATCAACCAGGATATATGTTCGTTTATTATCTTCATATGTTTCATAAAAAAGCATAGTACCTACTGGATAACCTTTTATTAGTGAATCAATAAACTTTTGCTCTTGTCCCTTTTTCCATCTCTTACCACGCTGAAACATGGGTACAACAATTCTCTTATTATCCTTATGCATATCTCTTAAAGCACTTGATAAATCTTCCAAAGTCCAGTTTTCACATGTGCATCCAGCCATAATTCCCACACATCCTTTTCGTAAAATTCAAGATTACCTTGATGTTTTAGTATAGCATACTTTACGTTCAAAAACCATAAGTATGCTTCTCACATATTCTTATAACAGTCCCAATTTTTTCTTAATCAATAATAACGTTCTTTGTTCTTCTTTTTCTTTTGCAAAACTTTCCACAATTTTTTCCATTGTTTCAGCACTCCAATATATCTTAAGACTCTCTCTGGCTCTAGTTATCGCAGTATAAAATATGGAATGTGATATTTTTTCTGCATTATAAGAAGGAATAACTACTTTTACTGACTTATATTCCAAGCCTTGGGCTTTATGAATTGAAACCGCATATGCTATCTGAAATGGAATAATTGTTTTAATTCTTTCATAATCAGACATTTGCTCTTCATCACCAGTAATTACTTCTAATCGTATACGCGTTCCCTCATCAGTTACATCAACAAACTCAAAGCTTTCAGATCTACATTGTCGCTCTGTTAGAACCGTTTCTATATCCAATGTAAATACTATCGACATCTCATTTTTGGATATATCAATAATTTTTCCTTTCAAATTGTTATACAACAAAGAGGAACGATTATTATCCAGAAAAATTACACGATCTCCTACTTTAAATGTCCACTCTGCCCATGTAAATGCTTCGCTCTGAGTATTGGCATTTTGAAAATAAAGGTTCATATTATTTAAACCAAATTTACCATCATAGTTAAGACATAATACAATTTCATCATCTCCAACTGAAAATATATCTTCTCCTATGTCAGACGAAAATGGACCATCCATTGCAAGTTTTTCTGTAATGATAGCTTCATTTTTTCTTACTTCATCCCATAAACTCTTTAATTCTTCTTTATCTGTTCTCCAAGTATTTAAAAGTTCAACATTTGCACCATCCGTATCAATAATATCTTTTGCATAATAAAACCAATTTCCAAAATCAATAGCTTCAATCTGGTAAATATCCCCCGCCAAAACAAGTAACGTATTTTCGTCAATTTTTTCAAGTAATCTTTTCATGGTTCTATTATCTATCGTACTGCATTCATCTACAAAAATTACATCATAATCCGAAAGCGTTACTGCCTTTGTAAAGCTATCAATACTGACAAAATCCGAATTTAATCCAGGATTATCTATGCGTCTTTCTAAATTCTGTAAAGCCGTGTGGGTTTTAGTAAGAAATAACTTTTTTGCTTGTCCCATCATATTGGAAATATAATTAATCAGTGTAGTCTTACCAGTGCCCGCTGCACCATAAATTAGGACTACCTGCGACTCTACGAATAGCTTCTGCAATGCAATCTTCTTTAATGGATCTTCAAAATTTATATTACACTGTCTAAGATATCGTGAATTCGCTTCCTTTTGCCCTCTATTAGCTACTTTAGACATCTTTAACAATTTCTCAAGTATGTATAACGCCGTACTTTCATAAGAATCAATAGACACAATTCCACCATCCTCTTTAATGAGAAAACCATTATTCCGTTCCCATCTATCTAAACTGGCGTTATATTTCTTTATCTCCTCTATAGTCCCTATTGAATCAAGATCAAAGTATAATTCTCCCGTTTCCCGTATCAAATTTTCAATTGTCAAGTAAGGTCTCACAACATTATATTTTGCCGGATTATTTGTTATTTCAAGCAAATCTCTAATACTGCCTTTGCTCGTTTTTCTTCCAGCCAAATTCGAAATAAAAGGCTTTTGCTCAAATGGAAAACATCTACTTGTAACAAAGAGTTCCTCCGTCAGGCAATTCTTATCAAAAGCGTTTGGTAATACAGATTCTAATATCTCTTCGCGCAAATTTAACAGTACATACCGCACAGTGTATCTTCCCTCTTTTGAAGAAGCTAAAGAATAGTCCGTTCTTAGTTTGATAAGTATCTCCTCAAATAGCTTGGTATTTGTCTGTCCATAAATCTGAGATAAAACATTTTTGAAACTTGTCTCTCGCAAATTAATCACGTCAAACAGATTCATGCCTGTTTTGGTTAGAAAATCCATTAGCGAACCGTATTCACCATAATTTTTACTCAGTTTCATGTCTATCTTCAAAATCTTACCCAGTTTATTTAAGCATGATGGGTCAATAGATACTTTCCAATTTGTTACTACTTTAATTTCATTTTTTATTCCCCAAAGGTTAATTTCTGCGTTATTATATGCAATTTGTATTGAGTAGTTAGTTGATATATTTTGTTTTGTATATACCGTTATTCGATTAAATTTGGTTGCATACATTCCTGCCAACTGCAATGTAATTTCAAAATATCTTTCTCCGTTGACAAAAAAAGGAGTCTTTTTTTGAATATAATATCGCGTAAGTCTAAGGTTCTTTGGAGATAAATCAATTGCGGCAATACTAGAAGCCACCATTTCAAAATACTCCGCATCAAGGGTATCCGTACATAATGGAAATTCTTCCAAATTATCTAATACCGTCATATTGAATTTATTCTTTAAAAAACTTCTGATTTCCCAAAGATAATTATAATATTTCAGCATTAATCTTTCGGATTGTCCAGTATCCGGAATTCTTGAACCAATATATTTAAGCCCTTTTAAGAAATTGCTCAAATATTTTGTTTCAATATTAAATTGAGATAGCTCCCACGCCAACTTCTCACTTACATCCGTGTATCCTAAGCTTATGGCATTTAGTACCAAAACCGCATAGCACAAATCATATAGCCCATTGACAATTCTTCTTGAAATATGGTCTCGTGTTTTATTTTCACTCTTAATTCTGTCAATTTCCTGCGAAATATCCTCACATCGAGTCTCAACAATTTTTATTGCATCTTCTTTTCTAAGACTATCTTTATTTAACTTTCTTAAAAACAAATGGAAATCAACAATTCGTCGAAGCTTATCACAAAACTTATCAACACTTTCATCAGTATCCTCTATCTCATCTTCAGAGGTAAGCTTAATAGTTGTACTATTCTTTTCAAAGTCAATAGCTTCAATAACGCTAGGTGACAAATACTTCCAAAAAACACGTTTCTGGCCTCTCACGTCCGGATTAAGAACAATAAATAAAATTCCCGGATCTGCCGTTACTTCGCCAGCTATAAAAGCAGGAAATGCCAAACTCTTCAAACTATATGAAATTACTCCATCCGCTTCTGTATATGTATGCGTTCCCTTTATCTGAACTATAAAATTCTGTTCAGGAGTTCTTGACAATTCTGGATTCGATACAAATTCAAATGTACCATCATGATTTGGCCACTTATCATCACAAGAAAAATTTGTATTAATTCTACCTTCTGAAATCAAAAATGTTTCTAATGTTGAAACCGCTGCACGATCTTCTGCAGAACGTTCTGTATGGGTTGCTATATGGCGTCTCAATAACTCGATACTGTTTGATTGCAAAATATTCACCTCGCTTAAGATATTTTTACTCTTTCATTTTACATCAATATTCTACATTTTTATACCATTTTCTCCTGCAAACCATATATATAATTCTGCATACACAATTAAGGCCGATAGAATTCATATCTACCAGCCTTATTGACTATCTTCTCTTCTTTAATTGCCACCTGTCATGTGCCCTAATACTTCTTACTGCCTGTCTCAGCGTATTTGTTCTTCCATGCTGATGATACGGATGAGAAGCCTTATGTTTATGAAATATAATACAGGTTCCTTCCCCCGGATACTCCGGATTATGGATGTACCATATATGTCCAGTATTCCTGGACATTATGGTAACATCGTAATCACTCACTGTTATAATGGAGAAGTATTTCGGGTCTAGCACCTTCAAATCTTCTGCACTAAACACGTTATGCCTCCTTCTCCTCAAACCACGCCGCTAGTGCTTTCGCCACAACATTTTCCACAGCTTTAGAATCAGCACCTTTAAAATACTTCTCATACAAATCTTCAGATATCTTTACTGACTTAACAGTAGCAACCGACTTTTTCTGCGTTCCACATACAATATTAATTACATCTGAAATAGTAACTCCCTCTTTTCGAAGTTTTACTGCCATTTCTTTGTTAATCGGTCTCCCTAATGTACAAACGGTCTTCTGAATCTCTTCTGGAGCATACGATAACTGCACTGCAGCCATAAAATTCAATTTTCCAAAATCCAACCATTCTCTTAATTCAGGTATCAATTTATTGACTCTCAGCAGATTAGCAACAGTACGTCCAGAAAGTCCATATTCTTCACCAAGACCATCCCTTTTTTTCAACTTGTGGCAACTGTTGCCACAAGTTGATTCAATCCCTTCAAGTACTTCCAACTCTTTTAAAATATCATTCCTTTTCCCTTGGCTCAGCACTTTCTCATACCTCTCCGCTAGCACTGCTGCCTTCTCGCTCGGTAACATATCCGTAAAAGATCTCTGCATCAGATTTGTTTCAATCACATACACATACGCTTCTTCCTCTGTCAGCCCTTCTTTTACAATCGCCGGTACCTCAGCAAATCCAGCTATCTTCGCTGCATTCCACCGATTATGTCCGGAAAGCATTTCATATCCCTCTTCTGTTCTATGTACAATCACTGGATTAAGAACTCCATGCTCTTTGATACTGTCCACCATATCCTCCAGGCGTTCTCCTTCATACATCCGGAATGGATGATTATGAAATGGTTTGATACTTTCTACTGGTATCATCTGAATTCCATTCTCTACAACCTGAACTGGCATCTCATCTGTCAACAGATCAATCGCATCGTTAAATACTTTTCTTCTTGATGCATTAGCCTTCATATGTAATCAACTCCTTTGCAAATTTTCTATACGCAATACCTGCAGATGCCTTCGGGCTGTACTGCTCGATAGCTTTTCCATAATAAATACTTTCTCCAACCTTTATTGTGCTTGGAATCTTTGTTTCAAAAATACGAACTTTCTCCTGGAAGCTACTTGTCACTTCTTCCGTCAATACCTTACAAAGGCTTGTCCTACTCTCACACATAGTAAGCAGTATTCCGGCAATCTCCAAATTCGGATTGATACGTCTTTTAATCTTTGTTACTGTCCACATAAAATCTTGTAGTCCCATCATTGCAAGCAACTGAGGATTGACCGTAATAATAACTTCATCCGCTGCCGCCAAAGCATTGATGGTCAAGGTTCCCAAAGAAGGACAAGTATCAATCAGAATGTAATCATACTTATCTTTCAACGGCTCCAACACTTCTGATAACATTCTCTCTGCACCCATTTCCAATCGAAGCTTTGCATCCACTACAGATAAATAAATCGATGATGGAATATAATCCACTCCGTCCTTTGTACAGATAAATCTCTTCATCGTCGGAACCTTTGCATCCTCAATCTGTGCCATCATCAAATGTCCAATTGTATAATCCTGTTCACTAGTATTTTCCACTCCATAACAAGTAGTCAAATTTGCCTGGCTATCAAAATCCACTGTCAGGACTTTCTTTCCCATCTTACTCAACGCATATGCCAGATTCAGTGTGGTCGTGGTTTTACCCACGCCACCTTTCTGTGATCCAATAACAATAATCTTACCCATTAGCAATACTCTCCTTTCTCCGCTACCATACTAATCTGCTGTTTCTCAAATGCATCAATAAAACTAATTTCCTCTCTCGGAGTAATAATTAATTTTCCCTCTTCACAAGTAACCGTGATGGACGTTCCGCAATCAAATCCTGCTTCTTTCAGCCACTGTCCTTTTAACATGATTGTTGGTGTGGACTTATAGTTATAACCACTCTGCTCATATACCTTCATATTTCTGCTCTTCTTAAATGTCATACAAAATTCCTCCATAAAATAAGTTTTCCGAAAACCTTATACATTGTCGCTTCCGATTGCTTGTGCTATAATCTTTACGTGGAATCTACTCTCCACACATCAATCCCAATGGAGATGAATACAATGGAAAATAATAAAAAAAGCACATCTACCGGCCTCTCAGAAGCTCGTAAACGTGCTAATCAAAAATATCTTGATAAATTTGTAGAAGTAAAAGTTCGAATGTTCCCCGAAGACCGTGTTGCTCTTCAGGAACATGCCGCCGCTATGGGCGAAAGCACCACTGCCTTTGTGAAACGTGCCATCGAAGAAACTATGGCAAGAGACTTGCAAAAATAAAAAGTGCTCCCACGAAATTACTCACTCTACAATCACGTAACGACTCTGTATAAGACTCGCTCATTCTCCGGTTGTGATGGAATTATGCTTCCTACACAATCGGATTTTTTAATTGTTTCTTTGTAATTTTTCGTGTTAGCACAACATCGAAATTCTCTGACTTTTATTTATTTTCTTTCAAATTATCTGTTTTTACTTTGAATTTTCTCAAATTTTCACTGGAGTAAACGTGGTGTATTTCATCGTCTCAAATACCGATTTTTCCTTTAAAATCAAGGGTTTTGGAGGTTACCTACGGATGTTGCCGTGGCATCTAACATTAACCTTCACTATATCCCCATTCCCATCTACCAACAATTCCCACACCGCCGTTTATCCTCCCCAGGTTCTATCTTCTCCGAATAAGCCAATGCCTCTTCATAAGTCGCAAAATATACCGGTTCCTTCATTGCACTCTCCCCTGTACCAGTCGCAGCACATTCTCCAATTATATGAATTTTGCCATTCTTATTATTAACCGCGTATTTTAGTTCTGGTTCGGTTATGCTTTCCACATTATTATTTTCATCACTAATTACACTATCATTTGTTGTTTCATTTAAAGTCGTATTATTTACAACTACTGTATTAACTGCTTCCTTTTACACAACTTCTGTATTGGGCACATCGTACGCTACAGTTTCCACTTCTGTTTCCGTATTCTCAAGTTCTGTGACATTCTCTATTTCTGGTACCTCTTCAGACTCAGATAATTCTACTTCTGTTTCACTTGCAACCTCTTCTGTTTCTAAGACAACTATCTCCATCTCAGCAGTCTCTTCTTCCGCATTTACAACAGCTACCATCTCTGTTTCGGTAGTAAGTATGTTCACATTCGAATCAGCATTTTCCGACGTCGGCGCTAACATAACCCCTGCAAAAAAGAGACCTCCTACGATTAACGGTTTTAACCATTTCCCTTTACCACCTATTAACTTTTCCCATATAGCCCCTATCTTTGGTAATGGCATCGCTAACGCGCCCACACTACAAAATATAACTGAGCAAATGTGAAATCCATATGCTAACACTGCCGTAAAACAAAATATAGAAAAAATCCACCTTATAATATTCTTTGTCTTTTTTGTCATCACAAGCACCTCTTTCGTATTGTTTTTTCCTATAACCAATATAACATATTATTCTACAATCGTATATCCAAAATTCTATACATCTCTTCTGAAATTTTTTATAACGATAAAAACCCCTAAGTACTAACTTGTACCTAGGGGCATGCATGATTTACTCATATTCACATCTTATTTAATGCCTTACCGAAAAATAATTCAACAAAATCTCCTTAATATGGTTATATCGTCTGGCATATGAATTTTCGACTCGTATAATCTGCAAATTATGAGCAGCGCAAATCTCATTTTTCTTCTTATCCCGGTTCCGTACAACCTCATCCACAAAATGTTCTTTTCCATCCAATTCAATAGCCAGTATCGGTATTTGCTCTCTTCCTCTTCTCTCGTATACAACAAAATCAAATCTTCCTGAATAAAACAAATCACTATAACTTATATTATCCTGAAAAACCTGTGAAATCGCCACTTCCTTTTGGATTGAATATTTAGATTGTGATAGCCAGATATTACTCAATGCATGCGTTAGATTTTCTAAAAACGCTTCTTCTGTCGCCGTACTAAAAGGCTTAACACCTAATGCTCTAGAATTTGCCTTCTTACTTGTTACAACAGATTCACCGTTGTTTTGAACATATTGTACAAGTTCATACAAGTCATCATCAGTATTATTCTGGTGCAAACGCTTAAGGTTATTAGAATCAGCTAATACAATCAACTTATCTCTAGCTCTTGAGGTTGCTACATTTATCAATTCTTTATTATTCTTAAGCCAATTATAAGTGCCTGCTTGTGTTTGATTTGTGAGGACTGTTGAGAACAAAACTACGTCCTTTTCATCCCCTTGAAACGCATGTACAGTTCCACAAGAAACATTCAACAAGTTCTTATCTTTAATCTCTTCTTCAATCAACTTTCTCTGATTAACAAACGGCGTTATAACTCCTATGCTCTTTTCTTTGTTTGCAATTGCATATTCAACAATCGCATCAACCTCCGCTGTTGCAGTATTTTTTACGTAGATACTCTCGTTTTTGACATCCATGTATACCAATGGTTGATTCTCTTTACTGCTGGAGCATATATTAAGCTTGGAATTATAATATTTCTTGTTGTTAAAACCGATTATTTTTTCGTTACAACGATAATGATTATGTAATAAAACTTCATCACTTACCGAATCACAAGCCAAAAATGTTTTATAAACTGAATTTTTCCGGTAATCATATTCGTCAATCACATTATACTTTTGTCGTAACTTTTGGTTCGCTACTTCATCTAATAAAATAACCGGATTTAACTGTTGCGGATCTCCTACCAGCATTAAATTTTCTCCGCGGATAATCGGAACTAATGATACCGCCGTATTACACTGGCTGGCTTCATCCATAATTACCATATCAAAAATAGGCTCTGGATTTCCAAGTTTATGCGCAGAAATACACGTCGTAATTATTATTGGAAATAGTTTCTGTAATCTTTTTACATTCTCGGTCTTACTCAAATACTTAGAGAACGATTCTACCTGCGTATCCTCGCTTTCTTCAAACAGAATGCTATATAAGTCCCTGTACTGATTATTTCCCAATTTCTTTATGTATCGGGCAGATATATAATAAAGATACATCATTAGCTGCTCATAATCAGAATCAATCAATGCAATTGCTTGCGCATCCGTAATCTCTCCAACTTCCGATATCCGTTGCTTTACCTGTTCCAACTGGCGTCCCTGCAAATCAGTTTGAAACGGAATCATTTGTACAGCCAACTGGTTCTTACTTTGATACTCCATTACCTGATTTATGGCATCTTTTCTGTCTTTAAGCTCCAGTATTTCTTCATATTTTTTAAGAAGATTAGATAGCTCTTTTGCTTTTATAATTCTATCATCCTTACGTCTATCTAATGTTCCTTCAAATACTTGAATATTCTGGACTTGCTTATATACTGTTTTGATGTATTCAATAGATTCTCGTATTTTTTCTATATTCCCCAAACGAAGTACCGGAAAAGGAATATTCTTCCCCTTATAAGTCATTCCTGTCAATTTTTCAAACACACCATTGATAGGGTGATTATTATAGGACGTAAATAAAACAGTTCTCTCATTGAAAAACGCTGTAATTATCGTATTAATAATCGTATTCGTTTTTCCTGTACCCGGCGGACCCTGTATATATGCTAATGGGTATTTCATGGCATTATTAATTGCCAATAGCTGATCCAAATTTACTTTAGAGTTAATCAGTGCCATTGGATACTCTTTGATTCTCCTTGGCCTGTCCAACAAATCTCCAAAAAAAGCCTTTATTGGAACTGTAACCTTTCCTTCCTGGTACATTTTAATAATGGCTTGATATTCCCTATGTAAATCTATTACAACATCCATTCCTAAACCAATGATGTATGGCATATCATCCACACCCATAACCTGACGGGAATGTTTCGTTATACAATCCTTTATAATCTCCTGATTCTTTTCGAAATCACTTAATAATTCAAACTCATCAGCATCCAGAAATTTACGAATGCTCTCTTTGGACTCGCCCATAATATACTCTGTACATATCTCAATTTCGTCATCCGGGCGTAAGACTTTTCTTTTTACATCCAGTTGAAGCTTCCTATATGCGAGTACATACAGCCCTTTTTGCGTATGAATACTCAATACATTCATCGCCAACTGCTGAATTTTAAGTCTGCCATCATCCCGCCTATTCTCTTCCATCTTATACTGAAAATTCTTTACCACCTCTTGAAATTGTTCTGTACTAAGTTGGTATGTTTCGCCGTTAAAACTATCCCTATCCAGTTTCTTAATTAGTGCAAACTCAGAATAGTATGGTGTTGTATCCATACGATTACACATTTCCAAATAGTTCAAAATTTTCAAATTAGCGGTATTATCGAATAACGTTTTATATTTATGCGGATTTAAAGATATATCTTCCACCAGTTTTTCATTAATAGGGCAATATGAACCATCTACAACCTCCGATGAGATAATACTATCTATCGACAGCTTGTATCCTTCTTCCACTGTGTATTTACCTAAATGAAGGCCATCTACAGTTATTTTGCGTCCAGCCACATCCAAGTCACGGATTCCAGCCCAAAATTTAGACACTTCCTTCTGCTTATTGCGATATTCTAATTTTAACCATTTACCTTCATGTATAGCCCTAAAAATATCATGATGTGTTTTATCCATGTCTTATCCTGCCGTTTCATTCTGTATACAATTGTAGCACAGCGGCATATAATTCTCAATTTATTTCAGAACATGTAGTATAAAATATAATTTTTCTTACTAATAGCTGCACTTCGTTTTTTTACTCTAGGTATGTACCCCAGCTTATCTCCCTTCTCATTCTTCACCAAAATTGCTTTATTATCATATTTGTTTTTGGGTTCTAAAATTAATTGCACCCGATCCCCCTCGTGCAATTCCGCGGCTCTGTCATGAATTCCATCCACATGCATTGCTCCGTTAATCATGGTATTTATCAGAAATATATCTCTTGAGAAAGGACTTTTTACACTGACTCCGTTTTGCTTGAGAAAACTCACTGCTAAAACATCATCTTCCTTGGTCGATAATTCCTTCTTTTAACAGCCTGACATACTAATGGACACAGAGAATCAGCCTTGTTACTTCCAGCTCTTCCAAACCTCAGGCATATATCCTAATGTAGACTGCTTGCCATTCCTAACCACTGGTGTTTTAATCACCTGCGGATTCTCAAGAATCTTCTCCAATTTATCTTCCTGCGTAATATATTTAATCAATGCCAATATATCCTTGTCCTTGCAATCCTGGTTAATCATATTCTCGATACCGCCATTCGCCTGAGCTACAGATGTAAATTCACCTTTGCTCATGCCCTTTTCTTTCATATCAATAAACTGATACTTAATACCACGCTCCTTGAAAAAACGTTCCGCTTTCTTCGTATCATTGCATTTCTTTGTTCCAAATATCTGTATATTCAATGTCCTACTCCTTGTTGTTAATCTCTCTCCTTCATTGGCCGCTTCCATCTCACGCTGTTCTCCGGTATACTTTTCTCCTATATCATTGCCTTACATACAAGCTTTTCAAAGCTCTCTTCATCTTTTAAATTACAATTCCTGCTACATGATCCAGTTCATGTTGAATAATTTGTGCTGTCCAGCCAGAATACTTCCCGTGCTGCGGCTTGAAATCCTGATCCAAATAATCTACTTCAATTTCCTTATATCTGATACAAGGTCTCACACCCTCAAGTGACAGACATCCTTCCTCTGTCTGAAAAGAATCTTTTCTTTTTGTAATCTTTGCGTTAATCATCGCAAACATAAATGGACCTGCTGCTACAACAATGATATTCTTTTTAACTCCTATCATATTTGCGGCCATGCCAACACACCTGTCTTGGTTTGCTTTCAATGTATCCAAAAGATCCAAAACCACCTGCTTGTCAGCTTCTGTTGCAGGTTCCGACTTCTGCGCCAAAAATAGCGGATCTCTCATAATCGCTTTTACCATTTTACATCCTCCCAGCCAGTTTTCTTGCATAAACAATTTTTCCAAATATGAAATAGGTATTTCTTTTGCTATTCATTCACGTGCCTCATCCACGCCACCTTCATAATCGCCGCCTGCGTCTTGCCATCCGCAATTTTCCCTTGCATAATTTCTTCCACTAATTCATCCAGACTCACTTCCATAATATTCAAAAATTCATCCTCATCCAAATGTCTGGTTCCCTGATGTAATCCTTTTGCTAAATACATAGTAATGACTTCATCACAATAAGCAGCTGCCGGATAATAATCACCCAACTCAATCCATTCCTCGGCTAAAAGTCCTGTTTCTTCCTCTAATTCACGCTTTGCAGCAGCAAGATGATCTTCCGCCTTACTATCGAGTTTTCCCGCCGGAATCTCTGTAATTACCTGATTTAATGGATAACGAAACTGACGCTCTACGATTACCTTTCCATCGTCTGTCATCGGCACAATCGCAACTGCTCCAACATGGCGGATTACTTCCCTTGTTGCAGGCTTGCCATTTGGAAGTGTAATGTTATCCTTAAATAAGTGCACAACCTCACCATCAAATATTTCTTTCGAATCCACTGTCTCTTCAATCAAATTTTTAAAATCTTCCATCTGTATCTCCCCTTATCTACGTTTACTCTTTCTCGCCCTCATTCGCTTCTTCCATTTCAACCTGCTCTTCACCAACACCATCTGCAAACCGCACACGCAACACCGCCTGCGACCAATTGACAGAAACATACGCCTGTTTATCCTTTGCCTTTGCTTCTTTATCAAATATTCCCAAAAGTTCCGTCAAAACCTCTTTCGTCAGATATCCGCCTCGCCAATGGAATAAAAGCACTTTCCCTTTCTTCACCGCCTGTTTTGTCCGATTCTGCACCTCATCCATTGTTGTCCAAGAAAGTTTCTTTTCTTTATAATAGAAATGATCATTATCGTTGCAAACCGGCACCTTCCAGATGACCGGCTCATGATCTCTAAAAATCTGCTTGTCCGACAAATTCACATAATCATATCGCACTGTATCATCTTTAGAAAGTGTGTTGTCAAAAGTTGCATCCAGATGGTAATACTGCCCATCAATTCGAATCACGTTCCAAGCGTGTCTGTATTTGATACCTTTGTCCGGATTGGCCTCCGACAATGCAATGATACACCAGATACCAAGCTCGTCACACAAAACCTTTACTGCCTTTGCGATTCCCTCACAGACAGCCACGCCATTTCCCAATGCCCCGATAATTTCATGTGAATACTCTTTCTTCAACTTATCATACTTCACATTTTCCACAATAAAATCATGAATAAAAAGCTCTTTTCCCTTCTCGTCCAAATTCGCTGCCCAACGTGCCAGTTTTTTCACCCTTGACTCCATCGCCTGACGATGTTCCCGAATCTTATCCTTTGTAAAAAGGTACTTCGGTGTCATCTCTACTGCCACAGAATCCGCATAATACCGATAAGAAAAAGTCACCGAATAAAAGATTTCCGGACAATCCATACGAATCATAAAATAAATATCCGATAACTCTTTCTGCGAAAGCATTGGCACCGCAAAGGAATCCTCTAGGTTTAACAAGCCATTCTTCATCGCATAATAAGCTCTCTGCTGTTCTTTATTTAATTGGTCATAATAGTAATTACTTACCTTTGCCATATCCTCACCTCACGATTAACCCCAACGGCACTAATCGTTCTGCCTCACTATTATCTTCTCTGTTTCGATCCGAAATCTTCAACGCACGTTTATTCCCCAATAAAATCTGTGCTGAACCGCCTCCATCCAGATTAATACCATTAAACATTCCGATATCTTCAGCAAGCTCCGCCATATCGACCAGTGTTGCACCTCGACTATCTTCGCCCGGAATATAACCGAGTTTTCCGGCTCCCTCTGCCCAAAAAAGCATCGGCTTTCCGTCCTTATCCGCACCTACTGCCATACGTGCTGCTCTTGCATGCTCAAAATCCATCGGATACAGACTTGGCGCATAAGGTATCCGCTCTAATTTTCGGATATTATAAAAAGGCGTGATAAAGCGGTCGGTTTTGATACCGTCTCTGATAATGCTGTTTCCCACCTGCATACCGAACTGTATATCCTCCAATCCATGATAGGTCACTTTGTCTCTCGGGCTCACTACATCTCTATCTGTACCTGCGGCTCTTTTTTCCGAATTACTGCCTCTACCATCTCCGGTCGACTCCGAACCTACACATTCCATGCTCTCGGTCTTTCCACTCTCAGAAGCCACCTCATCTTTCTCCGGCCAAATTTCAAGCACAAACCCGGAGGACGGAATCTGTACACTTCCGCTCTCTTTCACCGCTACCACACGACAACCAATAATCACCAGTTTTCTGCTACCAACCCCCAACGAACGAGATGATGTTTTCGCCATCTCCGGTCGGCTATAAATCGTTGCATTTTTTCCATGCTTATAGCGTCTCCCATTAACCTCTATTTCTAAATCTTTCAGTCGCACCACATCAATCGTTACACTGCCGTCTTTTTTTACCAGCAATGCTTCCCTGTCATATAAAGGCGGATTCATCACGATACCATCCTTTACACACAAGTCTAGTGGAGTCCCCACATGGTCATAAACCGTGGCACAGTCGATTCCATCCATAATAAAAAAAGAAGCGTTTACTTTTAATGCTGCATCCGGCTCCTCTTCTGACATATAACCGGTGATTTTTCCCACAGGAATCACTTTCGTAAATGGCAGTTTTCCACAAATAACACGGATACAATCCCGTTCCGTTAACATCTGCCATAATTCAAGTGCCGCATCACTCTTAAAAACAGGCTTACCCTTTACAATTTTTACACCATCCTGCAGCACCACGCTTACAGCAGTAAGTGCATCTGCTACTGCACCATATTTGCTGCTTCTAAATGGTAAATCTATGACAAAATCTTCCGGTAAACGAAACATTACCATCCTGCCAAATATCCACGGACACGCCGGAACCAGATAATTCCGATATACATCGTAAAAACAATCCAGTGCCGCATCATTCCCTTTTAAACGCAGAAAATCAAGCTGTGCCCAATCATCCCAGCGCACAACCTGAACTCTCTGTATCTCACCATTTGGATAAGAATAAACTTTTACTTCCGATTTCATTATACTTCCCCTGCCGGACCATATTTTTCCAAGAGAACTTCCTCTGCTTCTTCCTTAGAAATCTCTCCATTGTTATACAATGACATCACCTGTACTTCCTTGGTGCGAAGCTTATAAAATACCAATAGAATCACCAATGCAATTGCAAATCCCACTGCTGGGAACAGACAGAATAATGCCCACACGCCATCGTCCACTCCGGCTGGTTGAATCGCATTCTCACCTTCTACAAATCCTACTGCGGATAAGCTAAACAATACAATGGAACCAATCAATCCATTCTTTAATTTCGCCACAAACGTCTGTAAACTAAAAGACACGCCTGCTGCTCTTGTACCTGTTTTATATGTACCATATTCTACGGTATCTGCAATCAGCATGTAGATAACCACTGACCAGAATCCTAAACCGGAGCATTTTAACATCGTCATCACAATCGCCATCACCAGACTATCATATCCCACAAAATACGCTGCGATATCCATGACAATGGTAAAAGCCAATCCCACGCAAAGTACATAGAATTTATCCCATTTTCTTGACAACTTCGGTACTACCGCTGACACAATAATAACAGAAACTGCCGCACCTGCTGCCACTAAAGTAGCTGTATTCTCCTGCCCCAGACAGATACGCCCTACATAGATTGCCATTTTCTGCTCCAAACTCGCAACTCCCAAAAGGAGCATCGCTACAAGTGTTACCATCAGGTATTTATTGTGTTTCAAGTAATTCATAATTTCTTTAAAACTCGGATTTTCTTCCGATGTCGCAGTTTCACTATGA
Organism: Roseburia sp.; assembly: GCA_045531555.1. Classification (GTDB taxonomy): domain Bacteria; phylum Bacillota; class Clostridia; order Lachnospirales; family Lachnospiraceae; genus Roseburia. Next base: position 26,976 of record JAZSEF010000065.1, on the reverse strand, counting down.
CGCTCTTTTACCGAAAATAACATCGGAACCATCATTATCACTGACACTACAACAAAAACAACACATGCCGCAAACCAGCCGAGCTTTGGACGAAGCATTGGAACCAGTAATGTTGCTACCACGCCACCTACCATTGCCCATAATTTACCGCCAGCGATAATGGTTGTACGCTCCTGCACATCCGACGTCATAACGGTAGTCACTGCATAAGCTGGTGCATCTAAAATCGTATAACTGATATCAAATAAAATATATGCAGCCAAAAACCACAGTACTTTCACTGTCTGGTTCATCGATTCCGGAATCGCAAACAATGCCACTGTCGTCACACCGATTGCCGCCACACCAATTCGCACCCACGGAATAAATTTCTGTCCATTTTTAAACCTGCATCTGTCAATCAGATAGCCAAATAACATATCATTTACTGCATCCCAAAGTTTTGGAACCAGAAGTATCATCGCTGCGGTTGCCGCTGCAATCCCCACATCCGTCAAAAAAGTTTCCACATATCCGGCATATCCCCATAAAATATTCTGTCCCAAGAAAAACAGGCAGTATGCAAAACGCTCCTTTTTACTGGTTACATATCCAACTTTCTTTTGTTCTTTCATCGTATATTACCTCTTACAATTTAATCTGACTATTATTATAGCATGCCACAAAAACACTCGCAATGATTCCCAAATTCTTCCTAATGTATTCCTAGCCGGCTACTACAAGAACAAATTTTTAAAGGGCCGCCACATAAAATGTGTCAGCCCCTATAAATAATCTGATTAATTTTTCATATTTTTCTCTACGTACGCTTCAATCGCTTTGTTATCCTGTAACATTCTACATCCCACGATATAATTACCACGGTCGTTTGTAGAACGGATTACAATACCTGCTAAAGCTTTACCACCTGTTGCAACAAAATCCTGAATCGTTATATCTACACGCTCACCTACTACATTAGCAAATGCACTGTCACGGCATGCAAATGCATAACCGCCGGCACTGATATTCACCATCTGAGCCTTAAAGTTCTGATTTTTGGTTCTTATAAGTACTTCACAGGCATTATTCAATGAAAGTCTTGGATATTTTCTACGGTTTACTACCTTCGGATTACTCTCAATCACTACCTCATAGCACTTCTTGTCATTGTACTCACCCTTTGTAACCGCAACCTCATTCCAAATATACATTGCATTATTAACGACAACACTGATATCATACTTTGTTTTCTTCACATCATCAAAGAAATCGTCTGTCTTTTCATTTCTCGCAATAAAGATGCTGCCATCTGCCGAGCCTGCAACTTCTGTCTCAAACTTCTGCTTACTTCCATGTACAGAAATCTCCATGCTCATACCAGCTTCAATATCTTCTGTGTTCATGAAACCACCAACACCAAGTTCTTCTACCAAATGTCCTACTACCATTTCGATATTGGTGATATTACGTGCAGTCTCATCATACTTACTCATCATGGTCGCTGTAGTAGATTCCGAATCCTTTACACTTTCTGTCATAGAATCCATGATGTCCTGTACCTGACGCATATTCTCAACCATGCTCTTATTCGCAGATTCAACAGCTTTTACCGCTGAATCCACTACCACAATCTCGTTGCCTAACTGTTTTGAATCTTCTGCAATCGCACCTACGCTTACATTAACCGTTTTCATGGTCTCTAATGTCTTTGCAATTAATCCAAGAATCTGCGTAATGGACTCTGTCATCTTATCGGAGGTATCTTCCAATAACTTTAACGCTTCCATAATGCTGGTAGATGAATTCTGTGTTCCCATACTTAAGTTACGAATCTCATCCGCAACTACTGCAAAGCCTTTTCCTGCTTCACCTGCTCTTGCTGCCTCAATAGATGCATTCAACGCCAAAAGATTGGTCTGGGAAGAAATGTTCTCGATAGTTCCGGTTTCCTGTTTTACTTTTTCAAAATGATTTTTAAACTCATTTAAAACAAGTTCTACATCTGCTGATAACTGCGCCATCTTATTGGTCGCTAATACTGCATTTTCCAGTTCTCTGTTACTATCATTTGCCTGTGTAGTAGATTTCTCACTTAGTTCTACAATACGGTCAATCAAATCTGCTACATCTGCCACCTGATGATCAATATCTTCTGACATGCTCATGGAAGAATCGATTTTCTGGCTCAAAAGATTGCTCTGTTCTACCAGTTCTTCCATACTTTCTACTACGACACCTGCACCGTCTTTATTCTCTTCTGCAAGTTCACGTACAACTGCCACACCATCCACAACTGCGTTACTTGCCACTTTAACTTTCTCAACCGTCTGTACCACTCTTGCCAGATTACTCTTAACCGAATCTAATAAAGCTCCATCTGACTTTGTCAAATGATTGATCGCTGTGAAAAAGCCAACAAAGCAGAATATGATAATCGCTATCTGAATCTCATAATTGGAAATATCAGAAGGCGTATTCATACCATTATTATAGTTCCTAATAATGTTAATTGCTAAAATTATTACTCCTATAATACCATAGCGGATATAGAACCCACGATTCTTATAAATAACCATGATACATAAAATTGGAAGCAGATATGTAAACGCAAGCGTACCAGGTGACGTCAGCATAATATATGCATAAAATGCCGCGAATCCGCCTCCGACAAAGTCCTGATACCGTTTATGATGCCAGCCTTTTGTCTTTAACAACACCAATCCAAGAAGAAACGGTACCCAGCAAATCAATTCCATGATAACAAAATACTGTACCGTTTTTAAACCTTTTATAATCTCGATTGCATAAGCTGCTGACAACACAACATTTAATGTCAGCCACATCCACATCGCTTTTTGGTTTGCACTTTTCGCAAACGCCTTCTCATTGTATTCCATCTTTTGTATCCTCCTGTAAAAACCATTTTTTCCCCATTATTTTATCAATCCGCTTTAAATTCTCATCGGAATGTTCCACTTCTCTTGAAAAACGGTAAACCAGATCTGTCATTTCTTCTAAATCCAGAGACTTTTCATTCTTCATCCACTTCGCCATCCAAAGCTCATGAATCATCCATGTACAGTAAATTGCCATCTGTACCTTACTATACACCTCACCGTCATACACAGCTCCCGGAAAATAAGTAAACAAAAAGTATACCAATAATTGCTCCAAATGAATCTCCATACCGGTGTGTTCTTTTGCCCAATTGTCAAATTCCTCTAAAATCTCCTGATAATCGCAGTCCCACTGGTTATACAGCATCACTTCGGTTTCCTGAAGCAGCATGTCCCAGTCCTCTTTTAGAAGTTCTAATTCATACAGCTTGTCAAACATCTCACGGGTCATTGCCATTCGACCTTTTTTATGCCTCGTATTCGCTTTGTCATCCGGACTTTTCCAGCGGATTTCCCGCTCCACTTCTGTCAGATACGCATTGACAAACTGCAACGCGTTTTCTCCGCGGTACTTTTCAATCACGGTAAAGCAGTCAAACATCTCCTGCCTATTGATTCTGCCCTGCATGTCATGTGCCATTCCCAATACCAAAAGCACTCTGGTACGAATCGGCAACTCCCTATCCTGCAAAATACGAATCATTTCTGTTCGGGAGTCTTCTAAAATCGAGAATAAGAATGGGTCAAAGTCTTCATATTCTTCTTCGCCATCTTTCTCATAGGATATAAACTTCACCGGAGTTCTGCGATTCATTAAAATCCGTGCCACTTCCGGGCATGAAATCGACAATGTAATCTCTCTGACGCCTTCAAATTCCTCCGTGTGTCTCGGATACTGCCTGCAAGTTCTGCAAAGACTTTTTTCTCCACAGGCACTATACAAATCACACAAATTATTTGCATTTAAAAATGCACAGCGTTTTTCTTTATCCTGACGAAAAACACTTTTTCTCCAGTCTATCGAAGAAAGTACCCGCCAAAAAAACTTCCCCCGAGTCTTTTTATAACGTTCCAGTGACTGTTCATCAATCACAATCTGCCAGCCTGCACAACAGGTATCCGGACATTTATCTGCGATACACTGAAATTCCTTATAATAATCTGGTATGGTATATAACATACTTTATCCTCACCGAAAACAGTCTATTAATGTACATTATACCACAGCTTCCCATACATGTCTAAAAATATATATATATAATCTTTCTCTATTATTTTCTTACTAACGCATCCGCCAGCATTTTTAAGGCAAGCAAATCCTTCTCCTTCATCGTGGAATGGATTGTTACCATAGGTTCTGCGAGTTCTATATTTTTCATATCTGCAAATATTCCCTGCATCGTTCGCCCCGCTGATGGTGACCATGTACCATTTTCAATAATCCCCACCTTTCGTTTCTGGTAATTTTTACTCTGCAGTAAAAGCAAAAAATCTCTCATTCGTGGAAATACCCCCGCGTCATAACTTGCTGCCGCTACTACCATTCTGTCATAACGAAAAGCATCTTCTACTGCCTCAGAAATATCTGCTCTTGACAAATCGGTAACTACTACTTTTTCTTCACCATTCTCACGTAATATTTCTGCAAATCGTTCTGCCGCCAAAGCTGTATTACCATGGATAGACGCATATGCTACCAATACCCCTTTTGTTTCCGGTTCATAGGCACTCCATATATCATATAAGCGAATATATTCCTGCAAATTCCCCATAAGAACCGGTCCATGCAACGGACATATTATTGCAATCTCTAAAACAGAAAGCTTTTTTAACACCGCCTGTACCGCCACACCATATTTTCCTACGATATTAAAATAATATCTTCTGGCTTCACATGCCCAATCCGCATTTTCTGTCAATTCCAACGCCCCAAATTTTCCAAATGCATCCGCTGAAAAAAGTATTTTTTCCTTCGTTTCATAAGACATCATAACTTCCGGCCAATGTACCATGGTTGCCATATAAAAAGTCAAACGATGTTCTCCTAATGACAATACATCGCCCTCTTTTACTACCAAAGTTCTTCCCTCAAAACTTTCCTCTATGAACTGCGACAGAAACAAAAAAGTCTTCTGATTTCCCACAAGTACCATTTCCGGAAATAATTCCATAATTCTTGACACACTTCCTGCATGATCCGGTTCCACATGATGCAGCACCAGATAATCTACCGTTCTTCCTTGTAATTCTTCCAGCAGACGTGCTTCCCATTCCTGCATTTTACGTTTATCCACGGTGTCTAAAACTGCTACCTTTTCATCCAAAATCACATAGGAATTATAAGACACACCTTCCGGCACTACAAACTGACTTTCAAACAAGTCCAAATCCGTATCATCCACACCAATATATTTTATTTTTTCTGTAATATTCACCTGCATAAACCTCTCCTTTTCTACACTTTTTCCTCAATCTTCTCATAGCCGGTACCCCAAGTCAATTCATTTGGCCGAGGGTGTTTTTGGTAAAAAAACCACTTTTTCCCTGCATTTATCTTCTTCCTAAAATCCTTAAGTTGCAACTTCCTATAAATTCCGTTATACTTCTTTTAAAAAGTATCAGACATTCAAAAGGAGTTTTTATACATGACAGCAAAACGTATTTCCTATATAGATATGGCAAAAGGAATCGGTATCCTGCTAGTGGTATTCGGTCACTCTGCTTTCCCGACACCGGAAGTAAACCAGTGGATTTCTTCTTTTCACATGCCGCTGTTTTTCCTTTTATCCGGCATCCTCTTAGCCCATACCAATGCTCATGAAAAACCAATGCAGAAGCTCATAAGTAAAAAAGCACGGACCATTCTTGTTCCGTACTTTTGCTTTAGTATCTTAAGTATTCTTTTTACAGCAATATTAGATACTGCCTCTTTTGGCACATATCTTCCAAATGCATTAATCCAGATGTTCGTATTTTACGGTATTTCCGTACTTTGGTTCCTCCCTGCCCTGTTCTTTGGAGAAATCATTTTTCTTTTTGTACGTAAGCGCTGCTCATTGGTCCTAACTGCCGTTATCAGCACGCTCATCTGCCTCTTAGCAGTTTTTATTGTGAATACCTATCATTACCATTACCTGATAGATTTTAACAGTTATTTAAGCCTTCTGGGCGCATACCTCATCTCTGTTGTGGTACGTACCGGATTCGCTGTCACATTTTTAGCACTGGGCTATTTTAGTTATCTTTTGTTCTTTCAAAAAGGACATCACACTGCCCTGTATCTGGTTCTAGCATGCCTGTTTTTAGTGCTAAATATTTATCTGGCATTTAAAAATGGCAGTGTAGATTTAAACAATATGGTGTTCCACGATTACAGATTGTATTTTCCGGCTGCTTTTTGCGGCGGCATGTTTGTTATATGTCTCTGTGCCGCGCTGCCTGCCATAAAACCTCTGATGCTCACCGGAAAACACTCGCTCATTATTATGGCAACCCACATGAACTGCCGTTTCCTTGGCATCTGTTATGCTGCCGGGAACCTTATAGTCTCTCTGCTTCCATTCCTTGGTGATATCGGATACATGATTACCTGTATCATCTGCATGATTCTTTTAGAAACTGCTGCCATTTTAGTCATAAACCGCTTCTTTCCATTTTTAATCGGAAACACAAAGAAACGCTAAACATACGAAAACTGCACCCTGTCATTACGAACATGGTGCAGTTTTTTATTATTTTCTTATTGTAGCGCGACGCTTTTTCTTTTTCTCGTAGAGCACTTCATCGGAATGTTTCAGTATCTCCGGAATATCTGTATCTTTCTCGCAGACGAATTCGTAAAGTCCTACTGACATTTCCACATAGTATGGCTTGTCACAGGATTTATTAAAATCTGCTGCACATTGTTCTAAGCGTGTTGTCAATCCCTCACAACCGCATTCTCCACACGCATCTGATATTACCAGTGCCACATACTCATCTCCGCCGATACGGGCAATTGCTGCGGTTTCCGGTATACACTTCCGCAGATAATCTGCTACAGTAACAATCGCAAAGTCACCTGCTGCATGTCCAAAACAGTCATTAATCTCTTTCAAATGGTCAATATCAGCAAATAATAATCCTGCCTTTTTCCCAAGATTTTGTTTTATAATATCAATCGCTTTTTCCATAAAACCTCTGCGGTTTAGAAGTTTGCTCAAATCATCATACGCAGAAATCACACTTAAAATACGATTTTTTTCTTCGAGTTCCTGCTTCATGGCACGTTCTCTGATATTCATATTAATAATGCGGCGCAAAGAGCCAAGCTGCATACTGCAAATCAGCATAAACATATACTCTGCCTGCTCTGCTTCACACATAATCATACCATACTGCTCATCACCGGAAAATAACGGGAATGCTGTATAAGCATGTGGACGATCCTGTGGCAGATGTTCTGTAAAACCTTCGCCCCATTTTACTTCTACCAATTCTTTTGCACCATAACACACCATTTTACGTTCATCATAATGTGCTGTGAGATAAATCTTATCCGGATACTGCATCTTTTCATCTCTTTTATGAATGACATTATCCGCAAAAAATAACAAATACGAACTCTTGATTCCCATAGCCTGAAGACGCTTCATAATATGTGTCATCTGCGACTTCATGTCTAATTGGCTGTTAATCAAATCCATCGTAAATGATGGAATGAACCAGTTTTTCCGGTCAGAACGAATAATCTCCATATTCAGAGAATTCATTTCATCAGAGTGAATGTACTGCTGCATTGCCGACTGAATAGACATCAAAGCTGTCTGCTTCCATTTATTCTCTGAATACTCTATCAGCTCTTTTAAAATATCCGTAAGGTATTCTAATAAAAGCCGCTTAGAAACATATATATTCTCACACATGCGCTTTACATAACGCAACAGAAGCTCCACCGACACATCTTCCTCATTTTCATTGGCAAATACCATATCGATGACATCTGAAAAATACAATTCTAACAACATTCTGTACTTCGTCTTGTCCTTTTCGTATGGCACTGCTGAAAACAATTCTTCTGTGATTTCTGCAACACGCCTTTCTATGAACGTCTTTAATTCCTTGACCGACATATCAGGCTGCACTATATATTTTTTCGCTTTACAGCCACAAGATGCTCTCGGGCGAAACTGTGCCTCTAAATCTATAGACTCCGGCACCTCTCCCCTGCATAATTTAAGCGCTGCCTGTACTGCACGATAACTAAACAAAAAACTGCTATGAGCCACACTCGTCAATGGCGGCTCTAAACTCTTTGTTATATCACTGTCATCATAACCGGTAATGGCAATATCGCGACCAATAATCAAATCTCTAGCCGCACATACTCGATAACCTGCCTTCGCCATCATATCATTCGCAAACACAATCGCCTCTAAATCCGGATGGTTGTCTAATAGAGTCTCAACCTCTGCGTCTGCCACCTCAGAAAATGTACCGTGTACAATATAGGTATCCGGCACTTCTAATCCAGCCTCTTCCATAGCATCCTTGTACGCCTGAATACGCTGGTTCGAATCAAAGTTTCTGGCGGGTCCTGCCACAAATCCTATTTTTCTATAGCCATGTACCTGAATTAAATGCGCTACATTTTCCTTCATACCATGATAATTACCACCTGTTAAATATGGTATATTCGGATCTTCTAATTTATCACCTAATACCAGATACGGAATCCCCTCAAATCCTTTTGCAAACTCATTAATATTCGGCACATACTTAAACTGGGAAAGCAAACCATACGCAATAATCAAAGCATCCGGTTTCAGATAATTCACATAGTTATATATCGTATGAAATTGATAATCATAATCCCATGCAAAACTCCCCGTCAAAATATCTTTACAATAACGTGGAATATGCGGTCCTGTAAGAAACACCAGATTCACATCTTCTTCTCTTGCACATGCCTTAAATCCCTCTATCAGCTCTGTAGAATAAGACGATATAGCATTCCCACAGATAATTGCAATTGTTTTTCTCTTTTTTCCCGGCATATTATCGTACTCCTTGTAATAGAGCTATAAACTATTTTGCAGCTCTCTCTTTTGCATTTTTTGTAAGTTTAAAAAGTTCTTCTGCCGCCAGTCTGGTCTTAGCTGCAATATTCTCTCCATTTTTCGGGAAACAGTAATACTGAATTTTATCATCACCGATACTAATCATATCGCCAATTTCATACCAGAAAAAGTCTGAATATAAACTGTAGGATGCCTGTGGTCTTAACTTGTAATCAATCTGTCCATCACAGCCGGTCAAATGGAAACCTTTTGTAGTGTGTACCATCCGACCTTCTCCCACCTTATATACACCTTTCGTATTCACAAGCATATAGATATCCACATCAATGTCTAATCTATATGTACCATCTTCCAATTCCTTGCGGACACAGGCACGTTCCCACGCATACCAATCCGGCACATGGTCAATTTTCGTTTCCCCATTTAAGCATTTTAAAAATCCTTTTTCTGTCAGCTCATAAGTAGTCTGACACGCCTGACAGGTAAGTGTCGTACCTTTACCATAGGTCTGACCCTCGGTCTGACAATGTGGACATTTATACAATACTCTGTGCAACCCGTCTGCACGGAATTTTTCTTTGATTCGGATTCCCTTTTCCTGCTGAATTCTAAAATTATCAAATTCAAACTGCCTGTTTACAACTTCGTTAATCTCTTCCGGTGATTTCTCTTTAATCTCTTCCGGTGATAAAATGTATTCCATCGTCGCAGAAACTTTTGTCTTACGTACCTGTAAACCGTTATACAATGGGTCTCTTAAAAAAGCACCCTCAGTACGAATCATTACTACCGGAACACCTAATAATTTAATACATTTTCCGAGACTTTCCGGTAATGGTGTCGCTGTCCCGTCAAAACTGTAACTTGCTTCCGGGTACATAATAATAGATGCTTTTAAATCCTTTACTGTATATCGCATATCACGCACCAGTGTAACATCATTAATAAACTTCTTCGTAGAGATACAGCCAAGCAAACGCATCAGCCATGCCTTTCCCACAAATCCATCTAGCGTCGTTACAATGTGCCATTCTCTATCTGCCATCAGATACGCAACAATCTCTAAATCGATAAAACTGGAATGATTCATCAAAACAAGACATGGTTCGCCCTTTTGCAACTTCTCCATCCCAATCTTCTTATAAGAAAATCTCGAAAACAACAACAAAAACCAACATGCCACTTTTAAAATTGGGCGCAAAATCCCCATCTGTCGTAATGGTTTCTTATGTGCCGGTTGCGGCATTGCCAATACTTCCTGATAACTCTTTTCAATTTTTTTAATTTTCAAACTAAATTCCTCACTTATCTTTTTTTAACTCCTATTTCTATTGTAATATAGAAAATATCCACTTGTAAATTCTTTTTTATGCATAATCAATATCTTCTTCCAAACCACATGCAAATTCACTTACTGTTCACTCCATTCTCAGTAAACCTGTCAAAATCCATTAAAAATTGTAAAAATACACTTGACGTACCAAAGTACTAGAGATATAATAGGTTATGGAACGAAAGTACTATATTTAACATTCGCTATCCTCTTACCTTTATCATATAAATCCCCCGTTACATAGCTAACTACTATGAAACACAAAAAAGGCAACCTTCCCGGTTGCCTTTTTTGTTTGTATTTTCACTTTTTACCACTTGCAATCCATGCCGGATACCATTTTTCAAACCATACTGTAAAAATCCCCATAATCGCCGGCATAATATAATTCAAGATTGTAATCAACTCTGCCCAAGCCGTCTTAGCAAAAAGATATGTCCAAGCTGCAATAATCACATACAGAACTCCCCATACTGCTGCTAATATGTAGTTCGTCTTCATGAAAATCGGGTTCTTCAGTGCATCTTCGCCATTATAATTATACTTTACATAGCATGCACATAATGGTTCTTTCGTAAAACAGGACACAAGCCACATAACTCCAAATAATAAATAGCCAATATTCACCGCTGCGCTTCCATAATTTGTCATAAGCACAAATATAGATAACAATGAAGTAAGTGCAATCGACAGTTTATCATACAAGGTAAACTCATGTTTTATCATCAGAATCGGCAGACAAGCTCCTACCGCCAGTACAATCAACGCACCGGTCCATTCTGCTGCCGGTATAGCCGCCCAGAACGTAATCCATGCTATCAGCATAGTCGCCATAACCGGTGGCTTTTTCTCATTACTCTTATGTGGTGTTCCTTTTTCTCTCCGTTCATCTTCCTGCCCGTTTCCAAAAAAACGATCCCAATTTATCATTAATGAGAAATCTCCCTGCACACGGTACATCTGCTTGGCTAAAGCCTCATCCCCTCTGATTTCATTACAGGCCACTGCCTGCCATACCTCCCATGGTGTCTCAATTCTAGTGGTATACTTCCGTTGTAAGTCTATGCTTACTTCACTTCCCTTTTCCCCTAAAAGAATCTGATATGTTTTCCCAAGATCCGTATAACATATCTCTAAAACTCTGTCCGTTCCATCATAACTTTTTTTATTATAAAGTGCTGCCATCTGTCTGGTAAAAATAAGACTTTCATCTTCTTTTTTCCCAGTTTCACGACTTACTCCCCAACTGGCATCAGCCATTTTTTCAAAAGTTTCTTTCGCAAATAGTAATTCCTTTAATTGTTCATTTGTCGTATGAGAAACCCCGCCAGAAGCATATTCTCTTCCTGCCTGCTCTACTACCTGCAGATACGCATCCGTTCTTGCCGACAATTCTTTTACTGCAAACAATTCTCCCTGTCCACAAAATATTGTTTCGTAATTATCTTTTCCACATATATGATTAAACATCTGACGCACGCTGTCATAATTACCTTTCGCGGAATAAAAACCACAGGTAGATATCAATACATATTTTTTCCCACTCATATCATAGCGTGTATCATGACTGCCGCTTCCAACACCATCCTCTCTTTCCGCCATAAATGGAAGAACCATCGGAAGCTGACGGTCAATCATATTCTTTAATGAACCCGGCACATTAAAATAATATAACGGGAAACTGTATATGATTAAGTCCGCCCATAATTCCTTTTCTATCACCTTTGTCATATCATCTTTGATACAACACTGTCCCGGAGTTGCTTTCCAACATACAAAACAACCTTTGCAGCTTCCAATCTGCATTTTACAGATATCAAGCTGCTCAATCTTCGCCTCAACTCCCTGTTCGTTATATTTTTCTTCCAACCCCTTTACAAATGCCTGTGTTAAACGCAGTGAATTACTTTTTTCGCCCTTTGGACTTCCATTAATGATTAGGATATTCATTCTTTATCGCCTCCAATTCCAAAATACATTTACTTGCCCATTCCCGTAACATGTGCATATACATAACCCCATATTCAAAGGTCATCTTCCAATACAATGCCCTCATGGGATCTACAACTATTTTTTGATATTCCTCCACGTTCTCTCCCGTTTCTTTTGCATTGGCTAAAAAGAAATCGCCATACGCCTGTACCCGCTGAAAAAATTCAATATTCTCATCAATGCCAAGTTCCCCTCGAAAAAATGTCTTCATCAAAAGAGGGCTATTCGCTTCAACCACTGTTCCTTCTTCAAGCAGCCATCTATGAAGTTCTTGCTTCCCACTTTCCGTAATAGTAAAAATTTTTTTATCTGGTTTACCGACTTGAGTTACACATCGATCTATTACCCATCCCTTATTTTTCAAAGTCTGCAGTTCTCGATATATCTGACTCGTCTGTGCTGTCCAAAAATGACTTAACGAATCCCGAAATACATGCATAATCTCATATCCCGTCATCTCTCCATAATTCAACAATCCCAAAATTCCGTGCTTTAACATAATTTCCCCCTTTATATTCCACTTGTTGAATATATTATACTTCCACAAGTGGAATATATCAAGATATATTTTACTTTTAGGCTGCTGAGATAACAGTCTTTGTTTGTAAAATTTTTCACAGTGTAAATATATAAGAAAAGTAGATAAAATGGATATTTTATGAAAAAAATAATGTAAAAGTTCTTTAATTTGGAACTGGTCCTCCAAATGAAAATGCAAAATATAAAATTACCCCAAAAATAATTGGAAACATTATAAAAAACACTCCAAATAGTAATACAGCTTTATATGGAGATTTCCTCATACGATACCTCAAACTATTTATGATAAGCCAGATTCCTATAGTTCCAAAAAGCAATGGCATACATACAAAAACAATCCCTTCTATCTGCATTGTATCAAGCAAAAATATTCCCATGATTATTGTCATAAGAAAAAATATTCCACAAAAAATATTTCTCCGCTCAATTTTTCTCTGATATACCGCAACATCTATAACATCTAACATTACTTGAGATACTTCCTTTGGCAACATATCTTTTTCTTTATTCCTTTCTGACTGCATTAATTCAACAATACTTACATCAAGAGCCTTTGCCAAAGGCTCTAGTGTTTTTATATCCGGAAACCCTACACCGCGTTCCCATTTTGAAACTGCTTTATCTGTTACATTAAGTTTTTCTGCTAATTCTAATTGTGTCCACCCCTTTTCTTTTCTAACTTTTGAAATAAATGTTCCAAATTTCTGATTATCCATTTTGCTCCTTTCTCAATTGCCTGTACACTAATATTTTATTTTTTATCCTCTAAATTTCAATCGACTAATTGTAGAATACAATATAAACGCATCGTTTACATTATTTTTTTCATAAAATATCCATTTTATCTACTTTTCTAAACTTCCTAAAACCACTTGCTAGTATAATAAAATTTTTCACAGTGTAAATACATAAGAAAAGTCAAGGCTCTAATTTTAAATTCGTTAGAATAAGCGAATTTAAAATTAGAGCCTTGACTTTTCTTATGCCATTACACCCTAAAAACTTATTTCACTAATAATGACTTACCTGTCATCTCAGCAGGTTGTTCCATTCCCATTAATTCAATCATAGTAGGAATGATATCAGCAAGACATCCGCCTTCACGTAATGTGTAAGCAGGATCTGCATTTACTAAGATAAATGGAACAGGGTTGGTTGTATGTGCTGTAAATGGTGCACCTGTTTCATAATCTACTAACTGCTCTGCATTACCATGGTCTGCGCAGATAAACATCTGTCCATCTACTTCTTTTAATGCTTCTACTGCTTTGCCAACGCAAGCATCAACCGTTTCTACTGCTTTGATTGCTGCTGCTTCGATACCTGTATGACCAACCATATCAGGGTTAGCAAAGTTTACGATGATTACATCATATTTTTCTGAACGGATTGCTTCACAAAGTTTCTCACAAACTTCCGGAGCGCTCATTTCAGGCTGTAAATCGTATGTTGCAACCTTTGGAGAGTTTACAAGGATACGGTCTTCGCCTTCGTTTGGAGCTTCCACACCGCCATTGAAGAAGAATGTTACATGAGCATACTTCTCTGTCTCAGCAATACGAGCCTGTGTCTTGCCGTTTGCTGCAAGATACTCGCCAAATGTATTCTTTAATTCTACTTTCTTGAATGCGATAGTTTTATTTGGAATTGTTACATCATATTCTGTGAAGCAGATATATTTCACATCTTTTCTTGCACCTCTGTCGAAACCATCGAACTCATCCATACAGAATGTTCTTGTGATTTCACGTGCACGATCAGGACGGAAGTTGAAGAAAATGATGCTGTCGCCATCTTTGATAGTAGCGCGTGGTGCACCGTTTTCTGTGATTGCTGTTGGCTCGAAGAACTCGTCTGTTACTTCTTTTGCGTAAGAATCAGCCATAGCCTGTACTGCATTATCAGCCTGTACGCCTTCGCCTTTTGTTAATAAATTGTATGCTTTTTCTACACGATCCCAACGATTATCACGATCCATTACATAGTAACGTCCACAGATAGATGCAATTTTACCAACACCGATTTCGGTCATTTTTGCTTCTAATGCCTCGATGAATCCTTTGCCAGATGTTGGAGCTGTATCACGTCCGTCTAAAAAACAATGAACATATACATTTTCAACACCTTCTCTTTTTGCTAATTCTAATAAACCGTAAAGGTGTGTATTGTGGCTGTGAACACCACCGTCTGAAAGTAAACCGTATAAATGTAAATCAGAGTTTTTCTCTTTTACATTTGCAATTGCTGCTAATAACGCTTCGTTCTTGAAGAAATCGCCATCCTGAATCTCTTTTGTGATTCTGGTAAGTTCCTGATATACGATTCTGCCGGCACCCATATTCAAGTGACCAACTTCTGAGTTACCCATCTGTCCATCCGGAAGACCAACAGAAAGACCGCTTGCATAACCTTTTACAAATGGATAAGAAGCCATTAAATTATCCATAACCGGTGTATTACCAAGCGCAACTGCGTTGCCTTCTGACTTTTCATTAAGTCCATATCCGTCTAAAATCATAAGTACGGTTGGTTTTTTGCTCATAATTTTCTCCTCGCTTTTCCTGTCATTTTCTTGTTTCCCAGAAATATTCATAGTTACGATAATATATTAAATAACACAACATTATTGTCTTAACCCTAGCATTATATCCCATTTACGCCAAGTACGCAAGTAATTCACGCAACAAGATGTCAAAAGTTTTCTAAACAAAATAGAGTTGTTGCAAAACAATACATTTTACAACAACCCCACTTTATACTACTTATTTGTAGTTTACGATTTTACCAAAATCTGCTTTTAAGCTTGCGCCGCCAACTAAGCCGCCATCGATGTCTGGCTGTGCAAATAATTCTGCTGCGTTAGCTGCATTAACAGAACCGCCATACTGAATACGAACTTTTTCTGCTGTATCTGTATCATAGATTTCTGCGATACAGTCACGGATTGCTTTACAAACTTCCTGTGCCTGTTCTGTTGTAGCTGTTTTACCTGTTCCAATAGCCCAGATTGGTTCGTAGGCAATTACTAAAGAAGCAACCTGCTCTGCTGTTACATCTTTTAAGTCAGATTTAATCTGAAGACGGATCCAGTCAAGTGTAACGCCCATTTCTCTCTGCTCTAATGTTTCACCACAGCAAAGGATTGGTGTTAAACCATGCTCTAAAGCTTTTTTCACTTTTTTGTTTAACATGCAGTCACATTCATGGAAATATTCTCTTCTTTCAGAATGTCCGATGATTACATACTTAACACCAGCATCAACTAACATCTCTGGAGAGATTTCGCCTGTGTAAGCACCTTTTTCTTCGTAGTACATATTTTCAGCACCAACTACTACATTTGTGCCTTTTACTGCTTCTACTACAGGTACAATATCGATTGCAGGTACGCAGTATACTACTTCTACTTCTTCACTTGCTACAAGTGGTTTTAATTCTTCTACTAAAGCTACAGCCTGACTTGGAGTCATGTTCATTTTCCAGTTACCGGCTACGATTTTCTTTCTTGCCATTTTATTTACCTCACTTTATATGTATGTTCTGTAACATCCATTTTATATAAAAACGTATGCTCCTATACCTAGTCATTGGCATTCATATAAACACCACTGACACATTAAAATAACTACAAATAGAGAAAGCCAGCGACTTTCCCTATTCGTAATATTTTATTTATTTTTACTTATCATCTGCTGCTACTACGCCTGGAAGTTCTTTACCTTCTAAGAACTCAAGAGAAGCACCACCACCTGTAGAAATGTGGCTCATCTTATCGCCATAACCCATCTGGTTTACAGCTGCTGCAGAGTCACCACCACCGATGATTGTTGTAGCTTCTGTTTCAGCTAATGCTTTTGCTACTGCAAGTGTACCTGCTGCAAGTGTTGGGTTTTCGAATACACCCATTGGTCCATTCCAAACAACAGTCTTAGCTGTCTTAACAGCTTCTGCGAATAACTCTGCTGATTTTGGTCCGATATCGCAACCTTCACGGTCTGCTGGCATATTTGTACTATCATATACTTCTGTTTCAACTTCAGCATCGATTGGGCTTGGGAAGTCTTTGATAGTTACAGAATCAACTGGTAATAATAATTTCTTACCAAGAGATTCTGCTTTAGCCATCATTTCTTTACAGTAATCAATTTTTTCATTGTCTACTAATGAGTTACCGATTTCGTATCCCTGTGCTTTTAAGAATGTGTAAGCCATACCACCACCGATGATTAAGGTATCACATTTCTCTAATAAGTTGTTGATTACGTTTAATTTATCAGCAACTTTAGCACCACCAAGGATTGCCACGAATGGACGAACTGGGTTCTCTACTGCATTACCTAAGAAATCGATTTCTTTCTGCATTAAGTAACCAACTACGTTCTCGCCGCCTTTTTCTGTGATGAATTTTGTAACGCCGGCAACAGAAGCATGTGCTCTGTGTGAAGAACCGAAAGCGTCACATACATAAACATCTGCTAAATCAGCTAATTCTTTAGAGAATTCTTCGCCATTTTTTGTCTCTTCTTTGCCACGGAAACGTGTATTCTGAAGTAATACAACATCGCCTTCTTTCATAGCTTCTACTGCTGCTGTAGCAGCTTCGCCTGTTACGTTGTAATCAGAAACGAAAACAACTTCTTTGCCTAACTTCTCAGAAAGTCTCTTAGCAACTGGTGCTAAAGATTCTTTCTCGTTTGGACCTTCTTTTACTTTACCAAGATGTGAGCAAAGGATTACTTTACCGCCATCATTTAATAATTTCTGAATTGTTGGAAGAGCTGCGTTGATACGTGTCTCATCTGTGATAACGCCTTCTTTTAAAGGTACGTTAAAGTCACATCTTACAAGCACTCTTTTACCATTTACGTTGATATCATCAACAGATTTTTTATTTAATCCCATGATTAATCCTCCTTGAAATATATCTTAAAAATAGGCCCTGCCCATTCTGGGCAGGGCCTATAAAAGTCTTATGCTAACTCAGCGAAGTATTTGATTGTTTTAACCATCTGAGATGTGTAGCTGTTTTCGTTGTCATACCAAGATACAACCTGTACCTGTGTATTGCCATCTTCCATAGGAATTACCATTGTCTGTGTTGCATCGAATAATGAACCATAAGTAATACCGATGATATCAGATGAAACGATTTCGTCTGTGTTGTATCCGAAAGAATCTGTAGCTGCTGCTTTCATAGCTGCGTTAACTTCATCTTTTGTTACAGTTCCTTTAACAACTGCTACTAAGATAGTTGTAGAACCTGTTGGAGTTGGTACACGCTGAGCAGATCCGATAAGTTTTCCGTTTAATTCTGGAATAACTAAACCGATAGCTTTTGCAGCACCTGTGCTGTTTGGAACGATGTTAGCAGCGCCTGCACGAGCACGTCTCTTATCGCCTTTTCTGTGTGGTCCGTCAAGGATCATCTGGTCACCTGTGTAAGCATGAACTGTTGTCATGATACCAGACTGAATTGGAGCGAAGTCGTTTAATGCTTTAGCCATTGGAGCTAAGCAGTTTGTTGTACAAGAAGCTGCAGAGATAATTGTATCTTCTTTTGTTAAGTTCTTGTGGTTTACGTTGTAAACGATTGTTGGAAGGTCGTTTCCTGCTGGAGCAGAAATAACAACTTTCTTAGCACCTGCATTGATGTGTGCCATAGATTTTTCTTTTGAGCAGTAGAAACCTGTACATTCAAGTACTACATCTACGTTTAATTCTCCCCATGGAAGTTTGCTAGCATCAGCTTCTTTGTAGATTGTGATTTCTTTTCCATCAACTGTGATAGAACCTTCACCAGCTTCTACTGTGTGTCCAGCGTATGGACCCTGAGCTGTATCGTATTTTAATAAATGAGCAAGCATATCAGGACTTGTTAAGTCATTGATTGCTACTACTTCATATCCTTCTGCGCCAAACATCTGTCTGAAAGCAAGACGACCGATACGGCCGAAACCATTAATTGCTACTCTTACTGCCATTTTTAATTCCTCCTAGAATTGTAATTAATATTTATGGGCATATTTCCCACGCTTTCTATATTGTACCTAAAACACGCCCAAAGTTCAAGTATTTTTGCATTGCTTTTGTATCTTTGTTAATTTTTTGACTAAATGTTTTTATTTCAATACAATTTTTGTAAATTTGCACAAATATATACATTAAAAATAGCCAAAAAGTCTCTTTTGTAGTACAATTATTTATAGAAAACACTGTGGAAAAGAGGGTTACTATGCTTTGGGATACACATATGCACTGTCACTACTCTGGTGACAGCGAAGCAGCACCTAGAGATATGATAGAAAGTGCTATAAAAAAAGGATTATCAGGAATCTGCTTTACAGATCATTTAGATTTGGATTATCGGGAAGAACCTGGATATTTTGATTTAGATTTTGAACATTATGAAGCCGAAATAATGACGCTAAAAGAAGAATATAAAAATCGTATTGAAATTCTGTGGGGCATTGAGCTGGGACTACAAACTCACGTCTCAGAACAGAACCTAGAAATTGTAAAGGCATTCCCTTGGGATTTTGTCATTGGCTCTACTCATCTGGTGGACCACATAGATATCTACTATCCATCCTACTATGAAGGTCGTACAGAACGTTCTGCCTGCCGCAGATATTATGAATCCATCTTGGAAAATCTCGCAACAGATGTGGACTTTGATGTGTATGGTCACATCGACTACATCGTACGCTATCTGCCTTCCAAAGGAAAAACTGTAACTTACGAGAAATACGCTGACCTGATTGACGAGATTCTTCGAAAAATCATTGAAAAAGGAAAAGGCATCGAACTCAATATGGCAGGCTACAAATATGGTCTTGGACATCCAAATCCTACGGAAGATATCCTTCGCCGATACAGGGAATTAGGGGGAGAGATTATCACTCTTGGCTCTGATGGTCATAAACCAGACCAGATAGCATGGGATTACTGGCGAGTGCCTGACTTGTTAAAAAATGCTGGGTTTGATTATTTTACTGTGTTCAAAAATAGAAAACCTGAATTTATAAAACTATAATTGTGAACAAAATAAGCCCGTGGCATCTGAACTAAAATTACTGTTCGGATGCCACAGGTTTTTAATTATTTTCTATGCATATGGTATTGAAAACTGTGTCTCACTTTTTCGATGCACCCCAATTTCGATGCACTACTTTTAACGGTTATGTACCAGCTAGGATTTACTGTTTCTGCAGAAGCAAATACAAGTTGTTTTCCCAAACCTCGTCCCCACAATCTCTTGCCTTTTCAATGCAGACATTTATTGCACTGTGGATGGAATTGTTATCTGAGTATCTTTGCAACCTATCTAAAATGCAAAAAGCTCCTGGCCAATTCATATCTTGTAACCATTCTAACAATTCAACCAAATATGGCTTGAGTTTTTCATCGCTTTTTTCTGCTATTATTACAGCACAATTTTCCCATACATTTTTATTATGTTCAGGTGTTAGCGGTTGTATAAACGGAATAACTGTTTCTATATTTCTTGCCAAAGATATTCCTTTAGCTTGAATTTCAGGAGGCATATGCCAATCGAGCATATCCATCATCTCTGTAATATTTACCATTTTAATACTCTCCATCCCATTTAATGACAACTGATTTAACTGCTTGTGTCCAAATTGAACCGGAACCTGCACTTATCCAGTCTTCCATTGTTACACCTACAGGTCTTACACTTACGTGGGTAGGCCCGTCTTGAACAGCATAAACTACACCTTATCCCACAAACTTTAGGGCACAAAGGAAGATACTGTCACTGCATCTCCCTTTGTGTGCTTTAAATTATTACTTTATATGGGCATTCTATGTACCCTGTGCCCCAATTCGCATCTTGCCTTCTAAACGCACTCCAGATTCATAGTACTAATCTATCTGATTTAAATAATTATTAAGAAGTTCAATAAATTCAATCTCATCACAACTTTGTCGAACAAAATATATCTCACCATCTTTTACATATTCAGACCAGTAATGACATATCATTTCATAATCATTATTGTTGTACGTTATTTTCACAGATATTCCATTTACTGCCATTGGGTCACCAATATAGTACGTGTTGAATTTAATCTTTTTAAATTCCTCTAAGAAGTCTCCCATTTCTTCATCCGAGAGAACCTTTATAACGGTAAAATCAAGACTATTTTCTGCGTCAACAATTTCTATTTCTTTAATTTCACTCAGTGAATTATTAAATATATATGACGTCTGACCACACCCTATAAAAGTTAATATACTAAATATAACAAGTATTATTACTATCTTTCTCATTACTTAGCTCCTTTCATTAAAATAATTAAGGAAGAAGAAAATATATTCCTGACACAAAATCAGAACCTTCATAATATCCCGTAGAACGTTCTGCACCTCCAAAATAATCTGCAGTTCGTTCCCACGGAAGCGAGTAATATAGTTTTGAGGAAGGATTTGCGATACAACTTATTACTGAGGGAATTGCAATTCGTGTAATATATTTTGGTGTTCCCATTAAACTCTGCTGTACTGTATGTCCCCATTCGTGTTTTACAGTATCTATTCCTCCATTATAAATATTGTTATTTTCATTTAATATAATTGTATTTGATATAGAAAAAGATGTTATTCCAGATATATTGTGCTTTAATACTAGTGTCCCTTTATAGGACGAGAACACTTTGGACTGCAACACATTTGTTTCATCATCATTAAAAAAACTATACTTTTTAATATCATTCCAAACCTCCCCCATCGTTGCTTGTCCACTTGCAACAGCTACAGATGATGCTATACCAATTTTCATGATAGTTGACGGAATACTTAGTACTGCTTTTCCTTGGGTTACAAGACTTGCTCCCGTCTTCATCGCCTCCTCAATCCACTGTGGCCAATTCCCCGTAGCATCTGTCATACTTACTGGATTATTAAAACAGTAGGCAAACATATTATATCCCAGTATATCTCCACCAACACCAGAAATAACGTTGTCCGCATTTATCCACCGACCAATCTCAGGGTTATAATAGCGGCTGGATACATAATACAGCCCCGTCTCCTCATCGTAGACGTATCCTCTGTATCGCAACGGATTATACTTTCCCAGTGTCAGTTTCATTGAACCTGTCGTGTCAATCAGTCTTCCCCATGCATCATAAATATATCCTACAACCTTTTCTCCTGTACTGTCAAGAATTCCCACTACATCGCCCTGGAGATTTAACACATAGTAATAGGTTATATTTGTATTAGTGGTATCACTGTATGTAAAGGACAATGGCCTGCCACTAGCGTCATAATAAAAATGCAATTCAATAGCACCGTAAGTCATATGTGTCAGCTGACTGCCATGATAGGTATAATTATAAGTGGTACTTCCTGTGTTTCTCCTGGTTCGCATACCATTGGCATCATAATCAAATGTCCAGGTGGTACCACTCTTAGACATTGTCGCGAGCTTACGGCCTTCCTTCCAGGTATAGGTCCAGGTACCATCATTAAGCGGATTTCCAATGGAATCATAGGAAATGGATTTTCCATTATAAGTTTTGAGAAGGTCTCCCCAGTTGGAATCTCCATAACCATAGTTTCTTACCGCCAGTGGTGTGCCTGGTGTTCCGGTGGTGTAGGCATATTCGGTTTCGCTTAAGATATTGCCTGCATCATCATAGGTCCATACCCACGTTTTTCCTGCCGCCTTATTATTCTCACGGATTAGCTGGTTTGCAGAATCATAAACATAGGTTGTAACCTCTACACTCGTCCCTTTACTATCTTTTTTAACCCCTTGCTCCGATACAATATTATCATTGGCATCATAACCATAATTGTAAATAACACTATATTTGTCCGATGCATAGGACCATTGCCTTGGTCTGTCTGATGTATATCCACTATTATTCTGTGGATTGACATACTTGATGAGCTTTGTAATCAGAGGATTTGTAGAACTTCCGTGGTAGGTATGCCAGTGCGTCAGTCGCTCGAATTTATCATAGACATATTCTTCCCTGCTATTTCCGGCTTCAAGTTCACTTACCTGACCGCTGTCATTGTACTCGTACTCTGTGTGAAAATACGAATCGCCATAATTTTCTGTAGTTCTCTGTACTCTTCCCAAATCGTCATAATAATATTCCAAACGATGCTTAATGCCCCCGACAGTGTCCTGCATTCCGGTACTGCGTCCAAAGGTATCATAGAAATAGTTTGTGATAATCTTGCTCGCTCCGATTTTGGAATCTATAACGGTTGCCAGCGCACCCAGTCTATTATAATCGTAGGTAATCGTCCGGATGGTTGTCCCATTCTTTTTATATATTTCCTGGGTTACCCTGCCAAACTCATCATAACTGTATTCCACCTTGTCCCCGTTACCATAGGTAACTGATTCCAAACTATGATCCGCATCATTCAGATACGTGTAAGCTGCCAGAATGGTTGTACCAACCTTTACGTTCTTTCGTAATGAGAAATTCCCATATGTGAAAGTGTAGACACTCGAGCCTGTAGAAACCTGTGTCAGCATATCACTCATGCTTTTGCCATTGCTGTCCGGGTCATATGAATATTCCACAGACATCTCTTCGCCCGAAGTTGTGGTTGTAGTTGTTTTAATCAGGCGGAACATCTTATCATACTCATATTTTGTTCTGGTGTCGACCGTATTGTTTGTACCGTCTGTATCCTTTGGATATTGCACTGCTTCAAGCACGCTTGTATCCTGGTTATACACATATTTTGTTACATTTCCCAACTCATCCGTTGTGGATGCAAGATGGTTACGGTCTGTGGAATAGTCTGCAGTGGTCCTCTTAACTACATTGACTTTATTCCCAGTATCATCTACAGTCTCTGCTTTAACCTCTGCCAATATCTGATTTCCATAAACATCATATCCATAGCTATAAGTTTCCAGAGTAATGGTACTGCCATTCTCTGTATACGATTTCGTTGAAGTTTTCAGATTATGGGTCTGATAGGTGTTTACTGTTGTTAAGCCACTCGGCTCTATTACTTTGACCAAATCATTATTTGCATACTCATACGTTGTTTTCCGTCCAAGTACATCGATTACTTCTGAGAGGTTTCCATCCTCATCATAATCATAACGTTCTCCGAATTCTTCCCTATAAAGCTGGATTCCGTCAAAATAGACATCATTCACGTTGTTGTTATATTCCATCCCAACCTGGATGGCACTGTAGTTCTTATCTGCCTCTACCCTGCCTGCAGTGTACTCCCAATCTCCTGCAGCATCGTATGTCCCATTAAAACTTACGAATTTTGCTGTTGCACTTCCATCGGTGTTATAAAATACAACTCTTATCCCAAACCAATGTAAAGTATTATAAAGCGGTGCAGAATTTCCCTTTGCCCATCCTGACAGAACATATACATCCCCCGCACTTCCACTAACCCCTATCCTCTGATAAATTAGTTGTGGTGTCGTTGGGTTTCCGGTTATTTTGTATGCCTGTGCGTCAAGCTGTGGCGCCGCAGAATCCGACACTATAGTTCTTCCAGTGTCGCTAGACCAGTATCCTGATATTCGGAAATCGCCATTTTCAACTAAGTTATAACGGCTTGCTCCCGCTGCCATTTCAATCTGTACGCCATCCAGATATATGTATCCCCCTCTATGATTTATCACCAGCGGATAAATAGTAACGGCTGATTTAGAAGTATTTGTATAACTTACTTCTAAGCGTTTCCAGTCAAGCCCCGGATTCTGGGAACTAGATGACTCATATATCGTAGAAGTGGTTCCAAGTCCTATCTGTACCGAAGTCGATTCTGACTGCACAAAAGCAGAAAATGTACAGCTCTTACCTGCATCGACGGTAATTGCCTCTCCATATGCACTAATTGAAATCGTTGGATATCCTGCGGCAACCTCAAGCGAATATTCTCCTATATATGCCTTTTCGGTTGTTGTCTCAATACCTGACTGAGTTTTATTGTGCCAAACGTTACCTTTCTCAAAACTACCGTGAGACGACAGATTGGCAACAGTATTCTGCTCTTTGGATGCCAGTCTCAACTGATTTCCATAAGCTGACGTTTCCGTATATTTGTTAGCCTTATATTCGTAAAACGTAGCATTTCCCTCTTCATCCTGTGTGGAAATGAGATTCCCATAATCATTGTAGTGATGAATCACTGTATGTTCACGGTCCGTTAGTTTCGTTTTATTGTGAGCATAGTCAATTGTAATTTTATTCCCAGAGATGCTACCATCAAGTTCTTCCACACTTGCGATACGTTTTGTGATTCCTGTAGAATAAGTGAATTTTACCTTATTATCATCAATATCCATCGCTGTAAGCAACTTGGTTCCATCATAGGTAAAATGACTGTCCGTTTCGTCCTTATATGTAATTTTTGTTAACTTGCTGCTACTATACGTAAATGTAATATTGGTAATTTCCGTTCCACTGGAACCGTTCTTACCATGGTAACCAATTTTAGTCAGAAGATTACTGCTATTATATGTAAACTTATACACACGGCCCACACCATCTCTTATCTCTTTAATCCGGTTACTTGTTCCATCATAGCTAATTGAAATCCCACTCTTTATGCTCTGGTTATCTACCTCACTGATCAGTCGCCCGTAGCGGTCGAAATTATGGGCATTTCCATAGATATCCGTTATGGTATAAGTGCTCGAAAACACCTGCAATTTCAGACGCAGTCCGTCTTCATCCACATATGTGTTTGCAGTGCCATTACTGATAAAATGGTGTTTTGTACCATCTCCATCTGTCCAGATGTAATAATCCCCATCATCTGACAGTGCCACGGTCTGGTGGAAGTTGGTTCTCCATCCTTTTCCAAGACCATACTTGGTCTCACTTCTTTCGCTAAGCGTATAAATGTGACTAATGGAAACAGGCATAATATTTCCATCAAAACCAAGATCACTGTGCACCCAGGTCAGGTTTCCTGTGGTATTATTCACGTAACCACTTCCTGCCCTGCCTGCAGAAGCCGTAGTGTAATCCCAGTAATCCTCTATTCCCTCCGAGGTCAGATATGTGATTTCCAGATATGGCCAGTAAGTGGTGTTGGTTTTATTGTACTCCACAGAACAGAAGCTCTTCCAGTTAGCAGTACTGCTGTTTTCCACACTGGTTGTTGCCTTTAACATAATGCCAGTATTTTCTCCCAAATACCAGCCATGGGCAATATCTGTAACATCCCAGGAACATTCCGTCCCACTGCTAACCACACAATAATCCTGTATCTCTGTGTTGAAGTTAGGCTGACCAGCCCAGGTAATGGTTCCTGTTGTCCATGAATCATACACCTGATGTGCCTCTACAATTGTCATGCCAGAAGAACCTCCCACATGATAGAGTTTTAACTTTGCATTCACAAGCACGTCACAAGCAGCAAAATCCGGAATCTCCGAAAAGCGGATATAGGTACGCATATCCCCATAAGTTGCGTGATGACCAGCATATAAATACTTATGCGTGTTGCTAGCAGAATAGTTCTCTGCCACAAAATGGTCCTGAATGTTGGTGGTTTTTGTTCCTGGAGCTACCTTTACTGCAGGGTCCAGTACCACTGGCCACACACGTTTTTCGTCTGCTACCCATTCCATTGGAAGCAGGTAGGTAAGCTGGTAGGTTCCTTTTACTTTTTCCAGTGTTACTGATACATCGGTACAGATGCTTCCTTCATAGTCAATCATAAATGGGGCTGGCATAGTCATAACAACCTCACCCTTATTCTTTGTCAGAAGGTCCACACTTCCGTCTTCGTTTAAGACTGGAACCAGTTTTCCCGTATCTAGCGTATAGACATAGCCATACACTGATGGGTCATATGAATTGATTACTATGGATTCCTTCAACTGCCGGGTATCCAGGTCATAGATAACATCGGTATTGGTATATACATCAGAATAGGTCATTCTGGATCTTAAGTTGTCACGAATAACTTCTGGATGCTGTGCCTGTTCCTTTAACTTACTGTAGTCATACTTATGAACCTTTCCCTGGGATTTCTTGGCTTTGGAAGCCTTCGCTGTTCCCACACTAGCCCTTAGTTCTGTCATTGCTGTATCCAGACGCAGTTCTCCTGACATAAGGAAACTTACTGTATAGTCACCCTTGGTAATCTTAACCTTCGATTCCTCATCCAGCTGCTGTGGAAACTCCACCTGCCA
>JAZSEF010000014.1:0-6717 GCA_045531555.1 Roseburia sp. | reverse complement strand
GTATGTATGCCATCCGATAGCAGATTTCCCTGCTTATCGTATGAAAAGCTCTGGTGCGTCTCTTCTTTTGTTCCATCCGTATTGCTTCGGGTCAGCTCCAACAGGCGGTTGGCCGCATCATAACGATACTGCTCTTTGGTCCGCTGTGTCTCCCTACCGATTCGGTTGCCTGCAGGGTCATAGGTCAGGCGCTCAAAGTTCGTGGTCTGTTCCGGTCCCATTCCTACTCCATTTGCGGACAGGATATTTGGATACTGCACCTCCACCAGGCGGTTGTTCACATCATAGCTGTAACGGGTCAGTCCCTCTAAGCTCTCCTTTTTCATACGGTTGGCGTTGGCATCATACCCATAGCTGTTTTGGACAAGTACCCTGATGCCATCCATGGTGGTAAGCTTGGTAAGGTTTTGGTCCGTATCATAGGCATAGCGGGTGGAAACATAGCTTTTGTTGCAGCTGCTTTCGTCTGCACGTTCTGCCACACGCACGATTCTTCCTGCCGGCGAGTACTCGTAGTGGCGCTCAAAATACACACCCTTATCGATTGCCTGCTTTTCCATCGTCCGCTGGTTTCTCTCATTATAGGCATACGACAGATGGGCTCCGGTGGAATCCGTAATCCGAATCAGGCGTCCGCCTGCATCATAGCGGTAACTTATGACATTTACACAGCCCTGTTCGCTTTCTTTCGTCTGGTAATCAAGGAAGCGTTTTTCGCTTACACAACGGTTCTCCCTGTCATAGGTTTTGATACCCTTATGTGCATTCAGAGGACAATTTTCGTCCTCTGGTCATTAAACTCCCCCATGGACAAATCATCGTATATGAGAACCATTTCGATTATTGTAAAGTCCATAGTTAATTTTTAGGTGGTTGGTGACCTTAAGCAAAGACAAAATTAAAGCAAATATATACCTAATTCTTGAAACGACTCTATACATTCGTCAATATCGTCAAACCATTCCTTTAACTTATTTACTTCATTTATTGACAGGTTTAATCTACCACTTTCGCTTATCCTTCTTTGGTATATATCTTCTGCCAGTTCTATCTGTTCATCTGTCATTTCATAGTAATTCTTCCAATATTTTTTTGCATCATCCTCACTATATAAAAATGGCATAATTGTTTTTTCAGAACTTTTAATTAACTGTTCTTCTGATTGATTCGAGTAATTAGTACCTTCGCTTCCCCAAAATGCAGAAGTTATAAACGGAACTGACTTCCCATTATCATTGACCAGCATATATTGCAAAGCTTCTTCTTTTGCTAAATTCATAATCTTTTCATTTGCTCCACTCAAAATCTCTGACATATGTTGTTCAATAGATTCATCACATTCCTCATTATTTTGAATAGCGCATATATACTCGCCTTCAGCAAAAGATATTACACCTCTTACCCTTTCCATATTTTGAAAATTATAGTTAATACCATCCCATGATTGTTCAGATGCTAATAAATTATATTTTCCAACCATAATTGCATGTGTAACTGATGCCATTACACATCTCTCATAAAGGGTATTATATTTCAAAAAATCAAATACAATATTCATACTGTTTCACTCCTATTTATTCCATTTTTCTCTATTATATTTTCTTGATAC
This sequence comes from Roseburia sp., assembly GCA_045531555.1. Classification (GTDB taxonomy): domain Bacteria; phylum Bacillota; class Clostridia; order Lachnospirales; family Lachnospiraceae; genus Roseburia. The sequence goes on along the minus strand of JAZSEF010000014.1, from coordinate 5,108 downwards.
TATCTGACAATTCGCATAACTATTTGTTCCACCTTTATCCTTTGGAATAATATGGTCAAACTGCCATTCATTTGGGTCTGGGGTAACACCTTTCATACTCTTTTTAGGCTTAGTTAATACATCATAATAGTCATTTGGATTGTCCGATTTTACAACACCACCATTCCGCTTCATATTCTCTTCAAGCATTTTCTGCTTTTGTGCTGCTGTAAAGTCTTTTCCTACTCCTACAGTTGGTCCGTCTTCTAAATATGCATATGGTCCAGTTGTTCTACCACTCGCATACTTCTTCTCCAAATCCCCAATCAGCCTATTCAAATCCGCCGCTGCATTAGGATCTGTCTTTGCTCTTCTGCTTAGGTCTGTGATCTTATTCTTCTCAGTATCCGAGAGTTTTTTCCGTAGATTCTTTGCATTTTCAAAGGCTGTACTTGCAGTCATTCCGTTATTGTCGGCTTTATTCTTTTTATAGATGGACTGCAACACTTCACAAACATGCCCACTCGGGTCTCCATACCCGACCGGATGATTTGCACAGTACTGGTACAGATTCAGCCCGTCTCCATAGTACGTATCTTCCTGCGTAAAACGGACAATGACCGGGTTATAAAACCTTGCTCTTAGGTAGTACTGGTTCGTTAGGGCATCATACTGCTCCCCATTGTACCGGAAGCGGTTCTAAACCGTTTCCTCACAGGCTTGCGTATTTCCAAAGGCATCATAACAGTAGCTATAGCAGACATTAAGATTAATTTACAAGCAACATATTTTGATGATTAGTTTACCACGCTAAAGTATTATTAATTTTATACCTCTTTCAAATCCACCTCAATATACTCTGAATTAAAATTCATACCAGCTTTTTTTGCTTCTTTAACTAATGCTATTGATATGAAATCTGCACAAACATAATTATCCAAATTAAACTTTCTTATTTCCTTAATTCTATTAGCAAGTGCATCTTCAAATTTTTTAGAATCTCTTAGGCTTATTGCGTTCTCCATGATATTTATTGAATTATCTGTATCTTCATTAACTACTTTGCTTAATAACATTTGAATTATAGATGAATCTGCTTTTGTGATTAGAGGAATAATATCATAATCGGATATTATAATTGCATAATATCCAAAATATCCACTATTTATCTTGTTTTCTATATTCATTTTAGTAGCTTGATTTGTTTGTTTCCCTTCACCTAGCAATTTTACAGAAGTGACAAATTCTTTTAATGAACTTACTATATTTTCACTACATAACATATAATTACCTTGCACAAACTCATCTTCTGCAACATTCTTAAAATATAATGAAAGTGTATAATGATATCTTATTTCATCAATCTTTCCTTCTAAGTAAACTTTTTTTAATGAATTAATATCATCATAATCATACTTAATATTTTGAAGCAATATAGCCTTTCTTTTTTCCCACTTAGCGGTTTTATAGTCAAGTTTTTTCATTTTGTGCTTAATCTCCTTCCATTATTATCCATAAATTATTAATATAATTTCTTGCATAGTTATTGTTATGGTCTGAAGCATTTCCTGTTACATTAATAATGCCATGTATGCTTTGCTTACTTTCGCAACGTCCACATGAATATGAAGAAATACCTTGTCTAGCACCCTCAGTTGATATATTATTATTCAACATATATGGTTTCCTCTAGCTTCTGCGTGATGTGAATCAGCCCCACCAATATAATTAGATTTTCTACCACCTCTTGACATAAAGTCTTTACTCTTATAATAATCCAAGCCGATGCCACTCTTCTGAAAAATGCGTACACTTTCTAAAGCCGACTCTCTCATCTGCTTAAAATTTTACCATATATTTGCTTTTTTAACTACATATTTGAATCCGTTTTTTTCACTACCGGCATTCGGTACTCTGTACCATTCTTAAGCATTCCATATATAATACTGATTAACCGTCTTGAAATACAAATCAAAGCCTGCTGACTGGTCTTACCTTCAGCTTTACGCTTCTCATAGTATGCACGCACTACCGGATTTCGCGGTGTACCTTTAGAAGATATCTGTATCATCTGTATCGCTAAAAAGTATATCGTAGCTTGCAATCTTCTATTCCCTTGCTTAGCGGCTACATCCTTACCTTTACCGCTGGATGATAAATGAAGTGGTGCTATACCGGCAAACTGAGCCAGTTTATCAGCATTACCGAAACGCTTGATATCGCCGATTTCCGCAAGAATCTTTACGGCTGTAATGATATTTACCCCAGGAATGGTTGTAAGCGTACAGCCAAGCATATGATACATCTGTTCCAGCATCTTATCTACTTCTGCAAGCTGTTTGTCGTAGTGCTGCAAATCACTAACTATGCTACGTGTTACCATATCCCTTGCATCTTGATAAGCAGAGTTTTTAACCTTATCACCAGCTACTGCATCCAAGATTTTCTCACAGGTCTTAGCGGAACATTTATTATGACTTACTGGAACAAGTTCCGCTCGCAAATCTTCCACACTCTTACCTATAAGATACTCTCTGGATGGGTAAGTCTCCCAAAAATACAATCTCTGCTAAGTCTTTATGGTCTTCCATTGAAAACACATTCTCATAATAATCTTCTGTTCCCAGATACGGACAATCTGCATAGACAAATACTTCCTCTGCATTATAGCTTTGCAACACCTTCCGAAAATCACGATTTAAAATATCCACACTCTGTAACCGCTTAGACAATTGCAAAATCCATATCAAGTTCTTTCGATATGTATCCGCCCTGTTACTATTCGCAGATGTCGAAATCATAAATAATGGATTATCCATTCTACCCCTGTACGCACAAAAACTCACATAATAATACGCAACCGCTCTGTCCAAATCTGACATGCTACTACCAGAATATAAATCTTCCTTACATTTCTGAAACACAACTTCCGAATATGGCAACTTCATAAACTCACTTACAAAATCAAATGGTCTGTATCGAATAACTATATACAGATTAGTGAGATTTCCGTTAATATCATTAACAACCACTTTCACATCCCATGGTAAGTAACACAACATGGCAATGCTACCGCAGAATAAATCAACAAAAATTTCACATCCCGACTTTTCAAATGCATTCACTACTTCCCTGCCAATTCTCGGTGGTTTCTTACCGATATACGGAAATAATGTCTTAATCTTTTCCAAATCTTCTGTAGCCAGACTTTGCATAATTGCCAGCCTGATAGCTTCTGACTGATTATCCGTCTTAAATTTTTCTTTTAATAATTCTACTTCTCCCTCTTTAAGCCTTAAAGTTAGCTTCTGCTTACTCAAATGCACTCCTCCTTTACGGATGGAGCATCTTCACTAGAAAAACTGCATCAGACTCAAGATTTCTAACTCGACGTTTTCTTGAACCAACTAAGCACTTTCTCTATGTGAGATGCAAAAAAGGCAGACTTTGGGCACGATATTCGCAAGAAGTAGACCGATATCAGCAGTCTGGAAAAGAATTTGAAAATTATCAAAGAAAAAACGCATTGTCTCCACAGCACCAAGTGCTATGAAAACAATGCGTTCTGCATTTTTGAAAATACAGTATTCCGTTTTGATTTCAAATGTTCTTAAGCGAAGACATAATTAATTATTATGCTTCATCATAAGCATCACCTAAATAATTAAAATCATCATCTAACCAGAATAAGCTTTTACCTTGATTACTGTACAATTGTGACACTAATTCCGTAAAAGTTTGCGCAACAATAGCACATTCTCCAACCACACCGTGTCTATCCCAAAAGCTATCGTAGCACCTTCCTAACCTTTCTTTTGCCAAATCAATAGTAATATAATTATTTTCGGTATCTTTACCAACAATATACCACTCTGATGATATATCTTCCTCGCAAAGTTCCCCAACGATAATTGGGTTTGCTAATACCATTTCTTCTGGACTCACAATCGTAAACCCATACGCACTATCAGCAAAGAAAGAAACACCTCCACAATTCTCATAAAACACTTTTAAATCATTAGGCAAATCAACTCCTTCACTTAAGGTTGGCAAGCCACAAGGACTATATACAATACATCCTTGAGTGTTTCTAATTTTATCAAGCATCTTCAAAATATCCATCTCTAATTCCTTTCTAATTTCCTAATCCATAAATATAGCGATTGAATTCTCTATAATAATCATTTCTTGCAGATAAAGGAACATTTGCTGCGTCAAACATTCTTTCCGACAAAGCTTGTGCTTCTTGCGGTGACACACTTGTCCAATCAACTTTTCCTCCTACTTTTTTACCAGTTCTCTCATACAACCAATCTCTATATACTGATTTTGTAGCTGCATGCTGTTCTGGTGTTAATGCTATTGTTGTAGATTTACTTGCCCTTGATTTATATCCATCAATATTATTGGTTGCCCATACATCTAAAACTCCATGATGATTTTCTAACCCAGGGGTTTTATCTCCATATTCAACAATATCAAACGCTTGCGTCTTACTACCACTCGCATACTTCTTCTCCAAATCCCCAATCAGCCTATTCAAATCCGCCGCTGCATTAGGGTCTGTCTTTGCTCTTCTGCTTAGGTCTGTGATCTGCTGTCTTTCAGAAGTCGTTAGTTGGTCACGAAGCGTCTTGGCATTCTGTGCTACAGTTGGACCAGATTTCTCGTTATTTAGGTCATTGGTTTTTGGTTTATTCGCCTCATCCGCCTTTTTCTTCTTATAGATGGACTGCAACACTTCACAAACATGCCCACTCGGGTCCCCATACCCGACCGGATGATTCGCACAGTACTGGTATAGATTCAGTCCGTCTCCATAGTACGTATCTTCCTGCGTAAAACGGGCAATGACCAGGTTATAAAACCTTGCTCTTAAGTAGTACTGGTTCGTTAGGGCATCATACTGCTCCCCATTGTAACGGAAGCGGTTCGAAACCGTTTCCTCACAGGTTAGCGTATTTCCAAAGGCATCGTAGGTATAGTGGTTTAAGACCTTATCCTCCGGCTCTCTTTCGCCTTCCGGCAGCTGTGGCAGAACATCTTTTTCTTCCGCTCTTATGAGATGGGTGATGCTTCCCTGCTCATCGCTGACGTAGTGGTAATACGTCTTGGCATGCGCACTGTCG
>JAZSEF010000040.1:0-2386 GCA_045531555.1 Roseburia sp. | reverse complement strand
CTGCAGATAAATGCGCAGACTTTCCCTATGGTTCTGAGCATATTTCACAGCTTTCTCAAATTTACTGCCTTTTGTAGGTACCAATGCGTCCAGCCATTCGAAAAAATGCTCCCATACAGGGACTTCCTGTTCTAATCGTCTATTCTTTCTCTCGTCAAAGGTTAAATCTTTGAATTCACGTTCTAAATAGAACAGTTTGTTGCAATAAGCAACTCCGATTTCAGCAGGAATGTATTTTTCTAAATCTTTTTGCGGTATTTCCGGTTCCTTAAGTGCTTCTGCGGAATTGATATCCAACAGCTTTATGGATTTCTTGCGTTCTACAGGCAGTGCTTCGTAAAATTTTCTCCGGCAATGTGCCATGCAACATGCCAGCAGGACATCTTCTACCTTGTTATAGCCCTGGTAGCCATCACATTGAAGTAATCCCTTAAATCCTTTCAGGAACTCCTGCGGATAACAGCCACTTCTTCCCGGCTGATATTCGTATAGAATAATCTTTGGAAGATTGTCACTTCCGGATGCATATATCCACATATAGGAAGTTGATTGTGGTGTCTTTCCATCCTCGCGTAAAACTTGGCATATCGTTTCATCTGCATGAATCACTTCCCGCTTTAGCAGTTCTTCATGCATTCGCTCGTAGATTGGTAACAAATAATCCTGCGCAGCCAAAATACACCAATTCGACATGGTCTCTCTGGGAAGCGTAGCTCCTAACTGAAGCATCGCAGCCTCCATTCTATAATAAGGCAATCCCATAAAGCATTTATTAAACATAACATATGCCACAGCTGATTCTGAAGCAGGGCTGTGTGGAAATAATCCATTTGGAGCGCTTCCCTTTTTAAAGGTTCCATCGCCGTCCTTCTTACACTCCGGACAAATGAGAACCTCCTGCATATAGTGGATACGTTCAATTTTTGCAGGGGTAATGCGAATTTCTTCCCTTACAAAGGTAGGTTTTCCGAATGGAATCATTTCGGCATTACACCAGTCACAGAAACGTTCACTGTCCGGCACTTTGCAAAGAACCGTCCGGATTGGAAGGCTTGCATAAAGATCCTCTCTGGTAGCTTTTGGCTTACGCTTTCTGGTGTGCGCTTTGATTTTGACAGTTTTTGTTTCTTTTGTGGTTGTTTCATCATCCTTTTTCTTGGTGGTTGTTTTCTCGCTGCTTATCCCAAAAATCTGGCGTTTAAATTCATCTATGGTTTCTTCAAGGTTTGCTCTCACCGAACGAAGCTCATCTATTACTTCACGAAGTTCTTTGATTGTTGTTTCCTGTTCTGCAATACGAGACGCCTGCGTCTCAATGACCATTTTTAATAGTTTATTTTCTTCCGATGCTGACATCTCATACCTCCTGCATTTTTCTACCTGTTATTATAAAAAAATGAAGAGAATAAGGCAAATATGCATCAGAAACAGCTTCGTCATAATGACTGTGCATAACATTAAAAAAAATCTTGATGATTATGTTTTATCAGGTTTTATATTCAAATGTTATCCACATCAACACCTTGAACTAAGGTAATATTCTTTCGTTTTCTGGATTTCAGGGCATTGATGTGGATAACCGTAATCTTATTTGCATAATCGGTTATCCATAAAGAAAAAATTTTCTACATATTGCACAATTCAATATGCCCGCTTGATTTTTCTGTTTGCAGGCTGTATTGCCTTTGGCTGCTCGATGGATAATCCTTCCATCAGCCAGCGGAACTCCTGTCTTGTAAGTGGTCTGACTTCCGACGCATTTCTCGGCCACTGAAATTTACCATTACTGTCCAGCCTTTTATGTAAGAGACAGAATCCGTCGCGGTCGAAGTAAAGTGCCTTCAATGTATTACGACGTTTTCCACAAAACAGATAAAGTGCATTTGCATATGGATCCATTTGGTAGGTATCTCGTATAATTGCCATCAGACCATCTATACTACGGCGCATATCCGTTTTCCCTGTGATACAATAAATTTTCGAGATACCCGAAATATCGCCTAACATAGGCATTGCAATGCAGAAAGTGTATTTTGAATAATTTCCTGCGTTGCTGTATTGGTGATTTCGATTGTGATTCCGTTTATATTGAGACGGAGAGCCGGTGAAAGATTTATGGTCTCCTGATGCGTTGTGGCCGGAACATCCATTGTAGTATCTTCAATAACCAATGGGACCACTTCCTGGGTTTCAACCGCGCATAATTGGTTACGTTCAGGGATTCTACAGGCCTTTTTTCTCAACTGTTTTACATGATAGTAAAATGTTGGAGAGGGAATATTATGTTCCTGTAACCATTGGTGATCTGATTTACCACTGGCTCTGCATTCATGGATTATGTTTAGCCAGTAACGATCCTTTTCCGATAATTTTTTTAGGTAATCCA
>JAZSEF010000027.1:0-100257 GCA_045531555.1 Roseburia sp. | reverse complement strand
TTCTAATAAATAATTCATAACACGTCGCATCATTTGCAGGATATCGTGAAATACGCCTGTGTTATCATCATGTGTTACTTCACTCAGTTTGTGAATAATGTAATCATATTCAGTAGCTAATTGTCGGATTCTGTCCGAGTTAGAAGCAATCTTCGAAAGCTCCTTCTCATAATTAATAATATAATACGGTAACAAAATCAGCAAGTTCTTTTCAAAAATTTCATTGATGGAATAATTTTTAAGTTTTAAAACGGGGACTTTGTATGTAATTTTTTGACCATCGGAAAACGTGATTTGTAACGTTTCCTCTGCTAACGTGTTCTGCGTAGAACGCAAATAGATAATACAAGACCTTGGAAAGCGAAGTTCGTTTGTGTGTTGTTGTCGAATGCTATCGGACAGTGCAATCATAAAATCATATTCCACCATGCGAAGTATCATACTGCCGTCGGTTTGGCTCTGACATTCAAAGTGATACACCAGACCGTCTATCTGGTTGCAACTGTCAGCGATTACTTTAGAAAGTAATTTCTGGTATTTCTCCGGCAGACGTACAACTTGGGTATCCGCAGAATAAGAAGTGTGGAATACTTCGTTTACCAGTGGAATGAGAAGTTTTGGCAAACGTTCCTGAATCGTCCGAAGCACATCATCAAAAATAGTGCTGTCGCTCATCTAATCCTCCTTGTTTTGCGAAGCAAAATCCGAGTCCTATGACGAGGAGAGGATTTAGCCTCCTTATAAAATTGTGTTTTGGAATAAAAGCAGGATTTTCAGTTACGAATGTAACATTCACGTTTGAAATAGTACTGTGCCAGCAGGCATGGAAATGTACGATAGAGAAAGGATATCTGGAATAATATCCTCCGTGTGATATATAGCAAAGCAGGAAGCTTTGGGCTATATGAATGAAAATTTGCTTTGGGAATAGTGTAACATAGGTTGCGGTAATGTGCAATCGGAAAAATGGAAATAGTCTATGGCAGAATCCAGAATTTACTAATGTTCTCTAAGCATTCGAGGAAAAATTGACGTTTTGAAACCGGACAAGAAAGATACAGTTCTCTGATACGCTCAGGAAGGATATCATTTTCAGGGAATTCACCTTTTATCAGATAGTCTAAACTTACACCCAAGATATTGCTGAGTTCAATGAGATTTTCGATGGATAAGCCGGCAATACCTCGTTCTACACCACCATAATGCTTGATAGAGATATTAAGTTTTTCTGCAAGTTGCTCCTGTGTCAAACCTAATGCCTTTCTTTTTTCTTTTAAACGTTTTCCCATTTCAATTTTGTAATCACTCATACCTACATATCCTTTCATAGTACTATATAGGTTTAGTTTACTATCACCTAATTATTACTAAAACAAAGTAAAAGGTGTTGAAAATTATAACTTATAAGGTTATAATAAACGGTAAGATAATTGTGGTAAAAGAGAGATAAGCAAAATAAAAAGAAGTGGAAATCCTGCTGTATAAGAATACTATGCAGATTACCGCTTCTTTTCTAAAATCATAGGAAAGAATATATTAGTCTAAGAATTCATCTAGTTGTTTCAGTAGTTCAGGAGCATTGCTTGCTAAAAAATCACCGGTTGCATTATTTTGGCGGAACGATGATATAAGAACTTCTAAAATATGCATTTGTTCCGGTGTCAAATCATGTACTTCAAGCGTAGAACCTGGATGATTGAGAAGGATGGAATCAGTAGTGACTTTGAAGGTAGTTGCCATTTTTATTAAAACTTCGTATGATGGCAGACGTGAGTCATTCTCGTAGGCTGCAATGGTGGATTTGGTGACACCAACGCGCTGTGCCAGTTCTGATTGTGTAAATTTTGCGTTATTTCGTAATTCTTTAATTCGTTTACCCAATAAAATCATATATCTTCACTCCCTATCTATCCATTTATACAATATTATTGGCATACTAAAGGAATAATAAAAGTTACACTAATAGTGGAAATTTGGAGAGGGAAGGTGTATAATTGAGGAAAAATAATAAAAATGAGGAGGAATGAAATGAGACGAAGAATTTTAAGTGTGATTTTAGCAATGGCGATTATATTCTCGTCAGTAGAAGTACCTGTATTGGCATCTTCGCAAGAAACGATGGAATTATTAGAAGATTCGGACAGTGTAGAAGAGCGTGATGAAGAAATAATACTGGAAGAACGAACAATTGAAGAAACTGCACGGGCAGGAAATGTTACATTGATATGGCCAGTGCCAGGTTATTTTAATAAAATATCACAGCCATATAAAGGAAGTGTTCATAAAGGAATAGATATTGCTGCATCGGGCGTAGACGGAGCTGCAATTGTTGCCGCGATAGGTGGAACTATCATTAAAAAAAGGACATGTGCTTTAACACATCCAGTACCAGCAGAGGGAGAAAAATGGCCTGCCTGTTGTTCTGGAATGGGGAGCGGGTTGTGTATATTAGGAAATGATGGGAGAATTTATGAGTATTCGCATATGCTTGCGGGAAGTATATTACCAGAATTTGTAGAGGGAAGTGAAATATATGCAGGGCAATACATTGGACGTGTTGGTAATACAGGATGTTCTGTGGGTAGTCATTTACATTTTGCAATATATTTAGATGAGCAGTGGGGGACTTCTGTTAATCCAGAAATAACACATCAATCATATATTCATATAGAAAGTGTTTTAAAAGGACATTTAGATGATTATGCAGGAGGAGCCGGAACGGTTACTGTAAGTGGCTGGGGAATGGATATGGCTCATTTTTCTAAAAATGTAGAAGCCTATGTATTTATTGGTGGTTCAGTTGAGGATTATGGAAAAACTGGAGTTGAAAGATTTATTATTACTGCGGATAGCGAACGTACTGATATAGAGGCGGCATATCCGGGGGCAGGTAATTACCATGGGTACCAAGCAACCTTAAATACGTCTCTGCGAGGAGAGCAACCGCTATATGTATATTTAGTAAATCCAGATACAAATATTAGCTCACATATAGCAACTGGGACTGTTAATATTACAGGAAATTCAGTTCCAACCGGCGTATCGCTCAACAAAACTTCTGCTACCTTAACATCTAAAGGAGCAACAGTTCAGCTTACTGCAACAGTCAGTCCAAGTAATGCAACAGATAAATCTGTAACGTGGAAGTCAAGTAATACGAATGTAGCGACGGTATCCTCAAATGGTTTAGTGACTGCGGTAGGTGACGGAACGGTAACGATTACCGTAACTACAAAGTCAGGTTCTAAATCTGCGACTTGTAACGTTACAGTGTCTATTAAATCGGATGGGTGGACATATACAAGTAGTTTGCCATCGAATGTAACGTCTGCAAATTATGAAATTCAATATCAGAATATTTATGAGAAATATGCAGCAAGTTCGCCGGGAAGTGGATGGAATGCAACTGGTACAAGTAAGATAGAGTATGTAAATTCTGGGGAGACGAAGACTGAACTTGGAAAGCCACTTGCAACTTCGGATACACTAAAATTAGTTGATACTTTTTATTATCATTATTGTTATCATGGATGTAATGGAGTAGCAAATTATGTATATGATAAAATAACTTATGTACATTATTGCGAATGTAGATTTGATAATGTAACAGAATATTTTTCAGCTCCGGATTCAGAGGATAGTAGTTATACATACTATAGATTAAGATGGAGCGATGGTAGTGATGTGTATTGTAATACAGAAAAAGGAACCTGTAATGTTGAAAATGGTTCACATGGTGATAGGTCAAGAACTTGGTACAAAGCCTACGTCTACCAGAACTACACAGCTCAAACCTTAAACCTATATAGAAAAACAGGTGACTGGACTACTAGCAAAGATGCCTCAGCAGCATCCGTAAATTATCGTTACCGCCTAAAAACAATAGAAACAACAGGCGTAAGTCTTAACAAAACTTCCGCCACCTTAACATCCAAAGGTGCTACGGTACAGCTTACTGCAACAGTTACACCATCTAATGCGACAGACAAAACTGTAACATGGAAATCAAGTAATACCAACGTAGCAACCGTATCTTCCAGTGGTTTAGTAACTGCGGTAGGAAATGGAACAGCTACAATTACCGTAACGACAAAAACAGGTTCAAAGACAGCAACCTGTAACGTGACTGTAAATATTACCCCTACGGGCGTAAGTTTAAATAAAACCTCTGCCACCTTAACATCCAAAGGAGCAACATTACAATTAACCGCGACAGTATCTCCGACGGAGGCAGAAGATAAAACCGTAACATGGAAGTCAAGTAATGATAATGTAGCAACAGTATCCTCAAGCGGTTTAGTAACTGCGGTAGGAAATGGAACAGCTACGATTACAGTAACGACAAAGGCTGGTTCGAAAACGGCAACCTGTGCAGTGACAGTAAATATCGTACCGACAGGAGTAAGTTTAAATAAAACGTCAGCAACATTGACATCCAAAGGAGCAACAGTACAATTAACCGCAACCGTATCACCGACTGAGGCAGCCGATAAGACTGTAACATGGAAGTCAAGTGATGATAATGTAGCAACAGTATCCTCAAGTGGTTTAGTAACTGCGGTAGGAAATGGAACAGCTACGATTACAGTGACAACAAAAACAGGTTCAAAGACAGCAACCTGTAATGTGACTGTAAATATTGCTGTAACAGAGGTAAGTTTAGATAAAAACGAAGTGACTTTATTTAAATGTGGAGAGACGCTTCAATTAACGGCGATGATATCGCCATCCGAAGCAGCGGATAAATCATTGAAATGGGAAAGCAGTGATGAGACTGTAGCAACTGTTTCAGATAGTGGTCTTGTAACCGCAGTAAATAGAGGAACCTGCACAATCACAGCAACGGCATTGGATGGCAGTGGCAAATCAGATTCCTGCGAAATTACAGTACGCGGTAATTTACATATCGCAGAGTCAGTAGACGATTTGGAAAGCAGTCATCCATACGAAGTAAATACAAATGATATCTGGCAGTATACAGTAGAAGATGCACCGGCATTGCGAGTTACTTTTGATAAGAAAACTGTAGTAGAAAATGGTGCTGACTACATTCATATTTATGATGGAACAGGTGCATTGATTGGAAGTTATACCGGAGAAGAATTAAGTGGAAAGACACTTATTATAGAGGGTAATACACTTCAAATTGAGTTGGTTTCAAATGGAGAAACTTGTGACTATGGATTTAAGGTGGATTCCATCAAAGCATGTGAAGTGCCAATTCGATACAGTATTTCTTTTAATGGAAATGGTAGTACATCCGGAAGTATGGAAAAATTAGAAAATTGCTATTCGGATGAAATCTATACGTTACCGGAAAATACATTTGTTAGGACAGGGTATGAGTTTACCGGATGGAATACAAGTGCAGATGGAACAGGCACATCATATGAAGATACAGAAAGTGTTGAAAATCTGACAGATGTGAAGGATACCACAATTATTTTATATGCACAGTGGAAACCAAATATTTACAATATTACGTTCGACCCAAACGGCGGTAGAGTCGACACAGAACAAAAGAGTGTAGTATACGACTCTCCATATGGTGAACTTCCGGTTCCAAGCATTATCGGAGGAACGTTCTTAGGCTGGTTTACCGATATGTATGAGGGCACTTTAGTGACCGCAGACGATATCGTAAAACTGACCGCAGACCAGACATTATATGCACATTGGGAATTAGTCTATGAGGCAGCAATACCTACTGCAAACATTCCAACAGGTAGCGAAGTAGAAGCAGGAACAAAGGTTACATTGTCAACAGAGACGAATGGAGCACAGATTTATTATACAACTGATGCTACAATCGGCATGAATGTTTCGACAGAGAATGGTATTTTATATGATGATGCCATTGCAATTACAGAAAACGCAACGATTTATGCGATTGCAGTAAAAGATGGTTACAATCAGAGTGAGGTTTTAGTGGTATCTTATACCGTTAAAGATGAGAGCATTGACTGGGGCGATATCACAGAAGCTAACAGAGCAGAAATGGGATTTAAAACAACTGCAGACATCCCGCAGGAACTTTGGGTAGCAGGTGTATTTGACTGTGATTACACAGGCAAAGCCATTACTTATCCGGATTTACACGTTTATAACCATAAGACGATGTTGCAGCCGAATGTGGACTACACCGTAAAATATAAAAATAATACCAAGGCAGGTCTTGCAACGATTACGATTACAGGAAAAGGTAATTATGCAGGTAGTATCACAAAAACGTTTAATATTTGTCCATTGGATTTGAGCAATGCAAATGTACTTGATGTGACGGTGCCATATAATGGCAAAGTACAGAAAGGTACAACGACTGTTACTTATTTGTTAAATGGTAAAACAGTTACTTTAAAGAAAGGAACTGATTTTACTTATGTTTATCCGGGAACGGATTCCAAAGCAGAAGATTATGATAAAAATGCGTTTAAGGAAGCAGGAACTTATACCGTAACACTTGTCGGAAGAGGTAATTATACAGGAGAGGTTACATTTACACAGCAGATTACCAAGCAGTTTGTAATTAGTAAAATGAACTTGGGTAAGATTGCAAATCAGAAATATACTGGTTCTGTAATTGAGCCAAAGATTACATTAAAGAACGGTAAAGAAACTTTAAAAGAAGGTGTTGATTATACTGTAACCTATAGTAATAACGTGGAAGTAGGAACTGCCACTGTTACGATTACTGGTATCGGTGAATATACAGGTACGAGAACAGCTACATTTAAGATTACAGGAACTGCTTTGAGTAAGGCAAAAGTGGATGGTTTTGTGAATTCACTGCCATGGACAGGAGAACCAATCAAACAAAATGTAATCTTAAGTTATGCAGGTACGGAGTATCTGACAGAAAATATAGATTACACGGTTACCTATCAGAATAATACAGAGGTAGGAACGGCTACCGTTATTTTTACAGGTATGGGCGGTTATACAGGAACTATTAAGAAAACCTATAAGATTACCGGTCTGCCAATGAGTAAAGCAGTAGTGAGCGGTTTAGAAAGCTCTATGGAATATAATTGCGGCGAAATGACGCAGGGCAATTATGTGTTGACTTATACGAAAGCAGGCGGATCAGTTATTACATTGCAGGAAGGAACAGACTATACCGTAAGTTACCAGAATAACCAAAAGGCAGGAAAAGCAACCATCATTTTCAAGGGTGTCAATGGTTATACAGGAACGCTGAAAAAGAATTACACCATTACAGCATATGATTTTGCAGATGCAGCCGGAAAAGTAAGAGTGGCAGCGATTGCTGACCAGATTTATACAAAAGGTGGAGCAATGCCGAAGCCGGTGGTTACCTATACAGATGAGAATGGTACGGTTGTACTTCTAGAGGGCAAAGATTATACTTTGAAATATACTAACAACAAGGCAGTGGCAAGTAAATCTGCTTCAAAGGCACCGAGTGTGACTATCACAGGAAAAGGTGGTTTTAAAGGAAGTTTGATTGCGAAGTTTGCCATTACAGGCAGTGATATTTCTACAGTGACTATGACCGCAAGTGATGTGGTTTACCAGAACAAAGCCAATATCTGCAAGCCAAGTATCGCTTTATACGATGCAGACGGTAAAAAGTTAGTAGCAGGCACAGACTATAGCAAAACAGTTACTTATACTTACGCAAAAGATGTGGAAGTAACTCAGATGGTAAACAAGCAGACCATATATATCACACGTTTACAGGGTGAAGAAGTAGACAAAAAAGACATCATTCCGGTAGGAGCAGAGATTACTGCAACCGTAACAGGTGTGAAGAACTACGCAGGTGATGGAACAACACCATCCACACAATCTGCAACCTTCCGTTTTGTAGCAGCGAATATCGCAAAAGCAACTGTAAAAGTTGCGGCACAGACCTACACTGGAAAAGCAATTGAGCCGACGAAGGATGATATCACGGTTAAAATTGGTAATGTAACGTTAGAAAAGACCGATTACGAAATCGTAGGTTACAGCAATAACGTGAAAAAAGGTACTGCAAAAGTAACCATTCGCGGTATTGGAAACTATGGTGGAGAAAAGACGGTGACATTTAAGATTAACAGTAAGTCTATGAATTACACTATCGTTTACGATAAAAACGCGGAAGATGCAACAGGTACGATGAAAGCATCCAGCTTATCAGCAGGTAAACCATTGTCAGCCAATACTTATAAGAGAACTGGCTATACGTTTGTGGGATGGAATACCAAAGCAGATGGAAGCGGAGAAGCTTATAGCAATAAAGAAGCGTTTTATTTGAAAGGTTTTATGTGGATATTTGGTAGAAATGTGACCTTGTATGCACAGTGGGAAGCAAAATAATAGAATAAGTCTAAATGTTTAGAATCCGGGCAATTTTGTCCGGATTCTTTTTTTCACAAATTGATGAAATCATGGTATAATATCGACAGATATTATACGCGCCGAAGTGCGCATCCATGCGGAGCAATTTTTAATGGATTTTGGCATGTTACTGAGAACGAAGTGGACAGTAACGAAAAAAGAGAGGACAATGGGATGATTTTACAGAACAATCAGATTTTTATATTACAGACAGAGTATACCTCGTATGCGTTTCATGTGTTACCATCCGGGCATTTGGAGCATTTGTATTACGGAAGAAAAATCAGGGTGAAAGAGCCGCTTACTGCAGAAAGTGTTGCAGCTTTAGTAGAAATGCATGCTTTTACACCGGGCAGTTCGAATAGTTATGGGAAAGGATATACGAATTTTTCGTTAGAAGATATGCGTCTGGAGATGTCTGCCTATGGTAAGGGTGATATCCGTGAACCGTTTATCGAAGTAATTCATGCGGACGGCAGCTATACCTGTGATTTTGTGTATGACAGTTTTTCAGTTAGTGCAGGTAAAGAAGCGTATGAGACGCTTCCAGGCTCTTATGACGAAAAAAATGAAGTAGAGCACCTGTGTATTACCTTGAAGGAGAAAAGTGCGGATTTGGTCTTAGAATTGCATTATTACGTGTATGCTGACTGTGATGTGATTACCAGAAGCGCCAGATTTTTAAATCAGAGTGAAAATACGGTGAAATTAACCCGCCTTATGAGTACACAGCTTGATTTTGAAACGGCGGATTATGTGATTTCGACCTTTAATGGGGCATGGGCAAGAGAAATGCGCCGCGTGGATACACCAGTTTACATCGGAAAACATGTGAATAGTTCATATGCAGGTATTTCGTCTAACAGAGCCAATCCATTTGTGATGTTAAGTCATGAGAATACTACGGAAGATAGCGGCGACTGTTATGGATGCAATTTGATTTACAGTGGCAACCATTATGAAGCAGTGGAAGTAAATTGTCATAATAAGACTCGTTTTGTAGCAGGTATTAATCCACAGTCGTTCTGTTTTGAAATAGCACCGGAGGCTTATTTTGAGGCACCGGAAGCTGTAATGACATACTCACACGAAGGCTATAATGGTATGAGCCAGCATATGCATCGGTTTGTAAATGAGCACATCGTGAGAGGTTACTGGAAGAAGAAAGAGCGTCCAATTCTATTGAATAGCTGGGAAGCGGCTTATTTTGATATCAATGAAAGCAAATTATTAAATCTTGCAAGAGCAGGAAAAGAAGCCGGAATCGAACTTTTTGTTATGGATGACGGGTGGTTTGGCAATCGTAACGATGATACCAGTTCGTTAGGTGACTGGCATGTGAATACCAAAAAACTTCCGGGCGGCGTGAAACGCTTATGTCAGAAAGTAAATGCACTCGGACTGGATTTTGGTATCTGGGTGGAACCGGAAATGGTAAATGTGAATAGTGACCTTTACCGAGCACATCCAGACTGGGCAATGGATATTCCGGGAAAAGAACATTCCGAAGGACGTAATCAGCGTATTTTAGACTTGGGCAGAGAAGATGTTCAGGATTATATTATTAAAGTAATGAGTGACCTATTTGCTTCTTGTAACATTGCATATGTAAAATGGGATATGAACCGTATTGTATCAGACTATTATTCCAAAAAACTGCCACCGGAACGACAGGGCGAAGTAGCACACCGTTATGTGATAGGACTTTACCGTGTGATGAAGACTTTAACAGAGCAGTTTCCTAAGATTCTGTTTGAAGGTTGTGCTTCGGGCGGTAATCGGTTTGACTTGGGTATTTTGTGTTATTTCCCACAGATTTGGGCGAGTGATGATACCGATGCGATGTGCCGTGCAGAGATACAGACTGGTTACAGTTATGGCTATCCGATGTCTACGGTGACAGCGCATGTGTCTGCATGTCCGAATCATCAGACGTTGCGTATAACACCGATAGAGACCAGATTCAATGTGGCAGCATTTGGTGTGTTGGGTTATGAATGTAATTTTGGTGAGATGAGTAAAGAAGATATGGCGGCAATCAAAGTTCAGATTGCTTTGTATAAAAAATGGAGAGGCGTATTGCAGTACGGCAGTTTCTACCGTGGAAGAACAATGTGTGATGCTTTGAAAGTAAGCGGCAGCCGCGGAAGTGCAAGTGTTTTAACCAGCGGAGCAGGTAATCTGACAGAATGGACGTGTGTATCGGAGGATCAGAAGAAAGCAGTAGGTCTTTTGATGCAGAAATTGGTTGCACCGAATACACAGTTTGACTATTATAAAGCAAAAGGACTGGACGAAGAAGTTGAGTATCGTTTTACCAACCGTTCTTTAAAATATAATATTAAGGAGTTTGGAAGTCTTGTAAATATGGTAGCGCCGGTACATATTAAGCAGGATTCACTTGCACATAATCTGATTGCAAAATTTGTGAAACTGGATGGAGAAAAAGAGGCTTGCACTGCGTATGGAGATGCGTTAATGTATAGTGGTGTACATTTGAAGCAGGCGTTTGCGGGAACAGGTTATAATAATGAGATTCGACCGTTCCAGGATTTTGCTTCACGGATTTATTTTATGGAGGAGAACTTGTAAAAGAGTTCAGATAAAATGGTAAAAATAGGCTTTGTGATGAAGGAAAAAATAAAGAAGAGGATATAAGTATGATAAGATTCAACAGTGACTACACAGAAGGATGCCATCCGGCGATTTTAGAGCGTTTAGCAGAAACAAATATGGAACAGACACCTGGATATGGTGTGGACGAGCATTGTAAACATGCAGCAGAGCTGATTAAGTCCGCATGTGCTGCACCGAATGCAGATGTTCACTTTTTAGTAGGTGGTACTCAGACGAATGTGACGGTAATTTCGTCTGCATTAAAGCATTATCAGGGCGTGATAACTGCGAATACAGGACACATTAATGTGCATGAAACAGGTGCGTTAGAAGCCTGTGGCCACAAATGTCTGGTGATTGATACACCGGATGGAAAATTAACAGCAGAGATGATTGACCGCTATACAAAAGCACATTTTGTAGATGACAGTTTTGAACACATTGTACAGCCGAAGATGGTATATATTTCGAATCCGACAGAGGTGGGAACGATTTATAAAAAAGCAGAATTGCAGGCCATTTATGAGGCTTGTAAAGAGAATAATCTGTATCTTTTTATGGATGGAGCAAGACTTGGCTATGGTCTGGCTTCAAGAGAAAATGATATGACGCTTGCTGATATTGCAGAATTGACAGATGTATTTTACATCGGCGGTACAAAAGTAGGCGCGTTATTTGGAGAGGCAGTTGTAATCACAAATGACGAGCTTAAGACAGACTTCCGTTATAATATTAAACAGCGTGGTGGTATGCTTGCAAAAGGTCGTTTGCTTGGTATTCAGTTTGAGGTGTTATTTGAAGAAGACAGATACATGGAGATTTCACGTCATGCAGCCCGTTTAGCAGAGAAGTTAAAAGATGAGTTGGCAGCAGTAGGAGTGTCGTTTATGGTGGATTCACCATCGAACCAGCAGTTTCCGATTTTACCGGATGTAGTGTTAGATGAGTTACGGAAAAAATATTCCTTTGAATTCAATGGAAAAGTAGATGATACGCATAGTGCGGTGCGTTTTTGTACTTGTTGGGCGACGAAAGAAGAAAATGTAGATGCTTTACTAGCAGATATAAAAGGACTGTTATAAGTGTGAGTTCATATTAAATATGGGTGTTGCACGTTACTTTTGCAACTTAGTTGGCTAAGGTGTGAACAGTGACAGTATTTTAACAGGCAGAAAGAGAGAAATACGATGTCAGAGAGAAAAAGGGTGCTTTTGATTGCGACTGGAGGAACGATTGCATCAAAGCGTTCTCACAGTGGTCTAAAGCCACAGATTACACCGGAAGAACTGATAAGTTTTATTCCGCAGGTAAAGGATTTCTGTGAGATAGAGACGTTACAATTATTGAATTTGGATAGTACGAATGTGGAACCGGCACATTGGAAGATGATGGCACAGACGATTCGCAAATACTATGATGAATTTGATGGTTTTGTTATTGCACATGGTACAGATACGATGGCGTATACAGCAGCAGCGTTATCTTATCTGATTCAGAATTCAAAAAAACCGATTGTAATTACCGGTTCACAGAAACCGATTGATTTAGAGATTACAGACGCAAAAACGAACCTTTTGGATAGTTTTATCTATGCCAGTGATGATGCTTCACAGGGGGTTCAGATTGTATTTGATGGAAAAGTAATTGCAGGTACCAGAGCAAAAAAGGTGCGTTCTAAAAGTTATAATGCTTTTTCAAGTATTGATTATCCATTCTTAGCGGTGATTCAGGAAATGAATATTATGCGTTATATTCCGATGCTTCCTTATGAAGAAGATGTGAAGTTTTATGAGAAAATGAACGATAATGTGTATCTTGTAAAGATGATTCCCGGTATCAAAGCAAGGGTGTTAGAGAGTGTTTTTGAACAGTATGACAGTATTGTGGTAGAAAGTTTTGGTGTAGGAGGTATTCCGAAGTCTATTTCGGATGATTTCTTCCGTTTGTGTCAGAAATACCCTGAAAAGCTTATTGTGATGGCGACACAGGTAGCGCATGAAGGCAGCGATATGACGGTCTATGAAGTAGGGCGCGATATTAAGACAGAGTGCCGCATCTTAGAATCTTATGATATGACATTAGAATCTGTCATCGCAAAAATTATGTGGATTCTTGGTAATCGGGATTGTTTAGAGGGAGATGTGGAGGATCTTTTCTATAAGGGCGTCAATTATGATTTGATTTTTGGAAAGAACCGGAAGTGCGGTTCATAAACAATCACTAAAATAGTTATTTAATGTAAAAGCTCCGTGTGGAAGTTCTATTCTGCGAACTGCATATTCCCACGGAGCTGATTTTTTTAGATTATTGTTCCGGATATTCCAGATAATAATGTTCGTAGGCGTTGATAACTTTAGTATCGCCTAAGACATCTTCACGTTTGAAACCACTGCCGTAATTAGCGTGTACATGACCATGAATAAAGAATTTGGGTTTGTATTGATTAATTAGGTCATGAAAACATTGAAAACCCTGATGTGGTAAATCAGGCAGGTCATTAAAACCATAGGCAGGTGAATGGGTTACTATAATGTCAAATCCCTTTTTGCGGAAAAGCTTCCAACGTAGCTTTTGGATTCTTTTTTGCATTTGCGGTTCGGTATACTGGTTACTTGCTCCGGGTTGATATTGCATAGAACCGCCAAGCCCTAAGATTCGGATACCATTGATTTCATAAATATCATCTTCCAGACAAATACATCCTCCGGGCAATTTTTCGGGATACCATTTATCGTGATTGCCAAGCACATAAACCAATGGAGCATTTGTCATCGTAACAAAAAATTCCAAGTAGGCTGGTTTTAAATCACCACAGGCAATAATCAGGTCTATGCCTTCTAATTTTTCCGGAGAATAAAATTCGTATAAGGAGCGGGATTCGTGGTCGGATAGTAGTAAAATTTTCACAATGCTATTCCTCCGTATCTGAGTCATCTGCTTTGGATTTTACACCCTGCAGGCGAATTAATGCTTGTGATTCCGGTTTAAATGCTTCGGCTGGTGGGATGTCTCCTATAATGTTGCCAGCTAGCCAGTTCATCTGAACAATATCCATCAATGGAAGTTCGTTTCCTTCTTCACTGATAATGGTTCCGTTTTGGTCATAAACTTTGCCTGCAAAAGGGTGGAAGATACCATTTTGGATAGAACTGCTTAAAAAGTTCACTAAGCGGCGGGTTCCATTTGGAAGGTTATCTGAATAAATAGTATCAATTACATCTGCCGACATTCCCCACCAGTAGTTGCTGGCTTTCTTGCCTTTTAATTCTTTTTCGTCTTTTGGACGAGCACAGATTTGTTGAATGATTCTTTCGTAAAATCTGCCCCAATGACAGAAAGATACAGCAAGATTTTCAATTTTTCCATCAGGAAAACGATGGTAAAGTCCATATTCTCTGGATGCATTCTGCGGAACAATCATATCTACACCGGAGATGATTTGAATCTCATCATCCCATTGAGGTGTTTCCTGTTCGTCAGCTAATCCTACCCAGTTTAGGTATACTTTTGCGCGCGGGTTAATCATTGCAGCGCCTAATGCAAATGCATTGATGTTGGCTATCATTCCATAGATTGGATAGTCTGCCAGATAACCGATTTTATCGGTTTCACTCATAGCGGCAGCTAACGCACCCATCAAAAATTTGGATTCAAACATACGCGGGTAGTAGTTGCAGATGGAGGAGAAGGACATATTCACGGAACAGTTAAAAATACGTACTTCCGGATGCTGGACTGCAGCCTTTACACATTCAGTTGCCATTTGAGGTCCTACAGCAAAAATAACATTACACTGATTTGCAATAGCTTCTTCGATTTTTCGTTTTACATCTTCGTCATTGTCTGCCTGATCATAGACTACGGTTTTTAGTTTTCCATCAAAGCTGGTTTCCAAATGAGTTCTTCCTAATTCATGTCCATAAGTCCATCTTGAAGTTTCGGTAGTCTTAGGATAGATGAAGGCAATTTTTAACATTTCAGGTTCAATTTTTCCGGTTGGACGGAGCCAGTTTAGAAGTTTTAGACCGGAACGTTCCGTTTCTTTCGGCTGTGTTACAAGTTCGATTTCGTTGCCACGGGCTGCAAGTAACAGTTCGTCGTGGATTTTTTTGAAATCTTCTTTCATTTGGCTTTCTGTGCGTTCTTTGACAATGGGATAAGTCAGAAGTTCTATGTATTTTAAAAATGCGTCCGCAATAGAAAGTTTTTCGTATTTCGAATAATAGGATTCAAATACATGTTTAAACAGTTCGCATACCTGACGGAAACATTTTTGTTCTTCTTTTTCCATTGGGAAATCAGGAGCAATGCCCATTGCTTTAATCAGTCGGGCATAGCGGCCTTCCTGCTCAAATTGAATACTATAGTTAGCGGTCAACTGATAAAAATCTAAAAATTCATAATAGAGTCGTACATCCGGATTATCGCTACGGCGTGGGATAAGACGGATGACAGAAGCCATGATATTGTAGGCTTTTAAATATTTTAGTACACTGACACGTTTGTTACCTTCCTGTACATAGAAGCGGTTCATATATTCGTAAACTAAAATAGGGTCGTCAATTCCCTGTTCTATCTGATATTCGTAGACATTGCGCCATTTATAACTAAATTCGGTTTGTTCGTCTAACAAAGGCATGAAATTTCTGGCAAATGCTTCGCGTCGTCCCATTGTCTTGGTGCCGACAACGTTTTCTAAGGGGATAAGCATCGTTCCAAGAGGTACTTCAGAAACGATGTCTACATCTTTAATAATTTCGTCTAAGACGGGCAGAAAAGGTGTTACTTCTTTTGCCATATCGTCTGCGTATTGTTTTTTTCCGAGACGCTGTGCGTTGCTAAATTCTGTTAATGACATTGGTATATCTCCTCTCTCGGATATTAATTTCTTAGTAAGTTTATTTTATCCTATGTTGGATATTTGTACAAGAATATACTGGGATTTTTACTTGCAAATGATACCTAAAGGGGCATGGAATATTTGAATAAGCTGAAGCATAAAAATGAATAAAAAAGAGTATGAAATGATGAAACTTAATAAACGATTATTACTGGTATGTATTGCGATTCCGTTACTGGTTGGAACCGTGGCATCTCTGTTGACCGGAGGCGGCATGGAGATTTTTGCTACAGTGGAAAAACCACCGCTATCACCGCCGGCGTGGATATTTCCTGTAGCGTGGACAATATTGTATACATTGATGGGAATATCCTCTTATTTGATTTTGACCTCAGAGGCAGAGGAGGAGCAGAAACAAAATGCAATCCGCATCTATGCGTACCAGTTAATAGTGAATTTCTTATGGCCAACTTTTTTCTTCAATTTTCAGTGGTATGGATTTGCTTTTTTTTGGTTGTTGTTTTTGTGGATATTGGTGCTAATTATGATTTTACGGTTTCGGGAAATTAGCAGGGTAGCCGCTTATATGAATATTCCATATTTGATATGGCTGACATTTGCAGCTTATTTGAACTGGGGAATCTGGCGGTTGAATCGTTGAGAATGGTTATTGATATTAGCTGTGAAGCTTTGGTGAATGCATAGTGTTATTACGGTAAGATTAGAGAAAAAGTGCATGTGATAGTAATTTTATAATAGAAATATCCGATATAAAAAGTAGATGCAAGGATGCAAAAGTTGGATTTGATTTCGCAAAACAAGGAGGTTTTATGAAAATCGGAGAAGCAAAGGTAGTTTATCGCAATCAGATTAGTGCGTATCAGGAACAAAAGAATATTTTGGCAAAACAGAAGCAGGCGTTAGAAGAAAAGATGAAATATGACCCGGATGCAAAGAATGCGTTTGAAAAGGAAGCAGCAACTTTGGAACTGACGATTCATGCGCTGAATGAGAAACAGGCAGAATATCAGGATTATATGAGTAAGCTGAATGCACAGTGGGCAGGTCATGTGAATGCATTGTCTGCAAAGCAGCAGAGCGAAGCTATGGAGGAATATAATCAGGATTTGATGAAAGTCATGGAGGTAGCCCGCAGGCTTATGAAAGGTGGCATTGTGCCATCTGCGGATGAGAAAAAGCTGATGGAATATAGCATGGAATTGTATCAGGCTGCTAAAAATATCGGTGCAATGGCAAAACAGAGAAAGAAGGAAGAGTATGATTCTCTTTGGAAAGACGAAGAAGAGAAGGGAGTACCAGAAGACCCGGCAGAAGTTGCGGATAATAGGGAAGCATTTTCAAGTGGTCCGGCTATTGTAGATGTGGCAGATACGATGGCAAGCGTTGAAGGGGCAGAGAATTCTTCGCCGGAATGATAAAGGATTGTGATATGTGAAAATAAGAGTATAAGAATCTCCGAAGATAGTAACTGAGAGTGAAAGCAGATGCTATCTTCGGGGATTTTGCTATTTTTGTGGTTTTAAATTAATCAAATGCAAAACAGAAATATTTAGGTGCAGTAAGACTGTTGTTAAGAGAGTGATACATGGCAAAAGGTCTGCCATTACCAATGGTTCGGAAAGTACCATGTTTATATCCGAGAGAGTGTGTAATAGCAGGAGCAGCAGTGATATCACCTAGTAGTTCAATACCATGTAACTTATCTTCTTCACCATAGGCAGCCAATAGGAAACCAAGTCCCATATAAAATTGTACCTGTGTCTGCAAAAAACGCAGATTTTCATTTTCCTGTAGCACACTGCCGTTTGGTAAGAGTAGTTTACGCAGTCTTGCATATTCGAAAGCTGAGATTGGACAAACGGATAGTTCTTCTAAACTGGCTTTACATTGAAATTCACGGATATTACTAGAGGTTTTATACCCCATTTTTGCGTACATTTCGAAAAGTTTAGCATTTCCCGGAACCAATAGGCAACCCTCATAACCAAGCGAGGTGAGGTGTTGGTGAGTCTCTGTCATAAGTTTTAGGCAAAGTCCTTGTCCACGGTGAGATTTTGCAGTGGCTACAGCGTAGATATATGCAACCGGCTTGCTTTCACAGGTGCAATCAAACCAATAGAGTGCAGCAACTGCAGTTTGGTCATCAAAAATACAACGACATCGTTCTGGTGAAAAGGCGGTTTTAAAAAAGATATCTAAAAAGGTATCGCTGTCTCCAAATGCTTCCTTCCATAAATTTCGAAGTGCAGGAACTTGTGTTACAAGTGGGGCATTAATAGTCATAGCCATCCTCCATTAAGTGTGCCCAGCATTTTTCTATCATATGGTCGGGGAAGTAACGCTCTTTGGCGATACGTAAGCCCTCGATGCCCATATCTTCTTCACGGTCTAGATAGCGGAGATTTGGATATTTTTCGCGCAGATAGCGGGCAAATTCATAGTTAATAATAGCATATGCGCCATTTACATCCCCCCAGGCTTTTTCAAATTGGATATCATAGGTGTCTGGGGAAAGTCGGCTGCCCATAGTGATAGCAAGAATTTCATCGCCATTTAAAAGTACCAAACCATCCATTTCTAATTCGCGGTAATATTTTAAAGCTTTATTCAATGCAGTACGTTCCATGAGAAAATCACTTTCCGGATTTTCTTGTTCTTTGGCATCATACCACGCGTTTACCATTTCCTGAATCTGTGTAATGCTATCTTCCTTTAGCGGTTTTACTGTATAATCCGGGTAATCAGTACGGAAACGATTACAATGATTACGTTTTTTCTGATATTTTCTACCAGGTAAATCAGCCAAATCATCAATGTTATAGACATAGTCAAAACTGTCTCTGTCGCAGTGGAAACGGAACATACCAGGATAAAGTGTTTCAAGTGTTTGTTTGGCCTTTGCATTAAGACCTGTCAGACGGCAGGGAATACCACGTTCCTTTGCATCTGCAATTATAGCATCTAATACCGGTTTTTTATCACCGGAGCCAACCGGATAAGGATAGACACTTCGGCGGTTAAACTGTGAGAAGAGTACCATATGGTCATGGAGAATAGTGGCGTTTTGACGTCCCCAAAGACATAAATTGGAAAAAGAGTACTCACAGCCTCTTTCGATTCCATCAAGTAAATAAGGTTGATATATACTTTTGTGTTCTGGTCTAATTGGTTTAAAATCTATCATAATCGGATTCCTTTGGTAAAAAGTAAATTGTCTATATTGTTGTTAGTATGTCCAACTAAAAAAATAATATGTACAATATGGAAAATTGTTATTGGGTGTGGACTGTAACAATAAAAAAGCTGCCATCAAAATAATTGCTTTGTTATGTCGGAGCAATGTATTTTGTGACAGCCCAATGAACTAACTATTATAATTCAAAGAATTATGAATTAGCCATAGCAGTTAATTCTGCTAACATTTTTGGTAATTCTGTGTCCATATTTTCATCAGTGAACTGGCAGGTACCTACTTTTTTGTGACCGCCGCCGTTATATTTGAGCATTAAACTTCCTACGTCTAAAGTAGCGCTTCTGTTTAAGATACTATAACCAACTGCAGCACTGCAACCTTTTCCACCACGACCGCTTACAATCCATGCAGAAATGTTCTGTTTTGGGAACATACTGTAGATTAAGAAACGATTACCGGAGTAGATTGGGTCTACACCACGAAGGTCGGAGATGATGAGATTACCATCTGTAATGGTGTGCTCGTTTACCATCTTCATGAATTTATTGGTCTGTTCAAAGTATACCTCTACACGTTCTTTTACGTCTGGTAATGCAAGAATTTCTTCTGCTGTCATAGTACGGCATGCGTCGATTAATTTTTCCATTAACTGATAGTTAGAAATAGTAAACTGACGCCATCTGCCAAGACCAGTACGTGGATCCATTAAGAAACCAATTAAAATCCAACCGGTTGGATCCTGTACTTCCTCAACGGTTAAGTTACCAGAGTCAACCTTATCAACGGCTTCCATCATAGCATCAAACTGTGGGAAACGTTCTTTGCCACCATAATATTCATAAATGATACGGGCACAAGAAGGAGTAATACGGCTTTCACCTTTGTATTTGCCTTCTAATTTTAAACGTTCGTGTTCGCTGGAGTGGTGGTCAAACCAAAGTCCGCAGCCTTCTACATAAGGTACGTTTGCAAGACAGTCATCTTCTGTAATTTCTACAAGACCATCCTGTAAATCCTTTGGATGAGCAAATTTCCAGTGGTCAATGATACCTGCTTCTTTTAAAAGGACGCCGCAGGCAAGTCCATCAAAGTCGGAACGGGTTACTAATCTCATAATCTTCTCCTTTGTATTCTTTTCGTACAATATATCAATAGTACTATTATTATATAAAAAAATTGCGTTGTTTTCAACTGGTTTATTTTAATTCTGGTCTGTCCGGATCTAATACTTTAGAAACATCAAACAAATCAGCGAGTGAATTTGGACGTGTTATCATGTTGTATCCATCCAGATTACAACGTGTCTGTCTGACATAAGTGTCTTTAACGGAAACGAATGGTTTGGTCCAGACACCGCAGAAGTAGCGGAGTCCAACGCTTTCGAAGTAGTCCAGTTTGTTGCTTGGATAGTCGATTTCAGAACCATAAGGATAGATGTAGATATCCGTCTCTCCGACAATGGAACCGATGTCGTTGAACCAGCGTGTAGTGTCAGTTACTAAGTGGTTATATGTAATTTTTTTGGCATCGCGGTGACCATACCCATGAATGGCAAAAAGCCAGCCGGTCTCTTTTAAACGGTTTGCGACAGCAGTGGCAGTTTGGATATCTGCTTCTAAAGTAGGGCTGTCTGTAAGGTGAGTATCGTAACCTAACGCACCTTCGTAACCGGTCAATGCAAGGATACCTTTAGCACCTCTGAGAGAAAAATCCGGGTGTTCTTTTACGAAAGAATCTAAAATAGGAGCTACATCATAATCACCGATGAGTTCGTTGCCGTCTTTGTCGATGTAGAGATTTTTCACGTCGCCATTTTCATCAATCATAAGGTTACGGGCAAAACCATCTTTTTCCATGTATTCGTAGTAATTCACATCATCCACAGAGAGTACCAGTGGTTTTTTGCCGGCCGGAACCATAGGGGCGTTTGCGACCATTTTCACATTGCCATTTTCATCCACTTCTTCGCGGGCAATTTCATGAATATCAATCAGTACAAAATCGTTGGCATAGAGTTCCTCTAACATGGCTTTAAATTCGTCGACTGTAGTCATCCAGTAATTATAGCCGTTTTCCATATAATCACCATCAAATGCCAGTGAAGTGTCTACGATGAGAGAGTGGAAAAAGATATGACGTACCGGTTCCTCGTAAGGGACAAAGGAATCACGGGCAGTCTGGTATTCGTTGATTTTAGATAATACTTCTTCATCCTGAGCGTATTCATCAGGAATATTCTGTAACAGGGCAATCGCTTCGTCGTAATAATATCCAAGTGCCAGATGGTCTGCTTTGGCGAGAAGCGGCAGTAAAGTAGTCAGGCGTTCCGTTGTAGCAGAAATCTGTGTGGCATATTCTTCTGTCTGAGCGTGAAATACGGGAATATCTGCGGAGGCTGAAGATGCGCAGCCACAAGTCATAGATAAAGTAAGTAATAATGAAAAAAAGTTTTTTATGTGTAAACGTTTCATAATCTTATCTCCATTGTTAAAAATTCTTTGGTGTCAGATTATTGTAGCACGTTTGAAAAAAAGATGGTTACATTTATGTTACAAGAATTAAAAGAATTTCTTAAGAATGGTTACAGAGATGTGCAGTGTCTGTCAAAGATACTAAATAGCGAATAAGCAGCCCAAGAAATTGTAAACAATTCCTTGGGCTCGCGTTGCTCGTCAAATAAAAAAGAGACAGCTTATCTATTGTTAATAATCTTTGTTAATTCAACTGGATCAACGATTTTGCCATCTTTGTAAACACGCATGTTACCAGAAGCGATTTCGTCGATAAGGATTACTTCGTCGTTGTTGTAACCAAACTCGAATTTGATATCCCAGAGGTCAAGACCAAGTGTCTTTAAGTCATCAGCGATGATTTTTGTGATCTTTAATGTCTGTTCTTTCATGCTTTCGAACATTGCAGGAGACATAACGCCTAATGCTGCAAGACCTTCACCTGTTACAAGTGGATCGCCTAAAGCATCGTTTTTGAATGTACATTCAACGTAGCCGCCTTCTAAAACAGTACCATTTTCGATATATTCGCCGTATCTGCGGATGAAGCTTCCTGTAGCAACTAAACGGCAGATTACTTCTAAGCCATGACCGAAAACTTTACCTGGAAGAACTTCCATAGTAGCTTCTTCGATGTTAGCACTTACATAGTGTGTTTTGATGCCAGCTTCTTTTAAAAGCTCGAAATAGTAAATAGATGTCTGTAAGTTTGCTTTACCGATACCTTCGATTGTTAAACCTACTGTATTTTCACCTGGATCGAAAACGCCGTCTTTTCCTGTACAGTCGTCTTTGAATTTCAACATTACATTGCCATTCTCAAGTGAGTAAACGTCTTTTGTCTTTCCTTCATAAATTTTCTTCATTGTAAAATCTCCTTTTTGTAGCGATATATAAAACATCCTAGCAAATTTACTTTATCACAGTTTTTTTTATATGAAAATATTTTTTTTAGAATTATATGTAAAAATTTTTTATAAGATATATAAGTATTACGAATGAAAAGGAGAGGTGAAGCTGGTTTTTCTTATGAATAAATAAAAAATAATTTGTGTTTCTAAAGGAATTGAGGTATTATGGACAGAAATGGATTTTAAAGGAAGGAGGGAAGCTGCGTGTTACGGAAGAAACAGCTAAGATTATGTTATTTTCTAATAGGTATCCTGCTTATGACAGGAATATATACAACTTATGTGAAAGCAGATAATTTTGCGGAACATGCAGCTTCCACTGAAGCCGCACGAATATATGCCGCCAGTGCAGATGCGACATCTATAGCACAGTTAAAGGGAGTAGATAGTAATATACAGTCTGAGGTGTGCATAGTAGAGAGTATAAATTCTGTGATTCGAACAGTTCTTGGAAGGACTACGAACAGAAATGTTGGCATACGGCGTGATTTGAGGTTTGCCGGTATTATTCTTTGGGCAGTCTGTATTGCATGTTTTACACTGCACTGCTGCCTGATAGAAGAAACTTTATGGCTGCATGAGAAAAAGTATCGTGTAGCACTTATAAAATATATTCATGATATTGATGGAAAGAAAAGAGTACCATGTCTTGTATAAAATTGTTATGAGAATTAGAAAGGCGTGGATATTATGAATATTGGAATGTTAGTTATTATTATTTTTATGTGTGTGGTAGGTTTAGGCTCAACTTTTTATATTATTGGGTCAATGTTTTTCTGGTTGGGATGGAAGATTGTAAGAAAAATAAAACACGGCACACCATTATATGATTAATAAAAACGGAATAAAATAAATGACGGCTACTTTACACTATGTGCTTTCCAAAGTTGCAGTGTGAAGTAGCCGTATTTTATTTATCATATTAAGCAAGAAAGTCTGATTTTAAAATGTTTCTTTTAGTTTAGCTTATCCAGTATTTTTTTATATGGAGCAATCATTCCTTCATTCATGGCATTGCCCATTTTTGCTTTTACTTTCGGGTTGGCAATGAGTACACCGACCAGATACATTTTCAACATCGTCGGCCAGTTCTTCTGTGGGAAGTCATACTGGTTATGCGATTTGTAGAATTTGTGGTCGGCTTTCATCATACCCTGCATGAGCCAGATTAAGTCGCGGAAAATCTTCATACCGCCAATGCCGTAGAAATTCTGTGGCGGAACATAACTGTGCTCTAGGGCGTAAGTGAGGGTTGCGGCCATTCTGTCAATCGAAGCATCGGTATCCTGTTCATCTGTTGCAACACCTGCAAGGAAATTGCAGCCTACCTGCGCACGAGCCTCCATAATGGTTTGCAAGTTGGTTTCAAGACTATAATTACCGCTTACAAGATAACCGACCGGCATACCGATGGTTACGGTACGGTGGCCGTTGCAGAAGTTACGGTCGTCATACATTTTAAACAGCGGTCCCATCGAATGGTCTTTAATGGAAAAAGCATATACGATGGACTGTGCAGTCTGGATTTCACCGCGCAGTACCTCATCAAAATGATCCTTATACACACATTTTCCGGTTACGGCACAGCCAAAGCAGCCGAGACATCCGCCCATCAGGTTGTATTCGCGGATATTAAAAATGCGGGTTTTATGTGGAAAAACGGCACGGAAGCGGGCAATCATGCCGGCAAGCTGCGTATCGTTTGGTGCGCAGTCTGTAACAATGACTACATCGCCGGATTTGTTATCGCCGGAAGATTCCGGCACACTAACCGGTGCAAAAACAGGTGCAGGATGTGTGGCAGGAGCAGTTTCATAAATGTCCTGTGCCACAGACCAGCATACGAAGTCGAAGAAGTCACGTGCTTCTTTTTGTCCTTTTTCGGTTAATAAGTCATCCATATCGGCGGAGAGACCGCGGATGTATTTTAAGCCCATGTCGTGACAGTTATCCTGTACATAACGGTGTGCAGTTACATCATAAAAATGCTTGGATGTACTAATCTGGGTCGCATATTTACCGGCAAAAGAGACGCCGGATTTCTTCATTAATTCAATGAAACGGTGCAACTGGCATGGTGCAACAAATGTGTACACCGGATAAGAGAAAAGCAGAAGGTCAGCATTCGCTAAAGCGGTAAGGGCAGGAGAGAAATCTTTTTCTAATGCCTTGATGCGCTGGCCGACGTGGAGTACTTCAAAAGTGTGCTCCGGGTGTAATTTTTCCAGATAATTTACAGTCTGTAAGGTGATACTGTATGCACCTTTCGGACTGCCGTTTAAAACTAAAATCTTCATACATTTATCCTTTCCATATAAAATTCTACTCGAGAGAAAGACTTACTGACAGTGGGAAATGGTCGCTTGTATATACGCCATCGTAAGTGTCGGTCACCACTTTATAATAATTAACGCTAAATCCATCGAGGGAAACCATAACGTAATCAATACAGTCGCGATCCAATGCTTCTCCCCATTTCTGGAATGTACAGCTTGTCATCGTGTTTTCTGTCTGATATTTTGCATCAAGGAAGAATTCGGTAGCACTGCGATATGTTTCGGTGTATTCTTCAGCGTTCAAATCGCCCATTAATACAGCAGGTAATCCGCCAAACTCAGCAATCTTATCCAGAACTACACCGATGCCATTGATACGTGCTTCGTCACTGACATGGTCTAAATGTGTGTTAAATACCACAAATTCTTTTTCGGTAGCGATATCTTTTAAAATAGCGTAAGAGCAGATGCGGTAGTGTGCAGCGCCCCAGTCTTTGCTCATGACATCCGGTGTTTCAGACAGCCAGAAAGAACCCTTATCGATGAAAGAATATAAATCAGTCCGGTAAAAAATAGGACATCCTTCAGAGTTAAAAGCCTCATCACGATATGTAATGACAGAGTCAAAACCGACAAGCGTATCACAAAGATAATCATACTGCCATTTTGTAACTTCCTGAAAACCGATAACACTAGGTGCTTGGTCACCAATACAGTCGATAATCAAATCGGCACGATAGAACCAGTTCTTTTGAGCAAGGTCAAGTGGGCTTAAACAGCGCACATTATAGCTCATGATGCGGACTTCCCCATCAGCAGGTTCTGTGCTCATGGAAACAGCCTCTTTTTCACGTATATAATGTGGATAATTCCAGAACATAAGAACGGCCCAGATAGAAATAATGACAAGTAATAGTAAGCCAATTGCTTTGAGAATTTTTTTAAATATTTTCATAAAGAAACACCTCCGGTGCTATTTTAACATAAAAAGGGCGGAAAGTTAAGGAAATCATAAGATTATGAAAGTTGAAATAGAGAAACTTTTATAATATAATTATAATTAGGGTTTTGTCGAAATTTAACGAAAGAGATAGAAAAATATGGAACAGACAAAAGAAAAAGTAAATGGGAAAAAAATAATCGTTATTTTGCTTGTTGTATTAGTAGTTAGTGCAGTGATTCTATGTGCAGTATTTTATATATGGAAAGCGAATTATTATAAGACACATTTTTTACCAAATACGTTTGTGAATGGTGCTGATTGTAGTGAACTGGATGCAGCAGCAGTGGCAGACATGTTAGAGTCAGATGCAATGGATTATGAACTGGTGGTATTAGGACGGGATGAAGCTGGCAGTCAGGTGGAACTGGGAGTTATTTCGGCAGAAGAGGTTCATTTGGAGTTGAAAGATGCATTGGCAGCGGTGAATGATTTATTGGACGAACAGCAGGAAAATAATTGGTTGGTTGCGACCATGACGAAAAAGCAACAGGGATTTTCTGTCGTACAGGGTGTGACATTTGATGCAAATGAATTGAAAAAAAGCGTGATGGAGTTTACTGCTTTTGATGAGGCGAATATGATTGCACCTGCAGATGCGTATATTAGTACCTATAAGGAAGAGATTGGTGGCTGTACGATTGTTCCGGAGGTGTTGGGAACGCAGTTAGATGTGGAACAGGCATTAAAATGCATTGGAGCAGGAATTGAAGGCGGCGCAGACAAAGTGGATTTGACAGAACAGAATTGCTATTTTGCTCCGGCCGTATTGTCCACGGATAAGGGATTAGTTGATACTTGGGAAACGCTGAATAAGTGGTATGGTACAGAGATTACTTACGATTGGAATACATTTGATGTAGTAGTGGATGGCAGTGTGATAGAGCCATGGATTATCAGGGAAGAGGGGAATATTTTTCTTGATGAGGAAGCGATTGCTGCATTTGTGGCAGAGCAGGCTTTAAAATATGATACCTATGGTAAAAGCAGAAAGTTTACGACTACTTTGGGCGTAGAACTGACACTGCCTACCGGTGGATTCGGGTGGAAAACAGACCGTGCAGCAGTGACAAAGGAATTGATTGCATATATTAAAGAAGGAGCTGTTACAAAGGCGAAACCGGTTTATAGCAATAAAGCACCGGTGCATGGCATGAATGATATTGGCAGTTCTTACGTGGAAGCGGATTTGAGTAACCAGCATTTGTATTTGTACTATAAAGGAGAATTAGTATTTGAAACGGACTTTGTTTCAGGGGCTATGAATGCAACACCGGACTGTGTTTCACCGGCGGGCGTATTTGATATCACTTATAAAACCTCAAATCGTGTTCTTAGAGGAGCTGATTATGAGCAGTTTGTATATTACTGGATGCCATTTTACGGGAATTACGGAATGCATGATGCGACTTGGAGATGGGAGTTTGGCGGAGATATTTTTATGACAAATGGTTCCCATGGCTGTCTGAATTTACCACTGGACAGTGCGGCAGTTATTTATAATTATATGTATGAGGGATATCCGGTTATTTGTTATTATTATTAAGATAAGGTGGAGGAAATACAGATGAGACCTAGTTATGGAGATTTCATTTTAGAGCAGGAACGGAAAGAACGTAAAAAAAGAACAATTGTGATTTTAATTGTAGTTTTGGTATTAGCACTGATTATCGGTGCTGTATCAGCAGTACTTTATTTCAAAAAAGATTTTTCATTTAAGGATTTGTTTCCAACGAAAGATGTAATGGGGACTGTGGAGGATACCGAACAGGAGATTTATTATTCACAGGCGGAGTTGGATAGTTTGGTAGAGAAAGCAGTACAGAGTGCAAAAATAGAGGCATCTGCTGAAGCTTTAGCCGGAATGAAACAGTATCTGGCAGAGGGAATGTCTGCAGTTGAGGCATTTCGTGCAGTTTATACAGATGAAATAGTAATCGCAGCAGATGGTAAATATCACTTTATTCCGATTCGGGATGACTTAAAACAGAATAAGTATACTACTGAGAATTTACGTGTGTTGGAGAATGGCGAATATCAGTATGTAGAAGATGGACAGGTTACTTCTTATAAAGGAATCGACGTATCTCGTTTTCAGGGAAAAATTGACTGGAATGCAGTGGCAGCAGATGGTGTATCCTTTGCCTTTATCCGTGTAGGTAATCGTGGTTACGGAAGCGGAGCGGTATTACAGGACGATACGTTTGAGCGTAATATAAAAGGTGCCAATGCAGCAGGCGTAAAAGCAGGTGTTTATTTCTTTTCACAGGCGGTTACAGAAGCAGAAGCCATTGAAGAAGCGAATTTTGTATTAGAACAGATTGCACCATACCAGATTGATTGTCCGGTTGTGTGCGATATGGAAATGATTGCTGGAGATGAAGGACGTGCAGACTCACTTACACCGGAACAGAGAACACAGATGATTAAAACATTCTGTGACACGATTGCTGCTGCCGGCTATACACCGATGATTTACATGAACCTGGAACTGGCTGCAATTCGCATTAACTTAGAAGAATTAGAAAGTTATGATAAGTGGTTCGCTTACTATAATCCGGAAATGTATTTCCCATACGAATATACCGTATGGCAGTATAGCGAAAAAGGTACGGTTGCTGGCGTACCTGAAAAAGTAGATATGAATATTTCCTTTGAACCGATTTGGGAATAAAATAGGACGATTGAAGCATGGATTTATTTTTTAATCGTATTCAATTTATTTCATTGAAATTAAAAGTGATTAATGGTACAATAGGACTAGCGTAAAAAAATTATAAGGGGGCAATTATGCGTAATATTATCAATCTTAATCAGGATTGGAAGTTTATCCAGAAAGATGCTGGACTTCCAGAAGTTTTACCACAGGATTGGCAGTCTGTTAACCTTCCACACACATGGAATGCAGTGGATGGCAATGATGGAAATGGTGCTTATGATCGTGGTAAGTATTGGTATGCAAAGTCTTTTGAGACACCAAAGCAGCCATTAGCAGGCGGACGTACATTCGTAGAAATTCTTGCAGCTAACTCAGAAGCAACTGTATATGTAAACGGACAGAAAGTTACATACCATGAAGGTGGTTATTCTATTTTCCGTGCAGATATCACAGATTACTGCAAAGAAGAAGGCGAGAACCTTTTAGTTGTTGAATGTAACAATGCAGCAAACGATTTTGTATATCCACAGCATGCTGACTTCACATTCTATGGCGGTTTATATCGTGGTGTGAACTTAATCAGCGTTCCAAATGCACACTTTGACTTAGAGTACTACGGTGGTCCTGGTATCATGGTTACTCCAAAGCCAACAGAATGCGGCGGAGCTACATTTGAAATCGAATCATGGGTTAAAAATGCAGATGAGAACTTCACAGTTCAGTACAGCATTTTTGATGAAGATGGTGAAGAAGTTGGTTATGCAGTTCGTCCAGCAGACGCTACAAAGACAACAATTTTTGTTCCAGATGCAAATCTCTGGGATTTTGAGAATCCATACCTCTACACAGTAGTAGCAGAACTTCAGAGAAGAAACGAGACATACGATGATTTAGAAGTACGTGTAGGTGTAAGAAGCTTCGCATGTGATCCTCAGACAGGTTTCAGCATTAATGGCGTACCAACTCCACTCCGTGGTGTATCACGTCATCAGGATATCATGTATACAGGTAATGCTCTTACAAAAGAAGATCATTATGATGATGCTTACATCATCAAAGAATTAGGTGCTAACACAATCCGTCTTGCTCACTATCAGCATTCACAGGATTTTTATGATGCATGTGACGAATTAGGTTTCGCTATCTGGGCTGAAATTCCATTCATCTCAGTTATGAGCAAAAACCCAGCAGCTCATCAGAACTGTATCGAACAGATGAAAGAGTTGATTATCCAGAACTACAACCATCCATCTATCATGTTCTGGGGTGTTTCAAACGAAATCTTAATCGGTGGTATCTCTGAACAGTTAGTAGAAAACCACAAAGAATTAAACGCATTAGCAAAAGAATTAGACCCAACACGTCTTACAACAATTGCACACGTTTCATTTACACCAGTAGATGGACCAATGCATTACATTACAGATACAGAAAGCTACAACCATTACTTTGGATGGTACGGCGGCAAGATGGAAGACAACGGTCCATGGCTTGATAACTTCCATGAGAAACATCCTACAATCTGCCTCGGTGTATCTGAATACGGCTGTGAAGGTATCATGACATATCATGGTCCAGAACCAAAATGTAAAGACTACAGTGAAGATTATCAGGCAATGTACCATGAACATATGGCAAAAGTTCTTGATGAGAGACCATGGATTTGGTCAAGCCACGTATGGAATATGTTCGACTTCGGTTGTGCAGCTCGTGATGAAGGTGGCGTAGCAGGACGTAACAATAAGGGTCTTGTTACAATGGATAGAAAGACTAAGAAAGACAGCTACTATATCTACAAAGCATACTGGAATCCAGAACCAATGGTACACCTTTGCGGCAAACGTTATGTACAGCGTGCAGGTGAAGAGAGAGAAATCAAAGTTTACACAAACCAGGAATTAGTAGAACTCTACATGAATGGTGAAAAAGTAGGCGAAGCAGCTCCAGTTGATCATATCGCAAGATTTACAGTAGCTATGAAAGATGGCGAGAACATCTTCTTAGCAGTAGCTGGCGATGTAAAAGATACAATGACTCTTGAAAAAGTAGAAGTTGAACCAGAAATCTATGTTCTTCCAGGACAGGATGAAGGCGAAGGCGGAGCAGCTAACTGGTTTACGGCAGTAGGTGATGTAGATTTAGATGAGTCTCCAATGGAATTCCCAGAAGGAAAATTAAGCATTAAATCTACAATCGGTCAGATTTATAAGAACGAAGAAGCTTGGGCATTCTTCTCAGAAATGACAGGTGGCAGACTTGGTCCGGATATGCCAATGTGGGGCATGATGGAAAACTTCCAGGTTGAAATGATGATGACAATGCAGGGACAGGTTCCTGAAAGTGCATTGAAAGCATTAAATAAGAAGTTAAACGCATTTGATTTAGTTGAATAATCACTATGATACAGTGAGGGTATCCGTAAGGATGCCCTCATTTTTTTGAACTCACAGGAGGTTTTTAAAAAAGACTCAAATCTAAATTATGTGTAATTTAATTTATATAAATTTAATATTTTTATGTGAAGTTTTGCATTTTT
The DNA here is from genome assembly GCA_045531555.1 of Roseburia sp. Taxonomy (GTDB): domain Bacteria; phylum Bacillota; class Clostridia; order Lachnospirales; family Lachnospiraceae; genus Roseburia. The sequence goes on along the minus strand of JAZSEF010000027.1, from coordinate 69,352 downwards.
TTTTCTATATATGTGATACAATAGATAAGGAAAAAAATGTAAAGAAGTAATTATGAAGAAATGGAATAATTACAGAAGGAGAATGACGATGGGAAACGAAGCAGACGTAATGAAAACCCTGAAAAAAAGAGAAAAAAGTAAAAAGAAAAGAATTGTACTGATTGTTGTGTTGGCAATCGTGGCAGTTTTAGGTGTGGGAGTTGTTAATAGTGTGAACAAAGCAAAAGCGGCGATGGAAGAGCTAGCGGCTAACATGCAGACAGGTGAAGTGTCTACCCGTTCTTTGATAAAGAGTGTTGGTGCGACAGGTACGATTACAAGTATCGAATCTAAGAGTATTACAGCGGCAATTTCCGGTGTGAAAGTAAAGGATGTGCTGGTGGAAATCGGTGATACGGTAACAGAAGGACAGGAGCTGTTGTATTTTGATACCACAGATATCGAGGAAAGTCTTAGCAATGCAAAGAAAAATCTGAATAATTCTTCTACAGTTAACAGTATTACAAAAGAAGAAGCGAAGAAGAATTTAGATAAAACACTTGAGAATCTTGATAAGCAGATTGAAAAGGCAAAAGATGCAGTAGAGAATTCTGAGTATACGAAAGTAGCAGATGCTTTATACAATTTCAAAGTATATTTTGGTAAATTAAGTGAGGTAGAACAGAAAGTAAAGAAGGCAGAACTTGAGACCAAATTAGAAGCACTTAAACCTATATACGAGGCAGCAGTGGAAACATATGAAGAAGCAGTAAAAGCGAAAGAAAGCAGTATTGAAAGTGCGAAAAATACCTATACCAAAACTACAATTAATTTAGACACTACAGCGCAGAAAAACCAGGTAGAACTCTATGAAGACCAGTTAGCAGAGGGTATTGTAACAGCACCGTTAAGTGGTATCGTAACAGCCGTGAACTTTGATAAAGGTGACAGTTATATGCAGGGGTCTCCAATCATTACTATTCAGGATTGTTCTTCTTTTGAAGTAGCAGCATATATTGGCGAATATGATATCAGTGATATTGCTAAGGGTCAGAAGGTATTGATTAAAACAGACGCAACAGGGGATACAGAGTTAGAAGGAACAGTTGTATTTGTATCTCCGACAGCAGCAACCAGTTTGACAGGCGGTGATGTAACCTATTTAGTGCGTATTTCTGTGGATACACCAAATGACAGATTGCGTTTAGATATGTCAGCATCGTTAAGCATTATCATCGAGAAACATGAGAATGCATTGACAGTTCCATACAATGCAGTACAGGAAGATGAACAGGGTAATACCTATGTTGAGGTAATGGAAGAAGATGGAACAACTACAAAAGTACCTGTAACAGTAGTATTAGAGAGTAATTATTATACAGAGATTCAATCAGATTCCTTAACAGAAGGTCAGAAAGTCCGTGTGATTAATGCAGACAGTAACGGATTGTTTGACTTATTAGGTGGACGTGGAGGATTCTAATATGAGCAGCACAAGTGCAGATGCAGGAAAAAATATCCTTCACTTAAGTGGAATTATTAAACGTTTTTATATCGGAAAACCAAATGAATTACAGATTTTAAATGGGATTAATTTAGATGTGCATGAAGGTGAGTTTGTTTCTATCGTAGGTGCATCCGGTTCCGGAAAAACGACTCTTATGAACATGATAGGTCTTCTCGACCGTCCAACCGAAGGGAAATATATTATTGATGGCGTAGACATTGATGATGCTACTGACCAGGAATTATCTTATATCAGAAATCAGAAAATCGGTTTCGTTTTCCAGACATATAATCTGGTAGCAAAGACAAACGCGCTGAAGAATGTAGAATTACCAATGTTATACGCAGGTGTGCCGAAAAAAGAGCGTACCGAGCGTGCAATAGAGTTATTAAAGCTGGTAGAGATGGAAGACCGTATGAAGCATATGCCGGAAGAATTATCTGGTGGTCAAAAGCAGCGTGTGGCAATTGCCCGTGCCCTAGCCAATAATCCGGCGATTATTCTGGCGGATGAACCGACCGGCGCCTTAGATTCGAAGACCGGCAGAACAGTTATGGATCTTTTCCATCGCTTGAATAGAGAGCAGGGAAAGACGATTGTTTTAATTACTCACTCAGAGGAGTTAGCAGAAGAGACATCACGAATTATTACACTCAAAGATGGTAATATCATCGGCGAGAGAGCAGGAGGCGGCTATGATCTTTCTTGAAAATATAAGAATGGCGTTTACCAGTCTTCTGGCGAATAAGTCTAGAGCATTGCTTACGATGCTTGGAATTATTATCGGTATTGCATCCGTAATTGCAATTACGACAGTTGGTAACTCGCTTACAATGTCGATTTCTACATCTATGCAGGCGATGGGGGCGAATAATATTAATGTGATGCTGACACAGAAGCAGCAGGAGCCTGATGAGCGTGAGAATGGAATTGTTTTTGGACAGATTGTAAAAAATAAGAGAACGACAGAACATGATTATTTTACAGATGAGATGATTTATGCACTGCTGACAGAGTTTTCAGATTCTATTGAAGCGGTATCAGTAAGCGAAAGTGTCGGAAGTGCTACTGTTAAGAAAAATACGGATAGTGCGAATATCAGTATTACCGGTGTCAGTTTAGGATATTTTATGGCAAATGACATCACTATGGTTGCCGGAGATAAGATTTCACTGGAAGAATCACAAAATGCCAGAAATGTGGCGATAGTAGCGGATAAGTTTGTGGATGAAATATTCGATTGTCCATATGAGGATGTAATCGGTAAGGATTTTAGTACGACAATCAATGGACAGCATGTGCAGTATGCAATTTGCGGTGTATATGAATATGTAGAGTCTGAGATGGCAGCGATGTTTGGTGGGGCTACTAGTACTACCTGCTATATTCCTCTGACAACGGCACAGGATTTTAATCACAGTAGAAATTATTCCAGCCTGAGTGTTGTATCAAAGGTCGGTGTGGACTCAGAAGATTTGGCAGCACGTATTGAAAATTATTTGAATGGTTTTTACCGCAGCAATCAGTATTTTGAAGTAATGGCATTTAGTATGGCATCCATGGTATCGATTATGGGAGATATGATGGGGACGCTTACGACAGCGATTTCTATTGTAGCCGGAATCGCATTATTAGTTGGTGGTATCGGTGTTATGAATATCATGTTAGTATCGATTACAGAGCGAACCAGAGAAATCGGTACGAGAAAAGCTTTAGGTGCTACAAATAGTTCTATTCGCATCCAGTTTATCACCGAGTCTATGATTATGTGTCTGGTAGGTGGTGTGATAGGTGTCATCCTTGGAATTGGTTTGGGTGCCTTAGGAGCAGAATGGTTAGGATATGCGGCTAGCCCATCCATAGGAAGTATTTTTGTGGCGTTATTATTCTCTTTGGGAATCGGATTATTCTTCGGTTATTATCCGGCAAATAAGGCAGCAAAGATGAATCCAATTGAAGCGTTAAGATATGAATAATTAAAAAATGTTGAAATAGCACAGCTTTGTTAGGTATAAGAAGCTGTGCTATTTTAGTAATGGATATAGAGTATATATTCGGAAAGCAGGATGAAACATGAATATAAAAAACTTACAGATTCGTATTGCCACAGTAGAAGATTCTGCGGCACTATTGAAAATATATGCGCCATATGTAGAAAAGACTGCGATAACTTTTGAATATGATGTTCCATCATTAGACGAATTCAGTGATAGAATAAAAAAGATATTAAAAAAATATCCGGTTTTGGTGGCAGAATGTGAAGGCGAGATTCTAGGTTATGCATATGCTGGTGCATTTCAAAGCAGAGCGGCTTATGCGTGGGCAGTGGAGACTTCTATCTATATAAGAGAAGACTGTCGGAAATACGGAATTGGCAGAGAACTTTATGAGGTTTTAGAAGATATTTTACAAAAACAAAACATTGTGAATTTAAATGCCTGTATTGCTTATCCGATAGAAGAAGATGCATATTTAAACAAAGACAGTGTAAGATTTCATGAAAAATTGGGATATCGTATGGTGGGTGAATTCAGGCAGTGCGGATATAAATTTAACCGCTGGTATAATATGGTCTGGATGGAAAAGCATATAGGGGAGCATAAAAAGGAACAACCTCCGGTGATAGAATTTCAGGAACTAAGGGAACGTTATAAAAATATTTTGAAGTTAAAATAAGAAATAAAATATAACGGAAAATTTCGCTGACGGGTAAAAAAATATGGTAAAATTGACTAGATTTATTGACCATAAAAAACTTTTTTAGTATAATGGTACTATATTTACGGAAGTAAAAATTTGCGTAAGGGAAAGCAAAGGAGAAGGTTATGGCAAAAATAGGTTATAGCAAATTGATGATTGAGACAAACTATCCAAATGGCCAGGCAGCAGCATTGAATAAGGTTATCAAAGGAATTTGTAATGCAGTAATGGTAGGTGCTACAGTATTATTAATGTTTACGGTTTTGAACTTGGTTACAAGTACCATCAGCTCCGAACAGCTTGAGACTACTATGTATCTGAATCAGTATCGTTTAGGTTCTAAAACCTTGACAGCGGAAGTACAATCACTTGCTGTTACCGGTTTGCAGAAACATTACGATAATTATATGTATGAATTAAATACAGCTAAGAATCGTGATGTTGCTTGGGCAGGATTACAGGGGAATGATATTACAGCGGAAGAATGGGCGAAGTTAGAAAAGATTGCTGAGATGTCAAACGGATTGGTTCCTTTAGAAGAAGAAGCAATGGAACTTGCGATGTCTGGTAAGACATCAGCAGCGACAACGATTGTATTTGGTAAAGAGTATCAGAATACAGTAGCTGAGATTAGTTCGTTGACAGATGAATGTATCAATGAGATTCAGGATCGTATTGCTTCAAAACAGAATACGATGTTTGTGATTATGATGATTGCAGAAGGTGTGTTCATTTTTGTATTTATTTTCATCATACGTCAGATTTTAAAGACAATTGCCTTTGCAAAAGATGAGTTATTAACACCGGTTGTGAAAGTATCTGAACAGATGGCAGAACTTTCACAGGGTCGCTTTGATGTTGCATGGGATATGAAAGCAGATGAGAGTGAAGTTGGTCAGATGGTTGGTGCTATTGAGTTCATGAAGAACAACTTCTCTAATATGATTCATGAAATTTCAAGTGTACTTGGTCAGATGGGCAATGGAGATTACAGAATTGATGTAAGACAGGAATATGTGGGTGAATTCGTTGCTATCAAAGAATCTATGATTAAGATTAACGAAGATACCAAGAAGGCACTTATGACTATACGTGATACTACACAGGAGATTGATGCAGGTTCTGAACAGCTTGCAAAAGCAGCAGTTGATTTGGCAGAGGGATGTACCGTACAGGCAGGACAGGTATCAGAAGTTGCCGGCATGATTGATGAAATGTCAAGAGACATGGAAGAAAATGCAAAAGGTGCTCAGGAAACAGTAGAGATTTCAGAACAGGCAAGCGAGGCATTAAGTGTTGGTAACGCTAAGATGCAGGAATTAAAAGTAGCTATCGGTGAGATTAATAATTGTTCTGAACAGATTCGAACCATTATTGCAACGATTGAAGATATTGCAAACCAGACAAATCTCTTATCTTTAAATGCAGCAATTGAAGCAGCCCGTGCCGGTGAAGCAGGTAAAGGTTTTGCAGTAGTTGCTGATCAGGTTAAGAGTCTTGCTGAACAGTCAAAAGAAGCAGCAGGTGAGACAACTAAACTTATCGAGACAACGGTTGAAGCTGTTGCTAAGGGTATTGCAATCGCAGATGAAACTGTAAGCAGCATGGAAAAAGTATTTGAAGGTGTATCAGCATCTACCGAACGTATGGAACAGGTAGCAGCTACTTTGATTAGATCAGCAGAGAATATGCATGATATTGATGCGAACATCGCAAGAGTATCACAGATCGTAGATAACAACTCAGCTACATCAGAAGAAACAGCCGCAGTCAGCGAAGAACAGGCAGCTCAGGTTGAGATGATGGTTCAGTTGATGGGACAGTTCGAATTCTAGGAGAGAATCGTTTATGGGAATGCAGGAAGATTTAAGGGAGCAGCTGATAAAACAGCTTCCATCTGAAGTCGTAGAGAATGTAGATGCGACAGGTGTATTATATTATGCATGTCCTACATGCCGTAGACCAGTGGTAATGCGAAATAGTAAATGTGATACTTGTGGTCAGAACTTATCGTGGGAGAACGTATTAAAAGAAGCCGAACTAAGAGGTCTAAAGCGTGGATGCATAGAATTTGATCTTCCGGTCGATTTCACTTTAGGAAATTGTCGTAAATGTCCTCTTTCTTACATAGGAAGAAGTGGTGAAGATAGTGTGTATGAATGTCCACTAGGGTCTAGAAGTTCATGTAAGATACGTTATATCTAAAAACATTAAAAAAGTAGGAATATAATAAAGCATGTCATGAGTATTTGTGACATGCTTTTTATATTCCTACTTTTTGAAGCGAAGAAATTATTTTGAATTTTCGGTAAAGGAAGCAATAATCTCTGCAATTTCTTCCGTGGATTCCTGTTTTCCGTTCTCTTCCCATTTTAAAAAGGTATTTAATAATGCTCCGGAGTAATAGTAGAGTCTGTATACGGAACGTGGATAGATAGGCATGATTTGTTCTTCCATGAAACGATTCACTGCTTCGATGATGATGGAATACAGGCCTGCCTTTACAAGTGTAAGGAAGAAGCTGGCATATTCATCAAAGAAATTCAATGCATGCAGGATGTGTTCATAATCCTGAAAACCACCAATCTTATCTTTTCTATTTTCATCGTTGGCAGAGCGAAGATATTCTGCTACGATTTCCTGTAAATAATCTTCTAGAATATCAGTTTTGGAATGATAATAGTTGTAGTAGGTCATGCGGGAAATGCCTGCTTTGGCTACGATATCGGATATCTTAATCGAGTTATATTCATGGTGTTCCATTAAGTTGATAAGTGCTTCTCCGATACACATTCTGGTGAAGCGGTTTCGTTGGGTTTTATTTGAGTCAGAAAGGTTACTCATAAGTGTCTCCTTTTCCAGTAATTTACATTTTACATATTTTTGTAAATTGTAGCATAAAATGGTATGAAGTGCAATAAGAAGTAGTTATCAAAACTACGTGTATGTAAAAGGGTTACTGTAACGGAGCGGACAGTAACGGAAAAGGAGTAGTAAACATGGCAATTGTGAGAACTGATGTGAATTATACTTCTCAGCTAAATAACAGTACGATACAAAGGTTAAAGGAAACATATCCGTTCATAGAGGTGGGAGAAATCGGGAGGAGTGTACTTGGAACACCGATTCTTTTTATGAAGATGGGGCTGGGAAGTCAAAAAGTATTTTATAATGCAGCATTTCATGCGAACGAATGGATTACCACACCTGTTTTATTACGGTTTGCGGAAGAAATAGCGGATGCGTATAGTAGAAGAGAACGTTTATATGGGATTGATGTAAGTAGATTATTACGTAAGGTTACATTGTATCTCGTACCTATGGTAAATCCAGATGGAGTAGATTTGGTAAACGGCGCGATTCAAAATGAAAGTATTTTGCAAAATGTAGAACGGATTGCAGAGCGCTATCCCGGTATTCCTTATCCAAATGGATGGAAGGCGAATATTCGTGGAGTGGATTTGAATTTACAGTTTCCAGCAGAGTGGGAAATGGCGAGAGAGATTAAGTTTGAACAGGGATTTACGACATTTGCACCAAGGGATTTTGTCGGAGAAGGGCCATTAACAGAACCGGAAAGTCTGGCAGTTTATGAGTTTACTTTGAGAGAAAATTTTGATTTGATTTTGGCATATCATAGTCAGGGAGAAGTGATTTATTGGAAGTTTTTAGATTATGAACCACCGCGTTCCAGGGAAATTGCGTTGTATTTTGGAGAGGTGAGTGGTTATACCGTGGAGGAAACACCTATGGCGTCGGGATATGCCGGATATAAGGATTGGTTTATACAAAATTATAACAGACCGGGATATACGATAGAAGTAGGTCAGGGAATGAGCCCATTGCCTTTGACACAGTTTAATCAGATATATGGAGATAATATAGGAATTTTGTTGGGTGGAATGACAGAGGTGTGAAGCATTCAGTGGATAATCACTCGCTGATTTGCTACGTAAGAAGATGACTCCAGAGTCGGGAAAGACTCTTTAACATATGACATCGAATCCATTCGGGTTATTTTTTTTATTAGCTGCGTGTTTTTGGGTTGCCTTTTGAAACAGAGATGCGAAACTTTCCTGATGGTTACTCTGTTTCGAATGGCGGCTCATTGGCCGATATTTTTCAATTGGTTCTATCTGACTGACTGCTTGTATCAAACTGAATTCATAATATGCGGTTTTTGCGACACTCATCCTCCTTGATAATAATGTTAAATTGTCTTTCCCTTTGTATATATATCGGGAATTTTCAGAAAATTCTTTATAGTGTTGTAAAAGTTTTTATGTAGCCAAAAGCAACGCAGACATGCTATAATAATCTATAGTGTGTAAAATATATGGACAAATGAAGAGGAGAGAGAAATGGCTAAATTATATTTTCGTTATGGTGCTATGGGAAGCTCTAAGACGGCGAATGCTCTGATGGTGGAGTATAATTACAGAGAGCGTGGAAAGAGAGCTTTATTGGCAAAGCCACAGATTGACTTAAGAGATGGTGAGAAGATTATGAGTTCCCGCATGGGCTTACAGAAAGAGTGCATATGGACGGAAGAATTGATGCAGATGTCTGATGCGGAAGTTCAAAAATATGATTGTATTATCATTGATGAAGCACAGTTTTGTCCGAAAGAACAGATTGAATATTTTACTCATATTGTAGATGATTTGGGTGTGCCGGTCATCTGCTATGGATTGCGTGCAGATTTCCAGAATGTGCCGTTTGAGGGAAGTACCTGGTTATTAGCATGGGCAGATATTATCGAGGAGATAAAGACGGTATGCTGGTGTGGACGAGCTGCTAGATGTAATGCCCGCTTTAATGAGCATGGAATTGTAAGAGAAGGTGCGCAGGTAGTTTTAGGTGGCAATGATTCTTACATTGCATTGTGTAGAAAGCATTTAAAAGAAGGTAATTTAGGACCGGATTTTAAATTTGGTGAATAATTTTTAAGGAAGATTTATATGTCACTTCAATTTATTTTTGGGAATTCAGGAAGCGGTAAATCGACGTATCTATATGAGCAGGTATTAGAAGAGGCCAGGAAGAATCCGAAAAAAAATTATATTGTTTTAGTTCCGGAACAGTTTACGATGTCTACACAGCGAGAGCTGGTGCGATTGCAGAAATCACATGCGATTATGAATGTAGACGTATTAAGTTTTGCCAGATTAGCATATCGTGTATTTGATGAACTGGGACGGGAAAATTTAATTGTATTAGAAGAGACGGGGAAGAACCTTGTACTTCGCCGTGTTGCGGAAGAAAAGCTGTCTGAATTAAAGATTCTTGGCAGTAATATGAATAAGATGGGTTATGTAGGGGAAGTAAAATCGCTTATCTCTGAACTTAGCCAGTACAATATAACTCCTGACGTGTTGCAGGAGTTTTTGTCATACGCCAACATCAGTGAAACATTACGAATGAAACTTGCTGATGTGCTGACACTTTATCGAGGTTTTAGAGACTTTTTAGAGGGGAAGTTTATTACATCCGAAGAGATATTGACATTTTTATGCGAAGTGGCAGAAGAGTCGAAGAATATCAGAGACAGCGTAATCGTATTTGATGAGTTTACCGGTTTTACACCGATTCAGAATAATCTTCTGGCACGGCTTATGACACTGACAGAGAAAATGATGGTGTCTGTTACTTTGGACTATAGGGAAGATTTTTATCATAGCAGAGGCAGTCACGAATTATTCTCAATGAGTAAAAAAACAGTAGAGACCCTGCTTGCTATGGCAGACAGACTTCATATTCAGGTCGAGGAACCGGTTGTGCTAAAAGAAGGATGGCGTTATGCAAAAGATAGTAAACCAGAGAATCGAGCGTTATATTTTATGGAGCAGAATCTGTTTCGACCGTGGAGTAAAAGGTGGCAGGAAGAAACGGACGAGATTCGTGTGACTTTGCATAGGAATCCGAAAGAAGAACTGTTTTACGTGGCAAGTGAGATTGCCTCATTAACGCGACAGAAGGGATATCGTTATAAAGATATCGCAGTTGTTACCGGAGATGTGAGTTTGTATGCAAACTATGTGCAGGAAGCGTTTGAGCCATATGCGATTCCATTTTTTGTCGACCAGACGAAAAGCATTTTGTATCATCCATTAGTGGAATTTGTACGTGCAGCATTAGAGATTGTAGAAAATGGTTTTTCTTATGAAAGCATGTTTCGATTTTTAAGATGCGGCCTGTGCAGATGCACGGATGAACAGGTTGATTTATTAGAAAATTATGTATTGGCAAAAGGGATTCGTGGATATAAAAAATGGTCTGGTACATGGACTTTCGTGCGGAATGGGGAAACAGACGAAATATTAGAGTTAAATCAGGTGCGAGAGCAGATTATGCAAGTGCTGACTCCATTTTATACCGTTCTTTCGAAAAAAGAGGTTACGGTAAAGGATGCAACAAGGGCTTTGTATGAACTTTTAGTGACGTTAGAAATCGAACGTCAGTTAAAAGAAAAAGAGACCGCATATACAGAAGCCGGGGATTTTGCGAAAGCAAAAGAATATGGACAAATTTACAAAATACTGATTGATTTACTGGATAAAGTTGTGGCACTGTTAGGTGAAGAACAGATTACCGTCAGCGAGTATGCAGATATTTTGGATGCAGGTTTTGATGCAGCGAAGGTAGCAGTGATTCCGCCGGGAAATGATAAGGTGACAATTGGTGATATCGAGCGTACCCGTTTGCAGCATATCAAAGTGTTATTTTTTGTAGGCGTGAATGATGGAGTGGTACCGAAATCAGAGAGCAAAGGCGGCATTATATCGCAGTTTGAGCGGGAAATGTTAAATGAATCTAGTATGGAACTGGCGCCGGGGGCAAGGGAACGTGTCTTTATTCAGAAATTCTATTTATATTTAAATATGACAAAGCCTTCTGACAGGCTTTATATGAGTTTTGCAAAGGTAAATGCAGAAGGAAAGGCTTTGCGTCCATCTTACCTGATAGGAACGATGCAGAAATTATTTCCAAAGTTAGCGGTAGAAGAAATCACAAGACAGTGGAGTTTTGATACGATATTGACGCCGGAGAGTGGATTGGAGTTCTTTTTACAGGGATTACAGGAAGAAACCGAACCGGAATTCTGGAATGCTTTGACAAAATGGTATCTTAAGGACGAAAGATTTAGGGAACAGGTGCAGACATTACTGGATGCGCATTATGATTCCTATATGGAAGAACCGATTAGCCGGGCAGTAGCAAAGGCACTATACGGTACGACATTAGAAAATAGTGTAACCAGATTGGAGCGCTTTGCATCGTGTGCATTTGCACATTATCTGCAGTATGGTCTTGGATTAAAAGAACGCGAACTTTTGCAGTTTGCCAGTGTCGATATGGGTAATATTTATCATGAGGTGCTGGAATGTTTTGCAAAACAGATTGCAGAGTCGGAATATGACTGGTTTGATATACCGGAAGAAGTAGCGGAGGCATTGGTGGAAAAGGCGATGGAACAGACCATTGCCGGATTTGATGGAGCTGATGTATTCGAGAATGCAAGAAACCGTTATCTTATTAGGCGTATGAAAAATACCCTGTATTGTACGGTCTGGGCATTGATAAAGCAGGTGCAAAAAGGGAAGTTTGTGCCGAGTGCTTTTGAGGTATCTTTTTTTGGATATGACGATTTTAAAGCGATTCATTTTCATTTGAGTGAAGAGGAAAAAATGAATTTGCGTGGACGAATTGACCGTGTGGATACTTATGAAGATGATGATAAAGTATATGTAAGAATTATTGATTATAAATCAGGAAATACCAGTTTTTCATTATTAAATCTGTATCATGGACTGCAGTTGCAGTTGGTAGTGTATATGAATGCTGCTATGGAACTGGTAGGGAAAAAACATCCGGGAAAACAGATTGCACCGGCGGGGATCTTTTACTATCACGTGAAGCATCCGATGGTGGAAGGAACGGGCAGTGAATCCGATGCAGAGATTCGGGAGGCTATTTTAGACCAGTTAAAGTTAAATGGACTGGTAAATGATAGTCCGGCGGTTTATGAAAAGATGGATAGCGAAATGGCAGCTTCTTCATCGGTAATTCCGGTTGGGAAAAAAGCAGATGGCAGCTTAAAGGTGACGTCAAAGGTGGCAAGTGCAGAAGAGTTTTCTGTTATTTCAGAATTTGTAAATGAGAAAATTACAGAGACCGGCAAACGCATCCTATCGGGTGATGTGTCTATGAGACCGTACCAGCTTGAGAAACAAAGAGGCTGTGATTACTGCCCATACCATGCGGTATGTGGCTTTGATGCAAGACTCCCGGGACAGGGATACCGGAAACTTAGCAGTTTTTCTGACAGCAAAGAAATTATGAACAAAATGCGTGGAGAACAGGATGGGAATGAATTGGACATCGGATCAGCAGAAAGTAATTGATTTACGAAAGCGTAATATTTTAGTTTCTGCAGCAGCAGGTTCCGGTAAAACAGCAGTTTTAGTAGAACGAATAATAAAAATCATAACGGACAAAAAAAATCCGGTAGACATTGACCGTCTTTTAATTGTAACATTTACGAACGCAGCAGCGGCTGAGATGCGGGAACGTATCGGTGCGGCAATTGAAAAGGCACTGGAAGAAAATCCGGAAGATGAGCACCTGCAGCGACAGCAGACGCTTATTCACAATGCACAGATTACTACAATTGACAGTTTTTGTCTGTACGTGGTGCGTAATCATTTCTATGAGATTGATATGGAACCGAATTTCCGAATTGGAGATGAGGGAGAGTTAAAATTATTGCGCGAAGATGTCATAAAGGAAGTACTTGAGGCACATTATGAGGCGCAGGAGGAGCAGTTTTCTGATTTTATGGAAGGTTATGCATCCGGTAGAAGTGATGACAGTGCGGTGGATATGATTTTGAGCCTGTATGATTTTTCCAGAAGTTATCCATGGCCGAAAAAGTGGCTGTGCGATTGCAGAAACGGTTATGTGGTTACGTCTGTGGAAGAACTGAACGAGGCAGTTTGGATGAAGGCTGTCGTGAAAAATATGCGTCAGTTGTTGCAGGATATCTGTGTTATGATAGAGGAGGCATTGGAGATTTCGAGTGAAGCCGATGGTCCGAATATGTACAGCGCGGCATTGGAAAAAGATTTGGAAATTTATGAAGAACTGGCGGATTTGCAGTCTTTTACGGAATTTTATACAGCACTTAAAGGGATTAGTTATGCCCGGCTGGCAAGCAGCAGAGGGTATACCGGAAGTCTGGAAAAGTTAGAACGCGTAAAGGCAATCAGAGAAGATGCGAAGGCAGTAGTGAAAAAGTTGGTGAGCCAATATTGTTTTATGCCGCCAGAGCAGATGGTAGAGCAGATAAAATGGACGGCTCCTATGGCAGATACTTTGATTTCCCTGACGGAAGAATTTGCAGATGCCTATGCTGCAGTAAAAAAGAAAAAGAATATCGTAGATTTTTATGATATTGAACATATGGCTTTGGAAATTTTAGTAGACGAAGAGACCGGTGAGGCGAAGAAGACAGCAGAAGAGTTTCGGGATATTTTCGAAGAGATTATGATTGACGAGTATCAGGACAGTAACTATGTACAGGAAGCGATTTTAACCTCAGTGTCCCGTAGAGACAGGAATGAAAATAATATTTTTATGGTAGGTGACGTAAAACAGAGTATTTATCGTTTCCGCTTGGCACGTCCGGAACTTTTTATGGAAAAATATGGTTCCTATTCGATAGAGGACAGTAAGGCACAAAGAATTGACCTGCACCAGAACTTTAGAAGCCGAAATGAGGTATTAGATGCAGTAAATGACATCTTTTACCGTATTATGGGAAAAGACCTTGGAAACGTCGAATATGACGATTTGGCGGCATTGTATCCGGGAGCATCTTACCCACAGACAGAGAATGCCAAGGCAGAAGTGTTGCTTTTGGATAGCAATGATGAATTGTTAGAAGACACGGAGTATTCCGATAAAAAAATATTAGAAGCAAAATTAGTAGCTATACGTATTAAGGAGTTATTAAAAGAATATCAGGTGACTGATAAAAAGTCTGGAAAGCTCAGAGAAGCACGTTACTCAGATATTGTGATACTGCTTCGAAGTTTAAGTGGCTGGGCAGACAGTTTTGCACAGGTATTAAACGATGAAGGGATACCTGCACATGCAGTGTCACAGACCGGATATTTTGCGGCGGTAGAAGTGCAGAATGTGTTATCCATGCTTCGTATTCTGGATAATCCGAGACAGGATATTCCGCTTGCAGGTGTATTGCGTTCTCCGATGGCCGGGCTGACCGATGAAGAATTGGCCGAGTTGCGTCTATATCAAAAAGAGGTGCCATTCCATGAGAGTGTCCTGGCATTGTGCGGGTATTTGAGTATGGCAGAGCCGCAAAATGGGGCAGAAGAAAAGTTGTGGCAGTTTTTTCAGATTTATACAAGGCTTAGGGAAAAGGTGGCAGATACACTGATTCATGAATTGATAGAGCTTGTTTTAAAGGAAACGGGATATGGCAGATATGTGGCGGCGATGCAGTCGGGCGTAAAACGCAGGGCGAATATCGACATGTTGCTGGAAAAGGCGATTGCATACGAGAAGACCAGTTATAAGGGACTGTTTCATTTTGTCAGATATATTGATGAATTACAGAAATATGATGTGGATTTTGGAGAGGCAGATTTAATCGGAGAGAATGAAAATGTTGTCCGCATCATGAGTATACATAAGAGTAAAGGTTTAGAGTTTCCAATTGTATTTGTATCCGGCATGGGTAAGAATTTTAATAGGCAGGATACCCGCAGTAAAATGGTACTCCACCCGGAATATGGGATTGGTCTGGATTCCATGGATGGAAAACGTCGTGTGAAGTCGCCGACGATTATAAAAAGAGCGATTGCAAAACAGATTGATTTAGAAAATCTGGGAGAAGAACTTAGAGTACTTTATGTAGCATTAACCCGAGCAAAAGAAAAACTCATTTTGACAGGCAGTAAAAAAGATCTTTTGGAGAAATTTGATAGTTATGTTTTGGATGCACAGACACTTGGATTGTCTAAGGGAACATTATTGCCATACTTAAAGAGAGAGGGAGCTGCAACTTATTTGGACTGGGTAGTTCCGGCATTGTTATCTTATGATGACAAATATCAGATTACCTGTGAAGGGAGCGAAAATCTGGTTGAAAAAGAAGTAGAAAAGCAGGTATCGTCTACATTGGAAAAGTCTGCACGAAAAGATGCGATAGAAGATGCCAGTGAGGAACTTGTGTCTGGACTGGAAAAACGTTTTGCATTAGATTATCCATATGTGGGAACAGAGGTGCGTAAAAATAAATATTCTGTATCAGAGTTAAAACATCGTGCCATGCGAAAAGCAATGGAGGAAGAAGACGAAGATAGCGTGGCAGTTTTTGCAGAAGAAGAGATTGTTCCATACAGACCGAAGTTTATAAGAGACGATGAAACAGAGGAGACTGTAGAAGAAAATGTAAACCGTGGCGCGTTACGTGGTACAGCAGTACACAGGGTAATGGAGTGCTATGATTTTGCAAGTGAGGCTACCCCGGAGGAACAGATGCAGCAAATGTTAGCAGATGGAAGGATTACTGCAGAACTATTGGAATTGGTGCGGGTGTCTAAGGTGAAAGCTTTTTTGGCTTCAGAAGTCGGAGTACGTATGAAAAAGGCAGCACTTTTAGGGCAGTTATACCGGGAGAAGCCGTTTGTAATGGGGTATTCGGAAGAAGAACTAGAGCATGCCGGTTTTGGAATGGATGCAGACAGCCAGATTGTAATGCAAAACGAAGATTTGACGTTGATACAGGGAATTATAGACGTGTTCTGGATAGAAGAAGATGGCATTGTTGTGTTAGATTACAAGACGGATGCGGTGAAGTATCCAAATGAACTTGTGATGCGTTATGAGACCCAGTTAAAGCTTTATGGAGATGCATTAAACAGAGTGTTTGAGGATACCGGATTAAAAGTAAAGGAAAGACTTATTTATGCGTTTAAATTTGATGAGGTGATTGGTGTATGAAACAGATTATTTTAGCATCTGCGTCACCGCGCAGAAAAGAATTATTAGAACAAATTGGTTTAGAATTTGAAATCGTTCCGGCAAAAGGCGAAGAAGTGATTACCAAAACCAAACCGGAAGAAGTAGTTATGGAGTTATCACGCCAGAAGGCGTTAGAAGTAGCCGGAATGGTGAGCCAGTACGGTACATTACATGATGATATTATGACACCGCAGGATATGTTAGTGATTGGTGCAGATACGGTAGTGGCGGCTGAAAATGAAAGTGGTAATCCGGAGATTTTAGGCAAGCCGAAGGATGAGGCCGATGCATATCGTATGTTGGCTATGTTATCGGGGAAAGTACATTCTGTGTATACCGGTGTTACATTAGTTTTTATCGATAAGAGTGGAAAAGCAGGCGCACATACTTTTTATGAAAAAACAGATGTGCATATGCGCCATATGAGCGAACTGGAAATTCAGCGTTATATTGCCACAGGAGAGAGTATGGATAAGGCGGGGGCATACGCCGTGCAGGGAAAATCTGCAATTCACATCGAAAAAATTGATGGAGACTATAATAATGTGGTAGGACTTCCGATATCTAGAATCTATTATGAATTACAAAAGCTTGGAATTGATATTTATTTGTGGTAAGCTATAGTTATAAAATTTAGTAAAAGGAGCCCAATTATGAGAGAATATGATGATGAATGTTTAGAGTACTTTTTAGAGCATCAGGAACAGTTATTGCCGGAGCGAATCGCAGAGACACCGGAAGAAGCAGAAGAGTTTTTAGAAGATTGTATGGCAATTGTTGTAAAAAATATAAAAGAAGTGCGGGCATATTTTGAGGACGAGGCAGATATTGCAGGTATGTCAAACGAAGAACTGTTAGAAGCAAGTGAGGTATTTGCCTTACCAAGTGGAAGATTTTTAATTGTAGAAGCGTAAGACGTAGTATTAGGATGGATAATAGGTACGATGATGAAACGGATAAAAGGATGGCTGGTGCTTATTCTGGCATGCTGTATGCTGTTTACAGGCTGTCAGATAGGAGATAAAAATATTGTTATATTATCTCCGGTTGGTAAAAAACATGTCTTTTCTATTGGTGAAGTATCCTGTAGTGTGAAAGAAGCCCGCTTATATTTGGCGAATTACCGGAATATATATGGAAATGCATATACACTGGATTTGTGGCAGCATGAATTTAAGGATGCGTCTTTGGAAGAATATATTAAGAGTATTACTTTGAATAATCTGGTCTCTATATCGAGCATGATGCAGTTGGCGGAAGAAAAAGGAATGGTATTGACGGAAGCAGAAGAAGAGAATATCAAAGAAGCTGCAGCGGTTTATTATGAATCATTGAGTGAAGCAGAACGGGATTACCTGGATGTATCTGAGAATGATTTGGCAGAGTATTACAGACATTATGCATTGGCTCAGAAAGTATACCAGACTCTTACAAGTCAGATTAATGGTGAAGTAAGTGACGATGAAGCCAGAGTAATGGACGTAATGCAAATCTATGTGTCAGATGGCGCAAAAGCCAGAGAAGTACAGGAAAAACTGGCGAATGGTGAGGATTTTGCCAGTGTTGCAAATATGTATAATGAACTGCCGGGGATACAAGCTTCTATTTGTAGAGAAGATTTAGCAGATGAGGCAGAACAGATAGTATTTTCACTTGATAATAATGAGATTACGGATATTATCAAAGTAGAGAACGGATATTATTTTGTAAAATGTATTAATAAATTTAATCAGACATTGACAGAAGAGAATAAGATAATCATTGTAGAGAAGCGCGAAAAAGATGCGCTGTATAGCGTATACAATGAATTTATGAAAGGTTTACATTCTTATCTGAATGAAGACGTCTGGAACTCTATGACGCTGGATGATGTAGCAGCAATAGAAACAGATAGTTTTTTTGAAGTCTATAATATGTATTGTAAATAAAAGATTGGCGCAAATGAAACGATGTGGTACGATAAACTTTTGTTAATCGTACCACATCTGTTCGTTTGCGTCAGTCTTTTAATATGCTTAGAGTCTGCAACTGTCAAAGATGAATAAGTCAAACTGATCTTTGACTTTCTCATATTGTTCTACGGATTTGATGGTCCATGTAACGGAGAGTGCTCCTAACAGTTTACAAATCCGTCGTGAAATATTTTTATAATCGGTATGTTTATACGCAATGAAATCCGGTCTGGTGGTAAAGTTGCTTAATAAGAAAGAAAGGATTACCATATAGTTTGCGTATTTTTTCTCTTTGTCCCGCCAGAATTCCATGGAAAGTTGTCCACGGATGATATCCGGGCGATTCTTTTTATACCACATAACCGCGAGTGGATGGAAACTCTCGATACAATAAGCTCCATCGTATTTCTCTTCATATGCAGTAAGGAGTTCATTTGCTAATTCGCATACGGTTGTCTGCACGCGGTCTAATTTGTATTCTACGATAAGCGGAGTCTTTCCGGCTACGGTTTCTAACACTTCGGCAAAGGTAGGAATTGTCTCGTCAGAAGAAGCCAGTTTCATCTGCTGTAATTCTTCTAAGGTATAGTCCCATACATTGCCATCCACACCACACATACGTTTTAATGTGGCATCATGGAATACAACCGGTATATTATCTTTACTTAATTGTACGTCTAATTCAATACCATAACCATTTTCAACTGCCAGACGAAATGCTGCCAGAGAATTTTCTGGAGCCGGTCCCTTGTTATTAAAAAGTCCGCGGTGCGCATAATGTCTGCCTAATAATCTGGATCGATCCGGTTTTCCAATCATTCGAGGAGCAACGGAAAACAGGTATAATGAGCCGGTAAGGAGTAGCGGAATAAGAACACGATTTTTCATAGTAAAAGTTCTCCTAATTCGTTATGCTGGTATCAATCGTCTACGTCAAAGCTTTCTAAAGCACTTTTTTTCGGAAGCGGTTTTGAATCACCATGTTTTACCTGAGACATTGTAATGAATGCAAGTACAGCAAATACTACAGCGTATGGGAACAATGTACGGTAAGATACATGCTCTAATAAAAATCCTGATAAAATTGGTGTTACAACCTGTGCGGCCATGGAGAAGGTATAGTATAAACCTGTGTATTTACCAACATCGCCGGCTGCGGACATTTCAACTACCATAGGGAAAGAGTTTACACCGATAGCTGCCCATGCAAAACCGATAATTGCAAAGAAAACGTTCATAATCCAATGATATGTATTCATAAAACTTGCGCAGAAGAAGCAGAATGCCAAAAGGGAAATACCCATCAGGATTGTCTTCTTACGACCGATTTTACTAGAAATAGAACCGATTGGAATATAACTGATGATAGCTGCCACAGTACCTACCATTAAGCAGTTAGCATACCCGCCGTTTTCCAATCCCCATACGTGGGTTGCATAACGGGAGAAAGCAGTAGTAACGGCGTTGTAGGAAATAAACCAAAGGGATACAGAAAGCAGGATAAAGACTAAGCTTCGTTTTACATCCTTTGGAAGTTCTGCGGTACTCTGCGGAAGTTCTTCTTCCTCTTCATCATTTTCAGCAGGCATTCCGGCACGGAGTTTATTTTCTTTGATTGTCAGGAATAAAACTGCAACACTGACTAACATTAAAATGCCTACTGATAAGAATAATGGAAGGTAGTCTGGTGTAGCACCGCTTCCAACCATCACTTTAATCATAATTAACGTATAGACACCACCTACAGCTCCCATTAAGTTGATAATGGCATTACCTTTGCTTCGTAATGGTTTTGGTGTTAAATCAGGCATCAAAGCAACTGCCGGTGAACGATAAAGACCCATGGAAATCAGTAAGAAGAACAGCGTTCCAACGAAAAGGAGCAGGTTTTTTGACTGATTTGAGTAATTCAATAAAATCAGGAAAAAGAATGCTAATCCGGTACCGGTTAAAATAAACGGCATACGTTTTCCGATAGGTGTAGAAATCTTATCTGATAAAGAACCAAAAACCGGAAGCAATACCAAGGCGAGGATATTATCTGCAGCCATGATAACACCAGTGTAGGTCTCACCTAACTGGAAAGTGTTTTTCAAAATCAGTGGAATGACATTGTCATACATCTGCCAGAATGCAGAAATGGACAGGAATGCCAAGCCGATTAGCGTGGTGCGTTTGTAATTCAGTTTCATATGTAAGCATACCTCTCTTTTCTTGGACGCAGCATAAGCATTTGTCCAATTTTGTAAAAACATAATAATATATTTACCGATTACAAATAACGTTTGCAATCGTTTTCATGAGCATGTTGTGTGAAATATTGCTCACCCAAGCACGCTTATAATTATTATAGCATGAAATGTCTTGTTTGGGAAATAAGTTCTAGAAAATCTTTCCAATTTTTAGTGAAATATGTGTAAAATTGTTATATGCTCATAGCATCAAGAAGAAAGGTAGTAGAGTTTTATAAAATAAAGATTGATTTTATTAGGTTTGGCAGATAAAATGGGAGAGTATGATTATAAGACAATAAACGATGATGAATTCATATAGATGTATTTCTATATACACAGGTTACAGAAATTTGGAGGTTTAGGAATGAGTATATTAAATGTGGAACATTTGACACATGGTATTGGCGACAGAGCTATTTTTAATGATCTATCTTTCCGTTTGTTAAAGGGCGAGCATATTGGTCTTGTGGGTGCGAACGGTGAAGGTAAGTCGACCTTTATGAATATCGTGACAGGTAAGTTAATGCCGGATGAAGGGAAAATCGAATGGGCGAAAAATGTCCGTGTCGGTTATCTTGACCAGCATTCTACACTGACAAAAGGTATGACTATTGAAAGCGTGTTAAAATCTGCGTTTGCATGGTTATTTGAGATGGAAGAGCAGATGAACGCAATCTGTGATAAATTAGGCGATGCCAATCCGGAAGAAATGGATGCTATGATGGAAGAACTTGGCGTAATTCAGGATACATTGACCCTGCATGATTTTTATATCATTGATTCTAAGGTAGAAGAAGTAGCGAGAGCGTTGGGCTTATTGGATTTAGGATTAGATCATGATGTTACTGACTTAAGCGGTGGTCAGCGTATGAAGGTTTTATTGGCAAAATTGTTGCTGGAGAAACCAGACATTTTATTACTTGACGAGCCTACGAACTATTTGGATGCGGAGCATATCACATGGCTGAAGCGTTACTTACAGGAATATGAAAATGCGTTTATTTTGATTTCACATGATATTCCGTTCTTAAACGAAGTAATTAATATTATTTATCATATGGAAAACCAGTGTTTAGATCGTTATGTGGGTGACTACGATAAGTTCCAGGAAGTTTATGAAGTGAAGAAGGCACAGCTTGAGGCAGCTTATCGTAAACAGCAGCAGGAAATCAGTGAATTAAAAGATTTCGTTGCACGTAACAAAGCACGCGTGGCTACCAGAAATATGGCGATGTCCCGCCAGAAAAAGCTGGATAAAATGGATGTGATTGAGCTTGCGGCTGAAAAGCCGAAGCCGGAATTTAACTTCAAAGTTGGCAAGACTCCGGGTAGATATTTGTTTGAGACAAAAGAACTGATAATCGGTTATGATGAACCATTATCAAAACCGTTAAATCTTTCTATGGAGCGTGGTCAAAAAATTGCACTTGTAGGTGCGAACGGTATCGGTAAGACGACGTTATTGCGTAGTATTTTAGGATTGAATCCGGCATTAAGCGGAAGCGTAGAGCTTGGTGAGAACTTAGAAATCGGTTATTTTGAGCAGGAAATCAAGGGAGAGAATAACCATACCTGTATCGAGGAAATATGGGAAGAGTTTCCTTCTTATTCGCAGTACGAAGTACGTTCAGCTCTTGCAAAATGTGGACTTACCACAAAACACATCGAAAGTCTCGTGCGCGTGTTAAGCGGTGGTGAGCAGGCAAAAGTTCGCCTGTGTAAGCTTATCAATAAAAACACAAATGTTTTACTTCTCGACGAGCCGACCAACCACTTGGACGTAGATGCAAAAGATGAATTGAAACGTGCGTTAAAAGAATATAAAGGAAGCGTGTTATTGATTTGTCACGAACCGGAGTTTTATGAGGATATCGTGAGTGAGGTTTGGGATTGCTCAAAGTGGACAACGAAGGTGATTTAATAGATAATGATGCTGGAGAGAGCCTTGCACCGCGGATGCGGTGCAGGGCTTTTTTGTGTGTAACATGGCTGGTTTAGAGCGATAAATTGGGATTTGTGGAGGTAATTTTCGACATAGTGTCCGATTAATTGATAAACATTTAAAAATAGTCGGGCTCACAGAAAGAGTTGCGACCGACTAAAAACGTAAATTCTTAGAAAAGTCTGGAACATTCAAAAAATGATACCCGACTATTCTTCTAATTAAAAGAATGAGTAGGGTAACATTATAAATTATAGACCGACAAAAATTATGAAAACGTAATTTAGTCTGGAAAACTGAAATGAATATGCCCGATCAAAAGGAAAAACTTAGCAAATAGTCCAGTGCACAACGTTTCCAACATGAATAAGTGATTTGCGAGATATACAAATCCAAATTTATATAATTCTTATTATAAGAGAAATTTATTTTTAAGATTTCTTTAAGTACATTTAAATCAAAAGAAAAATATGGTAATCTTCTTTTAAAAGAGAGAAGAGAGGTCGGTGTTGAAGGATAGAGTGCTAGAATTAATAAAAGCACCGGCGATTATCGAGAGATATAAAGCATATTTGGAATATGAGAATCGACCAATTTACATGGAGTATGTGACGAAACCGGAATTTAAGTTAAAGCTAAAACGGTTGATTTAGTATGCAATACGAGGAGGGTGAGTACTATGAAAAAGAGCAAATTAATGAGAATGATAAGTGGTATTATGTTTGTAGTAGCAGTTATATTTGTATTTTGTGCCCTGTCAAATCCTGCACTTGGAAGTACGATTTATATTGGCTCATGGGCTTTTGGAGCGGAGCAGTGGCGTGTGTGCTATGGGATATATGTAGTAGTTATGATTGTACTTTTTGCATTGTCATTTTTTGTGGGGAGAAAAGAGAATGAAAAATAAGAAAAAGAAACTAGTTCTTGTTGTGGCAATAATTATATGGCTGGGCATTTTTACAATCGATTTTGTACGTGTGGGAAACTTTGAAAAACCAGTTTTTTGTATACTTGTTAAAGGAGCAGACGACGGTGGCTCTGGTTCCTATGTTGGCTTGGGGTATACAGTTGATATTGAAGGAAATTTCGTGACAGAAGATGAAGTGGAACGAGGTGTCACGGATTTTGATATGAAGTTATTTGGAATATTGCGAGTAGCGGCCGGAATTAGATGTTAAAATGTGGATTGAGGTGAAAAATGTTTGAAAATGGATTCCCAATAGAACTGGGCGCTGAACTTCATAGAGTATTAGAGAACATTAGTAAAACGACTTACATTAATTGTTTCAGTGGAACTATGGATACAGCTACTACACCGAATGAACGGTTGATTTATCACTGTATTTTTACACGAAGTTGTGATGGACACGTTAGAGAAAAGCACTTGCGTGCAATTATGACAGAAGATTATCCGGAGTGGTGTATGCCATATATATTAAAGTTGTCTTCAGAATATGTTGTGGAAATATTAGAGGTTATTTATGAGTTCATGTATGGCAAAGATAATGCGCTGTTTCAAGTTTTTTGCCAGAATAATCCTTATCTGTTTAGATATTATCATAGCAGGATGATTAGTTATTGGAATGAATTTTATAGGGATAGATGCTATAGATATCATAATTATGTTGGATATAAGTTGTACAAAGAATGTTTTAGGTTTAGAAGAAGTAATGAAAAGATTGGAGAGAACTATATGATGTGCTACCGGACATTGGAAAAACTACATTCTTGAGTCCACCACCGTGGAAACCGCCGGTGAAAAATGAATAAAGGAAAGAAGTATGATTATGAAAAGCATGAATGACAAGGCCGTAGTAGAACAGCAGTACAAGAATGCAGACAAGTTAAATATCCGTATTGCACTGCATGAAAAATATTCGACCAATAAAGTGCCTTTTGGCGATTGGATTGTCTCAAATTATGACATCAAGCCGGGAAGCAGAGTGTTAGAGCTGGGCTGCGGAACAGGTAGCATATGGAAAAATCATTTGCAGTTGTTAGATAATGGAAGCACCGCAGTTTTGTCTGATTTTTCAGAAGGAATGTTAGAGGAAGCAAAGAAAAATTTAGGAGAACAGGCAAATATAGAATATCAGGTAATCGATATTCAAGATATTCCATACGAGGACAATACGTTTGATGTAGTTATTGCAAATATGATGCTTTACCATGTGCCTGATTTGAAAAAGGGATTGTCAGAGGTGGCTAGAGTGCTAAAAGAAGATGGAACTTTTTATTGTGCGACTTATGGCGAGAACGGAATTGTCCAGTATCTTGAAGAAATTTTGCATGAATATGGCGCCAACAATGATATGAATAAATCATTTACCCTGCAAAACGGAGCGGGAAAACTTGGCGAATACTTCGGGGATGTAAAGCGTTTGGACAGGGAAGATGGTCTGGCTATTACTAATTTGGATGACCTGATCGACTATATCTACTCCAGTACGAGAATGATGAGTGTAGCAGATGTAGATAGGGATACACTGGAAAATATTTTGCGAAGTAAGATGGTTGATGGTGTGATTTATATTCCGAAGGAATATGGGATGTTTGTAGCAAGAAAATGGTAAAAAGGGAGGGATTTTATGAGTATGACATTTAAAGAAATGGAAGAAATGTATAGAGCAGTTGTTAAGAGATTTAACAAAATTGAATTGCAACCGTGGAATGCAGAAGGCGCTATGATTGAGTTGATGAAACAGGTTGGCGAACTTTCTAAGCAGGTTATGATAAAAGAAAAATACTATGCGTTGACAGATGAAGTGCCAAATGTGGATGAAAAACTTGGAAACGAAATGGCAGATGTGATTGCACAGGTAATGCGACTGGCTGACTATTATAAGATCGACTTGGAAAAGGCTTATATTGAAGCAAGAGAAGATGAGGATAGATATTTAAAATCAAGAGGTGTATGAAAGGCTTCAGGAAGGGAAAGTATGTTACTTGAATATAAAAATTTGTGCATTCGTAATGCGACGATAGAAGATGCAGATATCCTTACAACCTGGTGGAATGACGGCGCAGTTATGGCACATGCGGGATTTCCGAACGGAATTGGGGAAACGCCGGAACATGTGGCAGAGAAAATAGTGACCGATGATGATAATAAAAGCAGGCGATTAATCTTGGAATTGGACAATTGTGCAATCGGAGAGGCGTGTTTTTATAATCTCGGGAATAAAGTGGTTGAAATTGGAATTAAAATTTGTGACTTTTCTAAGCAGGAAAAAGGGTTGGGTAGATTATACTTGAGCATGCTGATTTATGCACTTTTTGAAGAATACGGCTACGAAAAGGTTATATTGGATACGAATCTTAAAAATAAGAGAGCACAGCATGTGTACGAAAAATTGGGATTTAAGAAAGTGCGTGTCAATTATGACTCATGGAAAAATCAGATAGGGGAATTAGAGTCATCTGTGGATTATGAGTTATATCCGGAGCATTTTATAAATTTTTGTAAAGAGTAATCTTGACAAATCATTTCAAGGTGCTATATTTAACTTAATTAACATAAGAAAAGCGTTGACGGAAAAAAGTAGCATAGAAAGGACATCCAGAGAGAGCATCATTTGGTGGAAGGTGCTTATGTAGATACTATGTGAAAACCATTCTAGAGCTGCATTGTCGAAAGTAGAGTAAACGATGTCGTATACCTGCGTTAAAGGTTAGGGTTTGTTGGAACCTGAAGTGAAAAATTAAGGTGGAACCGTGCATAAACTGCACCCTTAAAGGTACATGAAAGTATCTTTATGGGTGCTTTTTTGATTTCAAAACTTCTTCTTATGTTAATCAAAAATTTTATTCAAAGAAAGGAAGATGTATTATGAAAATCAACATGAAGGATGGTTCTATCCGAGAAGTAGCATTTGAAGAGGAGTTAGGAAAGAGTGCATTCCGACACACGAGTGCCCACATTTTAGCACAGGCAGTAAAGCGTCTATATCCGGAGACGAAATGTGCGATAGGCCTTGCGATTGCAGACGGTTTTTACTATGATTTTGAGTTTGATTTCGATTTTTCGGAAGAGAAGTTCTCGGAAATCGAAGCAGAAATGCGTAAAATCGTAAAAGAAAATTTGCAACTTCGTCATTACACACTAAGCAGAGAAGAGGCTATCAAGCTTATGGAGGAAAAAGGAGAACCTTACAAAGTTGAATTAATCAAAGAGCTACCAGAGGATGAAGCTTTAAGTTTTTATCAGCAGGGAGAATACGTGGAATTTTGTGCAGGTCCACATGTGGCGTATACGAGCGCAGTAAAAGCGTTCAAACTTTTATCTGTAGCAGGTGCATACTGGCGTGGCGATGAGAAAAACAAGATGTTGACACGGATTTATGGAACGTCCTTTCCGAGCAAAGAATTATTGGATGAATATTTAAATCGTCTGGAAGAAGCAAAAAAACGTGACCATAGAAAATTAGGAAAGGAATTAGGACTATTTGCGATGATGGACGAAGGACCGGGATTTCCCTTTTTCCTGCCCAAAGGTGTGTTGATGAAAAATTTACTAATTGACTACTGGCGTAAGATTCACACGAGAGAAGGGTATGTGGAGATTTCAACACCAATGATGTTAAATAGGGAACTTTGGGAGACGTCCGGACATTGGGAACATTATAGAGAGAATATGTACACATCTGTGATTGATGAGATGGACTTTGCAATCAAGCCAATGAACTGCCCAGGCAGTATGCTGGTCTATAAAATAGAGCCACATTCTTACAGGGAATTGCCGCTTCGTATGGGAGAATTGGGCTTAGTGCACAGGCACGAAAAATCCGGAGCCTTACACGGTTTGATGCGAGTGAGATGTTTTACGCAGGACGATGCACATATTTTTATGACGCAAGAACAGGTACCAAGTGAAATAGAAGGTGTCATTCGTTTAATTGATGAAGTGTATTCTAAGTTTGGCTTCAAATATCATGTAGAATTATCTACGAGACCGGAAAATTCTATCGGAAGCGATGAGGATTGGGAAGTAGCTACGAATGGGCTGAAAGTGGCATTAGACGCATCTGGGTTACCATATATCGTGAATGAAGGAGACGGCGCATTTTATGGTCCAAAGATTGACTTCCATTTAGAAGATTCTATCGGAAGAACGTGGCAGTGTGGAACGATTCAGCTTGATTTTCAGTTGCCACAACGCTTTGAAGCAGAGTACGTCGGTGCCGACGGAGAGAAGCACCGACCGATTATGATGCATCGTGTAGTATTTGGATCTATTGAACGATTTATTGGAATTTTGATTGAGCATTTTAAAGGAAAGTTTCCATTATGGTTGTCGCCGGTGCAGGTTAAAGTATTGTCTATCTCGGATAAATACAACGATTATGCCAAGGAAGTGAAAGCGAAACTGGAAGCAGAAGGAATTCGCTGTGAAGTAGATAATCGTTCTGAGAAAATCGGTTATAAAATCAGAGCTGCCCGAAATGAAAGAGTATCATATATTCTCGTAGTGGGAGAGAAAGAGGTAGAGTGTGGTAGCGTATCGGTACGTAAGCGTGATGAGGGTGATTTGGGAAGTATGTCGCTGGAGAAACTGGTATCACTTCTCATGAATGATGGAATTAGAGTTGAATAAGGTATAAGATATTTAGAAAAGAACGAAAAAAGTGGCCGGTGAAATTTCACCGGGCGTTCTTGTATATCTAATATCATTTTAATGTGACTGACGGTTAATAAACTGTGTACGATATTTTGAATACATAATTCTCTGACTACTGTAAAGTCCATAGTAACCGGATAACATATAGCTGAAAGCTATTGATAATAAGTAGTATGGCATACCTTCATAACCGAATAACTCGAAGCTGATAAGCAATGAAGTAATCGGGCAGTTGGTAACGCCACAGAACAGAGAAGCCATACCGACTGCTGCACAGAGGTCAGGGGCAAATCCTAAGATATTTCCAAAGAGACATCCGAAAGTCGCGCCAATGAAGAAAGATGGAACGATTTCGCCGCCTTTGTAGCCAGCACCAATAGTAAGAGCAGTAAATAGCATTTTAAGAAGAAAGGCATATGGAACAACGTGTCCTTCCATGGCTTCTTCAATGACATGCATACCGGTTCCGTTATATGTCTGGTCACCAACCAATAGGGTCAGTACAATAATCAGACATCCGCCCACAACAATGCGTAAATAAGGGTTTTTAAATATCTTCTTATATAAATGTTCTGTCTGGTGTAACAATACGCAAAAGGCAATACTTAAAACTGCACATAATACAGCGAGAAGTGTCACTTTCGCAGCAGAGAAAATAGTAAAGTTCGGTACCCATTCTACTAAAAATAATTCCTGACCAACACCAAAGGCCTGTGCCACGGAAAAAGCGGATAACGAAGCAATAACACAAGGAACCAGTGCGGAATACTGCATGATACCAACACTGATAACTTCCATAGAGAAAATTGCGGCAGCCATTGGTGTGCCAAACAGAGCAGCGAAAGCAGCACTCATACCGCACATAATCATGATATGCTTATCGTTATCATCAAAGTGGAATAAACCGCCTAAACCATTACCAATACTTCCGCCAAGCTGGAGTGCAGCACCTTCACGACCGGCAGAACCACCGAATAGGTGTGTAATAACAGTAGAAACAAAAATCAGCGGAGCCATTTTTAATGGAAGCTTTTCATTAGAGTGAATTGCCGAGAGTACGGAGTTTGTGCTGAGTTCTTTTTCATCCTTTACCATTCGGTAACATCTGACAATAATCAGACCTCCAATTGGTAATAAGAAAATTACCCATGGAGTTGCTTCACGAACCATAGTAGCAATTACGATGGAAAAGTGGAATGCGGTGGCAATGCTTCCAACCACCAGACCGGTAATCATTGCAAAGATTACCCATTTTATGGAAGTACCGGCACCTTTGGCACTTTGTCCGAGTTTCTTCTTAATAATTTCTTTCATAAATATTCCTCGTTATGTTTCATATAAATTTTAGCATATATTGAAAGTTTATCACATTTCTACCACTTTTTACAACTAAGAAAGCATATTTTACTTTAAATAAAATATTAAGAAGTAAATATTCCATATATTATAGTTACTGAGCAATGAGAGAAATATTTTGTTGGGAGGTTTTATGAAATTAGTTTTTGTGCAAAAAGTACAGAAAATGGGTTGTATACATGTGGATAATATGGAAATTACCGGTGAGGTATTGCAAAAAAGAGGTAATAGAAATATAATTTGAGTAACGTATGAAAACGTTACCGGAAACAGTTTCGGTATGTTTTCACAAACTGCAGATTTCGATAAGAATTGCAGTAATAATTTTTCAGGAGGATGAAAAAAGATGAAGAAAAAAGTTTTATCGCTCATGCTCACATTAGCTATGACAGCAACATTATTTGCTGGTTGTGGCGGATCTGATGACGCAGGAAGCAACGATGCAGCAAACAACGCTGGTACAGAAGCAGAAGTGTCTGGTGGAGACGAGACAGCAGCTACAGGTTCTGTTTACATGTTAAACTTCAAACCGGAAGTTGATCAGCAGTGGAAAGACCTCGCAGCTATCTACACAGCTAAGACAGGTGTACAGGTAGACATTTTAACAGCAGCAGGTGGTGAATACAGCACAACAATGCAGGCTGAAATGGGCAAAGATAATGCTCCAACAATCTTTAACCTTGGTAACGTAACAGCAGCTCAGACATGGAATGATTATACATATGACCTTTCTGAGACAGCATTATATGATCATTTAGCTGACAAGTCATTAGTTATCAACTATGATGGTAAAGTTGCAGCAGTAGCAAACTGCTACGAATGTTATGGTATCATCTATAACAAGACAATCTTAAATGATTACGCAGCTAACGTTCCAAACGCAGTGATCTCTTCTGTAGAAGATATCAACAGCTTTGAAACTTTAAATGCAGTTGCAACAGATATCAACAACCGTGTAGATGAAATCAACGACATCTTAGGAACAAACCTTACAGGTGCATTCGCATCTTCAGGTCTTGATTCTGGTTCTTCTTGGAGATTCTCAGGACACCTTGCAGGTGTAGCTTTATACTATGATTTCTTAGACGCAGGCTGTGATTTAGTAGCTGGTCAGGGAACAGTAGCAGGTACATATCTTGACAACTTCAAAGCGGTTTGGGATATGTATGTAGGTACATCTTCAGCAGATCCTAAGACACTTGAAAGTGGTGTTTACAATGCTGAAACAGAATTTGGTATGGGTGAAGCAGTATTCTTCCAGAATGGTAACTGGGAATATGCAGCTCTTACAAATCCAGACAATGGTTTCGAAGTAACAGCAGAAGATTTAGGTATGATGCCAATTTACTTTGGTGTTGATGATGCGAACCAGGGTCTTTGCGTAGGTACAGAAAACTACTGGGCAGTTAATGCAAAAGCTCCACAGGAAGATATCGATGCTACAATCGCATTCTTAGAATGGGTAATCACATCTGATGAAGGTCGTGATGCTATCACAAATAAAATGGGTCTTTCAGCTCCATTCGATACCTTTACAGGCGAATTCGCTCCAAGCAACGTATTCTCTCAGGATAACAACGCATATGCAGCAGCTGGTAAGACAGCAGTAGCATGGAGCTTTAACGCTACTCCAAACGTAGACACATGGAGAGCAGATTTAGTTACACCATTAACAGCTTATACACATGGTGATGGAAGCTGGGATGATGTAGTAAAAGCATTCGTTGATGGATGGGCTACACAGTGGCAGCTTGCTGAAGAAGCAAAATAATAAAGTAACACAATTTGTTGGTTATTAAGCTATAGGGTAAAAAAGGAGTGAGTGATAATTCGCTTGCTCCTTTTTTAAAAAGAAAGAGGGAAAGTTATGGAAAAAGCAATAAAAAAATATTTTCCAATATTTGTACTTCCAACAATGATTGCGTTTTTTATCGGATTCATTGCACCATTTGCGTATGGTATTTTCTTATCATTTTGTAAATTCACTACAGTAGTTGACTGGAAGTGGGTTGGATTTGACAATTATTTGAAAATCTTTTTTGTAAATGGCGAGTTAGAGACTACATTTATTCATTCATTATGGTATACGGCATTATTTACTTTAGTATCCGTTATTATTATTAACGTAGTATCTTTTGCAATTGCGATGGCATTGACAAAAGGAATTAAAGGAACGAATCTTTTCCGTACCGTATTTTTCATGCCAAACTTAATTGGCGGTATCGTATTAAGTTACATTTGGTTATTGATTTTTAACAGTATTTTGGCGAAGTTCTCGAAAACAATCATTACAACAGAATGGTATGCATTCTGGGGTATGATTATTGTAGTCTGCTGGCAGCAGATTGGTTACATGATGATTATCTATGTGGCTGGTATTCAGAATATTCCGGGTGAGTTAATTGAAGCTGCGAAAATCGATGGTGCCAATAACTGGCAGTTATTAAAAGATGTAACACTTCCAATGTTGATGCCGACGATTACAGTTTGTACTTTCCTTACTTTGACAAATGGATTTAAGTTATTTGATCAGAATATGGCATTAACAGATGGTGGTCCGGGTCGATTATCACAGTTATTAGCATTAAATATTTATGATACGATGTATGGTATGACTGGCTGGCAGGGCGTAGGTCAGGCGAAAGCGGTGATTTTCTTTATTCTTGTAGCAGCGATTTCATTAATACAGAATAAGATTACAACAAGCAAGGAGGTAGAAAGCTAATGGCAAAGGCAAATGAACAGGTTAGTGCAGTTAGACGTTCAAAACACAGTGGTTTGCTTACAGTACTTTTTTCAATTATCAGTGTACTCTGGCTTTCTCCATTGTTTTTAGTATTATTGAACTCTTTTAAGAAAAAAGCATTTATTTTCCGTAATCCATTCTCAATCAGTGCGAATTCACTCTCAGATGGCTGGGACAAGTTCATAGATGGTATTGACAGAGCATGGTTTGGAATGAAGAATTATACAAATGGTATCAAAATGACAAATTTCATTGATGCGTTTGGAACATCTTTATTTATTACAGTAGCATCTGTAATTGTAATTATTGTGTGTACTTCCATGTGTGCATGGTATATTACACGTGTACATAATTTGACAACAAAAACAATCTATACATTATGCTTATTTTCTATGATTGTACCATTCCAGATGGTAATGTTTACATTAGCGAAATTTGCAGATATGTTAGGTTTGAATAATCCGGTAGGTATTATTATTGTGTACCTTGGATTTGGTGCCGGTTTGGCGGTATTTATGTTTACCGGTTTTGTGAAGAGTATTTCACTTGAGATTGAGGAAGCGGCTATGATTGATGGATGTAATCCGTTACAGACATTTTTTATGATTATTTTCCCAATCTTAAAACCTACCACGGTAACAGTTGCTATTTTACAGGCAATGTGGATTTGGAATGACTACTTACTTCCAAGTTTAGTACTTAATATTAATAAATATAAAACCCTTCCAATTGCTATCCAGTTTTTAAAACAGAGCCATGGACAGTTAGATTGGGGTGCTATGATGGCAGTGCTCGTGCTTGCAATTATTCCGATTGTTGTATTTTACCTTGCATGCCAGAAATATATCATTGAAGGTGTTTTGGCTGGCGCAGTAAAAGGTTAAAGGTAAACAATATGGTTACAATAAAAGATATTGCCAGAGAATCGGGCTATTCTATTAGCACTGTTTCCCGGGTTTTGAATAACAGAAGTGACGTAAGTCCGGATGCAAAAAAGAAAATTGAAGAAACGGTAGAAAAGTTTCATTTTGTGCCGAATAATAATGCAAAACATTTAAAGCAGAGTAATTCGAAGTCAATTGGTGTGCTTGTCAGAGGTACTTCAAATATGCTGTTTGCGAGTATTGTGGAAGAAATTCAGAGAATGATTGCTAAAACAGATTATACATTGGTCTTATCTTATTTAGATGAGGATGATAACGAGGTTGAGCAGGCGATTATTCTTTGCAGGGAAAGAAAACCTTTAGGGTTGTTATTCCTAGGTGGTAATCCGGAATATTTTGAAAAAGATTTTGCAGCAGTGGATGTGCCTTGTGTATTAGTGACGAACCGTGCAAATTCTATGAATTTTAAGAATTTGTCCAGTGTGGCGACGGATGATATTTCAGCAGCAAGGTGTGCAGTAGATGCATTATTTGATGCCGGACATAAGGAGATTGGAATTTTAGGTGGTAACTTAGAAAATTCACATACCAGTCGTCAGCGATATAAAGGATGTATTGCCAGCTTTGAAGCACATGGAAGAATATTAGAGAAAGAAAAGTGTTTTGAAAAGGCAAGATTTTCATTCGATAGTGCATATCGGGGTATGGGACGTTTGCTTGAAAAATATCCGAACTTAACAGCGGTATTTGCGATGTCAGATGTGACAGCAATCGGTGCTATACGGGCATTACGTGATAAAGGATATCGGGTGCCGGAGGATATTTCTATCGTGGGATTTGATGGTACTACTTTAGCGGAGTATTATAATCCAAAACTTTCTACGGTAAAACAGCAGTATAAGATTTTAGCAACACGAAGTGTTGAGATTTTATTCGGACAAATCGAATTGAAGAAAGAGGCTATTCATGAATTGGTTTCTTTTGAATATTTAACCGGAGAGAGTGTAAGGGTAATAGAATCAGAATAATAAAAATGGGAGAAAGTTCCAGTGGAACCTTCTCCTGTTTTTTACAGAAAGCTTTGAAATGTAAAGTTTTGATTTTAATTATTTCATTTTAAGATTATTTGTGCTAAAATTATCATGGCGGAAAATGATACATATAAAGGGGTAACATATGTTATATTTTATAGCAAATGAGATGGCTCGAACCGGAAAAGGCGTTGGTGTATGGCGTCAGGTTCAGATGGAATTACGTGAAAAGAAGATTGCGTACAAAGTTTACATGACCGAGTACAAAGAACATGCTACTGAGATTGCGCGAATGCTTAGTCAGAAAGAGGAAGAAGACATTTGCATCGTTGTAGTGGGCGGTGACGGTACTTTAAACGAAGTAGTTAACGGTATTACGGACTTTGAGAAAGTACGCATATCGCTGATTCCAGCAGGTTCCGGCAATGATTTTGCCAGAAACCTGGGCATTCAGAAAAGTCCACAGGAACGACTTGCTCGTATTTTAGAGTGCGTAGAAAAAGGTCCGGAATGTTTTGAGCGAATCGATTTAGGTATGGTACAGTGGCCTGAATGTAAAACACCGCGTAAATATGCGATTAGTTCCGGTGTTGGCATGGATGCGTTAGTATGTCAGAAGATGGCAACGTCCAAGGTTAAGGTGCTCATGAATAAGCTTGGACTTGGAAAAGTATCTTATCTTATTGTAACCGTGCAGTCTTTACTTACTATGGCGACTGCAGACATGGCAGTAAAAGTAGATGGTTCTAATACATTGAACTTTAAGAGAACCATTTTTGCAGCAGCGATGAATGCAAAAGCAGAGGGCGGCGGTGTTCCAATGGCTCCCAAAGCAAGTGTGCAGGATGGATTACTTTCGACCTGTTTTGTATATAAATTTTCGAAGTTTGGTGCGTTACTCCGCTTGCCATTTTTAGCAGTTGGTGCACACGAGCATTTCAATGGTTTCAAAGTGTTTGACTGTAAGAGTATTGATATCAAAATCAAAAAACCTATGGCATTACATACGGATGGCGAGTATTTAGGAGATGTGACAGAAGTTTCTTATACCTGCTTACCTGGTAAGATGCGTTTTATGGTCTAAGAAGTGCATCCTTTTCATACAATGTGTTAAGTATGGAAAGGATGTTTTTTTATGGACAGGAACAACGAATATGATTTATACAGAAATATCAGAGAACGGTGCGGCGGGGAAATCTACATAGGGGTGGTAGGACCTGTCAGAACAGGAAAATCCACATTTATCAAGCGTTTTATGGAGTGGATGGTTTTGCCATATTTGAATGATTCTGCGGCAAAAGAACGTGCTACGGACGAATTGCCACAGGCTGCAGCCGGAAAAACAATCATGACTACAGAACCGAAATTCATTCCGCAGCAGGCAGCGGAAATTAGACTGCCTGCGATTGAAGGGACAGAAGATGGCGGTATGATAAAAGTACGTTTGATTGACTGTGTGGGATTTTTAGTAGATGGTGCAGTCGGTCATATGGAGGGGAACGAAAAACGTATGGTGAAGACACCATGGTTTGATTACGAAATTCCTTTTTCAGAGGCGGCAGCGATTGGTACGGAAAAAGTAATCAAAGACCATGCAACTATAGGCATCGTAGTAACTACAGACGGCAGTATTGGTGAATTGGGTAGGGAAAATTATATTAGGGCAGAAGAACGAACGATACAGGAATTAAATGCAATTGGAAAACCATTTATTATCCTGCTTAATACAACGAAACCTTATAGTGATGAAACCAGACAATTGACAGCAGAACTTAGTGAAAAATATAAAACGATGGTACTTCCGGTGAATTGCGAACAACTTCGGAAAGATGATATGACAAAAATTTTAGAAACTATTCTCTATGAATTTCCTATTCAACAGGTTGCATTTTACATACCAAAATGGACAGAACTGCTTCCGATGGAGCACCGCGTAAAAGCTGAAATTATAGAACAGGCAAAAAAGATTTTGGCACGGATTAACCGTATGCGTGATGTATATGGTTTAGAGTGGCAGGGGATGGTTTCAGATACTGTTTATTTATCAAAAATGAAATTAGATGAGGTGGATTTATCTACCGGCAGTGTGAAAATCTGCATGGAGATAGCAGAAAAATATTATTACGAAAATATCAGTGAAATGACGGGAATTCCAGTTTCTGGTGAATATGAGCTGATTAATCTGATTCGGGATATGTCGGCAAGAAAAGAATCTTATGATAAGGTAGCGAATGCTTTTGAAGCGGTGCAGGCAAAGGGATATGGGGTAGTGAATCCGGGACTTACCGATATTCGGATGGAGGAACCGCAACTGATTCGTCATGGTAATAAATATGGTGTGAAAATCAAGGCAACTTCTCCATCTATTCATATGATTCGTGCGAATATTGAGACGGAAATAGCACCGATTATAGGAAGTGAGGAACAGGCCAATGACCTAATTCAATACATAAAGGATGGTCAGCAAAGCAGTGAAGGTGTCTGGGATACGAATATTTTCGGGAAATCTATTGGGGAATTGATGGAGGATGGCATTCGTAGTAAAATCTCTAGGATGGATGATGAATGCCAGATGAAATTGCAGGATACCATGCAGAAAATCGTGAACGATAATAATGGCGGAATGGTGTGTATTATAATTTAGTTTTTTAATAAAGAAATTGAAACATAAGAACGTTGCCGTAGAAGGAGTTTCTTTGTGCTAAGAACGCAAAAGAAACTCCTTCTACAGCAACGTTCTTATGTTTATATTTACTTTATGATAACATGAAAGCTATAGAAAAGGATTGTTGTCTTTAGTGGAAAATATTATAGATTTTATTTTTTTATTATATTTAAAACCTATATAAAATTGTGAGTGAAATATCTGTTTTATGGTAGATTAAAAGGTAAGAAACGATTATAATATATAGTAGTGCATTTTTTGAAGATGGAGTTTGATAGAATGAATTGTGGAATCAAGGAGAAGGTACTCTTAGAGATAAAAGAATTAGCAAAGAAGTATAATATTGAGCAAGTGATATTGTTCGGCTCACGGGCGAGAGGGGATTTTAAGGAGCGCAGTGATATAGATTTGGCAATAAAAGGTGGACAGGTGGAATTGTTTTCGGTAGCAGTAGATGAGAAAACATCTACATTGTTAAAATATGATATCGTGAATTTGGAACGTTCGGTTCAGAAAGAATTGCTGGAATCTATAGAAAAAGAGGGGATTT
Source organism: Roseburia sp. (assembly GCA_045531555.1). Classification (GTDB taxonomy): domain Bacteria; phylum Bacillota; class Clostridia; order Lachnospirales; family Lachnospiraceae; genus Roseburia. Next base: position 32,138 of record JAZSEF010000027.1, on the reverse strand, counting down.
TATTATATGAAAAAGTATGAGAATTTTTGTAATGCTTTTAACAATTTAAAAGATATATATGATTATGAAGAACCATTTGGTAATGTAGAATTGACAGGACTTGTGGGATTATTTGAAGTGTGTTTTGAACAGTCTTGGAAAGCGATGAAAGAATTATTAGAGCAAAGTGGTTATGATAGTGCACAGACTGGTTCACCAAGGCATATTATTAAGACTGCATATCAGGCAACGATGATTGATGATGAAGAGTTGTGGTTAGCGGCATTGGTGTCGAAAAATAATGTGGCACATGCTTATAACAAAGATGTGGCATTGGATATTATTTATGATACCAAAGAGAAATACTATCAAATGTTTGAATCCTTAAAAATGAAATTAGAAGATAATTGGATATAAAATATGAGGAGGACATTATGGCAAATCCGGTATACGAAAAATTATTAAAATGTTACGAAAGTTACAAGGCAAAAATTGATTTCACACCTAAGGTTGCGTTGATTTTAGGGTCTGGATTAGGAGATTTTGCAAGCACAATTAAGGTAGTAGATACATTAGATTATCATGATATCGAAGGTTTTCCAGTGTCTACGGTTCCAGGACATGCAGGTAGATTTATTTTTGGTTATGTGGGTGAGACTCCTGTAGTATGTATGCAGGGACGTGTACATTATTACGAAGGTTATGCAATGTCAGATGTGGTACTTCCGGTTCGACTTATGAAAATGATGGGAGCAGAGATTTTATTTTTGACCAACGCCGCAGGCGGTGTAAAACTCGGTATGAAACCGGGGACATTAATGTTATTGACTGGTCAGATTGCGTGTCTCGTGCCATCTCCGCTTATGGGACCGAATATTGATGAATTGGGAGTGCGTTTCCCGGATATGAGTCAGATTTATGATTTGGAATTGCAGCAGTTGATTCGTAAGACAGCAGCAAGTTTAGATATTCGAATTGCAGAAGGTACATATATGCAGTTTAGTGGTCCGCAGTATGAATCGCCGCAAGAAGTAGCAATGGCACGTACTTTAGGTGCAGATGCAGTAGGTATGAGTACAGCCTGTGAAGCGATTGCAGCCAGACATATGGGCATGCGGATCATGGGAATGTCTTGCATTACGAATTTAGCAGCAGGTATTTCACCGGTGCCGCTTTCTCATGCAGAAGTGCAGGAGACTGCGGATAGAGTATCCGGTGAGTTTAAGAGTTTAGTGGCGGAAGTTATTAAAACACTTGCATAAATTTTATTTGGTTAAGGAATTAGTAGTATGAAAGTAGTATTTATACATCATAGTTGCTTTTTAGTAGAGGTAGATGAAAAAGTATTGATTTTTGATTGGTTTGCAGGTGACAGAGTGAATGGTTACCAGTTCAAAGGTGTGTTGCCGGAATATGAACCGGATACTCCGGTGTATGTATTTGCAAGTCATAAGCATGCAGACCATTTTGATATGGATGTGCTTCATTTGGCAGAAAAATATGAAAATATACATTTTATTTTGTCAAAGGATTGTAAGATGTCGCCGAATTTCTTGAAAAAACACGGTATTAATCCTGAGATAAAGAAAAAAATTACTTATGTGACGTTTCGTGCCAAATATGAGATAGAGGGAGGCGTTCATGTGGAGACCTTACGTTCTACAGACGCGGGTGTAGCCTTTTATGTGCAAACAAATGGTACAAGTTTTTTCCATGCAGGAGATTTGAATGATTGGGGATTTGAGGGTGCAGATGATTTGACTACATGGAAGATGCGAAGAGAATTTCAGTCAGAGATTAAGAAATTGTCAAATAAAGATATCAATATCGCTTTTGTTCCGATGGATCCGCGACTTGGGAAAAATCAGTGGAATGCCATGGATTATGTTTTGGAACATACAGATGTGGAATGCGTATTTCCGATGCATATGTGGCGGGATTATTCCGGTATTGAGGAATATATCAGACGTCAGAAAAATCCAAAGCTGGCAGCAAAAGTAGTACCTATTTCATGTGAGAATCAGGAATTTGATTTCAGAGAAGTATAAAATCGTTTAGAAAAGCCTTTTTGAGAGGTACGAATACTTGACGAAGGGGAATTCTATGCGATATAATATTTAAATTATGATAGGTTTTAACTCCAAAAGAAAGGGAGGAAATGTTATGGCATTTTTATCATCATTTTTACAGTATTTTATCATTATGGTTATCTTAGCGGCAGTCGCGGTAGCGGGTGTATTTACCGGTAAGAAATTACGTGATAATAAGGACGCGAAGAATAAAGAATCATAGAAGTAATAGTTATAAAGCGTCTGTAATACAGAATAATGAAATGTATATTAGGACTACAAGGGAGTAGTCTGCCAATAAAAAGATACAGGTTGGAGGAAGTAGTTGTGACAAAATTTTACGGCGAGAACGAATTACGTAGAATGTACCTTGAATTTTTCGAAAGCAAGGAACATTTGAAAATGAACAGCTTTTCATTGGTTCCACACAATGATAACAGCTTACTTTTAATTAATGCAGGTATGGCACCACTTAAGCCATATTTTACAGGACAGGAGATTCCACCACGCAGACGTGTAACTACCTGTCAGAAATGTATCCGTACAGGTGATATTGAAAATGTAGGTAAGACAGCAAGACACTTAACATTCTTCGAAATGTTAGGAAACTTCTCATTTGGTGATTATTTCAAAGAAGAAGCAATCGAATGGTCTTGGGAATTCCTTACAAAAGTACTTGGTATGGAAGAAGACAGACTCTATCCATCTATCTATGGAGAAGATGATGAAGCATTCGAAATCTGGACTAAGAAGGTGGGTGTTCCGGCAGAGAAAATCACAAGATTCTATCGTGACCCGGTAACAGGCGAATGTGATAACTTCTGGGAGCATGGTGCAGGTCCATGTGGTCCATGTTCAGAAATCTACTACGACCGTGGAGAAAAATATGGCTGTGGCAAACCGGATTGTAAGGTAGGCTGTGACTGTGACCGTTTCATGGAAGTATGGAATAATGTATTTACACAGTTTAATGGTGATGGCAAGGGTAATTATGAAGAACTTGCTAATAAGAATATTGATACAGGTATGGGCTTAGAGCGTCTTACAGCGGTTATTCAGGACGTGGATTCCGTATTCGATATCGATACAATGAAAGCAATCCGTGATAAAGTATGTGAATTATCTGGTAAGACATATCAGACAGATGCGACAGACGACATTTCTATTCGTTTGATTACAGACCATATCCGTTCTTCTACATTCATGGTATCTGATGGTATTATGCCATCGAACGAAGGACGTGGCTATGTACTTCGTCGTATCATCCGTCGTGCAGCACGTCACGGCAGAATGTTAGGCATTGATGGTACATTCATGGCGAAATTAGCGTTAACTGTTATTGCAGAAAGCAAAGATGGTTATCCGGAATTAGAAGAGAAGAAAGACTTCATCTTAAAAGTACTTACACAGGAAGAAGAGAAGTTCAATAAGACAATTGACCAGGGTCTTGCAATCTTAGCAGAGATGGAAGAAGATATGCAGGCTAAAGGTGAGAAAGTATTATCCGGTGAGAATGCATTCAAACTTTATGATACTTACGGATTCCCAATGGACTTAACTGCAGAAATCATGGGCGAAAAAGGCTTCACAATCGATGAAGAAGGTTTCAAGAAAGCGATGGAAGTTCAGAGAACAACAGCCCGTAAAGCCCGTAAAGTAACAAACTACATGGGTGCAGATGCAACTGTTTATGATGAAATTGATCCGGCTATCACATCTGTATTTGATGGTTATGATAAGATAGAGCTTACCTCTAAGGTTTCTGTACTTACAACAGAGTCTGAAATCGTTGAAGCATTATCTGATGGCGAAATCGGTACAATTATTGTGGATACTACACCATTTTACGCTACTATGGGCGGACAGCAGGGTGATAAAGGTATCATAAAGACAGCCGAAGGCGAATTTAAGGTAGAAGATACCATTAAATTAAAAGGTGGCAGAGTTGGTCACGTTGGTAAGATGGTTAGCGGCATGATTAAAGCTGGCGACGAAGTTACTTTAACAGTAGATGCTGCTTTAAGAGCAAAGACATGCAAGAATCATTCAGCAACTCATTTATTACAGAAAGCATTGCGTGAAGTACTTGGTACACACGTTGAGCAGGCAGGTTCTTTCCAGGATGCAGACAGAACACGTTTCGACTTCTCTCACTTTGCGGCTTTAACAGCAGAAGAACTTGCAAAAGTTGAAGCAATTGTCAACGCTAAGATTGCAGAGAGTATTCCGGTTGTAACAGAAGTTATGACAGCAGATGATGCGAAAAAGTCAGGCGCTATGGCATTATTTGGTGAGAAGTACGGCGAAGAAGTTCGCGTAGTTTCTATGGGAGATTTCTCTAAGGAACTTTGTGGTGGTACACATGTTAAGAATACAGGTGATATCGTAGCATTCAAGATTTTATCTGAAAGCGGTGTAGCAGCAGGTGTTCGTCGTATTGAAGCATTAACCGGCGACAATGTATTTGCTTACTATAAGAATATCGAGACTCAGTTAGAAGAAGCTGCAAAAGCTGCAAAAGCAAACCCAGCGAACTTAGTTGAGAAGATTGAACATATGATGGCTGAAATCAAAGCCCTTAACAGTGAAGTTGAATCCTTAAAGAGCAAAGCTGCCAAAGAAGCACTTGGCGACGTAATGGATCAGGTAGTAGAAGTAAAAGGTGTGAAACTCCTTGCTACATCTGTTGATGGTGTTGATATGAACGGTTTACGTGATCTCGGCGATCAGTTAAAGGACAAGTTAGGTGAAGGTGTTATCGTATTAGCATCTGCAGCTGACGGAAAAGTAAACTTAGTAGTAATGGCTACAGACGCAGCAATGAAACAGGGCGCGCATGCAGGTAACTTAATCAAAGCTATCGCAGGTAAAGTAGGCGGTGGCGGCGGTGGTCGTCCGAACATGGCACAGGCTGGCGGTAAGAACCCGGCAGGTATTCCAGATGCGATCGCAGAAGCAAAAGTAGCTTTAGAGGGTATGTTACAGTAAAAAGTTTTAAAAAAGTAGTTGACAAAAATAGATTTTCTGTTATAATGTTATCTAGTGCAAAGAATTACCTTACAGTTGATATGCACAATAAGCAACTGGAGGGAGGTTAGGTGTGAGATAATGTCTAGTGTAATTGTAAAAGAAAACGAGACTTTAGATAGCGCTTTACGCCGTTTCAAAAGAAACTGTGCAAAAGCAGGTATCCAGCAGGAGATTCGTAAGCGTGAGCATTACGAGAAACCAAGCGTAAGACGTAAAAAGAAATCTGAAGCAGCAAGAAAAAGAAAATATAATTAATTAATGCACGTAAAGGAGCTACCAGTAATGGTAGCTCCTTTTTAGTCGTTTCGTGCAAGACATAGTCGAATGGTGTAAGTCCTCTTAGGTGTTTTCAAAACTTGCCGATAAACTATTTGAGAAGAGCAAGCGGAGTGAGGACAACCATGAAAATAATTATATACGATGATAGGAAGCGGGACAGAAGTGCGCTAAAAAAACTATTGGTGGAATATAAGCAGACACATCATCACGATTTGGAGATTGTAGAATATGAAGATATTCCAGAGAAAGCGAAGCAGGAAAATCAAATGTTGGAGTTCTCCTTTGTGGAAGGTAAGATAAGTTTAAAGGCGGAAGATATTATCTATATTGAAACTTCGAGGCATAAAAATTTTTTCTATACCAAAACACAGGTGTATAGTATTTATAAAAAGTTAAGTGATTTAGAAGAGGAGTTGGAGGAGTACGGGTTCGTAAGAATTCACTTGAGCTTTATTGTAAATATGCGGTATATCGAAAAAATCAGCAGCTATATTTTAAGATTGGCAAATGGAAAAGAGATTTCAGTGCCCAAATCCAGATACGCATATGTAAAAGAAAAATATGCTTCTTATAAAGGGGGGCTGGACGAAATAAAAAGTGAAGGAGAGATAGAATGAGAGTTACAACACAGATGATGCATGCTTCTGCAAAGCGAGCAGGGATACCTTTGGGAGAAGCTTCTTTATTGAATTATATTAATAAAGGGAATACACCGACTACACAAAGTATATTGTTGAATGCACTGAATACAAAACAGAATACAACCATAAGTAAGACACAGTCTGCGAATTATAAAAAACTGGAGGAGTCAGCAAATTCTTTGTTACAGTCTGTAGAGCGTTTTATGGAAGAAGGTGAAAATAGTATTTATCAGAGTGTAGATACACAGAAGTCAACGGTAGCAGATGCAGTAAAGCAGTTGGTAAAAGGATATAATAATACTGTAAAACATTTGAAAACTACATCGAATCCATTGAATGATTTTTATCGGGAAATGTTAGCAGAGACAGCAAAAGAAAGTGAAAATGACTTGTTTGCGATTGGTATTACGCAAAATGAGAATGGTATGTTGGCATTGGATGAAGAGAAATTGAGTAGTGCAGATATAGAAACAATAAAAAAAGCATTGGATGGAAATGGGTTGTTTACTACGAAAACGGCATACATAGTAAGCCGTATTTCGGATAATGCAAAAACCAATGTACAGAGTTATAGTTCTCAATATGGTTCAGATGGTTACAGTTATTTGGCAAATAGTAGTAGGTACGATTTCTGGGGCTGAATAGAATGGGAGTTACAGTTTAATTTTATATTGTATGTACAGTTGCTGCTGGTTTGTATATAACGAACCGGCAGTTTTTTTGATTTTGTGCAATCTTTTGGAAAAGAACTTGCAACAAGTTTAAAAGAGATATATGATATATAGACGAGGAAAAATGATACTAGCGTGACATTTTTGCGGTAAGAGAATGTTAAAAGGCAGGATAGAAGTATGAATCAGAATCTAAAGAAAATGTTATCTTATTATAAATCGCATATGAGAGAGTTCTTAACGGATATGTTTTTTGCAAGCTTATCGGCAGCGATTGCGTTGACGATACCGCTCATTATTCGTTATGTGACGTCCCAATTGATTTACATGGATACAGAAGTAGTATTGAGCAGGATCGTGTATATTGCAATTGCATTATTGGTGTTGGTAGCAGTGGACTGTTACAGCAAGTTTTATATTTCAAATCAGGGACATGTGATGGGTGCCAAAATTGAATATGAGATGCGAGCAGAGATTTTCGACCATTTTCAGAAATTGAGTTTTTCGTTTTATGATAATCAAAAGGTTGGTCAGCTTATGAGCCGTATTACATCAGATTTGTTTGATATTACGGAGTTACTGCATCATGGACCGGAAAATTTGATTTTGTCTATTGTAAAAATCATAGGTGCTTTATGTATTTTATTAAGTATTAATCCAACCTTGGCGTTGGCAGCGTTTGCAGTTTTGCCGTTTATGTTTACTTACGCATTTTTCCTGAATAAAAAAATGCGTAGTGCATTCCGACAGAACCGTGCGAAAATCGCTGAGATTAATGCTCAGATTGAGGATAATTTATCAGGAATCCGCGTAGTAAAGTCGTTTGCCAACGAAGAGATTGAGAATGGCAAATTCAAAGTGGGAAATGATGGTTTCCTTTCGGCGAAGAAAAACAGTTATTTTTATATGGGAAGTTTCCATGCAGGATTAGGTTCATTTACGACGTTGATTCAGGTGAATGTAATTGTAATCGGAACGATTTTGATTGCAAAGGGCAATGTAGATGTCAGTGATTTGCTAACCTTCTTATTATATATCAGTGTATTCACTGATCCGGTTCGTACTTTGATTGATTTTACGGAACAGTTCCAGAATGGTTACAGTGGTTTCGAGCGTTTTATGGAAATCATGAATATGGAACCGGATATTAAGGATAGGGAAGGTGCAGTAGACTTGGTGGATGTCAGGGGTGACATTACTTTTGAAAATGTAACATTCCAGTATGAAGAAAATACAGAAAAAGTGTTGAACCAGATTAATCTGAATGTACCGGCAGGTGCATATATGGCATTAGTAGGTTCTTCCGGTGCCGGAAAAAGTACCTTGTGTTCTTTGATTCCACGTTTTTATGACGTAACAGGCGGAACGATTCGTATCGATGGAAAAGATATTCGTGATGTAAAGTTAAAGAGCCTGCGTAATCAGATTGGTATTGTACAGCAGGATGTATATCTGTTTGCAGGAACAATTATGGAAAATATCCGTTACGGTAAGCCGGACGCTACAGAGGAAGAAATCATTACAGCGGCAAAAAATGCGAATGCACATGAATTCATCATGTCGTTCCCGGATGGTTATAATACAGATATTGGACAGCGTGGTATTAAGCTCTCGGGTGGGCAGAAGCAGAGATTATCTATTGCCAGAGTATTTTTAAAGAATCCGCCGATTTTGATTTTTGATGAGGCTACATCGGCGTTGGATAACGAAAGTGAAAAAGTAGTGCAGGATTCGCTTGAGAAATTGGCTGCAAACCGTACGACGTTTGTTATTGCACATCGCCTTTCTACGATTAAAAATGCGGAGAAGATTCTGGTGTTATCAGAGGATGGTATCGAGGAAGAAGGAACGCATGAAGAACTGCTCGCAAAGAAAGGAATTTATGAGCATTTGTATATGATGCAGTTCAAAAACGTATAACGTTTTTGGGATTAGATTTGAGAATTGCAGCCATGCCGAAGGATGTAAGATAAATATCTTGTAAATAAATAGCGTGAGTGCTATACTGAAAGTATTCGGTAAGCGCTTGCGCTTTTTGTATTTCTACAGGCGATAAGATATAGAAATCGTCTACAAGAATTATTTTCATTCGCTGTGAAGTGTTTTCATGGTAGTAGCTTTAAAGCTTGTATTATATGTTCAAAGTTTTTGCTTTGGATAATCTAAGACAATTCTCCCGATTCGGGGAAGTGTTCCAATATAACTAAAAATTAAGAAGTAACAATTGCCAGTAGAGTTTATTTTTTGTATAATTTTTGTAGACGGATTTTCTATATGGTTACAGAAGGAGGACCATGGGAAAAGATGTAAAATGGTGTGATTATTTTAAAGATAATCGTAGATACGCTGATATTATCAATGGTGTTTTGTGTAAAGGACAGCAAGTAGTGTCGCAGGAGGATTTAACAGAATTAGATACCAGAAGTAAGGAGAAAACCAGGGATTTAGTCTGTAAAGTGGCAGTGGGAGTTAATTTTGCTATAATAGGAATTGAAAATCAGGATGAGATAGATTATGAGCTACCCGTGCGAATTATGGAATATGATGTAAGTCACTACAGACAGCAGATAGCAGGTATTAGTAAGAATATTAGAGCTAATAGCAAGGAACTGCGTCCGGGAGAGTATATGTATGGTTTTAAAAAGGAGAGTCGGTTGCATCCTGTTACGACAATTGTGTTATATGCAGGAAGCGAACCTTGGGACGGACCGGAGAGCCTGCATGAGATGGTAGATTTTACGAAGATACCGAATTCGATAAAAGAATTGGTTCAAGACTATCGGATTAATGTGGTGGATATTCGTAGATTGACAGATACAAGTATTTTTAAAACGGATGTGGCAAAGGTATTTGATTTTATAAGATTTTCTGAAAAGTGGGATGAATTGTATCGATTGGTAAATAACGATTCATATTATCAAAATATGGATGAAGATGCATATGAGGTAGTTGCAAAGTATGCAAATATAAAAAAAGAAGGAAATGTGAAAATTAATGAGTATAAAGGAAAGGATGGTAAAGTCAACGTGTGTAAAGGAATACAGGATTTAATGGATTATAGTAAGGCTGAAGGACGAGAAGAAGGTAGAAGTCTTGGTGTTGAACAGGAGCGTAGAAATATTATTACCAATATGTTGAAGAGAAATAAATCTATAGAGGAGATTTGTGATATTGTTGAATGTGATGTAGCGTATGTGCAAAAAATCATACAAACCATCTAGTCATATTAAGCTCACCCTAGGGACAATGAACTTAGGGCGGGCTTATTTTTTTGCGGGCGAACTCTTTGTTTAATTTATGTATACTGATAAGAAGGAGGTGGAACTATAATGGAAAAGAAAAATGTAATGGAGGGGAATTATGCGCCAATTAACGAAGCAGTTATTAGAAGAATATGAATTGTATTTGATTGAAGAGGAAAAAAGCAGGGCGACGATACGAAAGTATATGTGTGACCTAAGGAAGTTCTGGGATTTTGCTGGAGAAAGAGAAGTGACGAAACTTCTGGCGATGGAATATAAAGAGTATTTGTTAAAGCAAAAAAATTATGAAGTCAGTAGTGTGAATTCTTTTTTGACGGTGCTGAATTGTTTTTTGGATTTTGCAGGTTGGAGCGATGCGAAGGTAAAGACTTGCAAGGTGCAGAAAGCCGGGTTTGCTGCAGAAGAGAAATATCTGACAAAGGCAGAGTATAAACGGCTGGTGCAGGCGGCGAGACAGAAGGGAAATATCCGATTGGCACTGATTTTTAATACGATATGCTCTACTGGTATTCGTATAAGTGAACTGGGCTATATTACGGTGGAAAGTGTGCGGAAAGGAAAGGCTGTCATTCATAATAAAGGAAAAGTTCGAACGATATTGATTCCAAAGGAACTGCAGAGGGACTTGAAACTGTATACTGAGCAAAAGAAGATTGAGACGGGGGCAATCTTTTGTACCGGTTCTGGAAAATGTATGGATAGAAGTAATATATGGCGTGAGATGAAAGCATTATATAAGGAAGCGGATGTGGATGCAGAAAAAATCTTTCCACATAATCTGCGACATTTGTTTGCACAGTGTTTCTATTCATTGAAAAAAGATATTGCAAAACTTGCGGATGTGTTAGGGCATAGCAGTATCGAGACAACGAGGATTTATATTCGGACAACCTGTGAAGAACACCGGAAACAGTTAGAGATGCTGGGACTTGTGGTGTGAAAAGGGAACAAAAAAACAACATAATGTGAATTATGTTGTAACTTCCAAAAAAATACATAAAATGACATATTAAAACTATCTTATTCTAACTCTAATTTACAAAAAATGCAATACCCATTTTATAATTAACTCCAGAGGCTCGACATCTGTAAGAGTTGAGGATGAACGATTAACATTAAATATAGAAAAAACAAGTGCTTTTTAAGCCCTAGGATACAACATAATTCACATTATGTTGTATCCTAGGGCTTTTGTTTTGGTTGAAAGGTAGTGATTGCATGAGTGAATTAACCAGCAGAATTGATTTATATGCACACAATCAACATGCCTATGAAGCATCTGAGGCACTTATGGATGAGACCGGGAAAGCGGCTGTCATCCATCCTACCGGAACCGGGAAATCATTTATCGGTTTCAAATTAGCCGAACAGCATAGAGAACAGAGGATTTTGTGGTTATCTCCGAGCGAATATATTTTTAAAACGCAAAAGGAGAACCTGTATGGAGCTTTGCGTGTGCCAGTGGCAGAAAAGCAGGCGGCGTTGCAGGAACTGACAGCAAATATCACGTTTCTTACTTATGCAAAGCTCCGTATGAATGAAGATGACATAGAAGAACTACAGCCGGATTATATCGTGTTGGACGAGTTCCATCGTTGTGGAGCCAAAGAGTGGGGATTAAGTGTGAAAAAACTTATCGCTGCCTATCCGAAAGCAAAACGATTGGGACTGTCTGCGACGAATATACGATATCTGGACAATAAACGGGATATGGCAGAGGAACTATTTGACGGATGCATCGCATCGGAGATGTCCTTAGGAGAAGCCATTGCGAGGAAGATACTTCCAACACCGACGTATGTCATGTCTATGTATTCCTATGGAGAGGAATTAAAACGTCTGGCGAAGCGTATCGAAAACGAACGAAATCCGGTGTTGAAGGCAGAAAATGAAAAATTAATCGAAGAATTACGCCGGACATTAGAGAACGCCGAGGGCTTAGACTGTGTTTTTGCCAAGCATATGCGGTTGAAGAAGGGTAAGTATCTGGTTTTCTGTGTGAACAAAGAACACATGGAAGAGATGGTAGAGCGGTCAAAGGAGTGGTTTTGTCTGGTAGATGAAAACCCGCACATTTATGCCGTATATTATGACAATCCGGAAGCCAGTAAGGCATTTACGGAGTTTAAGGCAGATGAGAGCGATAGTTTGCGATTGCTGTTCTGTATCGACATGTTGAATGAGGGAGTGCATGTAGACAAAATCGACGGAGTGATTCTGCTTCGTCCTACTGTGTCACCGATTTTATATCTTCAGCAGATTGGAAGAGCGTTAAGTACCGGAAAGAATGCCAGCCCAATCATTTTCGACATCGTCAACAATTTTGACAGTTTGTATTCTATCGATTCTGTGCAGGAAGAGTTCGAGCATACGTTGGGACTGCTTCCGGGAACGAGAGAAGAAAAAGCGCAGTTTAGTGACCGTTTCCGCATCATGGATGAGGTTCGCGACTGTCGTAGAATTTTTGCACAGATTAGCGGAAATCTGACTGCATCATGGGAGATGTATTATCTAGCTGCAAAAGAGTATTACGAGGAAAAAGGACATTTGCTGATACCGAAAGGTTATGTCACTGATATGGGACTAAACCTGGGAAGCTGGCTGGCGACACAGCGTAGAGTCTACGCAGGAACAGTTGCAGGAAAACTTACCACAGAGCAGATAAAGCGTTTGGAACACATCGGTATGGACTGGGAAAACGTGAACGACCGCAAATTTGCGATGGGAGTAGAAACGTTAGAGCAGTATGTCGAGGAGTTCGGTGATACAGATGTGCCGGCAGATTATGTGAGTGTATCCGGGTATCCGTTGGGGCGGTGGATTGCTAATACGCGTTCTGCCTATAAAAACGGCAAATTAGAAGAACGAAAAATTGAAACATTGAATGCCCTTGGGATGATTTGGGACGTGAGGGAACATCGTTGGAACCAAAACTATCGCGAGGCAAAAAAATACTACAAAATACACGGCAACTTGCAGGTGCCGGTAAACTATGTGACAGAAAGCGGACTATTTTTGGGGCGCTGGGTCGCAAATCAAATAAAGATACACAACAATCGTAAGGAGAATGCGGCAGAGCTTACGCCACTGCAGGAGCAGCTCTTAGAAGAGATTGGGATTGTGTGGAAAAACAAGTTTGAGGACGGCTGGGACAGACGTTACCAGCTTGCGAAGGACTTTTTTGAGAAAAACGGCAATCTGGAATTGCCGCCAAACTATACAGTGGATGGAATTAACGTGGATAAGTGGGTACGGAACATTCGCCTGAAAAAGACAAATCCGAGTTCGTCGAACTTGATTTTGTCAGAAGAACGCATACGACAGATGGATAGCATCGGAATGCGCTGGAGCCGAAGCGGGAATGTGGAAGTACTGAGTAGTAAATGAGGAAGAGGAAATGGTTAATAAGACAATTACAAATACGGCAAAATTCTTCATATGTCTATGGAACATCGGATTGTTTGCTGCAATATGGGGCTTTTATTATAACAACTATGCATTTCAGAAGCTTTGGTTGGAAGGCTGCATTGTGTCCTGTGTGACATATGGAATTATCTATTATTCACTTTGCATGTTATATCAGGGATTTCGTATTGCGTCGACAGGAATACCGGAAATCGTATTCAGCCAGACGATTGCGTTTGGAATAGCGGATGTGCTGCTTTTTGTGGAGTGCTGTCTGATACATAACAATTACGTGAATATCCTTCCGGGACTTGGTGTAGCGGTATTACAGATACTGGGAACGACGCTAATCGTAATGATGACAAAGGCTTATATCATGGGACATGTAACACCAAGAAAAACATTGGTTTTATATGGAAGAAAGGCTTCAAAAGAATCAACGAAATTCTTTGTAAAGAGATTATTAGAAAAGTATAGTCACTTATTCGACATTACATACATTGAGTTTGACCGCATCGAAAAGGAAGTATTGCAGAAACGCTTAGATGCGTGTGAGGTAGTCATTCTTTACGAAGTATCCAGTGATGTAAGAGGCAAAATCATGAAACTCTGTACGGAGCAGAAAAAGGGTCTGTATTTTACCCCGCGTATTGAAGATATCCTCTGTCGTGGTTCGGCAGATAAGAACCTCTTAGATACCCCGCTCATGAAGTATGAGTATTCCTATGAGTCTGCGAGCGGTTATATAGGAAAACGTTTACTAGATATCGTGTTATCACTTTTTGTGCTGGCAATAACCTGGCCACTTATGGTGATTGCAGCGATTGCAATCAAGTTAGAAGATGGTGGTCCAATTTTCTTCACACAGAAGAGAGCTACCAAGGATAACGAGGTATTTGAAATCTTAAAGTTCCGCAGCATGATTGTGGATGCGGAAAAAGATGGTGTTACTCCATGTAAAGGAAATGACAGCCGTATTACCAAAACAGGAAAGATTATTCGTGCTACCCGAATCGATGAATTACCACAGTTACTTAACATCTTAAAAGGTGACATGAGCTTTGTGGGACCGCGTCCGGAACGTGTCGAGCACGTAGAACAATATACCAAAGAAATGCCGGAGTTCGCTTACCGTTTACGTGTAAAAGGGGGGTTGACCGGTTATGCACAGATTTATGGCAAGTACAATACGTCTGCCTATGACAAATTGCGATTGGACCTTATGTATATCGAGAACCAGTCGTTGATACAAGATTTAAAAATTTTGATGTTGACGTTTAAGACAGTCTTTACTCCGGAGGCTACGGAAGGGTTTACGGAGGAAAAGAGTGATGCAATGAGAGAGAAAACTGCGGATGCAAAAGCAATGCAGGTAGAGTAGGGAAAATATAATACAGAAAACTTTCTAAATAAAGATTGCTTTTACAGAAAAGATATGTATAATTTAAGTAAGAGTAATCGTGTACAAAGTGGGAACCTCTCTTTTAATGAAGGGAGGTGATGCAAATGGAAACATATGAAGTATTAAGCTTGTTGTTTCTAGGCGGTTCGTTTCTAATTGCGTTGCTTACCTACATAGATAGGAATCATAAGCAATAAATAAGCCCACCTTTGTACTTAGCAGGTCGAAGGTGGACTTATAAAACATCTTTGAGAGGCTAACCACTTTGTGGGCGGTTGCTCTTTTTATGTATTTACTATAGCATATCACATTTCTTTTTTCAAGAAGCAATCCCGTTAGGAAATAATAATAAAATAACCACTAAAGCATCAATAACAGTATTGAATTTATGAGAGTATGTAAAAATGATATAGATAGGATAGCAAAGATGGAACTTATAGAAATATTAGAGAAAGTTAATATAGATGATGCAAAGACTTTTTATAAAAGGATTGATAAGCAAATTTGTTCAAATAAAAAAGAATTTATTGTAACTGCAAATCCTGAAATTATAATGCTTGGAAAAAAGAATCCGCAAATGAATATTGTTATGCAAAAAGCAGTCATCATACCAGATGGAATTGGAGTGGTGAAAGCGTTAAAAGTTTTAGGAAAGTCATCGCATAGAAATACAGGTATAGAGCTTGTAATCCATTTGCTTGATTTTGCGGATAAAAATTCATTAAAAGTTTTTATCTACGGTGCAAAAAAAGAAGTACTGACAGACTTTAAAAAGAATTGTGAAAGTAAGTGGAAAAACATTAAATTCACAGGTATGTACAATGGATACGATTATGAGAAAGAGTTTATAGCTGAGAAAATAAAGGAGTCGGAGAGTGATATTATTTTGGTTGCATTAGGGACACCTAGACAGGAAATATTTATTCAGTCTTTTTATGATGAGTTAGATAAAGGGATATGTGTTGGTATAGGTGGAAGTATTGATGTTCTAAGTGGACATGTGCAGAGGGCACCTGAATGGTTTATTAATCATAATCTTGAGTGGTTATATCGGATTACAAGTGAACCTAAGCGGTTAAAGCGTTTTTGGGATGGAAATATTTTGTTTATAGTAGAACTATTAAAAGAGTTTATTAATAGAAAAGGTTCAGTAAAGAAAGAGTATACATAAGATTTGTGGTTAGAAGAAGTGGAGTTGCTTTGATGAAAAAAATAGCGATTTTTCAGGCAAATTTAAAAGTTGGTGGAATTCAAAGGTCATTAGTTAATTTAATAAATAGCGGGATACTTAAAGATTACGAAGTAGATATTTTTTTGTTTTCAAGAGATATTTTTTATGACATAAAAAATATACCTCATAATATTCAAATTAAATATTTAAAGCCATTTCCATATTGGTATCGTTTTCTGCCTTTTGAATTGATTAAAAAGATTAGGAAATGTGAAGTAGATTTGGGTGGGTATGATTTTGCGATAGATTATGATAGCTATCGGCAGGAATGTGCATATTATGTTACTTCTGCAGTGAAGGCAAATAAGATTATGTGGATTCATAACGATATGATTCTTGAATACAAATATAATCGAAAATATAGAATTTTGTACCAGTTTTTTAAAAATAAATATAGGTATTATGATCAGTTTGTTGCTGTATCAGAGGGAATAATAGAACCATTTAGGAAGCAAAGTAGACAGTTTAGCAGTAAGGTTACTGTTATTCCAAATATCATAAACGTGGATGAGATTTTAGAAAAAAGCAGAGAAGATACAGATATAATTGTTGATTCAAATAATATAAATATTGTATGTGTAGGTCGAATTTATCTTGCTAAAGGCTATGAATTTTTATTAGAAGACTTTGGAAAAGCATATGAAACGAATAAAAAACTACGCTTATATATTATTGGAGAAGGACCTGATTTAGAGAAACATAAGACATGGGTAAAAAAGAATGGGTTGGATGAGGTCGTGCATTTTCTAGGTAAGAAAGAAAATCCATTTTCCATTATGAAACAAATGGATGCTTTTTGTTTGGAATCGAGGTATGAAGGACAGGGGATGGTTCTTTGGGAAGCAAAGTGCTTAGGGTTGCAGTTGATTTTTCCAAAACATTTAGAGAAATATAATAGTGGTTTAAATGGAACAACTGATGTTGTTAAAGAAATGCTTAAAATAGAAAAACGATTAAAGCATGAAAATCAATTGAAAGAATATCATGAATTTATAGTGTCACAGTTAAAATTAGTTTTAGGTGAGAAATAACAAGAGGAATATATGACAATAAAATTAAAACTAAATAATTATGGTTTTGTATTAGTAATGCTAGCATTGTGTCCAATAATGGATAATATCAATGGATTTATGTTATTAAATGGAAATAATGCAAATATTAGTTCATTGTATAAATCCATAATAATGTTAATATGTGTTTGTCTGCTTTGGAATCACGGGAAGCTAAATAAAAAAATATTAAAGGAATTTACAGGCATTGGAATATTATTATTGTTTTCTTTACTTTGGGCATTTATAAAAGATAATTCGAGTTTAGGTTATAACATAAATATTTTAGTTAAATTATTAATGCCATACGTTGTGTATGCATATTTAAGTAAGAAAAATAATGAGAATATAAAAAAAGTATTAGCGTTCTTTTCATGGTTTTATCCACTTTCATTGATTGTACCAAGTATTTTAAATGTTGGTTTTTTTACATATGGGGGAACACTATTCGGAAATAAAGGATTCTATTACGCTGGTAACGAGATTAGTGCTGTAATGATAATTATATTTGCATATTCATTGCAAAATTGTTTGGACGAGCATAGTTCTAAAAATATAATAAATTTATTAATAAATATTTTTGCAACAGTCTTTATAGGTACCAAAGCAGTTTATTTTGCAGTTATAATAATTAGTATAATTACTGCAGTTTTTAGTATAAAAACTAAAAATGGGATGGTAAAGATAATTCTTATGTCAATATTATTAATTTTATTTGCAGGAATTATACTATATTTAGAAAGAGATTTATTTATAGAATTAATTGATGCATGGACTTGGAGATTTAATAATTATATTCGGGGGAAATATGAGAATGAATTCTTGTCGTTTTTATTATCAACGCGAAATATAAAACTAAGCAAGGCATTTTCTGTATACTATAGTCAGGGAATAATGGGGATTTTATTTGGGACTGGCTCGTATACGTTTGCAGTTAAAAATTCATTGGTTGTTGAAATGGATTTTTTTGATCTTTTGTTTTGGCAAGGATTAATTTTTGGATTGTATTTAGTAAGAAAATTGTTTGGGTTTATAAAAAAACAATGGAACATATTTAGACCATGTGAAAAGGGACTAATACTGACAATTGTATTTTTAAGTTTTTTAAGTGGGCATGTTCTGTATGCACCATCTGTTACATTGGTTTTGACACTTTTTATTCTAAATGCAATGAATAATAAAATGTAAGTTTATTATGATGAGGTGAAAAACATGGCAATACCAAAAATAATTCATTATGTATGGATGGGAAGAAATCCTAAAAATAAAGATATTAAAAGATGTATGAAAACATGGGAAAAGCATTTGAAGGACTATAAAATTATCGAATGGAATGAAGATAATTTTGATATTAATTCAAATAAGTTCGTAAAACAAGCTTATGAGCAAGGTAAGTGGGCTTTTGTAAGTGATTATGTACGAATGTATGCCATATATAAATATGGTGGAATTTATTTGGATACAGATGTTTTAGTATTAGATAATTTAGAGCAGTTTTTAGATAATAGGGCATTTGTAGGTTTTGAAAATATAAATTTTCCATTTACCGCTACATTTGGAGCGGAGGTGGGGCACCCGTTTATTAAAGATATGCTGGATTATTATGATACAGTTGATTTTGAATACGATAAAAACAATCAGTTAGATAAAGTAAATACACATTTAGTAGGAAATCTGTTATTAGAAAAATATGGATGCGTAGCAAATAACGAATTACAAAGGATTAAAGAGGATATACAGGTGTATCCGGATGATATTCTTTGTAATCCGTCTAAGAAGTCGTCTACAATACATATTTTCACAAGTACCTGGAGAGATGGTTATGGGTCGTTTGTAATCTCGATTGTAAAATTTTTACGTCTCAGGTTAACGACAAAAGGGCGGGCTGAATTATATAGCAAATTTATTAATGTTATACACAGAGCGTGATTTGTTAATTGGTGAAATAGTATGAATGAAAAGAAAGATGTAGGATTACTAACGTGGCATTATTTTGATAATGTAGGAAGTAATCTTCAAGCATATGCAATGTATCATATTGTAACAAGTATGGGATATTCTGCGGAATTTATTAATTATCGTGGAAGAGAAAAGAAAAACATAATTAAGGATATTCTAAAAAGAATATGCAGTGCCATAGATTTAGTTATGCCAAATATATTGCCACAGAAAATAAGAGCACAGGCATTTCGTTTTCAAATGCAATATTTGCCGCAGTCTAAAAGAGAAGATACGGCAGAACATTTATTAAAGTATGCAGATAACTATAAAATGTTTTTATGTGGCAGTGATCAGATATGGGCACCAAATTTGTTGGAAGAAGTATATCTTTTTTCTTTTTTACCGGAGAAGTCAAAGCGATTTGCTTATGCTGCCAGTATAGGATTAGATAAAATTCCAGATGATAAAAAGAAAATTTACAAAAAGTATTTATCTAAATTTGCCGGAATTGCAGTAAGAGAAAGGCAAGGAGCAGATTTGGTTAGTGAATTACTAAATAAGAATATTGAGTGGGTGTTAGATCCAACGTTTTTGCTGGATTCTGAGCATTGGTTGTCATTGGCACGTTATCCGCAGAGACAAGATTATATTTTTTGTTATTTTCTTGGCATGAGTGAAGTGCATAGAAAATGGGTTGATGAAATTGCAAAAAGAAAAAATAGGAAGGTTGTTTGTTTGACATCAGCTAAGGAAAAAAAGCGTGAAGGATGGGAATATATTCCATGTATGGGACCGCGGGAATTTTTAGGTTATATTTATAAAAGTTCTTTTGTTATTACAGATTCTTTTCATGGAATGGCGTTATCTATTAATTTAAAAAAAGATTTTTATGTATTAGAAAGATTTAATAGTGAAGATATTATCTGTCAAAATTCCCGTGTTTATAACATACTGCAAGCGTTTGAACTGGAAAATCGAATGATTAAAAGTGGGATAGTAGATTTAGCGCCGATTGTATATTCAGAGATAGAAGGGAAATATCAGTATTATAAGAATAAGTCGATGGATATTCTGAAAGGTATGTTAAGAGATGGTTGTATGAAATAAGAGGTAAAAATGTTGGATTTTATAAAAAATAAATATGATTGTTCAGGATGCACGGCGTGTTACTCAGTTTGTCCTAAAAAATGTATTACGATGTTTGAAGATGAAAGAGGATTTTTATATCCAGATGTTAAGGAAGCTGACTGTATACATTGTGATTTGTGTAAAAAAGTATGCCCTATTCATACGAAGAAGAGAGCAGAGGCATGGGAAAAACAACATATGCTTGTAGCTATTACGAAAGATTCACAGGTATGGGAAAACAGTTCTTCAGGCGGTGCTTTTACAGAAATCTGTAATACTGTAATGGAAATGAATATAGAAAAGGTAACTTATGTTTACGGAGCTGTATTTGACGGACTGGAGGTAAAGCATATAGGTAGAAAAATGCCTGATATACAGGCATTTCAGAAATCAAAATACATACAAAGTAATACGCAGGACTGTTTTTCAGAAATTGAGGAACGCCTAAAACGGGGAGAAAATGTAGTATTTTCTGGAACTCCTTGCCAAGTGGCGGGGTTAAAAAGTTTTTTAAGAAGAGACTGGGAAAATTTGTTTACCATTGATTTGATATGTCATGGAGTAGGTAGTAAGGCAGTATTTCAAAGATTTATTTCAGAAAAGAGTCGAAAAAAGAATGTTATATCATATAGATTTCGTGTTAAGAAGAAAAAATTTGATTATTACGAAAGGTATCGGAGTGAAATTGAATATGCAGATGGTTCTATTGAAAGCATAGTGGAAGATGATTATAACCAATTATTTTTAAATCAATTGTGTTTAAGAGATTCCTGTGGAGAGCATTGTTCATTTCGAACGAATAGAAGATGGGGTGATATTACAATTGCAGATTTTAATGGGTTAGGTGTCGTTTTTCCAGATTTAAAAGATAATAGAGGATATTCTACTGTAATTATTAATTCAGCAGCAGGTGAAAGAGTTTATGAACAGTTGGTAAAAGGAATGGTAATGTATGATTGTCCAATAGAAGAATTAAGAAAATGGAATCCTTTGTTTTTTGATACAACACTGGAAAATAAGAATAGAGATGCTTTTTTTGAAGATTTCATTTCAGGAATGAGTATATCTGCACTTAGAAAAAAATATGTAATAGCAAAAAAGAAACTTTCTTTTTCGTGGATAAAAGAGCATATTCCATATAATATAAAGTTTTCTTTAAAAAAGATATACCGATTGTGTCAGGGAAGGTAAGGGAGTGTTTTGCAAGATAAAAAAAACGAAAAGAATAAATATCATTCTTTAATAAAAAATACCGTACTTTTTACAATAAGTAGTTTTGGTTCGAAAATCATAGTTTTTTTGATGGTTCCATTATATACACAGATTTTAAGTACCGAAGATTATGGAATTGTGGATTTGATTTCAGCAACTGCCTCATTGCTAATCCCTGTATTAACTTTAAATATTCAAGATGCAATTATGCGATTTATATTAGAGGATGAGAGTGAGGCTGGTAATGTTCTTAGTACAGGAATTCGAATAGTTATTCTAGGCTCACTTGCTTTTGCAGGGATATTAGGATTTTTAAAATTTGTACACATTATAAAATTTGAGAAGGTGCTTTTAATTTATTTATTCTGTTGTTATTTTTTCGGAGCACTGAATAACTGTTTTTCTTTGTATTTAAAGGGAAAAGAGAAAGTAAAAGTATTGGCTGTAAGTGGAATAATAAATTCTGGATTGCTTTGTATATTGAATATAGTTTTACTTGTTATTTTTAGATTTGGTCTTTATGGGTACATGATAGCACATATAGCTACACTTGTAATAACAGTGTTGTATCAAACTGTTTTTGGCGAGATTTATAAAGACATAAAGTTTAATGGATATAAAAATCTTTCTAAGAAAATGGTTACATATAGTAGTCCGTTAATTGGTAATTCGGTTGCATGGTGGATTAATAATGTTAGTGATAGATATATATTAACATTTATGCAAGGTGTAGCAATAAATGGTATTTATTCTATTTCGTATAAAATTCCTGCTATTTTGTCGATGATACAAGGAATATTTAATAATGCATGGTCTATTTCTGCGATAACAGAATTTAATTCAGAAGACAGGGATGGATTTATAGGGACTGTATATGGAAGTTATGCAAGTCTATCAATATTAGCATGTTCTATTATTATGCTATTTAATATTCCGATAGCAAATATATTATATGCAAAAGATTTTTTTCGGGCATGGGAATATGTTCCTTTTCTATTAGTAGGAACTATGTTTAACGGAATGGCTTTGTTTTTAGGATGCCTTTTTACGGCAGCTAAAAAAACGAAAGATGTTTCCAGAACTACTATTATAGGGGCAGTAGTGAATACACTCGGTAATGTTGTATTTATCTATTTGTGGGGTGCTCAAGGAGCAGCAATATCTACCTTAATTGGATATTTTGTAACATGGGTGATGCGTTTGGTCTTATTGAGAAATATTGTGTGCATGAAATTAAATTGGAAAAATCATTTGATATCATGCGGTTTGATGATAATACAGGCATGTTTCGCGTTAAATAATAATTTGTTTCCGCAATGTATGATACTTCTCTTACTAGTAATGTTACAGAAAGAATATATACATACAATCGGTAAACGTGTACAACGAATTATAAAAAAGATTTTAAGATGAAATTGAGAAAGAGAGAAAAGATAATGAAAAAAATAATGCTTGTTTTTGGAACACGTCCAGAAGCGATAAAAATGTGTCCATTAGTAAATGAATTGAAAAAGAGAGAAGAACTAGAGACGATTGTGTGTGTTACAGGTCAGCATCGTCAGATGTTAGACCAAGTGTTAGATGCATTTTCTGTAGTGCCGGATTATGATTTGTCTATTATGAAGGATAAGCAAACACTTTTTGATGTTACAGTGAATATTTTAGAGCGTATTAAGGTAGTGTTGGAAGAAGTAAAACCGGATGTTGTTTTGGTACATGGAGATACATCGACAACGTTTGTTACTGCGTTAGCGTGTTTCTATTTGCAGATACCAGTAGGTCATGTTGAGGCTGGATTACGTACATATAATGTTTTTTCTCCATATCCAGAAGAATTTAATAGACAAGCGGTGGGTATTGTTAGCCAGTATAATTTTGCGCCGACAGAGTTGTCAAAACAGAATCTTCTAAATGAAGGGAAAAATTCGGAAACTATTTTTGTAACAGGAAATACGGCGATTGATGCGTTGAAAACAACGGTAAGAGATAATTATGCACATCCAGAATTAGAGTGGGCAAAAGATAGTAGACTTATTTTGATAACTGCTCACAGGCGTGAGAATCTTGGTGAGCCTATGAAAAATATGTTTAGGGCTATTCGACGTGTTATGGATGAACACCCGGATGTGAAAGCGATTTATCCAATTCATATGAATCCGGTTGTTAGACAGACAGCAAATGAAATTCTTGGGGGAGATGAGAGAATTAGAATTATTGAGCCACTTGAAGTATTAGATTTTCATAATTTCTTGAATAGAAGTTATCTAATATTAACAGATTCTGGAGGTATTCAAGAGGAGGCACCAAGTCTTGGTAAACCTGTTTTGGTTATGCGTGATACAACAGAACGACCGGAAGGAATTGCTGCGGGAACGTTGAAACTTGTTGGAACAGAAGAAGAAACGATTTATAAGGAGTTTAGCAGGCTGCTTTCTGATGATGATGCATACCATGCAATGAGTCATGCATCAAATCCGTATGGTGATGGTCATGCTTGTGAGAGAATCGCAGATATTTTATGCGGTAGTAATTGAAGGTAAAAAGTGTCTATAGAGACTCTGATTAGAAGCATATCTGGAAAAAATATCTACATTTGTACTTAATATAGTATAGTACATGGTAGGTAGTTAAACGTTCTATAGTGTGGAAGAGTATTATTGGCGGTATATTTTTACGAAGGTAGTGAGGAATTTAACAATATGGGAAAAATAACAGTAATTGCAACGGAATAGCAGGGTTAAAAGTTATTGAACCAACTGTGTATGGTGATGCAAGAGGATATTTTTTTGAATCCTATAATTATAATGATTTTGCAGAAGCAGGTATTGATTGTCAGTTTGTGCAGGATAACCAGTCAGCATCGAAAAAGGGCGTGTTGAGAGGATTGCATTATCAGATTAATTTTCCACAGGATAAGTTGGTGCGTGTAATCAGTGGAGAAGTGTTTGATGTGGCAGTGGATATGCGAGAAGATTCGAGTACATATGGAAAGTGGTTTGGAGTAGTGCTTTCTGCGGAAAATAAGAAACAGTTTTTTATTCCAAAAGGGTTTGCACATGGTTTTATCGTGTTATCTGAGTATGCAGAATTTTGTTATAAGGTAACGGATTTTTATCATCCAAATGATGAAGGCGGAATTATTTGGAATGATCCTACTATTGGTATTGAATGGCCGATGCCGGAGGGAATGACAGAAGCGGATTTGATTTTGTCAGATAAAGATAGATGTTGGAGTGGTATAGAATCCGGTGATATTGTTTAATTATAATTGAGAATGTGAAAATAAGAAATAGTGCCGTAGCGGTCTAATGACTACTACGGCATTTAACATATTTATTTATATCCCTCCATGCCTTAGCAGCAAAGAATCTTGCCCAGATGTCAAGCTCCCATTTTGGTATTCAACGGTTGATTTGAGAAATTGCTGACGGCAATCAGATAAAATTTGTAGATTCTCAGTTATGAGTTCTTTAATTCTATAATTTGTGCTTGCAACGAAGCTATGAGAGCAGCTTGCTCAGTAATGGTATTGCTTTGCTCAGCGATAGTATTGCTTTGCTCAGCAATGGTATTATTTTGTTCAGCAAGTTGCGTCAACATACTGCGTTGCTGATTCTCGAAATCTTCTCGGGCACGGCATCTTTCGCGGACGAGCCAGTCTGAGTTATATTCGTATAATGATTTTGAAGCGGATGTAAGAATTTCATTATTTTCTGCGAGCATTTTTATATCCCTCCATGTCTTTGCGGAAAAGAATCTTGCCCAGATGTCAAGACCCCATTCTTTATCTTCAGCAGTTGCTTTTTCTATCTCTTTTAAGGATAGCACATTGAGCGTAAATTTGTCATTAAAAACTTGATGATTTTTAATATTGAGCAGTTTATAAGTGGCGTAAAATTCCGGTGCATTTGGGAAAAGTGTGTAATCTAAGATACCGATGTGGATAGCCGGTTTAGTAAGATGGTAATCCTGCCCACGACAAAGATTATCGAAGGTGCGACACAGGTAGCTTAAGGAGCGGTCGATCCAGTTGAGCAGATTGTTTACCTGCATTTCAAGATTGAGCTCAGTATTATTATTTAGGGTAATGTAAAGGTCTAAAATAAATTCCTTCATGTCGATTGCAGCTCCTGGAATAATAGGATTTTTAATTACGATGGATCGGATATCTTTCAGTGGAAGGTGCAGTAGAGAACTTACAAGACCTTTAAGTACCAGTTCATTTTCCTGTAAAATAATGTGAAACATGTAGTTGTTTGTAAATGTATAGTCGATTTTTCCGGTAGCATTTTCGTAACCGGTAAGTGTTCCTGTCATGGGCATATCTCCTTTGTATAAAATGTAATGTTACTTGGAAATATATGACAGATAGTGCCAGAAATGTCCAAGTAGATACCGGATGGAACCGGCGAGTGATTGCTGACAGCAATCAGATAAAATTTGCAAATTGATATCGTATTTGCATGGTAGCACTGGCAAAGGTCAGGTTCAAGAGGATAAAAGAATTTTTGTGCAACATGTATAGTCAAAATTACGAAAAAGATGGAAAAACGGAATATTAATGATGGAAAAAGGATAAGGAAGTGCAAATGATATTGTGACAAGAAAATGAAATTGTGCAGATTGCATAAATAGTTAGATTTACCGAAGACTGTGATTAGTAAAGAGTATTCTTCTGAGTGGAAAACGGGAGATGAGCCATATTATCCTGTAAATGACGAGAAAAATAGTTTCTTATATGCAGAGTATAAGAACTTGGCAGATACTGAAGAAGGTGTGATTTTTGGTGGTCGTTTGGGAGCGTATAAGTATTATGATATGGATGCTGTGATTGCGGCTGCTTTAGAGATGTGTGAGCAGGAATTAAATTAATATTGTAGCAAATGATGCCGTAGCGGTCTGATGACTACTACGGCATTCATTTTATAATTTCATAGGATT
Source organism: Roseburia sp. (assembly GCA_045531555.1). Classification (GTDB taxonomy): domain Bacteria; phylum Bacillota; class Clostridia; order Lachnospirales; family Lachnospiraceae; genus Roseburia. The sequence goes on along the minus strand of JAZSEF010000027.1, from coordinate 5,897 downwards.
TACAAACTATGGTGTTGGGTGCTGATTTATGGGGAACTATTTGTTGTTATCTTCTTTGCAAAGAGCTTCATATTTTTTTGTGAGATTTTGAAAGTCTTCAAGTGTTTCGCAATCTCGTAAGTCATTTAAGAATTTGAGTCGTTCAAGTTGTTTGGCTAATTTTTCAATAGTTTCGCTTGCATTTGGCATTGTATCTCTCACTTTCTAACACCTCCTGATTTTTATATATTGATTTTATCAGAAGTATTTCAGAGTGTAAACCCTATTCAATTATCAAAGTTTTACATGGGAACATTGGCGAAGATGCCGGATAAATTTTAAAATTGATATTGTACTTGAATAGTAGCATTGCTGATGTTGGGATTCAAGGTGGTGAAAAAATTTTTGTGCAATTTGTATGGTTTAGGAGAAAAAGGTGCGAAATCGTCTGATTAGAAAATGGAAATTTTAGAAAATTTTCTTACTATTTGCAAAATTCGAAAAAAGCGAGTAAAATAGAAATGTTAGGTTATTATAACAGTATTTTGAAACCGTAAAAGTGGTAGAATGTGAGGTATTTATGACAAAGATTGATATTATTTCCGGTTTTTTAGGTGCCGGTAAGACTACATTTATTAAAAAGATGTTGGACGAGGTTTTTGCAGGTGAGAAAATCGTTTTGATTGAGAATGAGTTTGGTGAAGTAGGTATCGATGGCGGCTTTTTGAAAGATGCCGGTATTGAGATTACAGAGATGAATTCAGGTTGTATCTGCTGTTCTTTGGTGGGCGATTTTGGAAAGAGTCTGCATGAAGTAATCGATAAATTCCATCCGGACAGAATCTTAATCGAGCCATCAGGTGTTGGTAAATTATCAGATGTAATGAAGTCTGTTATTGATATCGAAAAAGAAGAGGACGTGAAGTTAAATGGTCTGATTACAGTTGTGAATGCTTTAAAAGCTAGTAAGCAGATGAAAGCATTTGGCGAATTTTTCAATAATCAGATTGAACATGCTACGACGGTGGTATTAAGCAGAAGTCAGAAAGCGACAGCAGAACAGTTAGAGGCTTGCGTGAAGCAGATTCAAGAGTTGAATCCAAAGGCGGCAATTATTACAACACCTTGGGATGAAATCAAGGGCGAGCAGATTTTGAAAGTCATTGAGGGTCAGGATTCTTTGGAAGCAAAGATGATGGCAGAAGCACATGCTCATCATCATGAGCACCACCATCATGACCATGATGAACATGAGCATCATCATCACGAACATGGCGAAGATTGTACCTGCGGTTGTCATGACCATGATCACGACCACCATGACCATGAGGAGCATGAACATCATCATGAGCATGAACATCACGAACACCATCACCACGACCATGATGAGCATGAACATCATTATCATGAGCATGACGAAGATTGCACATGTGGATGTCATGACCACGATCATGAACATGAGCATCACCACCATGATCACGAGGAACATGAGCATCATCACGAACATCACCATCATGAGCATCATCATGACCATGATGAGAACTGTACATGTGGATGTCACGACCATGATCACGATCATCATGGACATCATCATCACCACGCAGACGAAGTGTTCACAAGCTGGGGTAAAGAGACACCTCATAAATTTACAAGAGAGAAGATTGAAGAGATCCTGGTTGCATTTACAGAGACAGAAGAATACGGTGAAATTCTTCGTGCAAAGGGCATGGTAGAGGATGTAAATGGCTCATGGATTTATTTTGATATGGTTCCGGGTGAGTATGAGTTGCGTGAAGGTGAACCGGATTATACGGGAAGACTTTGCGTGATCGGTGTAGGAATCGATGAACATAGATTAGAAGAGTTATTTGAGTTAGTGTAGGAAAGGGAATGATTTTATGCAGGAAATACCAGTATATTTAGTTTCCGGTTTTATGGATAGTGGTAAGACGACGTTGATTGAGGATACGTTATATAATCAGGGATTTGCGGAAGAGGGAAGAACGCTTCTTATCTGTTGTGAAGATGGTGATGTTGAGTATAATCAGGAAGCGTTAAAAAAGAATTATGTTACATTGGTAATGATTGAAAACGAAGAAGATTTTACCACAGAGACGTTAAACGAATTACAGGAAAAATATGACCCTGAGCAGGTGTTCGTAGAATACAATGGAACCTGGGGCATGGATACAATTTTAGAGACAGAATTACCGAAATACTGGACGATAGTTCAGGCTTTAGCGACTGTAGATGCGACTACGTTTGAGATGTATCTGAACAATATGCGTGCCATGATTATGGAACAGCTATTTGCAGCAGATGTGGTTATTTTTAATCGTTGTGATGATAGTACCGATAAAGGAAAATTCCGCCGCAATGTAAAAGCGTTAAATCGTAAGGCACAGCTTGTGTATGAGCGTGAAGACGGCACTTTGGATGAGAGACCGGAGGAGCTTCCATTTGATATATCAGCAGACCATTTGGAAATCACAGATGCGGACTATGCAATCTGGTATATGGATTGTCTTGAGAATTACAAACAGTACGAAGGCAAGACCGTTTCTTTCTTAGCATTGGTATATAATCCGGACAAGCTGAAAAAAGGACTGATGGTTCCGGGACGATTTGCTATGACTTGTTGTGAAGATGATATTACCTTCATCGGTTTCAAGACCAAATATGACAGAGAGCATGAGATTCCACACAAATCATGGATTCGGATTACAGCAAAAATCCATGTAGAATTTGCAAAAGAGTACAAAGGAAAAGGACCTGTTCTTTATCCAATTTCTGTAGAACCGGCAGAAAAACCGCTGACAAAGGAAGAAGAACTTGTGTACTTCTCATAAGGATAAAAAGCAGACCATTTTAAGGGCATAATTAAGATGGGCGACTTGTATTTTGAAAACTTTGATTTTTCATAATTGGAATATAAACTAAGAAAAGAGAACGTATAAGGAGTTTCTTTTGCGTACTTAGCATAAAGAAACTCCTTATACGTTCTCTTTTCTTATGTTTCAATATCTTTAATAAAAAATTTATCCAATAAGCTTGTCCATCTTAAGAATGTGGTTCACAAGCCATTTGGCAAGGAAATCTAAGATATCCTGTAAGTATTCCTGCTGGTTGTTATCTAAACTTTCTAATTCTTCAAAATTGATATCTACTAATTTTTCAATGAAAGCATTGTGGGCACGGCGCTGTGCATCCAAATCAGCGTAGTTAATCTGTTCCATGTAGGCTTCTTCATCGTGGAAGTGCATTTCTGTGTAATTGCGTAATTCGGTAAGAATGCGCATGATTTCATCGTATTTGTCAAAAATCATATCATCACATACTAAGGTATGTACTTCGTTTACCAGCGCAAAAAGCTGGCGGTGTTCATCGTCGATTAAGCCGATACCGGTCAAATACTCGTTGGAAAATGCATAAGCTTCTTTTGTAGCTGTTTCTTTTTTGAATTTGCCGATTAAGATATCACTGCCTAAAATGTGACGGTATAGCCATTTTGCGAGGAAGGTAAGTAAATCCTGAGCGGTAGCTAAGGTGAGTTCACCGGCTGCCATAACAGAAGTTACTTTGTCACGGAATGCCTCGTGTTCAGCGGCCTGACGATTTAATTCCGGATCATCAATACTTAACATATAAGCTTCTTCGTGTGAAAAATGATTAATAGCATATTCATAGAGCTCATTTAAAAGACGGCTGGTAATGGCTGCGACATCAGCGTCTGCTACATGCAATGCTTCATCCGTCTTATTTAATAAGTTGAATAAATGTTCATGTTCTTTGTCGATTTCTTCAATGCCAATCAGGCAATCATTTGTAAACTGGTACATATATCCTCCTAATAACATAGTTATTTTGTAAATTATAAGCTAATTATATCATAGATATAAAAAAATACGATAGCAAAGTTAGAATTTACAAGTACAAAAGCCATTGAAAAATAATTACGATTGGCGTATTATAACTAAATTAGGTATGTATACATTAATGAAACATTATATTAACAATATTTTAATATTCCTTGTTTATAATGAGGCACATAAGAAGTGAGAAAACATATAGGTAGTAGGAGGAAAGTTATGTATCCAATCGTTAAAAGAGAACAGCTTGCAGATAAGATTTACTTAATGGACGTAAAAGCTCCACGAGTAGCACAGTATTGTCAGCCGGGGCAGTTCGTTATTGTAAAAATTGATGAAGTAGGGGAGCGTATTCCGTTAACAATCTGTGATTACAATAGAGAAGAGGGTACAATTACAATTGTATTCCAGGTAGTAGGAGCTTCTACACAGAGAATGGTAGATTTACAGGTGGGAGACGCATTCCAGGATTTCGTTGGACCACTTGGCTGTGAGTCTGATTTAGTACATGAAGATATCGAAGCATTAAAACAGAAAAAGATTTTATTTGTTGCAGGCGGTGTTGGTACAGCTCCGGTTTATCCGCAGGTGAAATGGTTACATGAGCAGGGCATTGACTGTGATGTTATCATTGGTGCAAGAAATAAAGAATTATTAATTTTAGAAGATGAGATGCGTGCTGTATGTAAAAATTTGTATGTGACTACAGACGATGGCTCTTATGGTTTTAAAGGAACCGGTACAGCACAGTTACAGGCACTTTGGGACGAAGGTGTCCGTTATGACCATTGTGTAGCAATCGGCCCAATGATTATGATGAAGTTTGTATGTAAGCTGACAAAAGAACTGGGGATTCCTACCGTTGTTTCTATGAATCCGATTATGGTAGACGGAACCGGTATGTGTGGTGCATGCCGTTTGGTAGTGGGTGATAAAGTGAAATTTGCATGTGTAGATGGTCCGGAATTTGATGGTCATTTGGTTGATTTTGATCAGGCTATGCGCAGACAGGCACAGTACAAGACAGAAGAAGGACGTGCAATGCTCGCATTAGAAGAGGGTGATACACATCACGGTGGTTGTGGACATTGTCACTAAATTGTGCAAGGTATAATTTCATGATAGGAAGCGCCGCAAGAGCGGCAGAATGGAGTGGAAAAATGGACGTATTAAAGAGAGTTCCGGTTCGTGAACAGGACGCAGTAGTTCGTTCAGCGAATTTTGAAGAAGTATGTTTAGGATATAATGAAGAAGAAGCAATGGCAGAAGCAGCACGTTGTTTAGGATGTAAAAATGCAATGTGTATGAAGGGATGTCCGGTATCTATTGACATTCCGGGATTTATCGGTCAGGTAAAAGAAGGTAACTTCGAAGAAGCTTATCAGATTATCAGTAAATCATCTGCACTTCCAGCAGTTTGTGGTCGTGTATGCCCACAGGAGACACAGTGTGAAGGTAAATGTATTCGTGGTATTAAGGGTGAGCCGGTTGCTATCGGTAAATTAGAGCGTTTTGTGGCTGACTGGGCGAGAGAGCATGGAATCAAGCCTGCAAAAGCAGAGCAGATGAATGGGCACAAAGTAGCGGTTATCGGTTCCGGTCCTGCGGGTCTTACCTGTGCAGGTGACTTGGCGAAAATGGGTTATGATGTAACAATTTTTGAAGCGTTACATGAGGCTGGCGGTGTATTGATTTATGGTATTCCGGAATTCCGTCTTCCAAAGAGTAAAGTAGTTACAGCAGAAGTAGAGAACGTTAAATCTTTAGGTGTTAAGATTGAAACGAACGTTGTTATCGGTAAGTCGGTAACAATCGATGAATTAATGGAAAAAGAAGGATTTGAAGCAGTATTCATCGGTTCCGGTGCCGGTCTTCCGAAGTTCATGGGAATCCCGGGCGAGCAGGCAATGGGTGTATTCTCTGCAAACGAATTTTTAACCAGAAATAACTTAATGAAAGCTTTCTTGGAAGGTTATGATACACCAATCAAATGCGGTAAGAAAGTTATTGTAGTCGGTGGTGGTAACGTAGCAATGGACGCTGCAAGAA
>JAZSEF010000035.1:0-87235 GCA_045531555.1 Roseburia sp. | reverse complement strand
TTCTAATAAATAATTCATAACACGTCGCATCATTTGCAGGATATCGTGAAATACGCCTGTGTTATCATCATGTGTTACTTCACTCAGTTTGTGAATAATGTAATCATATTCAGTAGCTAATTGTCGGATTCTGTCCGAGTTGGAGGCAATCTTCGAAAGCTCCTTTTCATAATTAATAATATAATACGGTAACAAAATCAGCAAGTTCTTTTCAAAAATTTCATTGATGGAATAATTTTTAAGTTTTAAAACGGGGACTTTGTATGTAATTTTCTGACCATCGGAAAACGTGATTTGCAATGTTTCCTCTGTTAGAGTATTTTGCGTAGAACGCAAATAGATAATACAAGACCTTGGAAAGTGAAGTTCGTTTGTGTGTTGGTGTCGAATGCTATCGGACAGTGCAATCATGAAGTCATATTCCACCATGCGAAGTATCATGCTGCCATCGGTTCTGCTTTGGCATTCAAAATGATACACCAGACCGTCTATCTGGTTGCAACTGTCAGCGATTACTTTAGAAAGTAATTTCTGGTATTCTTCCGGCAGGCGAACAACTTCGGTATCCGCAGAATAAGAAGTGTGGAATACTTCGTTTACCAGTGGAATGAGAAGTTTTGGCAGACGTTCCTGGATTGTCCGAAGCACATCATCAAAAATAGTGCTGTCGCTCATTTAATCCTCCTATAAAATTGTGTTTTGGAATAAAAGCAGGATTTTCAGTTACGAATGTAACATTCACATGTGAAATAGTACTGTGCCAGCAGGCATGGAAATGTACGATAGAGAAAGGATATCTGGAATAATATCCTCCGTGTGATATATAGCAAAGCAGGATGCTTCGGGCTATATGAATGAAAATTTGCTTTGGGAATAGTGTAACATAGGTTGCGGTAATGTGCAATCGGAAAAATGGAAATAGCCTATGGAAGAATCCAGAATTTACTCATGTTCTCTAAGCATTCGAGGAAAAATTGACGTTTTGAAATTAGACAGGTTATATACAGTTCTTTGATACGTTCAGGGAGAAGGTCATTTTAAGGACATTCACCTTTTATCAGGTAGTCCAAACTTACACTTAAGATATTGCTAAGATTGATGAGATTTTCGATGGATAAATCAGCGATGTCGCGTTTTACACCTAATGTTTGATAGAAATATTAAGTTTTTCAGCAAGCTGCTCCTGTGTCAGACCTAATGCTTTTCTTTTTTACACAAATGACTCAAAAGATGGTATAATAAAAGTTAAGTGAAAAACAACGGAAGGGAGTTTCATATATGAAAAAGATGCAAAGAATTCTTAGCTTTATCATGGCATGCATGGTATTTATTTCCAGTGCGAATACTGGTGTGTATGCGGCAGAAATAAGTGAGCCGGTTGTTATGGTGGAAGCAGAAACAGTAGATATAACAGAGTCTGTAGATGCAACAGAGATAGAAGATTCCACAGAGAGTTCGGAAGAGATGGAGTCTACAGAAATTGAGGAAACAACAGAAGCTGTAGATGAAATGACAGAAGAACCAAATGTTACGGAAATCTTGGAAGAAATCGAAGAAGTAACGGAAATCGTAACAGAAGAAGTACCGGAAGAACTTCCGGATGTAAGGGATTATGATGATTTGCTGGATATGCAGGTGGAGTATATCGAATTTGATGAGATTGAAGGCGAGTTATATAGTGCGGCAGAATTAGCTGAAATGGCGGACAATATGCCAGCTACCTTGTCTGAATCTTATGGTAATTATTGGGATAATTATGCCAGCTATTATATTTATAATCGTTTGAGCGATGTGGAAAAACAGCTATGGAGAGGTATGGAGGTATTGTATTCCATCTACCTTACAAGTGAAGAGGATTTAAGTGAGTTAACAGATTTTGTGTGGATACCAACGAGTGGACTTACATCGGATGATATATTCGCATTAGCAAATTTGTTTAAATATTCTCATCCTCAGTATTATTATTTGATGAGTGGTTACAGTTGTTCAAGCAGCGGAACAAAGATTGCATTAGCATTTCGCGTATATGATGCTTTTGCAGATGGAACGGATCGAAAAAATGCTACGAATGCAGTAAAGACTCAGCTAGATGTGTGGTGTGAGCAGATTGCATTAGGAAGCACAGAAGAAGAAAAAGTAAAAATTATCCATGACTTAATCTGTGACAAAGTAGATTACAACCATGCAGCGGTGGATGCAGGCATAAATAATGTAGAGCAGTCTCAATTTACACAGAGTGCATACAGTGTATTTTGTACAGATTTGACGGTATGTGCCGGATATACACAGTCTTTTATGTGGTTATGTAATGCAGTTGATATTGAATGTTTTGGTGTGACGAGCTCAGATCATGCATGGAATAAAGTGAAAGTTAACGATAACTGGTACAACATAGATGTTACATGGGATGATAGAGATGGTGTTGGCAATAGATATTATTATTGTTATCTGAAAAATGATGCATATATTGATACATTATCTTCTCATGCAGAGGAAGAGGAATGGCTTGTTTATCTGCCATTCTGTACTTTAGATAGCGGATCGGATTATTGGGAAGTAGGAACTTTGCCGGAAGTTACAGGGCGAGCAGCAACACCGGTTATTTCTGTTGTAGAAGAGGATAATGGCTATAACGTTACAATCGAAAGTGCTACGAATGGAGCAGAGATTTTCTATACGTTGGATGGAGAAACACCTTCCGAAGCAAATTCAAAAAGCGAACTTTATACAGGAACTTTTAAAATTAATCAAACAGCAACAATTCGGGCAATTGCAGTGTGTGATGGATATTTAGACAGTGCAGTCGCAGAAGGTGGCAGTATCGATGAGATAGAGTATATCGTGGATTCGGGCTCATGTGGAACGGATGTAGCGTGGCAGTTGGATTCGAAGGGAGTTCTGACCATTTCCGGTTCTAAAGATATGGAATCTTATGCCAGTGCAGATGCGGTGCCTTGGTATACTTATAGCCAGGATATCCAGAGCGTAAAGATAGAAGATGGTGTAACATCTGTTGGAGATTATGCATTTAGTTCTTTGTCAAATTTACAAGCTATTGAATTAGCATCCAGTGTTACAAAGATTGGTGCATATGCCTTCTATTATAGTGTTTTAGAAGAGATTAAGATACCGGTTGGTGTTACAGAAATTAGTGATTATGCGTTTTATGGTGCTGGTTTGACGAAAATAGAGATGCCATCTAGTGTGACATCTATTGGAGAATATGCTTTTTACAATAGTGATTTGGCAGAACTAGAGATACCAACTAGCGTTACAGAGATTGGAACATATGCTTTTGCAAATTGCTATGATTTGGTACAGGTGAGAATCTGCGGAAATCCTACCACAATAGGAGAAAGTGTATTTCAAAATTGTGATAAGCTGACTGTGGTAGAATTATCAGATACTTACACTCAAATTGCTGACTTTATGTTTTTTAGCTGCGATGGGTTAGTGAGTATCGAATTGCCGGGAAGTTTGACAGAAATCGGAAAGCAGGCACTTAGTGGTTGTACAAAATTAGAAGAAATTACAATACCTGCGAAAGTCGTTATGCAGCCATATGCTTTTTATTCTAGTACAGGATTAAAAAAGGTTACGATAGAAGATGGTGTGACAGCGATTCCATATGGTGCATTTAATATATGTACTGCATTGGAAGAAATCAGAATACCGAAAAGTGTTACTTCTATCGGAAACATTGCAATTGATGCAACGGCAACTATTTATGGTTATGCAGGCAGTGCGGCGGAAACATATGCGAATGAGAATGGAAATGTATTTGTTAATTTGTTGGATTTAGCGATAAAAGTGATGTTCGTTACTAATACGGACACAGAAATAGAAACACAGTACTATTTCAAAGAAAGCCTTGTGGCAGAGCCGGAAACATTAACGAAAAAGGGTTATACATTTGCAGGTTGGTATACCTCAGCAGAAGTGCAGGATGATACCACAAAATGGGATTTTGCAGAGGATAAAGTAAAAGAAGACACGACACTCTATGCAAAGTGGAATCCGAATGCCTATAAATTACACTATAACCTTAATTATGAAAACGCACAGAATATCGAAAGTAAAACGGTTATATTTGATGAGGCATACGGAGAATTAGAGGATGTGGCTCGTACTGGTTATACATTTGCCGGATGGTATACCCTGCCACAGAATGGTGAACTGGTAACAGCAGAGACGATATGTACAAACGATACAGATACAACGATTTATGCACAATGGTTGGTAAATCAATACACAATAACATTTGATGCAAATGGTGGAAGTGTAGATATAACAGAGATGGTTGTGACATTCGATTCGGTTTATGGAGAATTACCAATTCCGACAAGAGAAGGATACACATTTAAGGGATGGTATACGGATAAGGAAGCTGGGCAGTTGATTGAAAAAGATGCGAAAGTTTCCATTACACAATCACAAACTGTATATGCACGTTGGGAAGCAAATAAATATGAAGTTACATTAGATGCAAATGATGGCACACTTGAAACAGAAAAAGTAAATGTGACGTATGACTCGGCTTATGGTGAACTTCCTGCTCCAGTGAAGACAGGCTATACTTTTACAGGATGGTATACCGCATTAGAAGGTGGTTCTGAAGTAAGTGCAGAGACGATTGTGACGATTGCGTCAAATCATACTTTATATGCGAGATATGAGGAGAGAATTATTGATAGTGGTACCTGTGGTACAGATTTGACATGGAAGATTGTAGCAAATGATGCAGAAGAGACGAATTATTCATTGGTAATCTCCGGAAGCGGTGAGATGGATTGGCAATGGCAGCCTGGAACAATAAATTACACACCATGGGGAGAATATGAGAAAAAGATTACCAGAGTTGAACTTTCGGATGGTATTACAAGTATCAAAGATGAGGCATTCTGGGGATATAGTAATCTGGTGAAAATAACAGTACCGGCTAGTGTAACGAAGATTGGCGAACGGGCATTTTCAGGTTGCGGATTTACAAGCGCCGGACCGATTGGTGGTGGCTATGACTATGAGTATGGTTGGACAGAAGAGATACCGGCATATGCATTTGCTTCTTGTGAGAAATTAGCGGAAGTAAAACTTCCTGACGAGCTTACAGGCATAGGTGAATGTGCATTCCAGTATTGTAAAGCATTAACCAAAATGGTAATACCGGTTAGTGTAACAAAATTCGGAGGTAGTCCGTTTGGTGGTTGTGGATTTACAAGTGCAGGTCCAATCGGAAGTGGATGCGATGTTGAATATGGCTGGACAGAAGAAATACCAGATCACGTATTTTATGGATGTTCCAATTTAAGTCAGGTAATATTTCCAGAAGGAATTACCAGAATCGGAACCTCCGCGTTTGGAAATTGTACAAGTCTGACAAAAATTACGATTCCAAGCAGTGTAAAAGAAATAGATGGTTCATTTACAGGTTGTGGATTTACAAGTGCCGGACCGGTTGGTGGTGGCTATGACTATGAGTTTAGTTGGACAAATCGTATTTTAGAACGGGCATTTTATGGCTGTGCGGAGTTAACGACAGTTGAGATGCCGGAAGGAATAAAGGCAATCGGGGATAGAGCTTTTTGGGGATGCAGCAAGTTAAAAGAAATTGATATCCCTGACAGTGTGACATACATAGGTAATGATGCATTCCGGTCGTGTTATGCGTTAACAGAAGTAACAATTCCTGACAGCGTAACAGAGATGGGAGGCTCAGTGTTCTATGCTTGTTCCGGTCTGAAAGAAATTGTATTACCAAGTGGTATAGAGGAAATAGGAAGATATGCATTTGCATACTGTAGTGACTTGACAAATATAACGATTCCAAACAGTGTTATCACCATAGGGGATAATGCATTTGAAGAATGTAGTGCATTAACAGGGATTGCTATTCCGGATGGTGTAACTTATATCGGGGAGTATGCATTTAGTGGATGTAGTAAATTGGTGAGTATACGTGTACCAGCAGGTGCTCAGTTAGGTTCGTATTTATTTGAAGGCTGTGGATTTACAAGTGCCGGACCGGTTGGAAGCGGATGCGATTACGAATACGAGTGGACAGAAACTATTCCGGAATATGCATTTTATGGATGTGAGCAATTGACAAACTTCCAGATTGCAGAAAGTATCAAAAAGATAGAGTCTGGTGCGTTCTCATATAGTACGAAAAAGCTGAAAACAGTCGGACCGGTTGGAGGTGGTTATGATATTGAGTATGCCTGGAAAGATGCGATACCGGACGGAGCCTTTAGAGCGTTTAGTTATTTGATAGAAGCAGAGATTGCAGATGGAATAGAAACTATCGGAGAAGGGGCATTTGGAAGCTGTGGGAATCTGGAAAAACTAGTTATTCCAAAAAGCGTAACAACGATTAAAGATATCAGGTCAAGTGGTTTTTATTACCTTACTATCTATGGTTATAGAGGTACAGCAGCAGAGGCTTATGCAACAGAAAATAATTATGATTTTGTAGCAATGGATGATTTGGTATGTACGCTGACTTTCGATATGAATATCGGTGATGATGGTCAGACTACGCAGAAAACCATTTTTAAAGGTGAGTCATGTGGTGATTTACCGATGCCAAGTCGTACAGGCTATACTTTCTTAGGCTGGTATACAGAATCAGAAGGTGGCGAGCAAGTAACCGAAACCATGATATTTAATCAGGATACCACATTGTATGCACAGTGGAATGTCAATACATATACGGTTACATTTGATGCAAACGGCGGAAGTTTTTCAGGTGCAGTTAGTAGAGAGATTGCGTTTGGAACTGCATACGGTGAATTACCGATACCAACACGAACAGGTGCTGCTTTTGTGGGCTGGTATACGGCATTAGAAGATGGCGAACTGATTACAGCAGAAGATAATTTAAATATCGATGAAAATCATACCCTGTATGCACTTTGGAAGTTTGAGGAATATGTAGTTTCTTTTGATGCGAAGGGTGGACGTACTCCGGAAGATATTATCGTACATTATGGTGAACCTTATGGAGAGTTACCGGAGACAGCATTAATGGGTGCGAAGTTCCTTGGATGGTTTACCGAAGATGGCAAGCAAGTGACAGCAGAGACGATAGTTGATTTTACAGAGGCTAAAACGTTATATGCACATTGGGAATTAAAGTATGCGTTAGAAGCACCGGTAGCAGATGTGCCGGGTTATGAACCGGTATATGCGGGTACACGTATCAAGTTAAGCACAACTGTTAATGGAGCAAGCATCTACTATACATTGGATGGCACAGAGCCGACAAAGGAAAATGGCATTTTATACGAAGATGCGATTGAAATAACGAAGGAATGTGTCTTAAAAGCATATGCGGTAAAAGCCGGATGGAAGGATAGCCCGGTTGCTGCCTATGCATATCAGTTGATTGATGAATCGCAGGAGTGGGGCGACATCTTTGAAGAAGATATTGCAGAAAAAGGTTTTGTTACAACGGCAGATGTACCAAACGAACTTTGGATGGCTGGCGTAGATGATGAAGAAGTATACTATACCGGAAAAGCGATTACATTCTCGGAAACATTACATGTTTATAATCATACGACTTTATTAACAGAAAAAGTAGATTACACTGTAAAATACAAAAATAATCTCAAAGCAGGAACTGCTACGATTACAATTACCGGAAAAGGGAATTATACGGGCAGTATTGTAAAAACTTTTGAGATTAAACAATTAGATTTGGGAAATGAAGAAGCGGTAAAAGCAGCAGATGTAACCCTTCCATTTACAGGAAAGAATCAGAAAGTAACGACAAAAGTTACATATGATTTTGGTGAAAAAGAGGTTACTTTAAAGGCAGGAACTGATTTTACATATGGTGCGAATACATTTAAGGAAGCCGGAGAATATGAAGTAGAGATTACCGGAAAAGGGAATTATACCGGAACTGCAAAATTTAAAGTTGTGATATCAGAAGCACCGGTTATCAGTAAGATGAAACTGACAAAGATTCCGAATCAAAGTTACAATGAGGGAGAACCTGTGGAACCGCCGATTATCTTGAAAAACGGTACAGAAACCTTGGATTATGGAATGGATTATAGTGTCAGATATGAGAATAACTGTGAGGTAGGTACGGCAACTGTCATTATTACCGGTGAGGGAGAATATGTAGGTGAATTGGTTACTACATTTAAGATTACCGGAACACCGCTTTCTAAGGCGAAAATAGAAGGTTTTGCCAAGTCGATACCTTGGTCAGCGGAAGGCGCAAGACAGGATGTGGTACTGACTGTAACGACAGGAAGCGGAGCTAATAAGGTAGTAGAAGAACTGGTTGAGTGTGAAGACTACGATGTTGCATATACCAATATTGATAAAGTCGGAACTGCTACGGTCGTATTTTCTGGAAGAGGCGGATATACAGGAACAGTTAAGAAGACTTATAAAGTAACAGGACTTCCAATAAATAAGGCGGTTGTAGAGGGAATAACTGCTTCTATGGAATATGATTGTAAAGAGATGCTTCAGGAGAATGTAGAATTGTTCTATACAATCGGAACAGGAGAGGATGCAGAGACCATTCCGTTGTATGAAGGAGAAGATTATACCGTAAGTTATAAGAATAATCAGAAATCAGGAACTGCTACAATCATATTTACCGGTATCAATGGTTATACAGGTACATTGAAGAAATCATATAAAATTACACCGTTTGATATAGAAACCGGACGTGTGAGTATTACGGATATCGGGGAACTGGCATTTACGAAAAATGGAACTACGCCAAAACCGATAGTATCTTATGATGACGGTAGTGGTGAAGATGCAGTTGTATTAGTGGAAGGCAAAGATTATACCTTAAAATACGCTAATAACAAGGCTATCACAAAAGAAACAGATACCAAATTACCAACAGTTACGATTACCGGTAAAGGAAGTTTTAAGGGAGTATTAACACAAACATTCCAAATTGTAAGCAGCGATTTGTCTGATGAAAGTATTAAGATGACAGCTACGGATATTACATATCAGGAAAAAGCCGGATTATGTAAGCCTACTATTACATTAATAGATTCAAATGGCAAAAAACTTGCTGCAGGTACGGATTACGAGAGAACGATTGCTTATACATATGCCAGAGATGTGGAAATAGCACAGCTTGTGAATAAGCAGAAAGTATATGTAACACGTTTGGAAGGCGAACCGGTAGATAAGTTAGACATCATTCCAGTAGGTACAGAAATCAGAGCTGAAGTAGCGGGAATGAAAAACTATACCGGAACCAAGTCAGTAATCTTTAGATATATAGCCGGAAGTATAGCGAAGGCTAGTATTAAGGTAAATAATCAGGCTTATACCGGAAAACCAGTAGAACCTACCAAGGCGGATATTACAGTCAAAATCGGCAAAGACACACTTGCTAAGACTGATTACGAAATCGTAGGTTATAGCAATAACGAGAAAAAAGGAACGGCTAAAATAACGATTCGAGGTATTGGAGATTATAGTGGCGAGAAGACAGTAACCTTTAAGATTACTACGAAAACCTTAAACTATACGATTATCTATGATAAAAATGCCGAAGATGCAACTGGTAAAATGAAAGATTCTGTAATTTCGGCAGGAAAAGGTCTGACTGCGAATGCATATAAGCGAACTGGATACATTTTTGTGGGATGGAATACAAAAGCAGATGGAACAGGAGTTTCTTATAGCAATAAGGAGATATTCTATTTAAAGGATACTTTAAGGGTATATGGAACAAAAGTGAGATTGTATGCACAGTGGGAACTGAACGAAAATTAAAAAAGTGTCAGCAACTTCCGGGTTGCTGACATTTTTTTCTTATGCTAGAATATTTATAATGCATAAAGAACACAGAGGAATTCTATGAAAGCAATTGACGAAGATATTAAAAGTGGACAATTTAAAAACGTATATTTATTATACGGCGATGAAGCATACTTAAAAAAGCAGTACAAAGATAAGCTGGTAAAGGCATTGGTGTCGGAAGGCGATACTATGAATTTTTCTGCTTATGAGGGAAAGGGAATTAATCCGAAGGAAATTGTAGATTTAGCGGAGACGATGCCTTTTTTTGCTGACCGCAGAGTGATTTTAATTGAGAACAGTGGTTTTCTTAAAAATTCCTGTGAAGATTTGGCAAATTATATGTCAGAGGCACCGGCAGAAAGCACTTGTTTTCTTTTTGTGGAAGACGAAGTGGATAAGCGAAATAAGCTTTATAAGTCCGTGAGCAAAATGGGACGTGCGGTCGAGTTTGGAACGCAGAACGAAGACTTACTGGTGCGTTGGATTGTAGGACGCTTAAAAAAAGAGAATAAAAATATTACCCGAGATGTATTACAGTATTTCATGGAAAAGACCGGTACAGATATGGGTAATATTGATAGAGAACTGGAAAAATTGATTTGTTATACCATGGGCTGGGATGTTATTACTGCAGAGGATGTGGAGGCTATTACGACAGAGCAGGTAACGAATAAAATTTTTGATATGGTGAATGCAATTGCTGAACACGAGCAGAAAAAAGCATTGGATTTGTATTATGATTTATTGACCTTGAAGGAGCCGCCTATGCGTATCCTGTATCTGATAACCAGACAGTTTCAGATTTTATTGAATTTAAAAGATATGAGCAGCAAAGGATTCGACCAGGGAACGATTGCTTCGAAAGTGGGGATTCCACCATTTGCAGTGCGTAGAAATCAGGCACAGGCGAAGGGGTTTTCATTAGAACAGTTGAAAACTGCGATAAAAGACGGTGTAGATTTAGAGGAAGCAGTAAAGACGGGACGGCTTAATGACCAGATGGCAGTAGAATTATTTATTGTGAGGTATAGTAAAAAGATATAAGAAAACCCATCAGTATGACGGTACTGATGGGTTTCTTTTTTACTTTTGGTTTTGCTTCTGCAGAAAGCAAATAATTCGCGAATTTTAATCTATACTAATTAAGCTAATGTATTAACAAGTTTTGTAATACGAGAAACTTTTCTAGCAGCGTTGTTCTTGTGGTAAACTCCTTTAGAGCAAGCGCTTTCGATTGTAGAGATTGCGTTAGATAATGCAGCGTTTGCAGCTTCTTTATCGTTTGCAACAACAGCAGCTTCAACTTTTTTGATTGCTGTTTTAACTTCAGATCTGATAGATTTGTTTCTTGCTGTCTTAATTTCTGTTACTAAAATTCTCTTTTTTGCAGATTTAATGTTAGCCAACCTTGTACACCTCCAATGTGTCTTTATTATTGTTGTTGTTCATGATTGTTACATTAAAGCCGGACACGGACAGTTCAATGTAAACATACCTTGATAGTATATGGTATTTATTTCAAACTGTCAATAGAAAAGTTCAAAATTTTTAAAAAATATATAATTGATATGAGGATAAAATGAAAATAATGCAGACACACTATGATAGAAGTAGAAAATGAGCCAGTGGATTACGGCAGAGTGGGAGGATGTCATGTATCAGATTCGAACAGACCTTGCGTTAGAAACACAGGAGCAGATGCAGGAAGATAAGGTGGACTTAAAGGGTGTCCGCTATTTTGAAGAAGAAATTGATAAAAATCTTGTGGTAAGTACAGTGGTGATTGAAACGGAAAATGGAGCGAAGACGATGGGAAAGCCAAAGGGGACCTACATTACCATCGAAGCCGGAGATATGGATGAGGATGATGAGGACTATCATAGAGAGGTTTCTACACAGCTTGCCCGCATTATTGAAAAATTAATACCGGTAAAAAAGGAAGAATTGTCAGTATTAGTGGTTGGTTTGGGAAATCGTGCAGTGACACCGGACTCTTTAGGTCCGCGGGTAGTGGATAATCTCTGCATTACCAGACATATTTTAAATGAATATGGACGTTTTGCTTATGGAAAAGAAGGGGTAAATCGTATCAGCAGTATTGTTCCAGGAGTCATGGCACAGACCGGTATGGAATCTATGGAAATTGTGGCAGCGGTAGTAAAGGAAACCAATCCTGATTTTGTGATTGCGGTAGATGCCTTAGCAGCGCGTAATACCAAACGTTTGAACCGGACAATTCAGGTATCAGATACAGGGATAAATCCGGGGAGCGGTGTGGGAAATCATCGGCATGGACTGAATAAAAAGAGCCTTGGGGTGCCGGTTATTTCCATCGGTATTCCGACAGTTGTGGATGCAGCGACCATTGTAAATGATACGATGACGACGCTTCTGACTGCGTTAAGTCAGAATGAAGAATGGAAACGGATTGGGAATTCGA
This sequence comes from Roseburia sp., assembly GCA_045531555.1. Lineage (GTDB taxonomy): Bacteria > Bacillota > Clostridia > Lachnospirales > Lachnospiraceae > Roseburia. Next base: position 75,000 of record JAZSEF010000035.1, on the reverse strand, counting down.
TACGGGAATTAAATGACGCAGAAAAGTATGAATTGATAAGAGAACTTTTGTCACCGGGGCTCAATATTATGTTTGTGACACCAAAAGACATTGATGAATCGGTAAAGAGATTAAGTTTTACGATTTCGGAAGGTATAAATATGGCACTGGCGTAATAAAATGAACTATGTATCTTTATCAGACAGTAAGACGGAAACAAGAAAGAAAAATAAAAGTGATGTTAGCAGTATGTTTTGTCGGGATGTTACTTTTTTTTGTGGAGAACGACAAAATGGGAAGCAATTTAAAAAAAGAATTATCAGAAGTTTTAGGACACGAAATCGTTAGCTATTGTGTACCATTAGTGGAATACTATGATAGTCCTGCAGAAGCGGAAAGTATGCAGGACTATATTTTGCAATTTTTTTTCCCGATATTAGGGCAGGGACGAAAGGAAATCTATTATCAGACGGAGATAGAGAGTGCTTTTTCGTATGAGATGATATTAGCAATGGAAGCAGCGGATGAAAATTATATCGATGCATCCGGGCAGGTAGTAGGAGATACAAGTGTTGCAGAGATTGAATTAGATGATGGTCTGCTGGAACAAATAAACTGGGAAGACGAGCAGAATACAACAGATGATGAAATGGTGCAGAGAGAAGTGACAGCAGCAGGTGATGAAACGGTGAGGATAGAAGAGAAGGGCAGAGTGCAGAAGATGGTTACTTATTCCCGTGAAAAATTAGATGATTTTGATTATTTGATTCAGAATTTCTATCGCGTAGATAGGACAACAACGATTAACAGCAGTCAATTGAATGCGTCGCAGATGTTGGCGAAAGATATGACACTTACGCATAATGCTGATAGTCCTCAGATATTGATTTATCATACCCATTCACAGGAAGGATATGTAGATTCGATACCGGGTGATATGTCTACAACTGTGGTAGGTGTGGGAGATTATCTGACAGAACTTTTGCAGGAACAGTATGGGCTGAATGTGATACATCATACCGGACAGTATGATGTAGAGACGAGAGATGATGCGTATTCACTGGCAGGCCCGGCGGTAGAAAAAATTCTGGCTGAGCATCCAAGCATTGAAGTTATTATTGATTTACATAGGGATGGTGTTGGAGAGAATACACACCTTGTTACGAATATGGACGGTGTGGATATGGCGAAAATTATGTTTGTAAACGGTTTGAGCCGAACTACAAGTGTAGGTGAAATTGGATATTTGTATAATCCAAATCTTGCGGATAATCTGGCATTTTCTTTTCAAAATCAGTTGACCATGGCAGAATATTATCCGGGGTTATCACGCGGAGTATATTTGAAAGGCTACCGCTATAACCTGCATTATTGTCCGAAATCCCTTTTGGTGGAAGTCGGGGCACAGACTAATACGTTGCAGGAGGCGTTGAATGCGATGGTGCCATTGGCGGATGTTTTACATAAGGTGGTGATAGGAGAGATGGAGCATTAAGTCCACGTTGCGAAGTAAAACGGAATTGAAAAGAAAGTATGAAATTGGTATAATAAAGGGCAGACAATATGACTGGTGGATAGCGGTTGTAGAAGGTCTGTCTTTTTATTTTTATAACGAAGTGAGGAAGGATTATGGAAGCATTTTTTGAGTTAGACGGCAATATTTTATTGTGGATTCAGGAGTACATAAGGAATGATTTTTTGACACCGATTTTTAAGTTCATTACACATCTTGGAGATGAGGGATATGTGTGGATTGCAATTGCAGTGTTGTTACTGTTTGTGAAGAATTACCGCAAGGTTGGTCTTATGGTAGGTGGTTCATTACTTGGAAGTCTGTTATTTAATAATATGATTGTAAAAAATATTGTAGCCCGTCCGCGGCCATATCGAATGATGGAGGAATTGACAATTTTAATACCGGAACCGGGTGAATATTCCTTCCCAAGCGGTCACACATCCAGTTCCTTTGCAGCAGGTGTTGTATTGTATCTGATGCTGCCGAAAAAATATGGTATACCGGCTATGGTACTGGCATTTTTAATCGGCATTTCCAGATTGTATGTAGGTGTGCATTATCCGACGGATGTCCTTGGCGGAATGGTGATGGGAGCATTGCTTGCAGTGGCAACTGTAAAAATTGCAGAGGTAATTGAGAAGAAAGTGAAGAAATAATTGTTTTCGCTTTAAACGTAATAAATATAAAAGGAATGAAAACTATGGGAAAAGAAGAAGCATGAAACAAGAAATCAGTGAGTGAATGAGATGTATAAAATTTGTAAAACAGAAAAATCGATAGAACGACAAGAACTGTTTCAGTTGACTTTACTGTCGATGATGGATAAACATAAATATCAGGAGATATCCGTAACATCCTTGTGTAAGGAAATGGGGATTCCACGCAAAACATTTTATCGTTACTATGATACGTTGGAAGATGTACTTTATTCTATGATTGACGAGGCTTTAGCTCAAAGCTTTTTGTGCATGGAAGTAACGCTGGATTTGGAAGGTTTTTTTGCGCAATGGAAAAATTGGAAGTGTTTATTGGATATGTTGCAAAAAAACGGAATGAGTTCAGTGATGGTAGATCGGATTTATGAGCGCTTGGGCGAGAGTATGCATAAAGAAAGATTTTCTAGCGATGATGTACGTTATTCAGCCAGTATTTCTGCAATCATGACAATGGTTTTTACCTGGCATCATTCAGGAATGAAACAATCCGTAGAAGAAATGAGTGAACTTGCGAGAAGTTTGTTGAAATTTAACATCGAGTAAAAATGAACAAATTTATAATGAAAAAATCGGAGTAAAGTGCCACACTTACCCCACGTTTGTCCCCTCTACATGGAGGGGATATTTGTTTATAATGGAACTGAAAAAGAAGTGCATTAGAAGAGATTTTAGGATTAACAAAGAAAACGGGAGGTATTTTTCAATGGGAGAATTTGTAAAATTGAATGTAGAAAATTTAAAGGAACTTCGTAAGATGAACCCTGCGATGACATCGTATAATGTAGAAATGACAGAAGTAACAGGTGGTACATTTTGGAAGGCTTATACACCAGAACAGATTGCTGGTACACAGGAGGTTCCACCACCAGATTTTAGTATGGGAAATCCAGTGCTGTCCATGCTTGAGTGGATTGATCCAATTGATAGCACAAATTCAAGATTAATAAAATTAGCAAAATCGATTGCTCCAAAACTTTGGGTACGTGTTTCTGGTGGTTGGGCTACAAAAACCTATTATGATTTTGATGGTGAGGGGCAGGCTCCAGAAGGATATCAGAACCGTTTGACAAAAGAACAGTGGTTAAATATGCTTGATTTTGTAAAGGCTGTAGATGGCAGATTATTAATTTCTATGGCAAACTGTGATGGTTTACATCGTGCAGATGAACCATGGAATCCAAGTCAGGCAGAAAAGATTTTTGCATTAAGTAAAGAGCATGGTGTGCCAATTGAAGCGGTAGAATTTACAAATGAACCGAATATGTTATATGCAGTTATAGATGGATATACTGCGGCAGATTTTCGACGCGATCAGGATCTTTTTCATAAATGGCTTCGTGAAAATTATCCAGAGGTACTTGCGGTAGGTCCATGTACCTGCGATCCAGAACCAATGAGAGTACATATGCAAGAGACCGGACAGGAGGAGACGTCTGGCGGAGCAGGAGTGGCGGATGTATTTCCTAGTTGTACAACGAAAGAATTGTTAGATGGATGTACCGAAAAGTTAGATATATTTAGTTATCACTATTACAATGGCGTCTCAGAACGAATGAAAGCAATGAGTCCAACCATGTTTATGTCTGCTTCAGAAGCGACATCTGAAAAATATTTAGCTATGGCGGGAAACTGTGCAAAAGCATATATCCCATATCGTGATGAATACTGCACGAGAGGAGAATTATGGGTAACGGAATCTGGTGATGCTGGCGCCGGTGGGCATACCTGGGGTTCTACTTATCTGGAAGTACATCGTACGTTAAACGAATTTGGCAGCTTTGCAACGATTACACCGGGGGTTATTTTTCATAACACATTAGCATCTTCAGATTATGGTTATTTGCAGCATGGCACATTCGAACCACGTCCAAGTTACTTTGCGGTATTGCTTTGGAATAAGCTTATGGGTGAAACGGTATATGATTCTGGAGAAGAAATCCGTGAAGGTGCCCATGTATATGCGCATTCTCGTAAAGATGGAAAAGAGGGCGTTGTATATCTTGTAATCAACAATTCTAAGACAGAAACGACGGAAGTAGAGCTTCCAAAAGAAGCAGCGGTTTATAGATTAGATGGTAATGGTGATATGCGTTCACCACTGATGTATTTAAATGGAAAAGCTCTTGTGTTAGGTGAAAATGATGAACTTCCGGCTATGGAAGGTGAAATTGTATCAGCAGGAACGATTGAAGTTGCACCAGGGGCTTGTATGTTTATTCAAATTTAGTTAAAAAGGTCTTGCAAAAAGTATTTATTTATGAGGGAGATTATCTTAGTATGAATTTATTGTAGAAAAATGTAACCGGAAAAAGCAGATGCTACATCTGCTTTTACCGGTTACATATAATTGATTTACAACGATAAATGATATTTCTCCATCCAGTAATTAAGCTGGATATAGTAAGCAATTAACTGTGGACCGGCCATCAACTGACCATACCAAGGTTTGCCATATTCTTTTGGACTTTCCATAAAACGTAAAGCTTTTTCGGCATCAATAAGTGGTGCAATAGGAGCATTAGGATTTTGAATAATCTGCTCAAAACGTTTACAAAGTGCCTGCTCATAGCCCGGATGGTAAGTCTTTGGATATGGACTTTTTTTGCGGTGGAGCAGTTCTGGTGGGAGCAGGTCAGCAGTAGCGTCACGAAGCAATGCTTTTTCTACGCCATTTTGGTATTTCATTTCCCAAGGTACGTTAAAAACATATTCGATAATCCTATGGTCGGCAAATGGTACGCGGGCTTCTAAGCCGGAGTACATACCTGTGCGGTCCATGCGGTCTAATAAAGTCTGCATAAACCACTTGATATTTAGATAGGAAACCTGACGTCTGCGGCGTACTTCGCCGGTTTCACCGGGCAGCACAGGGGCTTTCATAAGCGATGTCTGGTAGCGGTCATAAGAATAGTTTTCTAAATCCAAAGAGCGAATCCATTCGTCTTTTAAAAAGAGTGTGCGGGCAGATAGGTCATAAGACCATGGGAATCCGTCGCGATTCAGTAATTCCGAACGATAAAACCAAGGATAGCCGCCGAATATTTCATCTGCACATTCTCCGGTTAAAGCAACCTTGTTATGTTGCTTCACGAGGGAACAGAAGTAGAGCAGAGAAGCATCAATATCTGCCATACCCGGATAATCTCTGGCGTCTACCGCAGCATAGAGTGTGTCAGCTAACAAGGTTTCGTCGCATTCCAGATAAGTGTGATTTAGGGAAAGACCCTGGTTGGCACAATGTTTTAACATTGTATTTACATATGGAATATCGCGTTCCGGCTGGAAGGCGTTCGATTGGAAATAACGCTCATTTCCTTTAAAGTCAAAAGAGAAAGTGTTAAGCGTTTCTCCATGTTCTTTCATATAACGGGCGGCAAGTATGGTGACGATAGAAGAGTCAATTCCGCCGGATAAAAACGTACAAACCGGTACATCGGAAACCATTTGGCGTGTCACTGCATCCCGCACGAGATGGGAAACTTTTTCAACGGTTGTATCATAATCGTCCCTGTGTTCACAGGCAAATAAATCCCAATACATATGGTCAGAAAAACCATTTTTGTCATAGCACATATAATGTCCCGGAAGAACTTCATAAACATGCTCAAAGACACCATTTCCGGCAGTTCTGGCAGGCCCAATACCGAGAATTTCCTGAAGACCTTCGAAATTAAGATGTGGCTGTACTTCAGGATAGCAGAAAAGTGCTTTCGGTTCAGAGGCAAATACAAGTTGCCCATTTTTTAAATAATAAAAAAATGGTTTTACGCCGACTCTGTCACGGTAAAGGTATAGCTGTTGTCTGGCAGCATCCCAGATGGCAAATGCAAAAATACCATTTAAACGATTTACAAATCTGACACCGTAATGGATAAATGCATACAAAATCACTTCGGTGTCAGAGGTTGTGGCAAAGGTATAGCCAGCCTGTTTTAAATCTGTAATTAATTCTTGCGTGTTGTAAATCTCTCCGTTATATACAATGGCGTATTCTCTGGTTCCAAACCGGCAGGACATTGGCTGACAGCCGTTTTCGATATCTCGGATGCTTAAACGTGCGTGGGAGAGCCCCACATGTTCTTTTAGATAGTGCCCGAACTGGTCGTTTCCGCGATGGGAGAGACAGTCGTGCATATTGGTTAAAATGTTTGTATAAAAGGGGGTATTGCGTGTGTAGTCATATTCGAAGTTACAAAAACCTGCAATTCCGCACATAAATGATTCCTTTCTGAATGGTTTTAATCGTGTAATTATATGTTGATATGATATCATTCATGCATAGGAAATTCCTATGTATGAAAAGTGCTGCGAACAAAAGTAGAGTGTAAAATAAAAATGTGTCATGAATATCTTTTTTGATTTATAGAATTTATCATAGATGGTATAAAAAGTGAGTGCAGATGGACAATCAGAAAATAGAAAATCAATTAAACCTTGCCATTGATGCGACTTCGGAGGAACGTAGAAAATCAATGGATTTGAATGTAGGGTTTGACAGAGAGACCGCAAGATGGCAGGTTATCGTAAAGTTCTTTGGAACGGAAAATGAACTACGTGCAGTTTTGGCAGAGGCATTTCCAATTCAATTCAATATGATTGGAATTCAGGATTTAATCGGTAAATATGCGATTTTGGAAGTTCCCGAAAATATAATAGACCAAGTTGCAACGTTGCCGGAAATTGAATACATGGAGAAGCCAAAACGATTATTTTTTGCAGTTAATAATGGACGGAGTGCGTCGTGTATTAATCCATTGCAGACAGGGGCAAGTACGCTGGGAAGAATTCAAAATGGAGTCGGTATACCGGGACAAATGGTGACACCGCCAGCGGGACGGAATAGCAGGAATAATCTGACTGGCAGGAACGTGATTGTGGCGATTATCGACTCAGGGGAACGAGTTATAATAATGTCAAGTTAGCAAGAACCCAGTAAAATCAAGGGATTCCGCTGATTTAGTCCTACGAAAAAATGTCAAAGTAAAGGTCATTTTGAGTAAGGATGAGCTCATTTTTATTTTCAAAAAAGAACACTTGCACTAATATAACACGAGAGTGCTATTTAATATTCTGAAATAGCATGTGTCAGATAGTTGAAAACAGATATTTTTACTTTAATAAATAGTAAATATGGTTCTGCTTTTTTGCCCGGAATGGTAGGCCAAGCTGTTGTGATAAAGTAAAAATGGCTTTGTTTGACGAGTATTAGGTATATGATTTTTAGAATTACATATGCTGAAATTGTAATTGCATTTCTTAGTAGTTTGCTGTAGAATGTAATTAGGAAAGCTGTATATCAGCGGTGGGTTGACACCTAAAATCTGATATATTTTCCGAACGTAGGTGTCGGAGGTTGGCAGGCAACGGAAAAACCTGTTATTTTCCAGATATAGGTGCTGTAGGTTGGCAGACAACGGAAAAATCAACCATGAAAAGGGAATGTTTCATGCTGCGGCAGAAACATTCCCTTTTCTAAATAATACGGAAGAATTGAAGGTATTACAAATGGATAAAAGACGTGCGATTCAAATTATTACAAGAGCAGCAGAATTATATAGAGATAATTTAGAAGACCAGAAAGTTTTATTTCTCTATGGGATACCTTCTGAAGTAAAAAAGCAGTTACAGACAAAAGAAAAACGTTTAACATGTATACAGGCTTATGAAGTAGCATTTCATAGGTACAATTTTTTGCACTTAACGGGAGTGAAATTGAATACAAAACAAACAGCATCTGTGATTCATTTTTATCAGAAGTGTTTAGATAAAAGATTAACAGAAAATGATTTCAATTTAGCGAGGGATGGATCTACAGGACAGAAGTTGGATGTATTGGAAAATATGATGCTTATTAAGAAAAATGTAACAATGATAGGAGATTTTTCAGATAGAGGACCTAAATTATATTCTGAGAAAGCAGCAGGAAATGTGTGTGGGTGTATATGATTTGTAGAGGATAGGAATACAAAATTGAATGTACCGAATACTTTACTGAAAAAGGATATACGAGATATAATAGTACGTCCTACACAGAAAGTTTATGCGGTAATTTCAAAGAAATACATGGATGGGAAGTATTCTGTTTTTGATAAGGTGGATAAGGGGATTAGAATAGAGGAGTGTCGTTTTTCGGATGAGATAGAGAGGTTGATAGATAAAGTTTAAAATATAGATTATTTCAAATTATTATACAAATGTAGTTGTAAAATTAGGAAAAGAGTATTAAACTATAGATAAGGTTTAGGACTGCTCAAGTGAGGAGTCCTTATATTTTATATAAACAATCGACAAGTGTAGTGAAAATATAAACACAAATTAACAGAGGAAAAAAGTACTTTTTGTCTGTTAATGAAAGGGAACAAAAGATATTATGAAAATAAGAAAATTATGTGCCAGTAAAGTTGAATGGAAGTATATTTATCAATTATTAGAAGCAATAGATGATAAAAATATTAAAAATTATGTAACTAATCAAATACAATGGAATGTAATAAAAGCATACTATTATAGGTGGCTGGATGTAATTTTTAAAATATTGACCGTGTTTATGCCCGCATTAGTGGTTATTGTACAAGAGAATATCGGAACAGAACAGACGGTTAGACAGGCAATTGTTTTGGCAGGTGCAACGTTGACTTCAGCAACAGGTGTATTTTCAAAGTGGCATGAAAAAAGAATTTTATATAGAAAAACTGCAGAATTATTAAAAGAAGAAACGATTCTTTATGTTACAAAAAACGGAAGATATGCAGAGGATGAACGCAATATGTTATTTGTTACGAAAATTCATAAGATTACATATAATGCCACAAATAGTTGGGGAAATATCGAAAATGAGAAGAAGGCGTCTCAAAATAAAAGTTAGTGACATAAATTTGATACGATATGGAGTATAGCACAGAAAATAAAAGTATAATGTAAAAGGGAGAAGATTATGGGAAAAGAATTGAAACTTCCGCTGACAATTGAGGGACAATTGGAAAGTTATTATAAAAGCAGTAACCATACAGAACGGCATGAAATACTATGGCATGCTTGGAAACAAAATAAGCGTTGGATTAATCAGTTGCTTCAAATGACACTTGTATCTTTTCCAACGTATAGTAAGCATGATGAATCACATGCATCAGCAGTGCTTCATAATATTGAGATGATTTTGGGTGAGGATAGGATTGCAGAATTATCAGCTTCAGACTGTTTCGTTTTGCTTCATACTGTTTATATACATGATGTTGGTATGTGCATTACTTATGAGGACAGGCAGAATATTGTAACGAATCCAAAGTTTTTGGACATGGTGGAGGAAATGGAAACGGAAGGAGACCACTCATTAAGCGAAGCGATAGAGGCTTTAAAAAAAACAGATTATTCTTACGAAAACGAAGAAGAAGAAATGGTTAAGACTCAGAAATTGTATGAAGATAAGCTGCAGGTATATTATGCACTGATACATTTGGTTTCAAATTATAGGCGTAGTGAACATGGGGCATGTTCAAAAGAAATATTGTATGATTGGACACTTCAGCCGGATAAATTAGGAATAGGTTTTTCACTATCCGGTATTCCTCTGCGAATTTTTCTTTCTATTGCAAACAGCGCACAGCTTCATACAAATCCAAGATTTGAAGAAGTATTAAATTTGCCACAGGAAGATGATGGTTTTGCATTAGACTATTATCACCCGCGTTTTATCAGTGTGCTTTTACAATTGGGAGATATTCTGGATATGGATAACAACAGATTCCATCCGTTGACAAAAGAGTGTATGGGAAGTCTCCCGGAATTATCGGAACATCATTATGACAAGCATCTTTCTATCAGAAGACTGCATATAAGACCGGATAAAATCGCAATCGAAGCGGATTGTAAAACACAGGAGTCACTACGCTTAGTACGTAAAGAATGCGATATGTTAAAAGACATATTGAAATCTGCCGGATATTATTGGTCAATTATTTGTCCATTTAATTTTATTGGAACGTTGCCTACGTTAGAAGAAGTAAAGCTGTATTTGGATGGAAAGCGTATTCCGGAAGAGTTAGTGAAGGCACAGTTTAAAATATCTCAAAAAAAGGCTTTTTCATTATTGGAAGGTGGCAATGTATATGCAGGGCGGTTTGTATTTTTAAGGGAATTTCTTCAAAATGCAGTCGATGCAACGAAAATACAGTATTGGAATGAATATTGCAGTACACAGGCATATTTTGTTGCAGATGGAAGGTCTTTGCAGAATGCAAAACCAAATGTGTTAAATAAGCAGGTGTCAATAGAAAAATATCCGATTGAAATAGAAATGGAGATTCAGAAGAAGGATAGGAAAGGTAATCTTTCAGCAATTACGGAAAAGGATATAAATTTGCTTGATATAGGAAAAAATACATATATCTATGGTGTGAAGGTAAGGATAAAGGATTTTGGTACAGGGATAGATAAAGAAAGAATTTTAAGTATTTCAAAGGTTGGGGATAGCAGAAAAAACGATAAGGATTTGATAAAAAGTATGCCGGAATGGCTTAGACCGACGGCAGAATTTGGAATTGGGTTACAGAGTGCCTTTTTAGTAACAGGAAGTTTTAAATGTTATACATATACAAGAACAGGACAGCGTTATGAAATAACATTCGGTGCAGTAGGTGTTTCGAAATATGATGGTTATATAAATGTAAAACCGGTCGACTATTTTGAGGGAAAAGAAGATACATATGGAACATGTTTTGAGGTGTTTGTCCCGTGTGAAAAGAAATATTTACATAAAGATTATCTTGAAGCTTGGAATGGGGAAGATACGTTTGATGAATATTATGAACGAAGAAGACCATTACGACATTCGGCAGAATTACTGACACAAATGGCGTTATATTTAGATAAGCAGGTCGGGGAATTACTCTTTCCGGTTCATTTACATGTGAAAAAAAACAGATTCGTAGAGTATGCTTTAAATAAAACAGAAAAGAGTTGTATTAAACATATAGATTTTCATTTAGAGTCAGAAGAATCAGAATATTTACCGGATAAAAAATTAGAGTTAGGAACAATAGACTTATATTCAAAAGAAAAAGTAGAAGAAAATAGTTCTATTGATAGTGATATAAAGATTTATCCACATGATGCTGAAAAGGAAATTACACGTGAATGGGGAAATGGGAAATTATCTTGGATTTACTATATTGATAAATATAATAATATGGATCACGATAATGCATATGGGGGAGAAATAGAGAATCTTAGTTTTATATTTGATTATCATAATGGAAAGTTGCATATTTGGGATGGTGAAAAAAAGGTTTTTGTAGTGGTTAGTGCTCAAAATCTGATTGCTTTAGAAAAAATGATAACAGGAACCAATAGTCAGCAACAGTCGTTTCCGAGCGGAACACGTGTATACTATAAGGGGATTGAATTACAGCACAGATGTATAGAGGAAGACAGTGAATTGATTGCTTATGTTGATATAAAGGGGAGTTTGAGTAGGGAGTATATTAATTTAAGCAGAAATGGTTTTACGATAGAAGGAGAAACTTACTTTAAAGAGGAGATTTATCATCCAATTATCAGTCGTGTGAAGAAAATTTTAAAATATCTTTCACAAAAAAATGAAGGATTATTGATACATATTTCTAGTAGTGTTGAGAATAAGTGCATACAGATAGAAGCGGTTTCAAAAAAGATACAGAATTCCAGAATGAGGCTATATGGATTAACAGAAGAAAATCTTCAAAAAAATCGAATTTCAGGTATTAAGGAGCAGGAAAAGCAAAGGCAGAAATACTTAATACAAACAAAAGAACAGATTATTTCGATTGTAATGCTATCTTTTTTGGCAATGAGAGAGGAATATGATCAAATAGGATGCAGGGGTAAATCAGAGGAACCATGTTTATGGGGAAAAATTGTAAAAGAAATTACAGGTATTTTGAAGAAGTATAAGGAGGTATCGGAATTACTGAGACAGGAGTCAAGTTTCTTTAATATTTTTTCTTATGATGAAAATTGTTACAATAAGGTGGAAAAAGGAGCGAATATGCAGGGAAGAATAACCTTTGCTGATATTTTTTCACCGGAACATTCGTATGCAATTTTACAGGAAAGAGAAAATGAATTACGTCCATGGAAACAGTATTTAATTCAATTGTCATCAGAGAAAAATATATTAGAAAAAATTTTTGAATTAAAGACGATAAGGGGCGAGGAACTAAGAAAGGATTGTGAGAGGGTAATTGAGGAATGGGGAGATAGATTACTTAAAAATGCCAGAAATTTAAAAGAACATTCTGTAATAAAGGATATTTCCAAACAACAGTTTATAACAAAATGGATTTTAAAAAGTGTTCCTACTGTAGGTATCTTTTCAAATGAAGATGGTAATATCAGGGTAAATGTTTTGAGTAATAAATTATTGCCATTCGTGTATACAAATGAGAATTTTAAATTTCTTGTTATAAAACGTATGCTGGAAAAATGGAGAGATGATGGGATGAAGCGTTTTTCTACTTTTGCATGGCATAGTAATTTTTATTTGGGATGCAAAAATATTCCATATAAAATATTTTATGTAAAGCGTGGATATATATCAGATTTTACACTGAACAGGGTGATTATCCCATTAGGTGATATGGAACTTAAGGCTATATCAGACGTTTTACGGGACGACAGAAAGCTTCATATTGTGTCAACTATTTTGCAATTATATGAGAAAATAAGTATAAAAGAGTATACTAGGGAGATTTATAGCAGATATATAGATTTAAAAACCAGAAAGATGTTATCTGAGGAAGAAATAACAACGGGTCGAATTTTAGATAGTGCGGAAAAATCTGCGTTTAGGACAATACACGAAGGATGTTTTGATTTAATAATAGGTACCATAAACCAGAAGACGAAGTTTTGGAATAAGAAGGAATGGGAAAAGATTTTTACATGGGATCCAGAGATATCTGATAAGACTCAAGAAGGTTGGAGAAAAGTATTTCGTGATATAATAGAGATTAGCTGCAAATGGCATGACACGGAAGAAATGGATTCAGAGTATGAAGAGAGTATGAAAGAAATTGCCAAGAAAGATGATTTTTGGATGTTATGCAAGGTATGGATTTTTATTAGCTACAAATTTATAAATGTCAAAAATGAAGAATCACAGATTTTGAAGATACGCAATGTATATTTTAAAAATTTAGAAATAAACGATGAATTTCAACAAAAACATCAGCGTATGTATAGTTATATTAAAAAATATGGTTGCTATGAAATGACACTGGATAATATTGAAAATTGCTGTGTGCAGTTTGCAGATGAACTTTTTAAATTATTTGAAAAAATAGAAGCAAAGAACAGTATTTCGGTATTGGAAGAAATTTTAAATAAAGGTCTGGAGAGTTCTTTGAAAAAAATAGAAAATTGTTTTCCAGAATAATAGATACATAAGGAAAGGACTCGGAGTGGAGAAAAATGGAACAGAATAAGGATATTAATAGTATAATGAATAATCTGGAAGATATAGTGAAAAGTTATGATGCAAATCATGGAGTGATTGATTATGTGAAAATGGCAGAATATACAAATCAATTATTAGATATTATATTTGAAGGTGAAGAATATACATTGCCGGTCGACATTAACAAAGTAGTGGAATATTTAGAAATTGAAGTGAGTGAAATCGATTTAAATGATGAAAATAATAAGAATCGAAGCAATCGAGTAGTAGGAGAGCTGTCTGTACGACCACATCTTTTTGAAGATGGTGAAAAGCGATGTATTTATATTGATTCGAATACAACGCTGCATACACAGCGTTATGCACTTGCACATGAGATAGGGCACTATTTAATAAATAAACGAAAAAAATTGTTTAGTGATTCCTATTGCATTATGCCTATGCTGCCAAAGGAAGCCAAAGAATTAGTAGCAGATGCATTTGCAATATTTCTTTTAATACCAATAAAAGTTTTTATAAAAGAATTTGATAATTATATTGAAGAAAATAGAAAAAACAGGAGTTTACCGATTAGTACGGAAGACTGGTTACAGTATTTAAGTACAGTTGCTAATGTATCTTATCATTATGTAGCTTGCGGATATCAGCATTTAAGATGTGTTTCACATTGGCTGTATCAATATAGATATGAGAAAATGAAATTGGATAAAATGGAGAAATTGGACATTGAACGGGATTTTAGAGTGAAGGAGCTGCAAATAGAAGTTAATAGAAAAATGGAAGAATGCAGGTTGTTGACACAAGATATCGAAGAATATTTAACAGAAGATATTGTGAATCGGCTTTTCCAGTAACAGTAGTAGGTAATTTTGGCAATGCTAATTAAATTAGCAAATTTAGAGGATGATTTTTAGTAAATATTTTGAACGGAACTACATAACTATAATAAAAAACAATTGTAGTGATAAAATGGACAATCAAAAAATAGAAAATCAGCTAAACCTTGCAATTGAAGCGAGCCCACAGGAACGAGCTAAATCTATGGATTTAGATGTGGGATTTAATCGTGAAACAGCCACATGGGAAGTGATTGTAAAATTCTATGGAACCAAAGAGGAACTGCGTGCAGTTTTCGAAAGAGCATTTCAAAATGAAGCTGCTAACATTAAAATTATCGATTTAAGCAGTAAGTATATGATTTTGGAAATACCAGAGAATCTGGTGGAGCGAGTCGCAGCATTGCCGGAAATTGAATACATGGAGAAACCAAAACGATTATTTTTTGCAGTTAATAATGGGCGGAGTGCGTCGTGTATTAATCCCTTGCAGACAGGAGCAAGTATACCGGGACAGATGATTACGCCGCCAGCGGGACAGAATAGCAGGAATAATTTGACTGGACGAGGCACGATTGTGGCGGTTATCGATTCAGGTATCGACTATGCACATCCGGATTTTCGCAATGCAGATGGAAAGACGCGTATTTTGGAGTTGTGGGATCAGACATTAGATACAGTTTTTGATGCGGAAGATATTAACCGGGCACTAGAGCAGAGTTCAGAGATGGAGCGCTACAGAATTGTGCCGAGCACGGATAATTCCGGACATGGAACACATGTCGCAGGGATTGCAGCAGGAAATGGGAGAGCCTCTAACGGACGTTACAGAGGAGTGGCATTTGAGAGTGATTTGCTCATTGTAAAGCTTGGAATTCCGGGTGAAAATGACTTCCCACGAACGACAGAACTAATGCGGGCAATTGATTTTTGTGTGAAAAAAGGGGAAGAATATGGTAGACCGATTGCAATAAATCTCAGCTTTGGAAATAATTATGGTTCTCATTCCGGCACCTCACTTTTAGAAACGTATATGAATGATATGGCGGATTATGGGCGGAATGTAATCGTCATAGGAAGCGGCAATGATGGTGCTGCTGCATTACATACCGCAGGCGTAGTGGAGAACGGAAGTGTAAAGGAAGTGCAATTGTCGGTCAGTGAGTTTGAAACTACTCTGAATTTACAGATATGGAAAAATTATGTGGATGACATAGAGATTGCAATCGAGGCTCCGAATGGTACGAGGGTAGGACCATTGCAGCAGATATTGGGACCACAGAGACTTCGGATTGGAGATACACAGTTACTGATTTATTATGGGGAACCGAAACCATTTAATCCTTATCAGGAGATTTATATAGAGTTTATTCCTGTGGGAAATTATGTGGAAGGCGGTGTTTGGCGGATTCAGATGATCCCACGAGAGATTGTAAATGGAGGTTTTGATATGTGGCTGCCTTCAGGTGGAACTTTAAATGCAGGAACGGCGTTTTTAGAGCCGGTAGAGGAAACGACGTTAACGATTCCTTCTACTGCAGCAAAAGGGATTGCAGTAGGCGCTTATGATGCCAGATTTAATCAGCCGGCAGCATTTTCCGGGCGGGGATTTACCAGAGAAACGAATCAGGTGAAACCGGATATTGCTGCTCCAGGAGTGGAAATTACTTCTTGTGCGGTTGGTGGTGGTTACGAGACACGGACAGGGACTTCTATGGCAACACCGTTTGTAACAGGGAGTGCTGCATTATTGATGCAGTGGGGTATCGTCGATGGCAACGATGCGTATTTATACGGAGAGAAAATTAAGGCTTATCTGATAAGAGGTGCGAAGAGGGATATGGGGGGATTTATCCGGTGGCCAAACCCGCAGTTGGGCTGGGGGACACTTTGTGTGGCTGATAGTATTCCAATGGGATAGTCTACCTATTTTTAGTATGATATCGTTACTAAAAAATGTGCCAATACACAAAAATGAGGAGTAATACAGTGGAGAGTAAGTGAGTATGTTTATAGTAGAATGTGATATATGTTATAAATTATATAAAATAGAACACAAATATTGATATTTTTCTGTTTATGTCATATACTATAATTAGAAAAGGTATATGAGGAGGTATCTAATATGGCTCAAGCTACGTTTAGTATCCGTATGGATGAAAATTTAAAAAAACAATTTGATTTATTATGTAATGATTTCGGTATGAATGCAACTACTGCGTTTAATATTTTTGCAAGGGCTGTTGTGCGTGAACGAAAAATTCCTTTTGAAATTGCAGCTAGCCAAGCAGAACAACCTACATTAGCTACTGGATATCAGGCATTTATGGCATTAAGAGAAGAAGCAAAATTAAATGGTGTACAGGATTTGTCATTGAATGAAATAAATGCAGAAATTGATGAAGTACGTAAGTCTATGGAGGTATCTGAGTGATTTGTTATGCAGTAATTGATACAAATGTACTTGTTTCAGCTTTGCTATCTAGTCACGAAGATGCAGCAACTGTGCAGGTATTAAAAACAATGTTTAATGGTGGCATTATCCCGGTATATAGTGAGGAAATACTTGCTGAATATAATGAAGTTTTAAGAAGGAAAAAATTTCGCTTTTCAGAAAATCTGATTACTGGATTGGTAGAAACTATTGTAAAATTTGGTGTTAGTGTTATACCAACAGCAACAGGCGAAATAATCCCGGATATGAAGGATTTACCATTTTATGAAGTTGTAATGGAGATTCGTGAGCAAGAAGATGCATATCTTGTTACGGGTAATCTGAAACATTTCCCAGAGAGACCCTATATTGTAACTGCAAGACAGTTTTTGGATTTGATAAAAGAGAATACAGAGTAGTAATTTGAAAAATGCTAAATCAGTACAAGAGTATTGACTTAGCATTTTTTATTATTTGAACACATAAGACAAAAATAGATTGTATTATATGTGTAGAATATGATAGTATTTTTATAAGGTATAGAAATTAAGTTGCTAGGGAAGGATGTACAAATGAAGTTTTTTGATGACATACAAAAGTATTATTTCAGAGATGAAGAAAATCAAGAAAAAAATTTTCATGAAATCGTTTCAAATTATATAAAATTTTACCATTTACGTGCTTTGAGAAATCAATATGCTTTTTATATTATGAATGGTATAAAAATTGTTGCAGTGGCAAGTATTCCTTTTTTTCAAGTAGCTAATATTTTGTCAGCTGAATGGGCGGCTGGAGCTTCAGCAGTAAGTTTGATAATGGAAGGGTTTATTGCATTATTGCATGTAGAAGATAAATGGCATTTATATCGTAGTACAAATAATGTTTTATTACAAGAACAAAGAGAATATATAATGCGGGTAGGAAAATATAGTAATAATCAATCTGATATTTTTAAAATATATGTAGAAAATGTTGAAATGCTTATAGGCGACGAGGCTAAAAAGTGGGTTTTGGTGATAAAAGATAATAAACAGGGTTGTATTGATGAGAAAGCATAAGCTTTTCAAGATAAATTTAATAGGAAAATTATAATAAATATATTAGTTGGATAAGTAAATAAAGTCAAAAGAGGAAAAAATAATGGAGAATTTTATAAATTACGCAGAAATACAAGCGGAGAAAGCAGAAAATTTATCATTTTGTCGAGGGATAAAATTATTACATATTAGGGATAAAGTTGAAGCGATGTTAGCAACGATAGGAAAAGGTGGAATGTTTGAAGAATATACAATTCATAATATTGCACATATTGATGAATTGTTAAAAATTGTAGAATGGCTTATTCCAGAGAAAACAAAAAAGAATATGACTTATGCAGAATGGTTGATGCTTACATTAGCAATTTATTTTCATGATTTGGGAATGGTCGTTACAAAAGATGAATTCACAAATAGAGATGCAACTGCTTTTAAAGAGTATAAAGAAAAAACATTAAATGAAGCAGGGCAGTCAGAATACGGAGAATATGTAAAGCAGCAAGGAGATACTTTTTTATATCAGGAGTTTGTACGTGAAAATCATGCTGTTCGAATTCGTCAATGGATAGAAGGGAAAAATATTTCCGATTTAGGAGAAGCTAGCATAGTTAGAAATGAAATATATGATATATTAAAAAATCTTGATAAAATGTTTAAAGTAGACTTGGCAATGATCTGTGAAAGTCATCATAAAGATGATATAGAAGATTTTGCAAAATATAAAGTAAAAAAAATGTATGGAAATAGCGATAATGAAAAAGTTAATTTGAATTATATTGCTATTATTTTACGAATTGCTGATTTGTTGCATATAACTAGAGATAGAACACCATCTGTTGCTAGAAGATTAATAAATGTTAGCAATCCGATTAGTGTTATCGAGTGGGAAAAGCAGAGAGCGGTTAGAGCAGTAGGAGCTAAAGAACAGCGAAATGAAGATGGTATAGTTGATGAGACAAAGCAGAAAGATACTATAGAAATTACGGCTTATTTTGATGGAGCTGATACGGCAGAAGCATATTTTGGATTATCATCATATTTGCAATATACTAGGAAGGAATTAGCGAAATGTAGTGAAATTGTTGAGAAAGCACAAAAAAGAGAAGGAGCTACTGCGTATGAATTTCCATGGAGAGAAATAGATGAATCACAGATAGATGTTATTGGTTTTGAAAAGAAAAAATTGCAATTTACTATTGCACAAGAAAACATTTTACAATTATTAGTTGGGCATACTTTATATAATGATTCTTCGGTAGTAGTAAGAGAATTGGTTCAGAATGGATTAGATGCAGTTAGATTACAAGCAGAGTACCAGAAAAAGAATGGTAAAAAGTATTTACAAGGGGAAGTTTTGGTTGAATGGAATAGCCAAAAACGAGAATTAACTTTTTGGGACAATGGTACAGGGATGTCGATGTACGATGTTGAAAATTATTTGTTGAAAGTAGGGGCATCAAAATATAGGGACGAATCAGTAAAAAAACAGTTTCCAAATTTTTCATCTATAAGCCATTTTGGTATCGGAATTTTAACATGTTTTATGGTTGCAAATGATATTGACATAGTAACAAATTCTGTTGAACAGGAGGAAGCTAATAGTATTAATTTGCGTAAAGTGAACGGAAGTTACTTGTTGCGTACATTGGATAAAAATGAATTAGACGATTATATCAAACAGCATGGAACAATGGTAAAGTTATATGTGAGAAATGATGTCGATATGTCTAGATTAGAACATGACTTAAAAAAATGGATTGTGCTTCCAGAATTTCCAGTATATTTAGTGACTGATAGAGGCGAGAAAAATAGAATAGGTTATGATTCATTGAAAGATATGTTGATTAAATATTTAAATGAAACAGGATATAATGTTGACGGAATTAAGTATGATGTCTATGAAAAAGAGCATGGAAATGTAACTGTTGCATATGCCGTTAGACATTTGAAATATATGTCAGATTGGTGTTTGATGAGTGCTGAGTCAAGTCGGAGACAGTTGCAAAAAAAGGGAACATTGCCTGTCGGGACTTGTGTTGAAGGAATTAGAGTTGAATTTTCGACACCAGGATATAAAAATATGTCTATATTAGCTATAGATAATATAAAAAATAGTAAATACCAAACAAATGTGGCAAGATCAGCTCTTGAATTAGATGCAAATAATGAAATATTATCAGCGATTTATGATGTCTATAAAGAGTATCTTCAAGAACAAATGGATAAATTGGAAGCACAGGACTATGCACAATCATGGGCTATATCTGAAGGTAGATATTTAATGGAACCATTGATTTATGAAGAATATAGTAATAGCCGAGTTGATGCAATTGATGAAGATGTCTTGATTAGCCGATTAGCACAATTAAAATGTATGACGATAGAGAATGAAGGAGAGAGAAAAGTTATTTCAGCAGAAGATGTTGCGAAATTAGATGAGATTAATATTTTTGAGTGTGGTATGACTAGGGCAGGGGAGTATTTGCTAAAAGAAGTAAAAAGCAATGCTACATTAAGCAGTCTAATAAGTGTTGTATGTGAGGATAATTTCTTAGACAATGTAAAGAATGTTGTGTGCAACATAGATATGAGTAATATGTTGCACAAATATGCATTAAAACATAAGGAAATTAGCAAAATTGAAGTGGCGCATAAACAAAGAAGAATTCATTTAACATATTCTGCCCAAAATGATAGATGGTATGTATTTGATTTGAAAAATCGAGGATTGGTTAGAACATTATATATACCTAAAAAAGAAATTTCAATGAATGGTTTAAAAGACGAGGTAGGTATAAAAACTTTTGGTGGTATATATATACTGAGTGGAACCGAATTATGGAATTACTTAATAAAAGTTATCGAGGCTTTTCAAATGGAAAAGACAGAGGAAAACAAAATATTGTTAGAAGTGTTTCTCTCTTACGTATTTGACAGTAGGGTTTTAGAGGTAGTATATAGACAAGATGTAAATACAAATAGTATGTTCAAACAGTTATTAGAAGAGCGTTTTTTACGTGTAAGTAGTGAGTTGATAGAAAAAATGTGGGCAAAGATAGATACCAATGAATTCATTAATAAGGTTCTTACTAAAAATTATACGCTATATTCTATTGATAATTGGTCAAGAAAGGAAGATGCACTTCGATAGAATGTGATAACATGTGCCTGATAACAATATGGTAAGTAAATGATTGTTTTTTGGGAAAAGTATTAGAGTGAATTCGAGTGTCTTGCACCATTGATAGAATTTTGAGGTTTATGAGAACCTCTTCATAATTTAGATTTTAATCTCATCGAATTCGAGGAGATAGATATATCAAGTTTACCACAGATTGGGATTAAAAATTAATACCATATTTTACGAAAAATACATAACATTAATTTACCATCAATTTTCACCCAACTTAACATTAATTTACCATCAACCCAACGAAGTTATGCGGGTTTGCGGGCTTTTTCATCAAAAAAGGAGTGAAAAAGTTCGTAACATTAACTTGACATCAACGGGCTGGGGGACACTTTGTGTGGTGGATAGTATACCGGTATCTTAAAAAGTTGGATATGATAAAAAAGGTGCCGTAGTAAAACAGGGAATTCTAATAAAAGTCTCTGGTTTACTACGGCACTTTAAATTCATGTTTTATAAATGAGAGTAACCGAATGTATTTGCAAATGCATCAATTGGCTGTTTGTTTTTACATAAAGAGCATCCTTCCGGAGCATAAGTCTTATAATCAGGAAGATCTCTGGTACTGAACAAGGAGTTGATTGGAATACCCATAGAACTATTTGCTACACTAAAAATAGTACTGATTCCGCTGATATTGGCATTGTAATACTTAAGTGTATGAACGGCTTTGGTAACTGTCTGACCGGTTGTAGCAGAAGCCAGTAATAATAATACGTTTTTATTTTTAATCATTGGCTGGATGTTATCTCTGAAAAGTAACTGACCGCCAGATGTCATTTCTGGTGTCGTTATGTAAATCGTTTTGTGATAGTTAATTGAAATAATTCCGGCATTGCTAAGTTCTTCAGCAAGGTATGCACCGATGACTTCACAGCCATCCATACACACAATCGTATCAACGATAGTGGATGGGTTAATATTTTTACATAGTTCCTTGGCAGCAGCAGAAGCCTCACTCAAACGGCTTTTCATGGTAGTCATGTCTAAATAATAGTTAACGTGTGAGTTTGGTGTAATGAAGTGTCCTGGAATGGCTTTCAGTACAACGTTTGGGTTTGCTCCCAAAGGAATTTTAATCATTTCTTGCATGTCGGTGTCCTCCTTGTTTTGCGAAGCAAAATCCGAACCTGCTGGCGAGGAGAGGATTGGGCTTCCATGTTTTGTCAGAATTGCATGACAATTATATAATGATATTGTAATGCATTATGCAATTTTATGCAATATATTTATATCGTGTGTTAAAAATTAAACGGTCGACTAATTGATAGATAATGGTGTATAGTAGAAATATGAGTGGAAAAGGAAATTGCAAGGGGAGGACTTATGAGAATAGTTAATTTGATTGAAGATACCTGTGGAGCAGAAGGGTTAAAATATGAGCATGGATTAAGCTTTTATATTGAAACGGAGAAACATAAAATTCTTTTGGATACTGGAATGACCGGTGCATTTATGGAGAATGCCAAAGAGCTGGGGATAGATTTGGGACAGATAGACATGGTAGTGCTTAGTCATGGGCATTATGACCATGCAGGCGGAATTCTTGATTTTGTGAAAATGAATCCGGATGCAAAAATATATATGCAAAAGACGGCGGGTGGCGATTATTATAATCTTCGTGACGATTCAGAAAAATATATTGGAATAGATAAGGCGATTTTAGACCTGCCGCAAGTTGTTTTTTTGAATGGTGATTACCGGATAGATGAAGAAATCTATGTGTTTACGGATATTATTGGTAGAAAATACTGGCCGGAGAGCAATATACTTTTAAAAGAAAAAGTAGAGGAGCGTTTTATTCAGGATGTATTTGCACATGAGCAGTGTCTTGTGGTAGTCGAGAATCATAAAACAGTGCTGTTATCGGGTTGTGCCCACAATGGGATTTTGAATATTTTAGCGGCATATCAGCAGAGGTTTGAAGGAATGCCGGATAAGGTAATCAGTGGTTTTCATATGATGAAGAGAGGAGAGTATACAGTAGAAGAGGCTGCAACGATTGAGGATACTGCCAGAGAATTGAAAAAGCTGCATACGAAGTTCTATACCGGACATTGTACGGGAGAGGCAGCATTTTCGTTAATGAAAGATATTATGGGAAATCAGCTTACGTTCGTACATAGTGGGGATGAGATTTAAAGATATTTTTGAGGATTTGTAGAAAAGGGGAGACCTTAACAGTTGTATTAGCTGTTTGGGTCTTTTTTGTTGTGAAAATATTGACTTCTAACTGTATTAATCATATAATACAGTTAGAAAGTGTATTATATGATTAATACAGTTTGCGAAAAGGAGTTTGTTATGATTTCTTTTGAAAATTTTGTGATGAAGGATGGTAGTCCCATCTATTTGCAGATTTTGTTATATATCAAACGTGGAATTATTGCAGGAATCATTTCAGATGGTGATGAACTGCCCTCGAGACGTGTGTTATCTGCATTGCTTGGCGTGAATCCGAATACGGTGCAGAAAGCTTATAAAATGTTAGAGGAAGAAGGACTGATACAGTCTAGAACCGGTGCTAAAAGTTGTGTGGCGGTTACGGTAGCGAAATTGCGGGAAATTAGAGAGGAATTATTGGAAGATGATGCGAAAAATGCAGTGAATGCGTTGAAGATGATGGGCGTATCGAAGGAAGAAGCTCATGCACTGATTGATAAATATTGGAACAACTGATAATTAGGGAAGAAACGGAATCATTAGAAGTTCCAAAAAGAAAATGTTGAAAAGGCAGGGATTTGAAAATGAAAAAATACATAGCTATATTCGAACTGTTTGCGAGAAGCACGATTTATAAAATATTACCAGTATTCGCTTTGATGGGAGCAGCACAGGTTTTTATGTTTCAAAAAGCAATGTCAGAGTGGTTCCCGATGGATGCTTATCATTTAGAGTTTCAAGCGATTGAGTATTATACGCTAGAGTATATGATGAGCCGGAGTAAGAATGAGATTTTTCTGGGAATAGCATTTGTTCTGATAACTGCCATTTTGTGCTGGAATGGCTGTAATATCGGAAGTAAAAGCAGTTATACCATACAGCGTCTGCAGGTTACGGAAAAGAGAATTTTTATCATGCAAAGCATTTATAACAGTTTGTGTTATGTGTTGCTTTTAGGGGTGCAGATAGGAGTTCTTTTTATTCAGAGTAGTCTGTATGCAGTGCGAGCGGGTCATCTGACAAATCAAACGGTATTTTTAGCATATTATCGGAGCGATTTTATGCACAGTGTGTTGCCGTTAGAAGGTACGATGCGTTGGACAGAAAATATTTTGATTGTATTGGGATGCGGTGTGTCAGCAGCGCTGTTTACTTATCTTCAGAGAAGAGGAAAAGTCGCAGTATCGATGCTTGTGGTAACGGCTTGTGTGCTATTAGGTTTTGTGCAGGAACTAGGTGAGCAGTTTGGAATGGTAACGGCGACTATTGTGTGGGGAATTGCAGCACTTACCGTTTATTGGCATCTGATTTACAAGAAAGAGGATGAATGATATGAGGAAAATAAATGTAGAAAAATGGGAGAAATATACGCCGCCGGGGATTGAATTTACGAAGCAGATGACGATTTGTCTGACTGGAATTAGTGCAGCGTTTGGCTGGAGCTGGTCATTTTTGGTGAAATATCTGACGGCGCGTGGTGAACTTTTTGAGCGAACAATGACAGGACTTGTAGTCAGAGATGGTGCAATGATGCAGGATTTTTGGAATCTCGTGCATGAGGATATGGATAGTTTGGATGGCTTTTTAGTGTTCTATCTGGTCATGATTGGGCTGATGGTGTATTACTATCTGTATTATTATCAGGGCAGTAAATCCATTTATCTCATGCAAAGGCTGCCGGATAGATGGGAGATACATAGAAGAAATGTAACACTTCCGCTTGTTGCGATTGTGTTGGGAATTCTTACAGAAATCGTAGTTTTGTTACTGTATTATGCGATCTATATGATGTGTACGCCGGCACAGTGTCTGCCATATTGAATGAAAAGAGAGGAAAAAGTATGCTTGAAATAAAAAATCTAAGAAAATCTTACGGAAATAAAGATGCGTTAAAAGGTGTGAACCTGACATTGCCACAGGGGGAAATCATCGGATTGTTCGGTGAAAATGGTGCAGGAAAAACGACACTGATGAAAAGTATTTTAGGATATCATTCATACAAAGGTGAAATCCTGTTAGATGGTGAACCGATTACAACGAAAAATATCGCACGCATTTCTTTTGCGACCAGTGAACATTCGTTTTTCCCCTATTTAACACCGAAAGGACATGCCCAGTTTTATAAAGAGCATTTTGCAAGGTTCTCTGAAAAACGATTTAATGGTTTGATGGAGTTCTTTGAATTGCCGATGAACAAGCCAATAAAGAGTTTTTCAATGGGACAGAAAAATCAGTTTGAAGTCATTATGGCATTGTGCCAGGGGGCAGATTATATTCTGATGGATGAACCATTTGCAGGAAATGACGTGTTCAATCGTGAAGATTTTTATAAGGTGTTGCTTGGCATTTTAGAGCCACATGAGACAGTGTTATTGTCTACGCATTTGATTGAGGAAGTGTCTGATTTTATTGGCAGAGCCATTTTAATTCGTAAAGGTGAAATTGTAAGTGATGTGTCTATGCTGGAGTTAGAAGAAAGCGGAGAAGATTTGATGAGTTATATCAAAAAGACTTATAATTACAAGGCGGACCGTGTTGGAAAGGCAATCAGTGAGCTTGGCTGGGAGGAGGAATGATTATGAGAAAATCTCTTGTGTTATTTCTTGTGTTGCTGATATCTGTGATTGGTGGAACCTGTTATGTGAGTGCAGATTTATTAAAAGAAAAAGATAATGTGCAGATTACAGAGACTGTGGTATTGGGAGATAAATCGGTTGTTGAAGGTGTCACGGTGGAACGTAATGTAAAATATGACAGATATATTCGTTGGAGCACTACTTATGTGGTGGGAGAAGAACCGGAATGTGATACCGTGTATATGTTCGATGAACAGGGTAGATTGCGGGAAGAAGCCGACTATAGATATAGCGGGATTGAACTCTATACGAATGTAATCAGAGCTTTTGATGATGCCAATGAGAAAGCGGAAGACTTAACGGGTGTGGACAGAGCGATGAAAGAATTGTTCGATAGGACGGAACCGGGACAGGAAAACAGTATGATCATTGATTTGAAGGATTATCTGGATTTCTATGAATATGAGGTTACAATTGATTTACCGGGACCACTTACGCATCATTTTATCAATAAAGAGGAGATAGAAGAGTCGCTTGCCCGTTATGCCAGTAATGATAATTATATAGAAGATTTGAAAGAAGAACTGCATATTGTAGAGGCACTGACGGAATTCTTTAAGATACCGGTAATTGATAATCATCTCTATGAAATTGCCGTGTCAAAGGACATGGATGGCAATCTGTATGGCTGGAGTTATGGCACTGCTAATGGTGGCGGTTCCTCAGGAAATGTGTCTATGGGAGGGACGCTTACAGACTCAGATTCATTTAATATGTGGGCAATTTCTGTTTTTACAGAGGATATGTGCTATTTTACATTTAACCCTTATACAGACAATGGTCAACTTGTAGATACCTCTTATATACCTGGTGGTTTTGGTATCTATCAGTTGCCATTTGATAAAGAGAGTGGAGTGATTGATGTAGATAATTTGTGTATGGTTTATGCCCTAGATCCGACAGAAGATATTTTAAATCTGCATTATGATGAGAAAAGAAATACCATTTTGTTATTGGAGCATAAATCTGCAGGAACAGGTTATCAAATGACGGTATTTGATGCAGATACCATGGAAGTAAAGCAGGAAGTTGTTTACTCAGACGATGGATATGGTGCAGGTATCTATATGGCAGATGATTTTATCGTACTAGAGGCTGCGGATGATGTGATTGTATTATCGGTGGATAATAATGGCATTTATCAAAAAGAAATCGAATGTGATATAAAACTGTTGACCGAGCAAACAGACGTAGATTATTTGGATTTTTCCTATATGGATTTTGACTGGGACGGAGAAAAATTGATATTTGCTGCTCCGCTCAATGACAGTACATCGTATCGTTATTATCAGAGTTGTGGTTTTTATCTGGCAACTTATGATGAAACCGGACTTATCTATTATGGCGAGTATGTAAGCAGCTTAGATGCAGAGAGCAGTATTGGTGATTATGATTATAATTTTGTATGCAGACCGACAGAAAATGACCCGATAAAAATCAGTTGGTAGAAAGGACTGTGTTCATCATGGCGGTGGACACAGTCCTTTGTCTTGCGTTTATTAGGTGGATGTGCCATAATGTTTTATTATAGGAGAGTATGTCCTGTGAGGAGTTTGGGTTATAGAGTTTGGAGGAAAAGATGAAAGCAGTATTATTTGATTTGGACGGTACCTTATTACCGATGGATCAGGAGAAGTTTATAGAAGCCTACATGGGAACTATGGCGAAGAAGTTGGCACCGCACGGCTATGAACCAAAAGTTTTGGGAAATGGCGTTTTTGCAGGGATTAAGTCCATGGTGGAAAACGATGGTTCTATGACCAATGAGGAAGCTTTTTGGAAAGCATTTTCCGGCATTGTAGGGGAGCAGGTAAAAGAGGATTTGACTATTTTTGATGATTATTATAGAAATGAGTTTCAGAGTGTGTCAGAAGTCTGCGGTTATGATGCGAGAGCAAAAGAAATCATAGATTATATCAAGGGAAAAGGATATCAGGTAGTATTGGCAACCAATCCGTTGTTCCCTTCGATTGCGACAGAAAGCCGTATGAGATGGGCAGGACTAAAGAAAGAGGCGTTCGCATTGTATACGACCTATGAAAACAGCAGTTTCTGCAAGCCGAATCCAAAGTATTACTTAGAGATTTTAGAAAAAATTGGTGTGGCACCGGAAGAATGTATTATGGTAGGTAATGATGTTACAGAAGATATGGTGGCAGAAACACTTGGAATGAAAGTATTTTTGCTGACAGACTGTGTCATTAATAAAGAAAAGAAAGATATCTCTGTGTATCCAAACGGAAGTTTCGATGAGTTAAAGATGTATTTGGAAGAAAATTTGTAATTATTCAGTTTAGGACAAAAGACTGGCTGTTTGGTTCGCAAGAATATGATTTAGAAGTAGTATTTACAGAAGTAAAGAGGTTTTATTATGGAAGTTAAAAACATGGGCATGCGTCTGATAAAAAAGGGTAAAAAAGGTTTATTTAGTATTGTATTCAGCCGATTTTGGATTATGTCTATATTGATTATTTTGCAGTTTGTAGTGTTGTTTGTGGCAGTGTTCCAGTATGGTGAATATAGACAGCATTATGATATTGTGAAAAATATTTTTGTGGCACTGATGGTATTTTATGTATTGAATCATCCGATGAATTCGAATGCAAAGATTACATGGTTAATATTGGTCATGCTTTTTCCGGTATTTGGAGCCTTGCTTTTCTGGTTTACGCAGTTGGAAATCGGACATCGTATGGAAAAAGTGCGTTTAGAGCATATCATTCATAGTACGAAAACGGCGATTCCACAGAATAAGGAAGTAATGAAAAGAATATCGGAGGAAAGTGCAGAAACGGAGGCGTTGGTGCATTATCTTTCACGTTCCGGTTGTTATCCGATTTATGATAAAACGGATGTCGTATATTTCCCTTCAGGGGAAACGAAATTTGCGGAGTTGTTAAAGCAGTTAGAACAGGCGAAGCATTTTATCTTTTTAGAGTATTTTATTGTGGAGGAAGGCATCATGTGGGGGCAGATTTTAGAGATTCTTGCCCACAAAGCAGCAGAGGGTGTGGAAGTCCGCCTGATGTATGATGGCACCTGTGAATCATCACTTTTGCCGCATGATTATCCGAAAAGACTGGCAGAACTTGGGATTAACTGCAAAATGTTTGCTCCGGTAACTCCGTTTTTGTCGACACATTATAATTACCGTGACCATCGTAAAATTGTAGTGATAGATGGAAAAGTGGCATTTACGGGCGGTGTGAATCTTGCGGATGAATATATTAATGAAAAAGTAAAGTTCGGACATTGGAAAGATACAGCTATTATGCTTCGTGGGGAAGCAGTAAAAAGTTTTACATTGATGTTTCTTCAGATGTGGAATGTAACAGAAAAAAATAACGATTTTTATAAATATATTAATGTGCCTGCGGTACCGGTAAAAGAGGCAAAGGGGTATGTGATTCCATATGGCGATTGCCCGTTAGATGATGATAAAGTCGGGGAACGTGTGTATATGGATATTTTAAATCGTGCCAATAAATATGTACATATTATGACGCCATATTTGATTATTGACGGAGAGATGGAGACAGCATTACGTTTTGCGGCGAAAAGAGGCGTAGACGTAAAAATTATTCTGCCGGGAATTCCGGATAAAAAATATGCTTTTGCATTGGCGAAGACGCATTACAAGCATTTGATGGATGCGGGAGTTAAGATTTATGAATATACACCGGGATTTGTACATGCAAAGGTATTTACCAGTGACGATTGTAAGGCGGTAGTAGGGACGATTAATTTGGATTATCGCAGTCTGTATCATCATTATGAATGCGCTGCCTATATGTATCAGACGGATTGTATTGCAGATATTGAGCAGGATTTTGCAGAAACGTTAGAAAAATGTACACTTGTAACGAGAGAAACCCTCAAAAAAGAAAAATTGCTATTCAAGGTTGTAGGATGGATATTGAAGGTTATAGCACCTTTAATGTAATTAGATTGCGAAAAATCTTTTTGCGAAAATCAAGTCTTTTTATTGACTGTAATGGGGAATTATGGTAAAATTTTGAGGATTGTGGAATTATAATACATTTTTGTATGAAAAGCAAAGGAAAACACATTGGAGGAAGATGAGAAATGAAGAAGAAAATTTTTGCATTCTTTGCCTGTGCAATGGTGTTGACTGCAGGTGTGGCTATGACAGCCTGTGGGAAATCAGGTGCAGGAGAATCGACAGAAGTTGCTAATGAAGCGAAAGTATCTTACTCAGTCAGTGTCGAGACAAGAGGCGGTATGGTAATGTCTGATGTTGAAGTGTATGTATACGCAGATGATACATTAGCTGACTTGAAGCATTATGCAACAACAGATGAGAATGGACAGACAAGTTTTGAACTTGCAGAGAGTGAGACTTATGCAGTAACACTTTCCGGTGTTCCAAAAGGATATGATGTGGCAGCAAGCTATGCATTCAGTGGCAATAAAGCAACCATCGTATTGACATCCTCATTAATTAAAGATGACGATATCGCAACAGCAACACTTGGTGTTGGTGATGTAATGTATGATTTTACGGTTACGAATTCAGACGGCGAGAAAGTAGTTCTTTCAGAAGTGCTTGCTGATAAGGAATTAGTATTATTAAACTTCTGGTATACAACCTGTTCATGGTGTATGCAGGAGTTCCCTGTTATGGCAGATGTATATCAGCAGTACAGTGAAGACGTTGCTATTATCGCGTTAGACCCACTTGATGGTGAAGATGCGGTTAAGAGCTTTGCAGCAGGTGTTGACTATGGTTTTGATTTTGCAGCATGTCCTGCATCATGGTCTAGCGTATTTGGTGTTCAGGGTTATCCGACCTCTGTTTTGATTGACCGTTATGGTGTAATCTGTGCAGTAGAGTCAGGTGCTATTACAAGTATGAGACCTTTTATCTGTGCATTTGACCACTTTACAGATGATGATTACGAACAGAAGCTTTGCTTAAATGGTGTTTCTGATTTAGTAACAAATGTAAAACCAACCTATACAATGGCTTCTTCAGAAGAAGTGGCAGCAGTATTTAATAAGGGCGAATTTGAAGTAACCTATCGTCCGGAGACAGATGAGGACAGTGCAGAATATGCATGGCCATTCATCGCAACAGAGAAAAATGGTGAAGCATGTCTCTATGCTTCAAACAGCCAGATCGACGGTTCCTTTGCTATTATATATGCAGATGTTTACTTAGAAGAAGGTCAGGCATTTGGTTTTGATTACTTATCTTCTACAGAATATGCGACAGATATCATGTATGTAATCGTGGATGACGATGATATTTACCAGATTTCCGGTAATGACGAGAAGGAAGCTTGGAAGTCATGTTATCCGGTTGTAGCTACAGAGTCACGTGTTCATGAAGTAGCATTATGTTATTTGAAAGATGATAGTACAAATGAAGGTGATGATACTGTATATATCAAGAATGCCCGTGTAGTGACAGAAAAAGATATTGATTCAGCTACTTACCTTCCACGTCAGGCTGCTACAACAAAGGACGGTTTCGAATTTGAATACGTAGATGTTGTATTGAATTCCAAAGATGGTTATTACCATGTGGGTTCTGCAAATGGTCCGCTTTTATTAGCAAACCTGATGGATGCAACTCAGTTTAATGAAGAGAAAACAATTCATGACCTTACTTACGAAGGAGATATCCTTGTAGATGGACAGAGTATTTACGAAGAAATTGTAGATTACTGTTCTTATGCAACAAACTCAACATTGGGTTATGTTTGTACAGTAAATGAAGAGTTAGCTGAATCGTTGAAGAAAATTGCTGAAGTTGGCGGTTTCGAAGATAATGAAAACGAGTGGTTAAAGATTTGTATGTATTATCAGGCATACGGCACGAACGAACAGTTAGAAGATCCAATCAAAGGTCTTTGCCCGGATTCTGCATTTACAGCAAAACTTGGTAAAAATGTAAGTACGAACTATTTCTATTATAACAGAGCAATCATCCCGAGAGGTATGTTTGCAGAATTTGTTCCATCAAAATCAGGTGTATATCGTATCACTGCAAAGAGTGAGTCTGTACAGGGTGTAGACGGATGGATTTTCGATGAGAATAAAGAAATACTCCTTACATATGAACACAGCGAGAGAATGTACGAAGATACTAAGAATCCTTCTATGGTATTCTACATGGAAGCAGGTAAGCCATATTACATTAACTTAGCTTTCTGGGATTTATATGAGAATGGATATATTTACTATGATATTGAATATCTTGGTGCTTCTTATAAATTGTTCCGTGCTTGTTCACCGGGTTATTTCACATATGATACGAATGCAACAGGCGATGCAATGTATTATACAATCAGCGGTGGTATCAAGGCAGTACTTAATTCAGATGGTTACTACTATGAAGATTTAGGTTTAGATGCGAATGGTAAACAGAAATACGGCAGCATGATTTATGTTGACTTTACCGGTATTACAAGTATCTTCAATACACCGATTGCAGATACCTATGCAACAGATGCTGATGGTAAGAAAGTACCTGTTACAGGTATGATTAATAAAGGTGGTTTTGACTTTAGTAAGACAGAAGAAGACCTTTATGTATTAAGCTACTTAGAGCAGAATAATAATGATGCAGCAGCAACAGATGCATACTTCAAAGAGCTCTGGGGTGAAGAATATGACGGTTATGCTGAAATCTATCAGTTGAAGGATGTATACGAAGGTCGTTACCATGGTAAAGGTGAGGATTTAACAGACGAAATCAGCACTTATGTATCTAAGATGGATAAGTCAAATACTGAGCGCAATGGCTGTGTTCCTGTAACAGAACGTTTAGCTGAGATTTTACAGCTTGTTATGGATAAATATACATTTGAAAATGTAGACCAGTCATGGTTGAAGCTTTGCTACTACTATGATGATATTCGCTAAATAGAGAATGAACACTTAGCTTTTTAAAGAAAGAGGAACTATAATAATGAGTATGAAAAAGATTTTAGTTTCAATCATCGCTGCCACACTTTTGTGTGGCACGGTGATTTTTGGTGGTTGTGGCGGAAATGATGCGCCTGCAAACGGTAACACAGAAGTCAGTGATGAACTGGTAATTGATGAAAACGGACAGATTGCTTATCAGGTTTCTGTAAAAGACGCACTTGGTAATGTATATGGTTCCGGTGTGATTGTTCAGTTTTTACAGGATGGCAAGCAGGTGGCTATGCAGGTTTGTGATGAGAATGGTGTAGCTACAAAAAGCTTAGATCCGGGTGACTATACAGTAGCTTTAATGTTTACTGACAGCGGAGATAATTACCGCTATGATGAAGCAGATATGACACTTTCTGCTACAAAGGCAAAATTAGAAGTAACATTAGTATATTCGATTGCTACAGAAGCGGAAGCACTTTTTGTAGATGGCAATGAGACAACTGCATATGCAATTGGTGCAGGATGTACTTATGTAGAGTTGAAAAACGGTGAGAGAAATTATTTCTTATTCCGTCCAACAGAAGCAGGTACATATGAATTTTCTCTGTCAGATGCAGCGACAGGTGCGATTGGATACTACGGAGCACCTCATTTTGTACAGTCTGCTTCAGCAGCGGAGGTTGTAGATAATAAATTTACAATTTCAATCGAAGCAGGTTCCATCAGTGAAGGCGGCGGTGCAACATTTGTTATTGGTGTAGATGCAGCAGCAGATAGCGGTATCGTAGCGATTGAACGTATCGGAGCACCAGAGTACAATGTAGCAAATGAGCCATGGATTACTTACGGTACTACAGCAACACTGGCACCATATAAGTTGGATGCAGGTGTTAAGATAAATTCTTTTGATATCAAGGCTTCCAGTGATAAATACAATTTGGTTTACAATGAAGCAGATGGTTTCTATCATTTAGATTCAGCAGATGGTCCGGTAGTAGTGGTTTATTTGACGACCAATCCAAGCTATATTGACTGTTACAAGACTATTACAGAGAAAACCAGAGTTGGTAAATATTTCTATGATGAAGCTGGTAATTTTGTAAAGAAGGAAAGCTATAACGAATGTCTTATGGAATATATTGCAAACGTTGATAATACACAGGGCGTATATCCGTTGACAAAAGATTTGCAGTATATTATTCAGAACCATGGCGACCATCAGGGATGGTGGAATAGTGAGGGTCCAAATTATTTATTTATTGATGAAAACGGCAATAATATTGCAGGTATCAATAAAGATATTGCATGGCTCTTTATGTGTGGTTATATAGCAAATTAAGGCTGGCTTTTAGTAATTAGGAGTATAGGCTATGGAAAAAAAGAAACTAAATGTGCTGATGGGTGTATTGGCTGCCTGCATTGTAGTAGTGGCTACTGTGTTAGGTGTAAGACTTATCGGTCAATCCTCTGATTCCGGAACAGAAGGAAATGGAGGATCGGGCAAGGATACAGCCGTTAGTGGAGACAGTACATACATAGAACCGGTTACAGAGATTGAAATACCGGATGATGGTATGTACAGTATTGAAGTAAAAACAGAAGGCGATATGTTCTTTGAAGGGATCGGCGTTTATATTTATACAGATAATACCATGGAAGAATTGGTATGGTTTGATAAAACAGATGAGAATGGTATCGCAGAGTTTACGGCAGAAGATGCTACCGGATATGTAGCAGTACTTCAGGATATTCCGGAAGGATATAATATACAGGAGTATTATTACATTACAGGTGCTAAGACAGAGATTATTTTAGGTACAGCGTTAAAAGAAGGCGTTGATTTGAGTGAAATCGAATATTCTTTGGGCGATGTAGTGCATGATTTTACTGTAACAGCACCGGATGGAACTACATATACGGTTTCTGAAATATTAGAGAAAAAGAAAGCAATTATTTTGAATTTCTGGTATGTGCAGTGTGGACCTTGTAAAGAAGAGTTCCCACATATGAATGAAGCATATGCACAATATAAAGATAAGATTGAAATATTAGCAATGAATCCGGTAAATCTGGATGATGAAGAGATTGCGAAGTATATTAAGGATATGGGAATTAAGTTCCCGATGATGCAGTGTGAAGAAGAGTGGGCAACTGCTATGGGAATCACTGCTTATCCTACAACAGTGGTGATTGACCGCTATGGTGTAATTAGTTTAATGCATAGAGGAAGTCTTCCGGATACGGAGATTTTTAAACAGCTTTTTGAATTCTATGCAGCTGATGATTATAAGCAGACGGTTGTGGAGGATATCTATGATATCGTAAGTGCAGAACTTTCCCAGGGAACGATGGACAATCCGTTTGAACTTGGCGGTATCCTTGATTTTGAGATAACAATAAGACCTGAGCAGGTAATCTATTTTAACATGTATCGTGTAGATCAGATGAATGTTAGAATTGAAGATGTAGATGCGTATGCTACTTATGGAGAAAAAACCTACTACCCTGAAAATGGGGTAGTAGGTTTTAAAGTATCTTGTCCGGATACTTATACACCGGCTTTTGTTGGAATTGGTAATGCAGGAGCAGAGAAGAAAACGTTTCATGTAACACTTGTAGCTGATGCCGGTACTTATGAGAATCCTTATCAGTTGAAACTGGGAGAATTTACAGCGAGTGTAAGGGCACAGAATGACCAGGGTGTATTTTATGAATACAGAGCAGCGAAGACTGGTGCACTTACTGTAGAATGTTTAAGTGCTACAAAAGGTGTAAAATACGATTATTATCTGCAGAATATGAGAACTAGTGAAAACCGTAATCTGGAGTATGATGGAGCGACCAGTACAGATGGCAATCCGACAGTTTCTATTAATGTGGAAAAAGGGGACAGAGTATTAGTTTGCATTTCTACATTGCCGGATTCTTCAGGTTCATATCCTGCAGGCACTTTTAAGATGAAAGCCAGCCTGGGGAATTCATTGGCAATTGATGAACAGTATTATAGTGTGTCAGTTGTAGATGATAATTTAACTCCTATTGGAAATGTGTCAGTTAAATTGACTTGTTTAGAGATTGAACCAATTGAAGGTGTGGATGATTCAAAAGAAGATGCGACAAAGGTAGGAGATGAAATTTCTTTAACTACGGATGCGAAAGGTGTTGCATCAAGAAAACTTCGTATAGGCAAGTATAAAGTTGTTGCGGCGAAACCGAATGGTTACACACCGGACACAACCGAATATGTTGTGACAAAAGATGCACCAAATATAACATTTGTAATGGAAAAAGATATTGTAGTTACAAAGAATTATACAGTTACTGTATTGGATGAAGAAGAAAATCCGATTCGGGGTGCGCAGGTTTTAATCGAAGGAACAAGTAAAACGACTAATGACAATGGTGAAGCGGTATTTGAAAATCTCCCTGTAAAATCCTATAAAGTGACTGTTTCGAATGGAGCGGAATATGAAACTGCTTCAGCACAGTTTGCAGACGGTGAAATTGCGCTGACCGTAAAACTGAAAAAAGTAGATTCAGATACTACAGAAAAGATTAAATATAAGGTTATAATCGATTACAGTGGAACGCTTTCGGAAGATATTACTGTACTCGTAAGCAATAGTGAAAATTCGGCAACAGCAACTGTTGACAGAAAGACTAAGACAGCGACCGTCAGTCTTCCAAAAGGTAACTATGATGTGGAACTGTTCTTTGCGAATGGCAGTGTACTTGCTTCATATAGCACGGATGTGACATTGACGGAAACAAAGACAACAGCCAAAGTCAAGGTTGATAAAGCAATCGGTAATGGTGGTATAGGTGTGACAGAGGGTATTTCACCGGGTGGAGTTGAGAAAACAGCTTATATTGTATCCACAGGTGCCACTCCTGTTATTGGAATGGATATGAACAATATCAATTACTTTATATTTGAACCGGAAGAAAGTGGTGTGTATAAATTCACTACGAACAATGCAAGTGCGAGAATTTCGTTCTGGAATAGTCCATTCTTCTGTCAGGATTCAACGGCAGTTCTTGGAGATGATTATGACGAATTGACAAATTCATTTATCTACCAGACTTATGGAAGTTCTATTGTAATTGGTATTACAGGAGCAGAGAAAGCAACATTGATTATTACTAGGATAAGTGATGTGCAAGTAGAAGTACAACCTACGGTTTATGAAGCAGTAGTACCACCTACTAACTTTAAATATTCCGGTAAAGCATTGAACTATTTTGAACCGACAGAAACAGATGCTTCGAAATATGCACTTGTGAAAGGCTTGGATGGATATTACCGTTTGGCATCTACAAACGAAATAGTATATGTAGATTTGGATTATGATTTATTATCTATGACAGATTTAGTAAGTAAGACAGGATTGAAGTGTTGGTTCTATAATGAAGATGGCACATTGAAGGAAAAAGTGGACTATACAGATTGTCTTACTAAGTATGTAGACTGTCGTGATTCTAAGACAGGATACTATCCATTGACAGACGATTTGATGACCATTATTAAAAATGGTGGTAAGCATGCCGGATGGTGGGATAGCAAGAGTCCAAACTATCGTTTTGAAGGCAAAGTGGTAAATACAGAGATTGCATGGTTGTTCTTCTGTTGTGCGGCAGGATTATAATTTTATAGAAAGCGAAGGGAAAAATGATGAAAAAATTATTAGTAAGTTTATTAGCGATTTGTACAGTAACAGCATTTTGTGCTTGTGGTGGTTCTGAGAATAACGATAATGCACAGACTCCGGATACACAGGTTGTTGTAGAGGATACACAGGCTGCTGTACCTGAAACACAGGAAGCAGCAACAGAAGCTGTGGAAGATGGAAAAGTAAATTATACAGTAACAGTTGTAGATGAAGCTGGTAATCCAATCGCAGGTGCATTGGTTCAGTTATGTAATGAATCTTGTTTCCCAAGTGCAACAGATGCAGAT
Source organism: Roseburia sp. (assembly GCA_045531555.1). Taxonomy (GTDB): domain Bacteria; phylum Bacillota; class Clostridia; order Lachnospirales; family Lachnospiraceae; genus Roseburia. The sequence goes on along the minus strand of JAZSEF010000035.1, from coordinate 37,217 downwards.
GGTATAGCAAAATTCTCTTTAGCAGATGCAAAATATAAAGTGTCATTTTTAACACTTCCGGCTGGTTATACATATAGCGGTGAAGAACAGGAATTCTATTTTGAGGATGGCGCAGTAGATATGACCATTACATTGAAAGCAGAATAATAAGGAGAATGGCATGAAGAACAAAAAGAAGTTTTTCAGAGTGCTGGTTGGCTTGCTTGGTATTGCTCTTTTGAGTGTATTCGTAATGGGTTGTAATAATAGTAACAGTGGTAGTGATAGTGAAAACTTGGGTGGTAATACAGAAGTATCCACCCAAGGCACTGTAGATTCTGAAATGAGTACAGGTGATTCTGAAGTTGTACAGGGAACGGAAATGTCGGATGGTACAGAAAGTATTGACACAACAGAAGTGACCGAAGCTACGGAGGAAACTGAGACGGAAGAGACTGAAAAAAAAGAACTTCCGGATGCGGCAGAAGGTACTTTGAAAGAAGAAGAGGAAATTCTTAAAATTACTCCGACGGATGATCAGGTAAATAATGGTAGCGGAAGTAACGAGAAAGAGATATATACGGCACCAGCAGCAGCTACGGCTAAGAATCCAATCGTGAAAGTGGCGACAGGAACAGTTCCGGTTTCTTTTTCAAGTGGAAAGGTTCCGGCAGGCAAGACTTTGTATTACCGAATCACTACGATAAAGGGAAAATGTTTGTGTATTGAAGATAAGGATGCCTATATCGTATGTGACGGAAAAACATATAATGCAGGTGCAGATGGTAAAGTATTAGTTGATATTAAGTCAGAAGAATTAGAAATTGCTATTGGAAATAAGGCGACGTCAGCTAAAAGTTTTAAGGTTATTGTTGATGAAGCACCGCTTGGTTCCTATGGTAATCCTTATGTAGTAGCGTCCCTTCCGGATGATGGAGTGGTGGTATCTGAAGGAATTAAGGCAGAAACAGCGGTTTACTATAAGATTTCCGGTGTAAGTGGTATGATACTTACAATTGAAGATGCAACAGCATATGTTATTTACAAGGATAAAACATATAAAGCAGACGATAATGGTATTGTAACCGTTAAACTTGACAAGGCGGATGGAGCGGTATTATTCCAGATTGGAAATAGTGGTAAAACAGATGCAAAAGTTTATAATATGAATTTTGCATATGCAAGCGGAAGCGAGCAGAATCCGATTACGTTAGAACTTTCAACTGTGAGCGGTGGTGTTACATGTGAAGTAGAAGTGCCGGCGGGTGAGACATTGTATTATAATTCAAATGCGATTGGTGGAACCGAATTAACGATTTGTGATGTAACGGCAAATGTAATTTACAAAGGAACAACTTATGCAGTACAAGAGGGGGCAGAGGTTGTAACTGTAATCATAGAGAGTACAGGGAATAATAGAGAGCCGATTAATTTCGCAATTAAAAATACAGGTACAGCATTGGCTAAGTATGAATTAGTATTTACATATCCGGAGGGAAGTTATAATAATCCGGTTATTATAGGTGAAGCAGGGGCGTATAGTCACGAATTTGTTCAGGGTGATGAGGCATATTATTACCAGTGGACTGCTCAGGCAGATGGAACGATGACATTTGATATCGGTGCAACGGTAGATGTGGGCTGGGAGTATAGTATTAGCAAGGATGCAGAAGAAAATCCGATTACGGATGGTCCATATTACAGCGATGCAGATGAAAAAGTGTTATCGAAAACATATACTGTGAAAAAAGATGATGTATTTATTATTAAGGTATCTACTTACGAAGCAGAGGCTTCTGCTACACCGGCAGGGTTGATCAGTTTCCAGTTGACATTTGCGACAACTGTGAATACGGTGACTGCAACAAGTCCTAACGAAGAAAAGATACCTGAAAATACAGAGGTAATTGAAAACACAGAAAACGTTGAAAGTACAGAGAACATGGAATGTACGGAAATGTTTGAGAATACAGAGAGTACCGAAGTAATTGAAAGTACAGAAGACATCGAAAATATGGAAGTAGTTGAGAATGAAGAAAAGAGTGAGGATATCCAGACAGTAGAAGTGATAGAGCCTCTGGCATTACACTTGATTCGTAATTGGTGTATCAAATTATTTTCGAGATAGATGTTATAAAAAGGAGCTGTTTACGAAAACAATATTCGTAAGCAGCTCCTTTTGAGCTCATAGTGCATAAATACAAATGAACTTATTTTACTATGAATTTAATTCCGCTTCTACAACTTCCTGCAAATCTTCATAATGTAATGCTTCAAAGAAAATCTTCACAACAATGCCATTTTCATCAAGCACAACTGTATATGGATAAGTTCCGCGTCCACCAAGAGAAGCGTAATAAGCTTCTGTTTCACCGTCTCTTGCAAAGGTAAGTTTGGAGTCTGCGTAGTATTTCTGAATGAATTCAGGAGCAGTCTCAGAGACCATATTGGTATGAATGGCGATAACGCTTACGGTATCAGCATAATCAGAAGCAATCTGGTCGAAGTAAGGAAGCTCATTTACACAAGGAGTACACCAGGTTCCCCAGAAGTTAATAATGGTAATTTTACCGGTTGTAATCGGATTAATGGTTTTACCTGTAAGACCGTCACTAGTTACGATTTCTAAATCATATCCGAAACATAAATCACCAACTTCATTTCCTTGTTCTGCAGATACTACGGTATTAGCAGTATTACTGTCGTCGTTCCAGTAATATACGATGGCACCAATTAAAAGTGCTGTCATCAGAATAGCAGTGATGGAACGAGTGATAAGGCGGGCTTTTCTATTTTCAACGCCCGGTTTGGTAACTTTAAAGCCTTTCCACTGAATAGCGTTGGTTGGACATACCTCCATACATTCACCGCAACTGATACATTCCTGATCACCAACGTGATTTACATCTAATTTACAGTGCCCGATACATAAATTACAGTTGGTACATTTGCTGTTATCTACTTTTACTCCAAAGAAGGAGAAGCGGTTAAATAGACCATATAACGCACCTAAAGGACAGATAAAACGGCAGAATAATCGGAATACGAATACACAACCAACCATGATGCTTACTAATAATAAGAATTTCCATGTGAACAAAGGTCCAAGCATGGAGAAGTAGCTGGCATTTACTTTGTTTGCTAAGAGTCCGATGCCGCCTTCTAACGTACCTGCCGGACAGATGTATTTACAAAATGCCGGGAGCGGAGTGTCTCTAAAAGCATATGTAATAGGAACAATAAATACAAAGAAAACAAGTATTACATATTTCAAATAAGAAAGAACACGTGTAACAGGGCTCTTTTTTAATTTTGGAGTTTTAATTTTATAAACCAGTTCCTGAATCAGACCAAATGGACATAACCAGCCGCAAATCCATCGGCCAAATAAAACGCAATATAGGAAAAGAATACCGCCAACATAATATATGGTACTTTTATCTGCACTAAAGGAGCCTTGCAGGGAACCTAATGGACAGGCACCCACGGCACCGGGGCAAGAGTAGCAGTTAATACCAGGAGCACATATAATCTTAGTATTGCCTTTATAAATGTTACCAGTTATAAAACCTTTTAAATTTGCATTGAATAATAATGCACTGTAAAGCTGTATGATTTTTCGTTTTGTAGGTACTAAATTTTTTATCTTTTGCAAAAATGTACTCATATACAATCACCCCAATCCAATACATTCAGTACAGATGTTGATGGCTTTTGTAAGCACATCAGCAGTTCCGCCGGAAATAAAACCATAGATAAGAAGGAATAGACCGATACATAAAAAAGCATTGCGGAAAATAACTGTTTTTTTATCGGAATTTTTTTGCTGCTCTAATTGTTTTGCCTCGGAAACACGTTTCTTCTCGGAAGCAGCAGATGCATCCAGAGAAGGTGCCTGCTTTAAAAGTTCGATTTCGCGTTCCATTGAAGCACGGTTATGATACAAAGAAAAGATTCCATAACCAAAAGAAATTATCACGCATGGAAGCAGGCGGTACATTGCCTGTATCATGGAAGTGTTGATTTCGCTTTGGTGGAAATGGGCACTGTTAAGGGCATAGGATAAAAAGAAAGCGCCGGATACACCCAAAATCACCAAGGAAACAGTAGTATGAAGTTTACGGCTTTTAATTTCTTTTTCAAGAGAAGTACCTAAATCATCGCTGCATCCTGTGATATCTTTTTTGTTGCGAAGCTGCTCTATCATATGTAAATATGCTCGAGGAGTTTTGACTTTTCCGATATCGGTTGGAGAGAGAAGTTCAAAAATAAACCCGAATACTACCATGGCAATACATAAATAAACCGGAAAAGCAATCGGTGCAAAGGCAGCGGCTACCGCTTCGCGGGAATAAGGCTGGTCACCGGACCTGTAGATACCGAGACAGGCTCGCATCAGACAAAAGCCTGCGATTACGATTACAATGCTAAGGATAGCATTATAAATGTGATGAATTCGTTTCAAAGTTTCATTATTCATTTGTTTACCTCCGTAGGAGTCATTTCATTATATAAATGCTTTCGATATTATAGCATACCAAAAAGGTAAAGTAAATGTAGGGAAGTTAAATAATAACGAATAGAATATAAATTATATCGCATTTATTTATGGAAATAAATTGCATTTCTTGAAAAAAAATGCTAAAATAATTAAGATTGTGTATATTATGGAAAAATGTACTGTAAAAGAAAGAGGTTTAAAACAAATGAAGAGAAAAATGCTTGAAAAAATGGCGAAAAAAGTTTTATCACTCTTTATTGTCGGAACATTCTGTGTGGGATCATTGTCAGCAATGCCACAGGGAGTTTTGGCTGCTGAGACAGACGGAGAGTACGAAGCTTCTTATATTCAGAAGTTAGAAGACGCTCCGAAAGTAGACATTACAGAGTATTTGGATGATTCTGTTATGTTCCAGTTGTCAGACAAGATCGGTGCCGATGAAGAGATTTCTGTGATTGTTACTTTAGACGTCATCAATCTCATGGACGCTTATGAAGGTACAGACAAAACGATGAGTTTTTCAGAGTACGCTTCATACAGTGATGAAGCAAAAGACATCAAAGAAGCAATCAAAGCAGAAAAAGCTCAGATTCTTGCGAAGCTGGACGAAGCAGGGGTTGCTTACGAGACAGGAGAAGATTACGATACTTTATTAAGTGGTTTCGAACTTCTCATCAAGGCAGGAGATTATGAAGTTACATGTCAGTCACTTGGCAATGGTGCAAGAGCTATTGTTGGTGAAGAGTATCATGTGGCAGAGACAGAATTAGTTGAGAATACTGTTAATGTATACGATACTGGTATTTTCAAAAGTGAAGAATCCGGTTATGACGGTTCTGGAATGGTTGTGGCTGTATTAGATACAGGTCTCGATTCCAACCATACCGCTTTTTCTGTAGATAATTTTACATCAGACCATTTAGGATTGACTTATGAAGATGTAGCTGCAGTGATTAAAGATACAGCAGCAAGCGAACTTATGAGTGGTCTTACGGTAGATGATGTATATATCAATGAAAAAGTACCATTCGGTTTCGACTATGCGGATAATGACCCGGACGTATATTCTACACATAATAACCACGGTACACACGTTTCTGGTGTTATCGTAGGTAAAGATGATGTGATTACCGGTGTTTCTCCAAATGCGCAGTTAGTATCTATGAAGATTTTCTCAGACGTTGTGGATACTGCACGTGCAGCATGGATTTTAGCAGCATTAGAAGACTGTGTAGTTCTTGGTGTAGATGTTATTAATATGTCATTAGGAACTGCATGTGGTTTCAGCCGTGAATCGGAAGAAGAGATTTTAAATGGTGTATATGATAAGATTCGTGCAGCCGGCATCAGTATGATTGTTGCTGCGTCAAACAGTTACAGCTCTGCATTCGGTTCAGAGAAGAATGGTAACTTGGGTCTTACATCAAATCCTGATACTGGTACAGTAGGTTCTCCATCTACTTATGATGGTGTAATGAGTGTTGCCTCTATCGCAGGTGTAGAGACACCTTATATCAAATATGAAGATACTATTTTCTATTTCAGTGAGACAACAACAGGTGCGGCTGAAGAAAATAATTTCTATGATACCCTTTTAGGGGAAGCAGATTCTATGAAAATAGAATATGTTCTGATTCCTGGTGTAGGTCGTTCTGCGGACTATACAGGTATTGATGTAACAGGCAAGATTGCTCTTGTACGTCGTGGTTCTAATACATTCGAAGAAAAAGCAATCATTGCACAGGAACAGGGCGCAGCCGGTATTATTATTTACAATAACGTATCCGGTGATATCAAAATGAACGTTGGTGACGCTACTTTAGCAGCTTGTTCTATTTCACAGGACGATGGTGAAATGTTAGCAGAAAAAGGCAGCGGCACTTTAGTAATTGCAAGAGAACAGACTTCCGGTCCGTTTATTTCAGACTTCTCATCTTGGGGACCTACTCCGGACCTTAAGTTGAAACCGGAAATTACTGCTCATGGTGGAAGTATTCTTTCTTCTGTAACAGGTGGTTCTTATGACCGTCTTTCAGGAACATCCATGGCATGTCCAAACCTCGCAGGTGTGGTTATTCTTTTAAGACAGTATGTAGTAGAGAACTTCCCTGAAATTGCAAATGACAATGTAAAAGTAAATGAAATGGTATTCTCATTATTAATGTCAACAGCAGATATTGCATTAAATACAAACGGATTACCATATTCAGTTAGAAAACAGGGTGCAGGTCTTGCGAACCTTATGAGTTGTATTAAGACCTCTGCGTATATCAGTACATATAATGAAGACGGCAGTAAAATGGATAAGGCTAAGATCGAACTTGGCGATGACCCAAATAAAACTGGTGTATATGAAATGAAGTTCACCATTAATAACTTTGGTGACAAGACATTGTCTTATGAGCTTGGTGCTTATGTTATGACAGAGGGTGTCAGCGAGACTAAGACAAATGCCGGTCAGACAACTGTTACAGAAGAAGCACATTTATTAGAAGGTGCGACTTTTGAAGTGCTTTCTGTAGAAGGCGGCGATTTAAGCAAGAATAAAGTAAAAGTAAAAGCAGGCGAAAGTGCAGACGTAACAGTTAAAGTAACACTTAGCTCAAAAGATAAAACATACTTAAATTCTTCTTTTAAGAATGGTATGTATGTAGAAGGTTTCATTACCTTAGAAGCAAAATCAGGAACAGACATTGATTTGAATGTTCCATATCTTGCATATTTCGGTGACTGGACAGTGGCTCCGTTATTCGACTTAGAATATTTCGAGACACATGCAGATGAATTAGATGATGGTATTGATCCGGAAGATAAGACAATGGCAGATGCCTATGCTACACGTCCTATCGGTGGTGTTTCAGATGACTATGTGAGTTACTTAGGTACATACTATTTCATGCAGGACCCTGCGGATATGCCAATCTCTGCAAATAAAGAATATATTGCATTATCAAATCAGATTGGAACCATTCATTCTTTACGATTTGTATGGGCAGGTCTTTTAAGAAATGCAGAGCATATTGATATTACGATTACAGATGATGTAACAGGAGAGGTAATCTTCGAGAGAACAGAGAAAGATATTCGTAAATCATATGGTGACGGCGGTGCCATGATTTATCCGGCTAACGTAGAAATCGAATTTGACGCAGCTACTGAGAATTTGGTAAACAACAGTGAGTATACTGTTAAATTGGCCGGTTATGTAGATTATGCAGATGGTGGTAAAGCAAACAACTTAAGAAATGAGTTTGAATTCCCATTAACCATCGACTTTGAAGCACCGGCGATTACAGATGTAACATTCCGTTATGAGTATGACAAGACGTTAGAGAAGAATCGTTTGTACGCAGATGTAAGCGTTTATGATAATCATTATGCAATGTCATCACAGCTTGGTTATGTAACAAGTGGTACAGATGAGAATGGTAATGTCATTCCGGAATTAAAGACATTTGAACAGTATTTAACACCTGTTTATTCACAGCGTGACAGTGTTACAAAAGTAACCTATGAATTAACAGATTATATTTATAAGATTAAAGAGGGCGCTACAAATAAGAATAGCTTCGTACTTACTCTTTATGACTATGCATTAAACTATGCAACATACGAAATCGGCTTACCAACTGATTATACTGATTTCTACTATGATGGTTTAGAAGAAGGTATTACTTTAAGTCCAAATGAAGTATTCTCGTTAGAACCATTGGTATATCCAACAGAAGAGTGGGCAGAACTTTTAGAGTTCACTTCTTCAAGACCAAGTGTGGTACGTATTGTAAATAATAAAGTGGTTGCAGTAGCACCGGGTAAAGCATCTGTTAAGATTCAGAATCCGGCAACCGGTCAGGATCTTATTTTTGAGGTAACTGTTCTTGGTGAAGAAGATGATGGATATAGAAGATTTGATAAACCGGTAGCAGATGTATTTACCTTAGATGGTTATAATACAGTAAAAGCATTCTATAGAGTTAATTCAGAAGATAAGGAAATCGGTGATGAAGGAAGTACCAACTTCTTCCAGGGTAACTACTCATTGTCACTGTTCCCATCTGAAACAGTATGTTTAAATTATACATTAGATGCATACTTCCCAAATGCAACAACTGTTGAATTTGAGACAAGCAATGAAAATATTGTAACAGTAGATGGTTACGGTAATGTAACAGGTGTAAAAGAAGGTTTTGCTTCTGTAACGATTAAGGTTATGCAGGATGGCAGAAGTACTTATTATTCTGAAACTGTTTCAGTAGAAGTAAAAGACCCATACATTACAACTGGTGCATCTCTTACAAATTACTATGGTAATGGTGGTTTGGTAGATATTCCGACAAGATTAAAATTAACAGAAATTGGTAGCTTCTCATTCTCGAACTATGAGTATGTCATGAAGACACCGGAAGAACTTGCATTTGACGATGCTGAGACTTCAAAACAGTGGTTCATCGGTGATAGCACAATTACAAAAGTTATCATCCCGGAAGGTGTAGAAAAGATTAATTCTTACGCGTTTGCAAATCTTACAGCGTTAGAAGAAGTAGTTCTTCCATCTACATTAGAAGCGATTGAGTATGGTGCATTCTATAACTGTACTTCATTGAAGAAGCTTACTTTCAATAATGGTAATAACTTAAAGATTATCAACCAGAATGCATTTGAAGGCTGTGCATTAGAAGGTGTAATTGAAATGCCTGAATTGTGCGTAATTTCTAACTACGCATTCGCAGGTAACCAGAAATTAGAAGGAATCGTTCTTTCTGACAAATTATTATCTATTGGTCAGTATGCATTTGCAGGATGTAAGAAACTTGCAGATGTGACAATCGGTTCTGATAAGGTAAAATATGGTGCTTATGCATTTACAGGATGTGAGTCTTTGACAGACTTCTATGTAAACGCAGCGGTACTTCCGGAAGGAATGTTCTATGAATGTGATGCGCTTACAAGCGTAACAGTAGGTCCAGATGTAAATGACATCGGTGCATTCGCATTCAGAGATACAAAAGTTACGAATTTTGAGATTTCAGAAGGCAATAAAGCTTATAAAGTACAGAAAGCAGATTATATCATTTCAGCAGATGGTACACAGTTGATAGCAGTATCCCCTGTTATGGCTGGAGAGTTCACAAGTGCCAATATCGGTGGCAACGCAGTTACAACCGTTGGTAAGGGTGCATTCTCTCATAACAGAAATATTACTTCTATCGTATTAGATAAGGTTACAGTTTTAGGTGAATACGCATTTGCTTCTAACGAAAGCTTGGTAAATGTATTACTTGGCAATCTTGAGACAATTGGAGAATATGCATACTTTGAGACAGCGATTACAGAGCTTCCTGCATTTACAGCAGAGACTGAAATTGGCAGATATGCATTCTCATATACTGATATTACATCCGTAACAATTCCAGATAATATGGTAATTGCAGAAGGTGTATTCAGTGAATGTACAAGTCTTGCAGAAGTAGTAATCGGCAATGATGTAACAATTGGTAAATATGCATTTAACTTAAATAAAGATGAGTCCTTCAAAGTACTTAGTTTTGATGAGGACGGAGAGAGATACTTCTATTATGAATTCGAATCTCCACTGACATCACTTGCCATTGGTAACAATGCAGTGATTGGTGAAAATGCATTTATGAATGCAGCAAGCATTGAAACAATTACTTTAGGCGAGAATGCAGAAATTGGTTATATGGCATTCTACAATAACTGTAAATTGAAGAATATTGACCTTTCAAAAGCAAAGAGTATTGGTGACTATGCATTCTCCGGTGACGTATATTATGTATGTTTAGATGACAGCATGACATTTGGTGCAGTTGGTACAGACGGTTTCTATCGTTATACATATCACGCACCAGCATTAGAAAATATTGATTTATCAAGTGCAGAAAGCGTTGGTGAATATGCATTTGCTTACTGTAGAGATATGAAGACCGCAGTATTAAATAGCGCAATTACAGAGATTCCGCAGTATGCATTTGCAGGATGTATTACATTAGAAGATATTAATCTTTCAAATGTTAAAACAATTGGTGATTATGCATTTATGGAAGATAATCTCTTAGCAGCAGATTTATCAGCAGCAGAAACAGTTGGAGAGTATGCATTCGTAAGAAATGCAAACCTTGCAAATGTGAAATTTGCTGAGACAGGAACCGATATGGCAGAAGGTGTATTTGCATACTGTGAATTACTTGCAGTGACAGAGAACCTTGCAGCCTGTGAAAATATTGGTGATTATGCATTTGCATATACAGCTCTTACAGAGGCAGACCTTACAAATGCTGTTTCAGTAGGAACACAGGCATTCTTAAAAGAAGAAATGACACCATTTAAAGTTACACTTGGCGAGAAATTAGAAAAAATGGGCGATAACCCATTTGCAATGTGTGACATCGAGCCGTTCCACCTTGTCGAGGTTGAGAATTTCAATGGTGTTGAGTATGTAACAAATATTTACGATTATGAAATCAGCTCGAATGTATCAGTAATCAATGGTTCTTTATATTGTAATATTGGTACAGGATTAGAGTTGATTACATATGCAGGACCGGATGGTTCTGATATAAAAGTTGCTGACGATACTGTACGTATCACAGGCATGGCTTTTGCCGGAAGTGATGTAGTAATGGTAAGATTACCACATACAGTAGCAGCAATTGGTCATAAGGCATTCTTCGATTGTAACGCATTACAGACGGTAATCTTTACAAGTTATGATGCTCCAACATTAGAAGAAGAATTTGACCCAACTTACTTTGAGTCGTTTGAACATATTCCGGGTGCTGGTAACTATGGTACTTATACGGATTACGATGGAAATGAAGTAAGTATTGATGGTATTGGTGTGGTTCCATATTATATGTGGAATATCACAGATGGTTTATACTTCAACGTATACTATGGTGCGAACTTTGTAGATTATGTTGGATACGTAGAAGATAAGCTTACCATGATTCGTCCAATCAACGGTAAGAACTATGATTCGTTTGTATATGGTCAGTATTTCGACCTTACATTAGATGGTGCAACCGCAGCGGACAAAGTAACAGTAGCAGCAATCAATGCAATCAATGCAATTCCTGAAAAGGTTAGCTATGAGCAGAAAGCTTTAGTAGAAAAAGCTCGTGAGCTTTATACAAAGATTGCTACAACAGAACAGCAGGCATTAGTAACAAATTATGCAGACTTAATTTCTGCTGAACAGCGTATTACTGCACTTACACCGGGTGCAGGAAATAACACACCGGTAGAAGATACAGAAGCTTCTACACAGCCGGTTGAAGTAAAACCTGTAATCGAAAACAACGGTGGTACAGGACTTCTTTTCTTACTTCTTTTACTGGTTGTTGCAGCGTTCTACGGAGCTAAGAACAAAGAAAAGCTCCTTGATAAAGAACAGCGTGCAGAACTTATCAAAGATATCAAAGAAAAGACAGGCGAAGCTGTGAAGACAGTAAAAACCAAAATTGCTGAAACAAAAGCAAAGAAAGCAGCCCAAAAAGCTGCAAAAGCACAGGAAGCAGAAAAAGCAGCAGAAATATCTGAAGAAACAGTAGAAACAAAAACAGAGGAAGCTGTAGAAGAAGCGCCTGCAGAAGAAGATTCTTCTGAAAAGTAATATAGTGATTGAATTGGTCTGTGCAGTAAATGCACAGACCATAAGAAAAATTTTTTGATGCATATAAAATAAGTCAATGTTAAGAAAGAAGATGCAGTAAAATGAAAATGAAAATCAAAGCGATGCTTGTCGCTCTTTTGACTTTGACAACCTTTACTTTATTAACCGGATGTAGCGGAGAGAAGACTCCATACGAAGTAAATGATGAAGAAAATTACACAGTCAGCGTCAAATACGATGCAAACGGTGGTGTTTTCACAACAAATACTTCTGTTATTGTGGATTCTTACAATGTTTCAGAAATGAATACAAACGGCGGAGTGGCAGAAATTGCATTAATTGCACCAGATAATGCAGTTAGAGGAAATGATGCTTTTACACCGATTAATAATGGTTACTTCCTTGCAGGTTGGTATGCAGGACGTACAGAGAATACGGATGGTAATGGCAATACAGTCTATACCTACTCTGATAAATGGGATTTTGAAAAAGACAAGTTAGAAGTAGACACAGGCAAAACTTATACTTCAGCAGAACCAGTGTTGACTCTTTATGCAGCATGGGTTCCATTATTTGAAATCGAGTTTTATGCGTTAGGTACTGGAGAGTATCTTGACAGCATGACAATTGATCCGACATTGGTAGATGAAATTACTGTACCATGTTGGGACGAAGAAACAGGAGCGGTGGAAATGTACAATTTCCCAGAACGTTCCGGTTATACCTTTAATGGTGCTTATTATGATGTGGCTGGTACACAGGTGATTGATACTCCGGCTATTGTGCATACAGGTAAGGTCGATTATGCAAGCGGTACTGCGGAAGATGCAGTAATGCAGATTTACGTAGACTGGGTAGAAGGAGAATGGTATCACATTTATAATGTGGAACAGTTCCTTGATAATGCAAGTGTAAACGGCAATTATGAAATCCATGCAGATTTAGATTTTGCAGGTGAAATCTGGCCAACCTCTCTTATGCATGGTAACTTTGGCGGAGTGATTCATGGTAATGGTCACACAATGAAGAATATTGAAGTAGTTCAGACAAATAATTCTAAAATTAATGCAGGTCTGTTTGGGTATTTAACAGAAACAGCAGAGATTTCGGATGTTACCTTTGAAAACGTGAACTTTACAATTAAGTCAGGTACACGTGTGGTTGGTACATGTTATGGTCTTTTAGCAGGTACTATTTCAGAGGAAGCACAATTACCAAATGTTCAGATTATTTCGAGTTCCATTTTGGTTGATTCCGGATGCTACTTTGGTGTGGATGATTATTCTATCGGTTTATTATGCGGTATGGGTAATGCAGAGGCAGTGCCGAATGCAGATATTACCTGTGCAGTAACAGGAGATAATCCAGAAAGTATTCAGATTAGCGTAGATGGTAATACAGTAACTTTGGAATTCGTAACAGAATAATATTTAAAATAAGAAGGAGTAAAAAGATGAAAAAGAAAATTGTTTCACTGGTTTTATGCCTGGCAATGTGTGTGGGCATGTTGACTGGCTGTGGCGGCGGTGGCGGCAATGCAGATGCATTCGTTATCATGACAGAACAGCTTGATGGTTTGTTTAACCCATTCTTCTCTACATCAGCACCGGATGGTACTATCGTGGCTATGACACAGATTGGTATGCTTGGTTCTAACTATGTAAATGGAGAAGTAGAAGTAGCTTATGGTGAAGACCATGCAGTAGTAGTAAAAGATTATGAAATCGTTGAGAATGCAGATGATACTACTACATATACGTTCGTTTTGAAAAATGGTATTCTTTTCTCAGACGGACATCCATTAACAATGGAAGACGTATTATTTAACTACTATGTATACTTAGACCCTGTATACACAGGTTCTTCAACACTTTACTCTACAGACATTGTAGGTCTTTCAGAGTACAGAACACAGACAGTTGGCTCTGCTTCAAATGATAGCGATGATTTAATTTCATCACAGGCTTCTTCAAGAGCAGCAGCAAGAATGAACGAGTTAATCAACTTATTCAACGCAGAAGTAAAAGCTTCTGCTACAAAAGAGGTTGGTTATGATGCAATGAAATCAGCAATCCTTGCTCATTCTATCAGCTCAGGTTATAAGTCAGCTATTTCAAACAATGCTTCAGATGTAACAAATGATACACTTTTAGCAGATTATGACTATGCATTAAAACTTTTCAAAGAAGAATTAGAAACAGACTATACAAGTGCACAGGAATCTTACGTTGACGAACCATACAAGTCATACGAAGAATTCAAAGATGAAGTATTCTGTTTCATGTATTCAGAAGGTTATGTAGAAGTTGAATATGCAGAAGGTGCAGACGGTAAAGTAGACCGTACAACAATTGAAAAATTAACACCAGCATATCCTTCATCAATTGATTCAAAAGAAGCTGCAATCGACTACGTATTCAACGATAAGATTGCAAGAGAATTAAATATCATCCTTAGCTACTGGGCAACAGCAGCTGAATTAACAAGCGAATATACAGCAAAAGCAAAAGAAGTAATTCTTCATGAGAACGTTTCAGCTGATGGTACATTAGCAGTTCCAAACATTTCAGGTATTGTTTCATTAGGACATACAGATGCAGCAGGAAGCACTATTACAGTAAACGGTACAGATTACAAAGTTGCTTCAGCACATAACGAAGATGGTACAGTAGCAAATGAAGGTGAATACGATGTATTACAGATTACAATCAACGGCATTGACCCGAAAGCTATCTGGAACTTTGCTCTTACAGTTGCTCCACAGCACTATTATGGTGAAGGCAGCTCTGTAGGTGTTGATATTGCAAACAACAAATTCGGTGTTGAATTTGCGAACTTCAGTTTTATGACAGATATTGTTCAGTCAACAAGAAATATTAAGCTTCCAATGGGTGCTGGTTCTTATAAGGTAACAGATGCACAGAACAGTGATACACCATCAGAAAGCAGTTTCTACACAAACAACGTAGTATACTTCAAAGCAAACGAGAACTTCCACACAGTTGGTGAAAGTATCGAAAACGCAAAAATTGATAAGATTCGTTATCAGGTAGTTAGCTCACAGAACGCGATTGCAGCTCTTGAGAACGGAACAGTACATTATATCTCACCATCTCTTACAACAGATAACTATGAGAAATTAGAAAGCTTATCTTCAAAGGGTATGGTAACTATTACAACTGACCAGTTAGGTTATGGTTACATTGGTGTAAACGCAGCTAAGATTAACGATATTAACCTTCGTAAAGCTATTATGTGTGCAATGAATACATCATTAGCACTTGACTACTACCGTGCAGGTACAGCATCACAGATTTACTGGCCAATGTCTATGGTAAGCTGGGCTTATCCGGACGGAGCAGATGCAACAGATAACGGATTTGACTATCCACAGCTTGGTACATGGAACAAAGATATCGCTATCAACAATATCGAAAAATATATGCAGGAAGCTGGCGTTAGCGCAGGCGACAGTGAATTAACAGTAACATTTACAATTGCTGGTTCAAGTTTACAGGATCATCCTACATACAAAGTATTTAGAGATGCTGCAGCATTATTGAATGAACTTGGCTGGGATGTAGAAGTAGTTTGTGATACACAGGCTCTTACAAAGATTAATACAGGTTCCTTAGAAGTATGGGCTGCTGCTTGGTCTTCTGCATTAGACCCAGACTTATATCAGGTTTACCACAAAGATTCTACAGCAACAAGTACACTTGCTTGGGGTTACAACTACATCAAGACAAGCGGTTCTGCTGAAGAATTAAATATCTTAGATGATTTAAGTGATTTAATTGAAGATGCTCGTTCTACAAATGATAAGGCAGTTCGTTCTGATTTATATCAGGATGCAATGGAACAGATTTTAGACCTTGCAATCGAACTTCCGGTATATCAGAGAAGTGTATTGTACGCATTTAATTCAAAAGTAATCGACGCTTCAAGTCTCCCAGCAGCATCAGAGATGAATCCATATTCTTCTCCATTAGATCGTATTTGGGAAGTTGAATTTGCCGACTAATAATCGGAGTGGCTTATGTTTAAATATATTGTTAAAAGAATTTTAATGTCCATTTTCATTCTTTTAGGCGTTTCGATGATTATTTATTTTCTTATCCGATTGATGCCAGTTGATTTTATCCAGGATAAAATCAACGCCATCAATCAGGGTGGTGCGACAGTAAGTGAAGAGACTGTAAACGCAATGTATGAAATGTATGGACTTGGTGACAACAGTTTTATGGGTATCTTAGGCGGATATTTCACATGGCTTGGTGCATTGGCACATGGCGACTTGGGAACAAGTTTCGTGTATGGTATTCCGGTAGCACAGGTTATTTACGAGCATATGGGAATTTCTTTCTTAATCGCCCTGATTGCAACCGTATTTGAATTTATGATTGCAATCCCATTAGGTATTACAGCTGCCACACATCAGTATAGTTTTAGAGACTATTTGGTTACTGTGTTAGCGATGATAGGTATTTCTTTACCATCATTCTTCTTTGGTAACATGTTGAAAAATGTATTAGCATTGAAACTTGGCTGGTTCCCGGCATCGGGTCTTGTGAATGCAACTGTATCTTATACCGGTGTGGAGCTTTTAATTGACTATGCAAGACATGCATTCATTCCAATTCTGACCATTGTTATTTTAAGTATTGGTCCACGAATGAGAATGACAAGAACAAATATGTTGGAAGTTATGAATTCTGACTATATTCGTACTGCTCGTGCAAAAGGTTTAACAGAGAAAGTGGTTATTAATAAACATGCTTTCCGTAACACATTAATTCCATTAGTAACTACATTAGCAGGTCTTTTACCATCCTTATTCTCTGGTGCGATTATTACAGAGCAGGTATTCGACTTACCTGGTATCGGTAATATTGCCTTAGATGCCATGAATAGAGGAGATATTCCATTCATCATGGGATACAATATGTTCTTAGCACTTCTTAGTGTAGTAGGTGTATTGTTAGCAGACCTTATGTACGGTGTGGTTGACCCACGAGTAAAATTAGAGTAAGGAGGCACGCTATGGAAGAAAATACAAGCAAGCTTGGCACAGAAGAAGCAGCAGATACCGAAGTGCCTCTTGATAAAAATGTCAAATTGATGTCTCCGACACGTATGGTTGTGCGAAGATTTTTTAAATCCAAACTGAGTATTATCGGTTTGATTATGGTAATCGGTTTATTCTTATTCAGCTTTTTAGGTCCTGTGGTATATACCGAATGGGGTGAAATCGAGTTGGACGAGAGTGGTAAAACCGAATATGCAGTGACAGAGACTACATATGAAATAGATGGTGTGCAGTATACTTTAAGACAGACCACAGAAAAGTACTTAAAGGATAACTTCTTAGCACCACCTTCGAAAGAACATATTCTTGGTACAGATAATGAAGGTTATGATATTTTCGTTCGTTTGATGTATGGCGGTAGAATTTCACTTATCGTAAGTTTCCTTGCAGTATTCTTAATTACATTATTAGGTGTATTCATGGGCGGTATTGCAGGTTTCTTTGGCGGAGCGATTGACAATATTATCATGCGTGTGTGTGATATATTGATGTGTCTGCCGGGTGTACCGATTTTATTGATTATCAGTACGATTTTGGACGCTTCCGGTATTGATGCGAAGTATCGTATCTACCTGTTGATGATTTACCTGACCTTTATTTCATGGCCGGGTACTGCACGATTAGTAAGAGGTCAGATTCTTTCTCTTCGTGAGCAGGAGTACATGGTAGCAGCAGAAGCGATGGGATATTCGACTGGCAGAAAGATTTTCAAACATCTGGTACCAAACGTTATGCCACAGTTGATTGTACAGATGAGTTTAAGCCTTGGTAGCATGATTCTCTATGAAGCAACACTTTCATACTTGAATCTGGGTGTAAAAGCACCGTATGCTGCATGGGGAACTATGATTAATATTATTTCCACCAATCAGGACATTTTACAGAATCATTTGAATGTTTGGGTACCGGCCGGTGTATGTATCGTTATCGCCGTATTAGGTTTCAACTTCGTTGGTGATGGTTTACGAGATGCGCTTGATCCGAAAGCGAGGAGATAAGTAATGAGTTTATTTAAAAGTGATAAAAAGTCCGGTGGAAATTATCTTACCGGAAAAGAGATTCGTGCCATCGCTAAGGAAAATGCCAAGGTGATGAAACGTCTCGAAGCTTATAAATATCGTAAAGCAGAAGAGAGCGAATTTTTAACAGAGATGCATGATTCTAAGAATATCTTAGAGATTGATAATTTACATACCTATTTCTTTACAGAGCAGGGTGTTGTAAAAGCAGTAAATGGTGTATCTTTTAATATTCCACAGAATGCAACTGTAGGTATTGTAGGTGAGTCTGGTTGTGGTAAATCCGTTACAAGTATGTCTGTTATGAGATTACTTCAGGGACCACAGGGACAGATTTATTCCGGCGAGATTCGTTTCAAAGCTTACGAAGAAAAAGATAAATATGCAAAGAAAAAACAGCCAAAAGCAAATGGTGAAGCACCGGAAATGGTAGAAAGAGCGTATGATATCGCTAAGATGCCGATGAACGAGATTCACCGTATCCGTGGCAATCAGATTGCTATGATTTTCCAGGAGCCAATGACTTCTCTGAATCCGGTTTTCACAATCGGACAGCAGCTTGATGAAGTAACCTTTATCAATCATCCGGATGCTACAAAAGAGATGGCAAAGGATAAGTCCATGGAGATGTTAAATCTGGTTGGTATCGCGATGCCGGAGCGTGTTTACAATGCATTCCCACATGAATTATCCGGTGGTATGCGTCAGCGTGTTATGATTGCTATGGCACTTGCCAGCGACCCACGTCTGATTATTGCAGACGAACCGACAACTGCGCTTGACGTAACGATTCAGGCACAGATTTTGGACTTACTTCGTGATTTGAAATCAAAAATTGATGGTTCCATTATGTTGATTACACATGACCTTGGTATTATTGCTGAAATGGCAGACTATGTAATCGTTATGTATGCAGGTCGTGTGATTGAGCAGGGTACGGTTGATGAGATTTTCCACAATCCATTACATCCATATACCATTGGTTTACAGAAGTCAAAACCGACTTTGGATTCTAGCAGTGATACATTATTCAATATTCCGGGTAATGTACCAAACCCTGTTAATATGCCAAATTATTGTTATTTTAAAGAAAGATGTTCACAGTGCGTAGGCAAATGTTCCGGTGACTATCCGGGAATGGTTCAGGTTAGCCCAACACATTATGTAGCATGTCACTTGTACGGAGAGGAGCAGAACAATGGCTGATGAAAAGAATACATTTGATCCGGAAGCTATCCTGGAGATTCGCCATTTACGTAAATGCTTCCCTTTAAAGAAGACATTTACTGGCAAAGTAACACAGGAACTTATTGCGGTAGATGATGTATCATTTAAATTAAAACCGGGCGAAACTTTAGGTATCGTAGGTGAGTCTGGTTGTGGTAAGACTACATTAGGTCGTGCAATCTTAAAATTGCATCAGCCTACAAGTGGTCAGATTATTTTCGAGGGACAGGATATTACCAATTATAACTCTGCTCAGATGCGTGAAATTCGTAAGAAAATGCAGATTATTTTCCAGGATCCATATTCTTCCCTTCCACCGAGAAGTACCGTAGGTGGTATTCTTTCAGAACCTGTAGAAGTACACAATATCGTACCGAAAGCAGAAGTGAAAGATTACGTATTAGATTTAATGGAAAAATGTGGTTTGCGTGATTATTATTATGAGCGTTATCCACATGAGTTCTCAGGTGGACAGAGACAGAGAATCTGTATCGCCCGTGCACTTTCCGTTAATCCGAAACTGGTTATCTGTGATGAACCGGTTTCTGCATTGGACGTGTCCATTCAGGCTCAGATTATTAACCTTTTGAAACAGTTACAGCAGGATTTAAACTTGACATATGTCTTCATTTCACATGACTTGTCAGTAGTTAAATTCATTTCCGATAAAATCGGTGTTATGTATCTTGGCTCCATGGTTGAGTTTGGTACGAAGAAGGATATTTTTGATAATCCGTTACATCCATACACAAAGGCGTTGTTCTCAGCGATTCCGTATCCGGACCCTGATGTGAAGATGAACCGTATTATCTTAAACGGAGATATTCCTTCACCGGCGAATCCACCAAAGGGATGCCGTTTCCATACACGTTGTCCATATGCAAAGGATATCTGTAAAGAGATTACACCGGAATACAAGGAGTATGGCGAAGGACATTTCGCAGCATGCCACTTGTTAGAAGAGTAGGTGTGACATAGGTAGTTCACTATGAAAGAGTCAAAAGAAAAATTGAATGTTACTGGAAGCAAAGCTGACAGTAATAGCAAAAAAGAAAAAATTACATACATAGATGACGGCAGAAGTCTTGCTGACATGTCAGGTGTGCAGGGAAGCATGTTTCGTTTTTCGAAAAGAAGCACAGTTTCCAGTTACAGAGCACAATGGCAGACCTACTGGAGTGCGGTAAAGATGATGTTTTTACCGATGTTGGTTACAGTAGGGTTTCTACTCGTAGCGTATTTGATTATGGCACTCATCTTTGGAAATATGTAATGAAATGAAATTTAGAGAGGATAATGAACAGATAATATGCAATTTAGCATTGTGTTCATTATCCTTTTTTATTACATTGATGAAGTGATAGGAAGCCATATCTTGAATAGTTATTGTAAAATAGGTATAATTGATGGTAGTTAAGAGAAATAAAAAGGGGAATTTACAAATGAGACAGATTCAAAAAATGAATGAGAACTGGTATTTTTCAAAAGAAGCAAAAGCTGTACCGGTATCTTTGCCGACAGATTGGGCAGAAATTAATCTGCCGCATACTTGGAATGGAATAGACGGTCAGGATGGTGGCAATGACTATTATCGTGGAACCTGTTATTATGCAAAGGCAATTGCAGGAGATATGTTTGAGGAAGGAAAAGTCCATTACCTTCAGTTTGATGGTGTGAATTCTTCCGGAACCGTATATTGGAACGGCAAAGAGATGGTAACACACCATGGTGGTTACTCTACTTTCCGTGTGAAATTAGAAGAAATAAATGAAGATAACCTTTTAGGAGTGGCAGTGGATAACAGTGCCAATGACTTTGTATATCCACAGAATGCAGACTTTACTTTCTATGGCGGCATTTATCGTGATGTAAAAATTGTCAGTGTGACAGAGAACCATTTTGATTTAGAGTTCTGGGGAGCACCTGGAATTAAGGTAACGCCAATCATAAATGATACAAAGGCAGAGGTGACAGTAGACACTTATGTAACAGGTACAGGCGAAGTATGGGTTACTATCAATGATGCTGAAGGTGCCGTAGTAGACGAAGCAAAGGTGACTTTGGAAGATAACACAGCCAGTGTTACTTTTACAATTGAAAATGCACATTTGTGGAATGGTGTAAAAGATCCTTATTTGTATACGGCGAAAGCTGAACTTATTGTAGAAGGAGAAGTAGTAGATGAAGTGTCCGCATGTTTCGGTTGCAGAAGTTTTGAATTTGACCCAAAACGTGGATTCATTTTAAATGGTGTAGAGACTCCGCTTCGTGGTGTATCGCGTCATCAGGATTGGCCGGAAATTGGTAATGCTTTGACATTAGAGCATCATAAGACAGACATTGGCTATATTTTAGAAATGGGTGCCAATACCATTCGCCTTGCACATTATCAGCATTCACAGGATTTTTATGATTTGTGTGATGAGACAGGTTTAATTCTTTGGGCAGAGATTCCATATATTTCCCAGCATATGCCAAATGGTATCGATAATACAGTTACACAGATGAAAGAATTGATTTACCAGAACTATAATCATCCGTCAATTGTCGTATGGGGACTTTCGAATGAGATTACTATGGGCGGTGCAAAAGATCCAAGTCTTTTGAAAAATCATCATATTTTAAATGACTTAGTGCATGAATTAGATCAAACCAGAAAAACTACTATGGCGGTTCTTACAATGTGTGATATGACAGAAGAGTATGTACACATTCCGGATACCGTGTCTTATAACCACTATTTTGGCTGGTATGGTGGCAATGTAAATATGTATGGTCCGTGGTTCGATGAGTTTCACAAGAAATACCCGAATACACCGATTGGTATTAGTGAGTACGGCTGCGAAGCATTGAACTGGCATACATCAGATCCGGTACAGGGGGATTATACAGAAGAATATCAGGCATACTATCATGAAGAGTTAATTAAAATGATTGCAGAGCGTCCATATCTCTGGGCGACTCATGTATGGAATATGTATGATTTCGCGGCAGACGCGAGAGCAGAGGGTGGCGAAAATGGTATGAACCACAAAGGTCTTATGACTTTTGACAGAAAGTATAAAAAAGATGCGTTCTATGCATACCAGGCATGGCTTTCTGAAAAACCGATGGTTCACATCTGTGGTAAACGTTACGTAGACCGTGTAGAAGATGTGACAAAAGTGACGGTTTATTCGAACCAGCCGGAAGTGGAGCTTTTCGCAAATGGTGAGAGTGTAGGAAAGCAGCAGAAGGGTAAATATCCATTCTTTTACTTTAATGTGAAGAATGTCGGCGAGACAAAACTGACCGTAAAAGCTGGTGACCTCACAGACGAAAGTGTGATTAAAAAGGTAGATACCTTTAACGAAGATTATCGTTTAAAAGATGAAGGCGATGTTATTAACTGGTTTGAAATTACAACTCCGATAGGCTATTTTTCAATCAATGATACTTTGGGTGATATCATGGCTACATTCGGAGGTAAGATTTTCCTTGTGAAAATGCTGATGTTATTTATGAGTAAGCAGAAGACGGCTGAAAAGAAGAAACAGGAAGAGAAGAAGAAAACCGGCAGCGGTATTAAACTAAATAAGAATATCGTAAAAATGGCAGAAGGATTCACCGTAAAACGAATTATGTCCATGGTCGGCATGATGGGTATTGAGTCACTGAGCAAGGAAGAGATTCTTGATATCAATGCGAAGTTAAATAAAATTAAGAAAAAATAGGAAGTGTGTATGTACGATTGTATTATTATAGGTTCCAGTGTAGCTGGAATTTCAGCAGCGATTAACTTAAAAATCCGCAAAAAAGATTTTTTACTTATTGGAAGTAAGGAGTTCAGTGCGAAAGTGCAGAAAGCAGAACTGATTCAAAATTATGTGGGGATGCCTTCGTTATCTGGTTGTGAATTATCGAATGCATTAGAGGCACATCTAAATGATATGGAGATTGAGATTACAGAAGTAAGGGTTAATTCGATTGTTCGTATGGGCGATAAGTTCATGGTGTCAGCAGGAAGTGATATGTATGAGACAAAATCGGTAATTTTAGCAACTGGTGTGGAATTTTCGAAAAAAATTGAAGGGGAAGATGCGTTCTTGGGAAATGGTGTCAGCTATTGTGCGACCTGTGACGGATTCTTTTATCGTGGCAGAACGATTGCAGTAGTAGGTTCCAGTAAAGAAGCTGAAAAAGAACTTGATTATCTGGCTGGATTAGCAGGAAAAGTGTACTACTTCCCATTGTATAAATTAGAAGAGGGAACAGATTTGCAGGAGAACGTTACCGTAGTAACAGACCGACCGGTAAAATTGGTGGGAGAGGAACGTGTCAGCGGTATCGTAGACAAGGCGGAGCAGACATGGGCTATTGATGGTGTATTTTTCTTAAAAGATGCGCTAGTTCCGTCAACTTTGTTAAAAGGTTTGGAAGATGATGGCATGCACATTGTAGTAGACCGACAGATGCAGACCAATGTACCGGGGGTTTTTGCCTGTGGAGATTGTACAGGAAGACCTTACCAGTATATGAAAGCTGCAGGGGAAGGGAATATTGCGGCACACAGTGTGGTGGAATTCTTAGCGAAGTAAAAATATGGCAGTCGTAAACTATAATTTATAGTTTGCGGCTGCCACATTTATGTAGTGAAAATTAAATGATGCCCTTATACAATGCAAAAATTACAGCACCTACGATAACTGCAATCAAAAGAACAATGATTAAAACCAGAATCAGATTTACATTAATCTCTGTAGGTTCACCGTCTTCATTATCAGTGTCGTTGTCAGAACTGCCTTTTTTCTTAGAAGTTTTTTTCTTGCCAAAAAGATTATTCAGGTTCAAGGAGTAAGATAAGCCGGTACCAGGAATGCTAAAGGTTGCAGTTTTGCGACCGCTGGAGTTGATAGAAACTCTAGCACCTTTTACACCGCCAGAGATACCGACACTCTTTTTACCAACGTTAAGTTTAAAACCTTTTCCAAGGTTAATACTTTTTCTAAAATTTAATCCCATAATTACGATTCCTTTCTCATATGTCTTTGATTCATTATACACAAATTTCCCTAGATTGTAAAATGATAGTTGTTATTCATGCTATAGTACAGGAACGGAGTGAACAGTAATAATAATTGTTACGTTTCACACCCACGCCAATCACTTGCTGATTGACGTGGGGAGAATGTGTAAATTAATCCAAAGCGACACCCATCTCGCTGAAAGCGACTATAAATATGGGTGTCGCACGTTACTTTCACAACTTAGCTGGCTAAGGTGTGAAAAGTAACTAATAATTTTAAAATGCCCCTATGATGAAAGAGAAAAAGACGTTATAATTTAATTAAGGTTTTAAACAAAAAATGTTAAAGTATATTTGAGTGAACACATAATGATGAAAATAGAATGAAAGACAGATGGTAGGAGGAGTTATATGTCAGAAGTGAAACTTGGGATTCCATTACCGGAACTGGCAGATTATTGTAGAAAAGCAGGGGCAGAAGGCATTGTTTTACTGGAAAATAGAGATAATGTATTACCGTTGAAAAAGGGTGCACGAATTTCTATTTTTGGAAGATGTCAGATTGAGTATTATAGAAGTGGAACAGGCTCCGGAGGTGCGGTGAATGTTCCGTATACGAAAAATATATTAGACGAACTTCGAAAATCTAGGATGGTAGAAGTGAATGAGCAATTAGCAAGTACATATGAAGCGTGGTTATTAGAGCATCCATTCGACGATGGCGGTGGTGGATGGGCATGTGAACCATGGTTTCAGCAGGAAATGCATATTACGGCAACAGTGGCAAAATCAGCCAGTGAGGTATCTGATACGGCTGTTTTTATTATTGGGCGTACTGCGGGAGAGGATAAGGATAATCTGGCGGCACAGGGAAGCTATTATTTAACAGAAGAGGAATTACAGAATTTAAAAAATGTGGCAGCATATTTTGAGAATGTAATCGTGTTACTGAATGTGCCGAATATCATAGATATGAGCTGGATGGATTTGCCGGAAATAAAGGCGTCTATAAAATCTGTTCTTTATATCTGGCAGGGAGGCATGGAAGGTGGTGCTTTGGTTTGTGATGTACTGACAGGAGAAGTGTCTCCAAGTGGGAAATTGGTGGATACGATTGCTTATGCACTAGAAGATTATCCAGCGGCAGGCAATTTTGGTTCGAAAACAGCCAATATTTATCAGGAAGATATTTATGTGGGATATCGTTATTTTGAAACTTTTTGTCCGGAAAAAGTGCGCTATGAGTTTGGATTCGGACTTTCCTATACCGATTTTACGATTCAGACAGAAGTTGCAACGGTAAGTGGAGATGGAAATGATGCAGTTTTGCAATTGCAGGTAAAGGTTATCAATACCGGTAGCTATGCAGGAAAAGAAGTGGTACAGATATATGCGGGTGCACCGCAGGGATTATTAGGAAAACCGGCAAAAGTATTGATAGATTTTAAGAAAACGAGGGAACTGTTACCGGGAGAATCAGAGGTATTATCTTTTGTAATACCGGTAAGAAATCTGGCATCTTATGATGATAGTGGTGTGACCGGACACAAATCCTGCTATGTGTTAGAGACTGGTGTTTATCAGTTTTATGTGGGAAATAGTGTAAGACAGGTAGAAAAAATTTTGCCGGATGGAAAAGATGGCTATGAAATTTCAGAATTGCTGGTAATAGAACAATTACGGGAAGCATTGGCACCGGAAGAATCTTTTTTACGCATGAAGCCGGGAAAAGGTAAGGCGGATGGCACGTATGAATTAGATTATGAAAAATCACCGGTTCGAACCATAGATTTAGAAAAAAGAATAAAAGAAAATCTGCCACGGGAATTAGAATACACCGGAGATAAAGGCATTAAGCTTAATTATGTGTTAGAAGGAACAGCCTCCTTGGAGGAGTTCACAGCACAGTTACCGGTAAAAGAACTGGCTACGATTGTTCGTGGTGAAGGTATGAGCAGTCCAAAGGTAACGCCGGGAACAGCGTCAGCATTTGGCGGTGTTGGAGATAATCTCTATGCGTATGGAATTCCGGTGGCGTGTTGTTCAGACGGTCCATCCGGTATTCGAATGGAAAGTGGCTTGCAGGCAACGCAGCTTCCGATTGGAACACTTTTGGCATGTAGTTTCAATCTTCCGATGATGGAAGAACTTTATGTTTTAGAAGGGCAGGAACTTCTTTCGAATGAGATAGATACGTTGCTTGGACCGGGAATGAACTTGCACAGACATCCGTTAAATGGACGTAATTTCGAGTATTTCAGCGAGGATCCTCTAGTGACAGGACGTTTTGCAGCGGCAGCAGTGAAGGGAATTACAAAGGGTGGTTCACATGCTACGTTGAAACATTTTGCGGCGAATAATCAGGAAACTGCCAGAGTGGACGTAGACAGTGTGGTTTCAGAACGTGCCCTGCGCGAATTGTATTTAAAGGGATTTGAAATAGCAGTAAAAGAGGGCAATGCGCAGTCTATTATGACTTCTTATAATCCGATTAACGGACACTGGGCGGCATCGAATTATGATTTGAACACTACCATTCTAAGAAATGAATGGGGCTATCAGGGTATGGTGATGACTGACTGGTGGGCGAAAATGAATGATTGTGTGGCTGGCGGTGTGGCAGAGAAGAATTATATGGCATACATGGTTAGAGCACAGAATGATGTTTATATGGTAGTGAATAACAATGGTGCGGAAATTAATGCAAATGGAGATGATATTGAAACCGCAGTAGCAGAAGGACGTTTAACAGTAGCGGAGTTACAGCGTTCGGCAATGAATATTTTACGATTTATTTTAAAAGCACCTGTAATGAAGCGTCCGCTAAAAGTTTTAAATCCGATACCGGAGTATTTGAGCCTGCAGTCAGAGCAGGTATTGCCGAAAAATATGCAATTATTAGAGAAACAAATGAAGCTTTGTTTGAAGTTTGAAGAAACAATTGGTTTACAAGTAGTAAATAAGGGCATTTATAACGTTATTGTAAAAATGCGCTCGTCACAGAATGGCATCGCACAGAGCAGTGTAAATGTATTTTTAAATGAAGAGCATCTGACCACCATTCAGTCTGGCGGAACAGAAGGAAAATGGATGTTGGAAAAAATAATGCGGGTATCGTTACAAGAGGGGTATTATACGTTAAAATTGCAAGATGTGAAGCCAGGAATCGAGATTGCATATCTGATGTTTGAATTAGCATAGCATAAGTAAAACGGAGCGGATTCGATAATGAATCTGCTCCGTTTGCTATCATATGTAATTATTGCGAAGCAAAGCGTTTCAATGCTTCATAAGATTCTGAGCTTAAAACGTGTTCTAATTTGCAGGCATCTTCCGATGCGATTTCAGCAGGAACCCCCAGACGGATTAACCAGGAGGAGAGTACCTCGTGACGTTCGTAAATCATTTCAGCAATCTGCTTGCCGGAATCGGTTAGGTAAATAAAACCTGCGTCGGTAACGGTAATGTGTTCTTTTTCACGAAGGTGCTTCATAGCAATACTGACGCTGGATTTCTTATATCCTAATTCATTGGCTACGTCGACAGAACGTACCACTGGAAGCTCTTTGCTTAATCTATATATCGTTTCTAAATAATTTTCAGCAGATTCATTTGTTGCCATATTAACCACCCCAAAATAAAATTCTTATGTCTTTTTAGTGTAACATAGATGAAAGGAATTTTCAAACGTTACTTTTTTACTTTAGACAGTAAAGATGAAAAAGTGCTGTATTTAGATTTTTAATTATAAAAGGTATTGACAAATAACTTTGGTTAGTCTATACTAACTACATAAGCAAAACATACTTACAATATACATTACCATTTTGTAAGTTTCTCTTTTTGTATTAATAAACTTTATCAGAAATCATTTAAAACCCTAAAAGCTGCCGTGTACAATTGTGTAAGGATTATTGTGCCCGGCAGTTTTTACATAAAAATAATACACCAAATGCTAATTTGCACATATAGTAGCAATAGAGGGCAAAAGATAGGAGGCTAATATGACAGTTGCAATGTTACAGGAAATTTTAATACCTTTTGTAGGAACTACACTTGGAGCAGGCTGTGTTTTCTTTGTAAAGGGAAAACTGAATATGAAATTGCAGAGAATTTTTACAGGATTTGCAGCAGGGGTGATGGTTGCAGCATCGATTTGGAGTTTGCTGATTCCAGCATTAGAGAGTGCTGTTCATTTGGAAAAATGGGCATTTCTACCGGCAACAGTAGGTTTTTGGCTGGGCATTGTTTTTTTAGCTGCATTGGATAAAACCGTGCCGCATTTGCATGTAAACAGTGACACGGTAGAGGGACCAAAGAGCAGATTACAGAAAACGACAATGATGATTTTAGCGTTGGTGTTACATAATATTCCTGAAGGAATGGCAGTTGGCGTTCTATATGCAGGTGCTATGATACAGGAAACAGATGTGACAATAGCGGCAGCACTTGTATTATCGATTGGGATTGCGATACAGAATTTTCCGGAAGGAGCGATTATCTCTATTCCACTGCATGGTGAGGGCATGAAAAAATCAAAGGCATTTACATATGGTATGTTATCGGGAATTGTGGAACCGCTTGCTGCAATTGCAACGATTCTTATTGCAGAAATTGTAGTGCCGGCATTGCCTTATATGCTGGGATTTGCAGCCGGAGCCATGATTTATGTAGTAGTAGAAGAACTGATTCCGGAGATGTCGGAAGGAGAACATTCTCACCTTGGAACATTTATGTTTATGGTTGGATTTACGGCAATGATGGTGATGGATGTAGTATTGGGATAGATGGTTAATGTTTTTTGTGAAGATTTTTATTCATGTATGCGATGTTTATAATGGAAATAGATTGACTTTTTGTATAGTAGTGCTATAATACAATTAAACATATGAATAATTATTCATATGATAGAACGAAAAATACATATTAGAAGAGAGCAGCAAGTGCTCTGGAAGGGTGGAACTCATGAAAAAAACTTACAAAATCGAAGTAGACTGTGCTAACTGTGCTAACAAAATGGAAGAAGCTACCAAGAAAACTGCGGGTGTAAAAGATGCAACTGTGAATTTCATGGCATTGAAATTAATCGTGGAATTTGAAGACGGTGCAGATGTAGACGCTGTTATGAAGGAAGTTGTGAAGAATTGTAAAATCGTAGAAGACGATTGCGAAATCTACGTATAACCTTTAGGTTATATGTAAGCTTCGTATGGATGCATAGCTCGCAATAAGGAAATGAGGTTTATATGACAAAGAAACAGAAAAAGGTTTTACGCCGTATCATTATCGCAGCAGTTCTTATGGTTGTGCTTGGTTTTTTGCCGGTGCAGGGATTGCTTCGCTTTGTGTTATATCTGGTGCCATATCTGATTATCGGACATGATATTATGAAAAAAGCGTTTAAAGGCATTAGAAATAAGCAGGTTTTCGATGAGAATTTCCTGATGGCTGTGGCGACAATCGGTGCGATGATTATCGGTGTGACTGGGGATGGCGATTATACAGAAGCGATTGCGGTTATGCTTTTTTACCAGATTGGAGAATTGTTCCAAAGCTATGCGGTAGGAAAGAGCCGTAAGAATATCAGTGAATTAATGGATATCAGACCAGACTATGCGAATATTGAGGTAGATGGAGAATTAGAACAGGTAGACCCGGACGAGGTTGCAGTCGGCAGTGTAATTCTTGTACAGCCGGGCGAAAAAGTTCCAATTGACGGCGTAGTTGTAGAAGGTAATTCAACTTTGAATACCAGTGCATTGACTGGAGAGAGTGTTCCAAGAGATGTGAGAACGGGAGAAGAAGTATTTAGCGGTTGTATTAATATGACAGGTGTGCTTCGCATTCAGACCTCGAAAGAGTTTGGTGAGTCGACTGTTTCTAAGATTTTGGATTTAGCAGAAAATGCAAGTTCGAGAAAAGCAAAATCAGAGAATTTTATTTCCAAATTTGCAAAATATTATACACCTATTGTATGTTACAGTGCGTTGGCACTGGCAGTGATTCCGCCAGTTGCAAGTCTTATCATGCAGGCTGAGCCAAACTGGAGTGGCTGGCTATACCGCGCATTATCATTTTTAGTAACCAGTTGTCCGTGTGCGTTAGTTATCAGTATACCGTTAAGCTTTTTCGGTGGTATTGGTGGAGCGAGCAAAGATGGTATCTTAATCAAAGGGTCTAATTACATTGAGACCTTAGCTTCGGCAAAATACGTAGTATTTGATAAAACCGGAACGGTAACACAAGGCGTGTTTGAAGTGTCGAAAGTCAGTCCAAGTGGCATGACAGAGGAGGCATTATTAGAGTATGCAGCTTTAGCAGAAAGTTACTCTACACATCCGATTAGTAAGAGTCTAAAGAATGCCTATGGAAAAGCACTCGATATGACGAAGGTTACTGATGTACAGGAAATCAGTGGAAATGGTGTGACTGCTACTGTAATGGGCAAAAAGGTAGCCGTAGGTAATGAAAAATTAATGAAAAACCTCGGTGTGTCCTATGTAAAGGCTGAGTCATTCGGTACTTTAGTTTATGTCGCGATTGATGGTGTATTTGCAGGCAGTATCGTGATTTCTGATAAGATAAAACCAAGTGCGAAAACTGCTATGGAAGAATTGAAAAAAGCAGGTATCAAGAGATTGGTTATGCTTACTGGTGATGCGAAACATGTAGCAGAACATGTAGCGGCAGAACTTGGTATTGATGAAGTACATAGCGAGTTACTTCCGGTAGACAAGGTGGCAAAAGTTGAAGGCATGATTTCTGCAAAAGGAGAGAAAGAAAAGCTTGTTTTCGTCGGTGATGGTGTCAACGATGCACCTGTATTATCGCGAGCGGATGTGGGAATTGCCATGGGTGCGATTGGTTCGGATGCAGCCATTGAAGCAGCGGATATTGTTTTAATGGATGATGATCCGGCTAAGATTGCCAGAGCAATAAAGCATTCGAAAAAGTGTATGCGGATTGTATATCAGAATATTTATTTTGCTATCGGTATAAAAGTGTTGTGTCTCATATTCGTTGCAATCGGTATGGCGAATATGTGGCTGGCGATTTTTGCGGATGTAGGCGTCATGGTAATCGCGGTTATTAATGCTACGAGGACATTGGGAATTTTTAGAAAGCGATGAAATCGCCTTTGCAATTGTACGGTGTGGATTGGACAATTAGTTATAGGCAATAAAGGAAAATATATATGATTGAAAAAACAATTGAAATCTGTGATGGGGAAGAAGTACACGAGGAACTGTTAAGTATTGTGCGTGAGAAAATGCCGGAGGAAACGGAACTTTACGATTTGGCAGAGTTATTTAAAGTATTTGGAGATTCCACCAGAATCCGTATTTTATTCGTGCTTTTTGAAACAGAGGTGTGTGTATGTGATTTGGCACAGGCGCTTAATATGACGCAGTCAGCTATTTCTCATCAGCTTAAGATTTTGAAACAGAATAAATTAGTAAAAAGTCGCAGAGACGGCAAATCCATTTTTTATTCTCTTGCAGATGATCATGTGAGAACAATCATCGCACAGGGAAGAGAACATATTGAAGAAGATATGTAGTATCTGTCGAGAGAGTCAGTATGTATTCAAATGATTGTCAGGCAGGAAGGTGGTTTAGAAAGTTATGAAACAATATAATGTAACAGGTATGAGTTGTGCTGCCTGCAGTGCAAGAGTAGAAAAGGCTGTAAACGGGGTGGAAGGAGTGACTTCCTGCTCGGTCAGCCTTTTGACCAATTCTATGGGAGTGGAAGGCACGGCAAGCGAAGCAGAGATTATTAAAGCAGTGGAAGCTGCCGGATATGGAGCAGAAGTAAAAGGAAACAGTGCATCTAAGCGTGCAGGAAATGCTTCTGCAAGTAGTTCGGCGTCTGAAGATATGCTAAAAGACAGAGAAACACCGGTGATGAAACGCAGGTTATTTTCATCACTGGGATTTTTAATTGTTTTAATGTACGTGTCTATGGGACATATGATGTGGGGCTGGCCGCTGCCGGAAGTATTGGCGCGGAATCCGATTTCCATTGGTTTGGTACAGTTGCTGCTGACAGTGATTGTCATGGTGATTAACCAGAAGTTTTTTATCAATGGTTTTAAAGGTTTGCTGCACGGTGCACCCAATATGGACACCTTGGTGGCGTTAGGTTCCGGTGCTTCATTTGTGTGGAGTACGTATGCATTATTTGCCATGACGGATGCTCAGGTAAACGGAGATATGGCGGGTGTACATGCATATATGCATGAGTTTTATTTTGAATCCGCAGCCATGATTCTGACTTTGATTACAGTTGGAAAAATGTTAGAAGCACGTTCCAAAGGAAAAACCACGGATGCATTAAAAGGTTTGATGAAACTGGCACCAAAGACTGCAGTATTGGTAGTGAATGGTGTCGAGACAGAAGTATCAATAGAGCAGGTTGCAAAGGATGATATTTTTGTTGTAAAACCGGGAGAGAATATTCCGGTGGATGGTGTGGTTATCGAAGGTCACAGTGCAGTAAATGAAGCAGCGTTGACCGGAGAAAGTATTCCGGTTGATAAAGAAATTGGTTCGCATGTATCAGCAGCGACAGTAAATCAGTCCGGTTATTTGAAGTGCCGTGCGACAAGAGTTGGCGAAGATACGACACTTTCACAGATTATTCAGATGGTGAGTGATGCGGCAGCAACGAAAGCTCCAATCGCAAAGATTGCGGATAAGGTTTCTGGTGTATTTGTGCCAGTTGTTATCTCGATTGCGGTAGTTACGATTTTTGTCTGGCTCTTATGTGGTGAGACGATAGGTTTTGCTTTAGCCAGAGGTATTTCCGTACTGGTAATCAGTTGTCCTTGTGCATTAGGACTTGCGACACCGGTTGCGATTATGGTAGGTAATGGTGTGGGTGCGAAAAGCGGCATTATGTTTAAAACAGCAGTATCGTTAGAAGAGACTGGAAAAATTGATATTGTGGCATTAGACAAGACTGGTACTATCACGGCAGGTGAACCAAAAGTTACGGATATCGTTCCTGCGGAAGGAATTGCAGAAGGAGAATTGCTTTCCTATGCGACGTCTTTAGAACAGAAAAGTGAACATCCGTTAGCAAGGGCTATTTTAGAATATGCAGCTTCACATGAAGTGAAAACCATGGAAGTGTCTGAGTTTGAAGCGCTTCCGGGCAATGGACTTACGGCGAAGATTAATAACGAAAAAGTAACAGGCGGACATTACACTTTTATACAAAAGAGTGTTATAATAGACAAAGCAGTTGAAAAATCCGCAGAACAGTTTGCGATGCAGGGTAAGACACCACTGTTTTTTGCGAAGGATGATACTTACCTTGGTATGATTGCGGTAGCAGATGTCATCAAAGAGGACAGCCCGCAGGCAGTAAAAGAATTGCAGAACATGGGAATCCGTGTAGTTATGCTCACGGGTGATAATGAACGGACAGCCAAAGCCATTGGAGCAGAAGTAGGCGTGGATGAAGTAATCGCTGGTGTACTTCCGGATGGAAAAGAAGCAGTTATCCGCTCTTTACAGAAACAAGGCAAAGTCGCCATGGTAGGCGATGGCATCAACGATGCACCGGCACTTACGAGAGCTGATATCGGCATCGCTATCGGAGCAGGTACTGATATTGCGATTGATGCAGCTGATGTTGTATTGATGAAGAGTCGTTTGAGCGATGTACCAGCAGCAATCCGTTTAAGCCGTGCAACGTTGCGTAATATTCATCAGAATTTATTCTGGGCATTTTTCTATAATATGCTTGGTATTCCACTGGCGGCAGGCGTATTTATTCCATTGTTACAGTGGCAGCTTAATCCAATGTTTGGAGCGGCGGCTATGAGCTTGTCAAGTTTTTGTGTAGTAAGTAATGCATTGCGTTTGAACTTAATCGACATTCACAATGCATCGAAAGATAAAAAAAGAAAACAGAAGGAAAGAAAGGAAGACATCCCTATGGAAAAGACATTAAAAATTGAAGGCATGATGTGCCCACACTGTGAAGCGAATGTAAAAGCGACTTTAGAAGCAATCGAAGGTGTAACAAGTGCAGAGGTAAGCCATGTTGCCGGTACAGCAATTGTAACACTGGAAAAAGAAGTAGCTGACGCTGTATTAAAAGATGCAGTAGAAGGCAAAGGCTATAAAGTGTTGGCGTAAATTCTATTGACAAAATCAAGTGTAAGGATTATATTAGAAAAAATATTTTGAGAAAGGAAGCTTTATTATGTTAGTATTCGTAATCGAAAATACATACGAAAATAATGAGACAATGCAGAATGATATGCATGGTCTTAATGTTGTATGTAAATATTCGAGTTACGAAGAAAAATAAGCTTTCAGGAACATAATATTTTATATCGTTGTTTTTGACCACTTATCTTTCGGGTAGGTGGTCTTTTTTTTATCATAGGAAGGAGATTATTATGGCAAATTTAATTGTAGTATGTGGTCCTCAGGCAGTAGGGAAAATGACCGTTGCAGAAAGTTTAAGAGACAAATTAAAGTACAATATGATGATGAATCATGACAGCATCGAAATGTCGGACAAGATATTTGGTTTTGGAACCCCGGTACAAAAAGAATTTAATGCAATCTTTCGTGAAAAAGCATTTGAACTCGCAGTGAAGCACAATGTAGATTTGATTTTTACTTATGTTTGTGCATTTGAAATGCCACAAGAGAGGGAGTATTTAACCAATCTTGCAGATTTATTTATCGCAGCAGGTGGAGAATTCTATTTTGTGGAATTAAGTGCTGATCTTGAAACAAGACTTGCGAGAAACGAAACGCCACATAGAATGGAGAAAAAAGCATCCAAGAGAGATGTAGCATGGAGTAAATCTAATCTTTTACATGATGCCGAAAATCATAGATTAAATTCTAATGAGGGAGAAGTGTGGTTTCCAAATCATACAAAGATAGATAATACAAATCTTTCGCCGGACGAAGTGGCAGATATCGTTATAAAAGAGTTCAAACTGACAGCAAATGAAAAAGAAGAACACGAATACCGTTTTGGTGAATAAATGCATATGTCGAAAAGTGCGACAAAACCGTAAAAAAGGAAACCATCCTTTGACAAAAAATATATGCAACATCTTTTATAATGGTCATAAGACATGAGCAGGTCATTAGAAAAGAGGTGAGAAGAGATATACCATTTTTATGCGGATATTTTTGTGTTACAAAATCTGTGCATGGATTATATTGCATTGGCGAGTGTGAATTGCTTTTTAAAGCGCAGGAGGAAGTTGCGAAGACTATTGTTTATTGCGGCATTATCATCGCTTGGGAGTCTTGTTATACATATTTATATTAGGAATGTAGGATTTAGAACAATCTTACTTCATTTTGGATTGAATACGGGGATGAACTATCTTGCATTTGGATGGAAGGATAAACGAACTTTTTGGGAAAACTGGCTGTTTATTTATATGGCTGTTTTGTTCTTAGGCGGCATTATGGAGTGGGAAGCATCACTTGGAATGCCGGGAACTTTTTTCTGGGGAAAAGCAATTGCAGCTGCGTTACTATTAACAGGAGTGACAATTTACTTTACACAAAAAAAAGAACTTATGGAGCAAATGTTTAAAGTGGATATTATACATCACGGAAAAAAATGGGAACTGAATGCATATTGGGATAGTGGAAACTTATTGCAAGATCCATATAACGGAAAACCGGTAAATATTTTGCAGGCAAAGCTGGCAGAACAGATTTTTTCAGAGAAGAATGATTATATGCGACTAATTCCGTATTGTTCACTTGGAAATGCAAATGGTTTACTATCAGTTTACAATGCTGAAAAAATGTATATTTATCAGGGAGAAAAACGGTTAGAAGTGGAACCGGCAGTCTTTGGGATTGCAGAGGCAGGATTACTGGAGAAAAAAGAGTATGACGTGATATTACAGGCATCAATGATAGAAAAGGAGAGATAGAATGCAGATGAGATTAATCATGCCTAAATACAAAAGACTTGGTTTTTTGCAGGGAATACTAAAGCTTTTCTTACGGGAAGGAAATGAAGTACACTATATAGGTGGGACGGAAGTATTGCCGCCGCCGTTAGAGGAGGAAGAAGAAGCATATTGTATTCAAATGCTTGGAAGTGAAACACCGGAAGCTGCACGTAAAAAGTTAATAGAGCACAATCTGCGTCTGGTAGTATACATAGCGAAGAAATTTGATAATACAGGTGTAGGAGTAGAGGATTTGATTTCGATAGGAACAATAGGACTTATAAAAGGAATTAATACCTTTAATCCCAATAAGAATATTAAGCTGGCCACTTATGCATCCCGCTGTATTGAAAATGAGATTCTTATGCATTTACGGAAAAGCAGCAAAACTAAGATGGAGGTTTCTATCGATGAGCCGTTAAATGTAGACTGGGATGGGAATGAGTTGTTGTTGTCAGATATCCTTGGGACGGATGAAGATATTATTTATCGTGATATGGAAACGGATGTGGAACGAAAGTTGCTTTTTTCTGCAATTGCGAAATTGACCGGAAGAGAGCGGATGATTATTGAATTGCGGTATGGATTAAATTCTGCAGATGGAGAAGAAAAGACGCAAAAAGAAGTGGCGGACATGTTAGGAATTTCTCAGTCTTATATTTCAAGATTGGAGAAGAAGATTATGATTCGTTTAAAAAAAGAAATTGTGCGATTGGAATGAAAATAGTATAATAGTACTAGGGAGATATAATGTTATTGGAAATAGAATGTATAGTAACAAAGGAGGGGTACCTATGCTATTAGAATT